>JAEDJA010000067.1 GCA_016296575.1 Treponema sp.
TTCTGCCACTGTTGGTAAATACCAGCCTGTTGCAAGGTCTCCTTCAAGACCATTGTTAGCACCATAATTCCTGCAATAGTTCCATGCAGGGTAATTCTCAGGATTGCTCTCTGCATCAGAACAGACTTCTTTTAGTATTTTCCAGCCGTCGCTTCCGTCCATGTAGCCGGTTGTTTTATCTCCCTGCAAAGCAGTTATGTTTTTGTTGTAACCTGTTGCACTACTTGTACACCATTCAAGACGGCTTCTGTTATGAACAATTCCTACTCCCAAAGGCACTCCGTTTCTAAAGCCAAATATTACAGCTACGGCTTTTGATTTCTGGTCGTCTGTAAATGTCTGGTTTTCTTGATAATCTACCTTTGTGCCGTCGCTAAGCATTACATCGCCAACAGTATATGAACTGTAATCTTTTACAACAAAATCTGCGTTTGTAGATTCTTCGCCGTATGTTAATGTTACGGTATATGTTCCTTCTGTATCTGGTATTGTAAGCAGTACGGTTGCAGTCGTATCGTTTATCACTGTTACATAAGAATCTGCTGTAATTGTTTTTTTACTGTCGCAGGTTACCTTAAATAATGAAACATCAACATCTGGTGTTGCAAAATTTTTACCTTTGAATGTTGCTGTAAGCTGTGTTCCGTTTGCAGGTGTTCCAGCGTTTGGAATTGTAAACGAAGTAAACTTTGGTACTCCGTATATTTGCAGTGTTTTGTATTTTGAATATGAAATTACATTGCCGTCCCACATTGCCTTAAGGGTGTATATGCCCTCATCCTGCGGTACAGGTACATTTACGCTAAATGTTTCGTAACTTGTGGTGTTTTTAAATGCATAATCTTCTTCTGTTACAATTTTTGACGCTCCCGAAACTTCATTTCCTGTGGAATCGAAGAAGGCAAGTTTTATTTCGTCTGCAATGTCGAAGTTGTATGCCATTATGGTTGCTTTTACTGTTGTTTGGGCAGTTACATCGCTTACAGGAATTGCAGAAACCTGAGAGTTGTTTGCATCGAAGATGTAAAAATTATAAATGCTAGGCTTGCTTGAAACGCGGAATGTTGTGTTTACTCCCTGTTTTTCTACATTTACAACTGTTTCTACGGTGTATGTTTTTCCTGTATCGCTGTCTGCGCCGTCTGGGGATGTAAATGTGGCGGTGGCGGTATTGTCTTCTGTGTTTACATCTGCCACTGTGGTACATGAGCTTACAAGTGTGCTACCGTCATATACTTTTACTGTAAGGGCATCATCTCCTGTTGGAAGTAGGTTAAAGTTGTCGCCTTTTATTGTTGCGGTAATTTGTTTTCCGCTTTTGTATTCCACATGGTCGCGGCTTAAAGTTATGCTTCTTATGGCAAATGTGGCTTTTGTTACAGTTTGTGTATCTACAGCAACACTGGCATTTTCCACATTATCAAACGCTTTTACCGATACGTTTACAGTTACTTCCGGTTCAATGTTTTCCAGTTCGTATTTCTGTACGCCTTTTTCAACTTCTACCGTTACAGGCTCTTCCGCTCCCAGTTTGTATGTAACTTCAGCCTTTGTAAAATCGCTGTCGGAAGGGTCTTTCCAGCTTATGGTTACTTTTTTATTTGCGTAGTCATAGGCTGCTTCAAGATTTGTTACGACGGCTGGGGCTGTTTTGTCGATGTTGTTTACTGTTATCCAGCAAAGTTCCCTTCTTCCTGCTGTGTCTGTTGCTGCTACTGTGTAGGAACCGTTTTCTGTTACAGTAAAGGTTTTTGTTTCCGTAATGTTTGTTCCTCTCAGTACTGTGTCGATTGCTACATCAGTTCCCTGTTTTACGGCTATTTTTTTAACAGCCGATGCACTGTCTGTTACGGCACTTACGCTTACTGTTACATTACCGCTTGTTTTTGCAGTTACATCTGGTGTAAGCGTAATCTGAAGCGGAGATTTTTCGATTATTGATGGGGTAAGGGTCTTTGTTACTCCTGTACTTTTGTTTCCGCTTAAGTCCATTGCCTTTACGGTAAATGTGTATAATGTGCCGTTTGTAAGACCTGTAATTACAACATTCTCAGTTCCCGGTGCTACAAAAATGCTTTCTTTTTCCATTACAGAAATAGCGCGGGAAGATGTAGATGTGCAGTATGTTACTTCAATTCCAAAAAGGTCGCTGTCGGTCGGGTCTTTCCAAGTAAGGAGTGCGGCGGCATCTTTGTTTACGACAGCAAAGTTTTTTACATCTTTAGGAGCAGTTTCGTCTGCAATAATCGTTTTTTCTTTGATAGAAACTGTCGCAATGCTTACAGGGCTGTTTTCTATTTCTTCCTTGATTGCAATTGCCTTTACCGTTGCGTCTTTTGTAAACTCTACGGCTTCGCTGTACTTTGTGCTTTTTTCAGTCGGCAATGTTCCGTCTGTTGTGTAATAGATTACTGCACCTGCTGTTGTTGTTGCCATTGTTACTTTTACACCGTCAGCTGTTGCTTCTGATGTAAAGGTTACGGCTGAACAGTAGGTTTTGTCTTTCCACTCTGTTTTTATTTCTATTTTACAGGCAAAGGCTGCAAGTGCCATTGCCGCAAGTGCAAGCCCTGCGACTTTTTTCAAAATTCTTTTCATTGTATTCCTCCTTAAAAAAATCCGCGTTAGCGGCGAGCCATGAATAGCGAGAATCCAAGTTTATGTATTTTTCAAAATTATTTTTCCTATATTAACTATTGATGAAACTACATTTGGTACCGGACAAGCTTTATCAAGAATATTTACTCCGATTTTTAAGACTTCATCTTTTAATTCTTTTGTCTGCAACTGGTTATTAAGTCCTTCTGCATAAGACGAAAGAAAATTCTTTAAGTTTTCAGCATCTATCTGAACTTTTTCAGTATTAATCTTGTAATCTAGTGTATTTCCGTTCTTTTTAAGGACACTTTCTATGCACATCCGTGTATAAGAATCATCAAGAACAAATTCATATTTTTCATCTGTTTTATGAAAATTTTTTTCTGTCAGTTTAGAAAAGAAATCTGCGATTACGATTTCAGGTTCGTCACAGGCAAATTTAAGGTTAATATTGAGTTTTAAATTTTTGACTTTCTGTTCACTCAATTTTAAAAGTCTTGCATTTTCAAAATTTGAATTGGTTTTCAAAAACTGATTTTCACTGTACTTATTCATCAAAAAAAGTACATAATCATAAAAATCTGTTTTGGACATCCCATAAAATCCTGTTTCCAGAATTTTTGATACAAGCTCTTTTGCAAAAGAATCAGAATCTTTAATACTTATTCCCATATTCAGTCCCTCTTTGGTAGAATTTTATTTAAAACAAAAAAAAGCACAGCTTCCTGCCGCCAAAAAGCAGAAACCTGTGCCTTTAAAATTTTCAACTATTATATATTTGTTATCTGTATATTCTTCGCCTAGAGAACTGAGAACTGAGAACTGAGAACTGAGAACTGAGAACTGAGAACTGAGAACTGAGAA
>JAEDJA010000037.1 GCA_016296575.1 Treponema sp.
TTTACATGATTAACCGAATCTCTTTGGGTTAGATTTTTACGTGATTCAATACGTAAAAGCCCAAAATTGAACAAAAGCGATAATTTCTATATAATAAAATTTATGGATACTAAAGCACAGATTAAATCAATTGTACTTAAGGCAGTTAATGACCTTGTAAGTGAAATCAATCCTGAACTTCCACTTTTTACAGAAGATAATATTCAGACGGTAACTCCACCAAACCCTGAAATGGGAGATATTGGTGTTCCTCTTTTTGTTTTTGCCAAGGCACTTCGAATGGCACCTCCAGTTATTGCACAGAAAGCACTGGAAAAAATTACAGATAAATCTGCAGGTGAATTTTTAGCCGTTGGACCTTACCTGAATGTAAAGCTTGATAAAGCTGGAAGTGCAATTTCCGTTCTTAAAACAATTGAAGAGCAGGGGGAAAATTATGGTAGCCTTGCTGCAAACGGAAAAAAACACCTGGAAGGTCGTCGTGTAATGGTGGAATTTTCTTCACCAAATACAAATAAACCTCTTCATCTTGGACATTTGCGTAATGATGCACTTGGTGAATCAGTTTCCCGCATTTTGAAAAAGGCCGGTGCCGAGGTTTTCAAGGTTGACCTTATCAATAACCGGGGTGTTCATATCTGTAAATCCATGCTTGCCTATAAACTTTTTCATGAGAAAAATGGAGATACACCTGAATCTTTGGGCTTGAAAGGCGATCATTTTGTTGGACAGTGTTATGTTGAGTTCGATAAGTATTCTAAAGAACATCCAAAAGCTCTCCAGGAAGCTGAAGAAATGCTCATTAAATGGGAACAGGGGGATTCGGAAGTTCGTGCACTGTGGCAGAAAATGAATGACTGGACTCTGAACGGTGTAAAAGAAACTTACAAACGCACAAATATTGAATTCGACAAGTTTTATCTTGAAAGCGAAACTTACCTTAAAGGAAAAGATGAAATCCTTAAAGGACTTGAAAAAGGTGTTTTCTTCAAGGCAGATGATGGATCTGTTCGTATTGATGTAACTGATGTTGTTGGAAAAGGAAAGGACGAAGATAATCACGAAAAAGTTCTTTTGCGAAAAGATGGAACATCTGTTTATATTACACAGGATATTGGTACTGCCATTTCTCGCCATGATGACTGGGCATTTAATCAGATGGTTTACGTAGTTGCTTCAGAACAGAATTATCATTTCAAGATTCTTTTCCATATTCTTAAAAAACTTGGTTTTGACTGGACTGATAAACTGTTCCACCTTAGCTACGGTCTTGTAAATCTTCCTTCAGGACGAATGAAGAGCCGTGAAGGTACAGTTGTAGATGCTGATGATCTTATAGATAATCTTCATGAATCTGCACTTGCTGAAATAAAAGAAAAGGGACGTGATAAAGAACTTGATGATGCTGACGATGTAGCAGAAAAAGTTGCTCTTGCAGCCCTTCATTATTATCTTCTTCAGGTAACTCCTGTAAAAGATATGCTTTTTAATCCTGAAGAGTCACTTTCTTTCAATGGAAACACAGGACCTTATCTTCAATATATGGGTGCACGTATTTCTTCAATTCTTAGAAAAGCTTCTGAATCAGGAATTAAGATTGGAAATGATGAAGAAAGTGTAAAACTTCTTGATAAACCGGAAGAATGGGAATTGATTAAAGCACTTGGTGATTTCCCGGCCGCTGTTTCAAAAGCTGCTGAAAATCTTGATCCAAGTGTAATGACATCTTATCTCTACGACCTTTCAAAATTGTTCAGTAAATTCTATCAGCAGTGTCCAATTCTTGCTGCAGGTGATGAAAAACTGGTTTCAGCCCGACTTTATCTTGCTCAGTGTACACTTAATGTGCTTTCCAGCTGTATGGATATGGTGCTGGTTCCGTTCCTTGAAAAAATGTAGGAAATAGAGATTTGGGAAGTAAACGGTTTGACAAACATATCTTCCTAAAATATAATGATAAGAGTTATAAGAATTTATTTTTATGCCGATAATGTAGTATAATATTCTATCAAGAATAACGAGGAGTTTTGCATGAAAAAGGCCTTTAAAGTCTTTGTTTGTCTTGCAGTTCTTTTTGGTTCTTCTGCTGCAGTTTTTGCACAGCCAAGTTCAAAAAGCGTAGAGACATTTGTAATTGACAATTTTGACAATGCAGGTAATCAGGACTATGCATATGAAGGAAAGTCCCTTAACTGGGAATGGGGTGTAAATGCCAGCCGTTTTATTGCTGAAGGTTTCCCAAAAACAGGTTACTTCGATGGTATTCCTAATTCACTTAAACAGCTTCGCCGTGGTGATGCAGGCGATTCTAAAGTATTCGGTGTAAAAACTGCTTTCAACCGCAAAGGTGACAACTGGTTTGAAGTTTTCCCTACAAACGATGGAAATCCATATGAAATTCCAATGGTAGGAACAGTTTCTCAGATTGATTTCTGGGTATGGGGTGCAAACTACCTTTATTATCTTGAAGTTCTTGTTCGTGATGCAAATGGTCGTGTTCATGTTCTTCCTGCTGGAAATCTTGCTTTCCAGGGTTGGAAAAATGTTACAGTAAGCATTCCTGGCTGGATGGTACAGCATTCATTGCTCCGTTCAGGTTCAAGAAGCCTTACATTGGTAGGATTCCGCATCAGAACAGATGCTGAAGAATTTGTTGATGACTTTGTAATTTATTTTGATCAGATTAAATATACTACAAATTCACTTGCAGTTATTTACGATGGTTATGAACTCCGTGACGCCGATTTCGGTGACGATACAGACGAGGTGGAAGACTAATGAAAAAATTATTGATTGTAGCTGCACTTTTGGCAGTAAGCTTTTCTGTATTTGCACAGAATAACAGCCTTGGTGATCCAAATCCTGAAAGCGTAGGACGTGATTCTGCTCTTCAGGCTTTGAAAGAAATCTCTTTGGATAAATTCGAAAGAGAAGGTAGCTGGAATGTTCATATGTCTCCTGACTATGGTGTAATCACAGCTCGTCTTTTTGAAGGTAATCCTGCAATGAAAGAACCTCTGGAAGGTGAAGAGGAAGAAGAAGACTCTCAGGTTTTCGGTGTTCGCGTTGATTTCTTCAAACGTGGTATCAACTCTTTCACAATCACTTCACAGCGCCCAATCCCTGTAGAAGGAACAACAAAAGTTGTATCTCTTTGGGTTTGTGGACGTAACCAGAGCCATGATATGTACCTTTTGGTTCAGGATTACTTTGGACGTAGTTTTGAATTGTACATGGGTAACCTTGGATTTACAGGATGGAAAAAACTTTCTTGTGTAATTCCACCTTCAATTGATGGTGAACATGGTATCGTTCAGTCAAGTGCATATTATGGAGACAGACCTGGTCTTCGTATCGTAGGTTTCCGTGTAGACTGTAACCCAATGCAGGCTCGTGGTTCTTACTACATGTACATTGATGATCTTCGCTGTGTAACAGACCTTTATGATCTGCAGAACCGCGATGAAGATGACATGCTTGATAACTGGTAATCTTAGTTAATTTTTGATAGAGAAGGCGCTGTCTTATTGGACGGCGCCTTTTTTTTATTTAGATGAAAAATTGTTTGAGCTGCTAATCCTGTAATATCTGGAACGATTTTTGGTTTCTGTGTATTCAATCAGTTCCATGCGAAGAAGCACCCATATTAGCAGGTGGGCATTACGGTCAGCATTTGCTTTTGTTAGTTTGTTGGTTTCAAGATGAATCTTAAGCTCTTTTGCGCAGAATGAGTTTTTAAGATTATCTGGAATCAGTGAAAGGTAATTTTCTGCAGTCTTAAAAATATGGGTTTTTATTATTTTATCCAGCTTCTTATTTGATTTTATATAATCTTTTCTGAATCGTCTTCTGTTGTTTTGTGACTGAACAAGTTCACCTTCTTTAATTCTGATTTCAGTCATTTTAATTTCTAAAACATGCAGTTCAAAGTTTTTATTCAGTAAAAGAGGGTATATTCCAGTTAATTCACGAAAAAGATCGTAAATGCTTAGTTTTTTTGGACTTTTTTTCCGGGAAATTAAATCACCTTCCTTGTTATAGTTTTCAATATATCTTTCTACTGGAATTGTATGTACAAGAGTGACTTTATAATGATTTTCAAGTAAGTGAGAAATTTTTCCAGTCAGTTTAGAAAGGTTCAGGTTTTGTATTTCAATTACATGATTATCACCGGCAAGAATATCTAAAATATGTCCATCCTTTTCTACTTCCACAGCCCCTTCATATAAAGAAGCGTAATAAGATTTGATTGTCCTGTGTAGTGAACTTTCGTTATAGGTGTTAATCATAAGAAAAGTATATCAGAAAAGTTAAAGGTTAATCGTTTAACAATATAAAAATAAGGAATTTTACCTAGGGGACAAATAGTTCTTAAAAAAAACAGAGCCGCGGTTTTTTTTGTTAAAAATCTTCATTATCGGTAAGAAAAGCCATTGACATTAGAATTTTTTATGATAAAATGTAGATAAGTGGGAAATTGTGGTAGAAAGTGGTAGAAAGTGGAGATGAAACTGCTTACAGGTGAGTACAATAACACTATGGATGAAAAAGGGCGACTTGCCTTTCCATCCAAGTTGCGTACTGAATTAAATCAGAATGTACTCATTGTTACTGCTAGTTACATGGATCACTGTCTGCAGCTGTTTACTACAGAAGAATGGGAAATTATTAAAGGTCGGCTCATGGCATCAGCTTCTCCTTTTAACAAGAAGAATCTGAATGTCTTGAGACGATTTATTGCACCGGCCCAGGAAGTGGAGTTCGATAAAGCCGGTCGCCTTTCTATCCCGCAGAGTCTGCGCGAGTATGCAGGGCTTTCAAAGGATTGCACAATTCTTGGAATCGACAGATTTATGGAAGTGTGGGATTCAGATAAGTACCGTGAATACCTGGCAAATAGTGAAGAAGAATTCTCTGATGCCGCAGACGAATTGAAAGATATCTGTTTCTAGGGATAGGAAAAATTAAATTGGAAATAGTACACACACCAGTATTATTGCAGGAATGTCTCACGCTTTTAAAACCAGAAGTAAATCCTTGCTTCATGGTTGATTCTACTTTGGGAGAAGGCGGACATTCTTTTAATTTTTTAAAGTCTTATCCTGAGCTTTCAATTATGGGACTGGATGCTGATAAAGTGATTCAGGAACGTGCAAAAGAAAGATTAGCGGTTTATGGCGACAGGATGAACTTTTATCGCGGAAATTTCAGCGACTTTTATTCTTCTTATCCTGAAAATCTTCCAAAACCTGATCTTATTCTTTTTGATCTTGGTATTTCAGTTTTCCACTATGAAAAAAGCGGTCGTGGATTTTCTTTCCGTTATGATGAAAAGCTTGATATGCGCATCAATCCTGATGTAGGACAGAGTGCTGCTGAGCTGGTTAATAACATGAAGGAAGAAGAACTTGCAAATCTTATTTATCTTTATGGAGAAGAAAAATTAAGCCGCCGTATTGCATCGGCCATCTGCTCTGCACGTCAGGGTAGTGAAATCACTTCGTCAAAAGAGCTTGCTGAAATTATATGGAATGCTGTTCCGGCAAATTATCGCTACGGAGCTATTCATCCTGCAACCAGAACTTTTCAGGCTCTGCGTATTGCAGTAAACGGTGAACTGGAACGCCTGCCAAAGGCTTTTTATAACGCATTTAACTGTCTGAATGTGGGTGGAAAAATGGGAATCATAACTTTTCATTCACTGGAAGACAGAATTGCCAAAAACTTTTTCCGAAATCTTGGAAAACAGTGTGTTTGTCCGCCTGAAGTGGCTCAGTGTCAGTGTGGTGGAAAAGCTGTGGCAGAAGTAATTACACGAAAACCAGTGGGGCCTACGGAAGAGGAATGTAAAGTTAATTCTCCTTCCAGAAGTGCAAAACTCCGTGTAGTAAAAAAACTTGGTGATGCCAATGAGTATCATCTTAGAGATGTGGTGGGATACTGATGAAAGATAAAACTGTCCGATTTTTGAAAAACTTTCTCTGTTGCTTTCTTGCAGTAATTATCCCTCTGCTTTTGGTAGCTTATGCTCTTCAGGCAAAACGATTTAACGACTTGTCTAAGGAAATTGCTGCTCTTGAAAAGAAACAGGAAAAACTGATTGAAGAAAATAAAAAGCTTGTAAGTGATATTAGTCTTCTTACAAGTGCACGACGTATTGAAAAAATCGCCGTGGAAGAGCTGGGCATGCACAAGGCTGAAAGTGATGATATTGTGCGTGTAGAAATGACAGGATCAAAAGATGAATAAAGTGTCTTTGATGACAAAAGAAGAATTACTGGCCTCGGTAAAGGGAACTGCTTTTGGAAGCGGTGACTCAGTGTTTACAAATGTTACTACCGACAGCCGTAATGTAACTGAAAAATCTCTTTTTGTTCCTCTTATTGGTGAATTTCAGGACGGTCATAAATATGTGCCTCAGAGTCTTGAAAAAGGAGCCTCTGTAGTCTTTATTGCAAAATCAGAAGATGAAAAAAATCACGGCCTTTATGAAGAGCTGGCAAAAAAATATCCTGTAACCTTTATTGTAGTAGAAAATACACTTACTGCTCTTCAGAATGCAGCAGAAGGCTATGTTGCAAAATTCCCAAATCTTATAAAAGTGGCCATTACAGGTTCCTGCGGAAAAACTACCACAAAGGAAATGGCAGTTGCTGCAATCTCTCAAAAATACAATACAGTTTATACAAAAGGAAATTTCAATTCTGAAACAGGGCTGCCTTTGTCTGTGTTCAATATTCGTTCTGAACATGAATGCGGGATTTTTGAAATGGGCATGAACCGGGAAAATGAAATTGGTGAAATTTCAAAGGTATTAAAGCCTTCTATTGCACTTATTACAAATATTGGAACTGCACATATTGGAATTCTTGGAAGCCGGGAAAATATTGCTAAAGAAAAACGGAAGGTTTTTGACTGGATGGATGAAAAAGGAGTGGCAGTGGTTCCTGCAGAAGATGATTTTGCAGACTATCTTCTGGAAAATGCAAAGAAAGCTGTACACGTAAAATTCCCTTCAAAGGACGCAATCTATATTTCTGATATGGGACTTAAAGGTTCAGTGTTCAGCTGGAAAGGTGAGAAAATCAATCTTCCTTTATCTGGATATTATAATTACGTGAATGCAACTGGTGTTTGTGCTCTGGCAGACAGCCTTGGAGTAACTCCAGAACAGATAAAATCTGGTCTTGAAGGAATGAACGGAATTTCTGGACGAATGGAAATTTCTGAAATCATTTTGAAAAATGGCGTAAAAATTACTCTTGTAAAGGATTGTTACAATGCAAATCCTGTTTCCATGGCAGGAGTAATTGATTGGACTTCAAGACTGGAAATTCATGGTAAAAAAATCCTGGTTCTTGGTGATATGAAAGAGCTTGGTGATAAAAGCGAAGAAGCTCATAAAGAAATCGGCGTAAAAGTTTCACAATCCGGTGTAGATGAAGCTTTGTTTGTTGGTGACGAAATTAAAGTTGTAAAAAAACTGAAGCTTTCTTCTGCTGTGTATTTTAATGCCGGTGACTTTGAATCAATTGGAAATAGAATTCTTGAAACTGCATCTGAAAATTCTGTTGTTGTTCTTAAAGGTTCTAACAGCATGAAGCTTTGGGAAGTAGTTCCATATATCAAGAAAGAGGAGGTTGCAGAATGATTGAAAATCTGAAAACTTATGCTTTTAATGCAGACCGACCTCTTGAAAGTTACAAAAAAAGTGATTCTGGTTTTCTTGTTGCAACAATTCTTCTCTGGGGATTGGGCATGTTTACTCTGGTAATCTGCTCTCAAAATTATGCAAGCCGTCTTTACGGAAAACCATTTTACTTTGTAACACGCCAGCTTATTTCCTCTGCCATTGGTTTTGTAGGATTCCTGGCATTCTGTTTTGTGGACATTAAAATCATCCGAGATAAATTTTTGGCTCCAATGTGCCTTTCCATACTCCTTTTGTGCATATTGACCTTTGTTCCTGGTATTTCGGAGACAAGAAACGGGGCCGCCCGGTGGGTTAAACTCTTTGGCGGTATGACTCTTCAGCCATCGGAACTTGCAAAGTTCGGCATCTGTCTGTTCCTGGGGAATCTGTTTGAAAAAAAACAGAAGGCTCTTAATGACGATGATGTTACAATGGCACCGGGGGCCTTCGGACTTGTTCTGGTTACAGTGATTGTTTTTGCCCAGAAAGATTTGTCTACAGGGCTTTTCATTTTTGTGCTTGGTGTAACAATGTTTGTTGTTGCCGGCATGCGTCTTATGTGGCTTATTCCAACACTTATTGCTGGAGGAATTGCCCTTACAATCATGGTTTTTTCTGAAGAATACCGAATTCAGCGAATTTTAGGCTGGCTCCATAAAGACGAACCTGCTCTTGGACAGGGAATCAATTATCAGAGTTTAAATGCTGAACGGGCTATTTCAAGCGGCGGTATTTTGGGAAGCGGAATCGGAAGCGATTTTGTGCGTTTAAACTCTATTCCAGAAGTTCAATCTGACTATATTTTTGCCGGTTGGACAGAAGCCATGGGATTTGTTGGCGTTTTGATTTATATTGCACTGCTGATTTTCTTTGCCTGGAAAGGTTTTTCCATTGCATTACGCAGTAAAAATCGATTTGCCTCTTATGCAGCATTTGGCTGTGTATTTTCAATTGTGTTTCAGTCAGTTATTAATCTGGGGGTTGTTAGCGGCGCATTTCCAACAACAGGAATCCCGCTTCCTTTTTTCTCACTTGGTGGATCATCAATTATGGTGACTCTTGCAATGTGCGGTTTTGTACTTAATGCATCACGTTGCACAGACGAAGAAGAAGAAATATTTGAAATAGACAATAAAAATAGTTATACAACAGTTAATATAGAGGATATTTATGAGTGACATGAGTTTATTCTTTGAGGATGTTGATACATACCTTGAACAAGCAGATTTAGATTCTGCCAAAGCTGAAGAAAAAGCAAGACGTAAAAACAGATTTCTGGCAATTGCCTGTCTTGTTGGCGTAACTCTTTTGTTTGGTGAATTTATTACTGCAAAAGTAATTAAACCTAGTATGTCTTCTCCAAAAGTAACTGTAACAGGACAGGAAAATTATACTGCCCAGGAAATTGCAGTGAAACTTCTTCCTCTTAATGCTACATCATGGTGGAATTTTGATGTAAAAAAAGCTGTAAATATCCTGTCTTCAGATGCTTCTATTGGCAAAGTAAAAGTGACAAAAACTTTTCCTGATAAAATTACAATTCAGGTAACAGAACGTGTACCAGTGTGTACAACTTTAATTGTTGATAACGGAAGATCAGTTCCAATGCAGATTGATTCAGAAGGTGTTCTTTTTTCAGCTGGAACAAAAAAATCAGTAAATCTAAATGACATGCCTATTGTCTCAGGAATTCCTGTTGAACATTACAGCTCAGGAATGCGAATCCCACAGAAATATAAGGGACTTATCGAACAGATTTCAAAAATCCAGCACCAGAATTCTAAATATTTTGCTTCTATAAGCGAAATTTGCGTTGTTCCAAAAGAATTCGGTAACTATGAACTGGTTCTTATTCCATCTAATTCTCATGTAAAAATCCTAACTGACCGAACATTAAATAGTGATGCTCTCAATACAATGATGGTAACTCTTGATATTGTTCGCGAGCTTGGCACAGATATTGGCGAAGTTGACCTCAGATACGGTTCTGTTTCATACAGACTTCGCAATGAATCACGTGTTTCACAACAGAAAGAAGAAAATGAAGATATGGGGATAATGGGATGATAGTCGGACTTGATATCGGAACAAAGAACATCAGAGTTGCAATCGGTGACTTTGATGAAAACGGAAATATTTACATTGCCGGAACAGCTTCTCGAAAATCTGCTGGAGTAAGCAAAGGTTGCATTGTAAATATTGAAGAAACAAAAAATGCTATTCGCGATGCAGTTGAAATGGCCGAACAGAACGCCGGTGTAGAGGTTAGTTCTGTGGTTACCTGTGTTGGTGGAAGCGAAATCTCCAGTACAAATTCAAAAGGTGTTGTTTCAGTAAGTCAGGAAGGCCGAAAAAGCCGTGAAATTACTGATAAAGATATTGCCCGGGTAATTGATTCTGCTCAGGCAGTTGCTATTCCAATGGACCGTCTGCGTCTCCACTCAATCCCACGTCAGTATATCGTGGACGGTGTTGGAAATATCAAAAATCCTATAAACAGAATCGGCGTGCGTCTGGAATGCGAACTCCACTTGATTACAGCCGCACGAACAATTGTAGAAAATATCCAGGCTACTATCGGACGAGCCGGTTACGAAAGCAATGGTGTAATGTTCAAATCACTTGCCACAACCCACTCAGTAATGCAGCAGGATGAAATGGAATTGGGATCTATTCTTATTGATCTTGGCCACGGATCAACCGACGTAATGGTTATTCTTGGGGGAACTCCAGTTTGTTCTATGTCTATTCCTGTTGGCGGTGATTTTGTAACAAACGACATTGCTCTTGTAAAAGGTATATCTAGAGAAACAGCGGAAGATATTAAGGAAACTTACGGATGCTGCTGGATGCAGGGAATCACCATGGATTCAGAAGTGCTTATTCCGGGAGTAGGTGGTCAAGCTCCAGAACAGACTTACAAAAGTGAGATTTGTCAGATAGTACAGCCACGTATGGAAGAAATATTTACTCTGGTACGAAAAGAGATTATGAAGAATTCTTCTATAAAGCAGCTTTCTGGAAATATAATTCTTACAGGTGGCGGTGCAGAAATGGAAGGTGTTGTTGAACTGGCACAGGCTGTGTTTGGTACAACTGCCGTACGCATTGGTTATCCTGAAAATCTTGGCGGAGTAGAAGAAGATTACAGAAAACCATCTTTTGCTACTGCCATTGGTCTTGTTCTGGCAAATAAAAATGAAAATGCCAGTCGTGACAGTCACAAAAAACGAAAAATCAAGAATGCTAAAAAGGCTGAAACTAACAGGGAAAGTTTCTGGTCAAAAGTTAAAAAGTCATTTTTCTAATTCCAAAAGGGTCGGGAGGAACAGAGAATGTTAAATGGAATTTCAATTTTAAGCAGTGAAGAAGAAAAAGAACAGGAAAACTATACTTCAGAAAATGTAACTGTTGATACAGTTGCAGTAAATATGTCTGATGATATAGCAGTAAAAGGAATCAATCCAAAAAGTCCTACAATCATTAAAATCGTTGGTTGTGGTGGCGGAGGATCTTCAACTGTAAAACGTCTTATTGAATCAAATACAAAATTTGTAGATTTTTTTGTAATGAATACGGATCTTCAGGCCCTGGCATCCAGTCCGGCTCCAGATCAGAATAAACTTGCAATCGGTCAGAAAATCACTGGTGGTTTGGGTGCCGGCGGTAACCCAGAAATTGGTGAAAAAGCTGCAAAAGAAGACTCAGAAATGATCAAAAAAGCACTTACGGGTGCAAATATGGTTATTCTTACAGCTGGAATGGGCGGTGGTACAGGTACTGGTTCAGTTCCAATTGTTGCTGATATTGCCCGTAAACTTGGTGCTCTTACTGTTGCTGTTGTAACTACTCCTTTTTCTTTTGAAGGTTACGCCCGAAAAGAACATGCAGAACAGGGACTTAAAAAGCTTAAAGAATGTGTAGACAGTTTAATTGTTATTCCTAACGAACAGATTTTCAAGCTTACAAATGAAGATCTGGATATGAAACAGTCATTCCGACTTGCTGACCAGCTTCTTTGTGATATAGTTCGTGGCATGACAGATATTATCATTAAGGAAGGAGAACCAAATCTTGACTTTAATGATATGAAAACTGTTCTCCTGAATCAGGGAAATGCTCTTCTTGGAGTAGGCTACGGAGATGGTGAAAATCGTGCAGTTGATGCAGCTCAGTCTTCCATTTCAAATCCTCTTCTTGAAGGAATTAAAATTGATGGTGCAAAAAACGTACTTATCAATATTACTTCAGGAACAGACTGGACTCTCCGTGAAACACAGGAGCTTGTATCTACCGTAACTGCATCAGCCAACAAACGCTGTAATGTTTTCCTTGGAAATGTAACAGATGCATCTATGGGTAGTAAAGTAAATGTAATTGTTATTGCAACTGGTTTTGATTCTGAAGAACCTGCAGAAGAAGCTCCTGCTGAACCTGTAGTGGAAAAAGATCCAAATGTTGTTGATTCTAATGAATTCAGTTCTATCCTTAACGGAATTCCTTCCCACAAACCCATTAAAAATGATTCAAAATATGATATGTTCGGAACATTTGAATCTCCAAAAAATGAAAATAAATCTAGTCTTGGAATTGATCTTTTTGATTCGGCAAATCGTCCTGCTACATCTGCAAGTCCATTAAAACGACCTGCAAATTACAACGGACCAAATGATGAATCAATGCCTGCCTGCTGGCGAAATCAGGGAACTCTTTCAAGAACAATCAGTTTCCGTGACGACGAATAGCCTGGTAATTACGGCAAAATATCTGTCCAATGGATATAGAAACTTTTTTGCAGCAGTTTTATACCGATCTGCGTCTTAAAATGCGTGATTCGGAAGAAACTGCTCAGACTTATAAAACATCGGCTAAACTTTTTCTTTGCTGGCTTTCTAACCAGAGGATTAAGCTGGCCGATGTTTCTGTTCAAACACTTATCTACTACCTTCTATATAGAAAAACCAGCGATAAAATCAATGAGATAACCCTTTCAAAGGATATTTCTGCACTTCGCTCTTTTGGTGATTACATTGTCCGTGAAAATATATGGAAGGAAAATCATGCAATTCAGCTGGAAAAGCCACGATCTCCCCGAAAAATACCACGTTACCTTTCTGTAGAAGAAATAGACAGACTTCTTTCGGTAATCGATAAAAATACTCCTCTTGGAAAACGGGATGACGCTCTTTATGAATTGGTTTATTCTTGTGGACTGCGCATTTCGGAGGTTTGCGGACTTCTTGTTGAAAACCTTCACATGAATGAAAGAATTATTCTTGTTCATGGAAAGGGTGATAAAGAAAGAATTGTCCCATTTGGAAGCCGTGCAGCAGAAAAACTTCAGATTTATCTTGATGAGGTAAGGCCGGTTCTCTGTGGTACTAAACAAACAAAGGAAATTTTTGTAAACTATCGTGGTGATGCAATTTCCCGAAAAGGGGTTTGGAAAAGATTTCAGGAACTGGAGGCTCTTTCTGGCGTTCATGCCAAAGTGCATACTCTCCGCCACTCTTTTGCTACTCATCTTTTGCAGGGAGGAGCTGATCTTAGAAGTGTACAGGAGCTTTTGGGACATGCTGATCTTGCTACTACCACCATTTATACTCATGTAGATGACGGACAGCTGAAAAACGCGCACCAGCAGTATTTCCCAGGTCACAAGGAAAACTATGAATAGAATAATGATATCTTTGGAATCAGGATTGAGTGAACCTTCCTGGTATAAAGGCGTTGAAAAATATATTTCTATGCTGATGGAAAAGCTTGATTATGACGGACAGGAAATTTCAATAATGTTCTGCACAGATGAAAATATCCGTGAATTGAACTTGAATTACCGTGGAATCGATGCACCTACCGATGTTCTGTCATTTGAGTGCCATGATTCTTATTCCGATGAGGAAGGAACTTGGGAAGCTATGGGAGATATTATTATTTCGATAGAAACCCTTCCTAAAAATGCAGCATATTTTGAAGTTTCTGAAAATGAAGAGCTTAAACGTCTTCTGCTTCACGGACTTCTACATTTAAACGGATATGATCACGGAGAAGAGCATATAGAAAAGGGAACAGCTCCTGAGTGTGAAATGCTTGTACTTCAGGAAAAAATTCTTTTGGAAATAAGAGATTACACAATATGAAAAAACTTACGGCTATTAAATCTGAAAAAATCTGGGGTTACGAGCTTTGGACAGCATCAACTCATCCAAATGGCTGTCAGCCTGAATTTATGGAACTTTGCGGAAAACCATATCCCCTTCTTGTAAAAGTTATTCAGGCCAATGAGGCTCTTTCAATTCAGGTGCATCCAGATGATAAAATGGCACTTGAACTTGAAGGTGAAGGAAATGTTGGTAAAACTGAATGCTGGTATATCCTTTCAGCAGATGAAGGTTCAAAACTGGTTTACGGTCTGAATGGAAAATATTCCAATGAAGAGCTGGCTTTGGCAATAAAGTCTGCTTCACTGGAAAAATATCTAAATTATGTTGAAGTACATGCCGGTGATTTTTTGTATATCCCAAGTGGAATTGTTCATGCCATAGGTGGTGGAATTCGCCTTATGGAAGTTCAGCAGTCCTGTGACCTTACTTACAGACTTTACGACTATGGCCGCGGAAGGGAAGTGCATATCGAAAAAGGATTGAAAGTAATAAAGGAAGATGAAAAACTGAAGGTTGAACCATTTTCTGGTAATTTTGAATGTCAGTACTTTTCGCTTCAGAAAGTCAATGTGAAAGGCGGATGGAGCATGTTCTGTTCAAATATAGATAAACCAGAAGGTGTTCAGTTAATTTACGTAGTTTCCTCAAATAAAGCTGTAATAAAAAACAGTGAAATGCTTCCTGTTACCATCTATGATGAAGATGTTTGGGCTGTTGAACCAGGTGAAAAAATTACTATTGAAGGTCAGGCTCAAATTATAAGAATCCGCTGTAACTGATTTTTTTACAACTGATTTTTTCCAATTGAATTAATACACCTTTTGTGTTAAAATGATAGAACTATTAATTTAGTAAAATTTTTATAAAAGGTGTGTTATATATGAACATTGTAACCTTCTTGCAGACTGCTACTAGTGCTTCTACTGGCGCTGGCCTTGCAACATCATTCATTCCACTCATTCTTATCATCGCTATTTTCTATTTCTTTATTATTCGTCCACAGAATAAAAAACAGAAAGAAACTGAAAAAATGCTTAATGCTCTTAAGAAGGGTGATAAAATCATCACAATCGGTGGTATTCACGGAGTTGTTTCCTCAGTTAAGGAAAAAACAGTTATTGTTAAAGTAGACGACAATACAAAAATTGAATTCAACCGATCTGCCGTTTCTTCAGTAGAATCTGACGAAAAGGAAGTTAAAGCTGATAACAAAGCTGACAAAAAATCAAAAAAAGAAGAAAAATCTGAATCAGAAGAAGTAAAAGCTTCTGATGAGGAATAAAAAACTGGAGAAAAGAAAACATGAACAAACGAACACGTTTTGTGATTCTTCTTGCCGTTCTTGCAATCTGTTTTGTTTTCCTTTGGCCTTCAATCAGCTGGTATGCCCGTACTCCAAAAGAAGTTCAGGCCTTGGCTCTTGGTTCAACCGAAAACATCAAAGATTATGCTACTGCAAAAGCCGCAGAAGATGTACGCAATATCAAAGCACTTGCTAAGACAAATGCTGACTCTGCACTTCCTGCAGAATTCAAATGGTTAGAAAAAGAAGCCGCAAAAGCATATAAGGTAATTGGTAAAAAGCTTCCTGCATCTGCTACAGTAAAAGATGTAATGGGTGCTTTTGCATCAGAAGCTGCTTTCCAGGATGTTTTCCAGTCACGTTATCGCGATGAAATTCTTGCCGCTAAAAAGAAGTATACAAACTCGGTAAAACTGGGTCTGGATCTTTCTGGTGGTATGAATGTTATCGTAAAGGCAGATTTGGATCAGGCTCTTGCTAATGCTGGTGACAGTGTTACTACAGATGCTGAAACATACAAAAAAGAAGCTATGGCAAATGCCCTTGAAAACCTTTCAAGCCGTATCGACCGATTTGGACTTACATCACCGGTTATCCGCCAGCAGGGTGAAGACCGCATCTACATTGAAATTCCTGGTGCTGCTCAGGCTGATGCAATCAACACATTGATTATGGGTAAAGGTGTTTTGAATTTCCGTCTTGTTGATACAGAAGCAACAAACAATTTCCTCTTGTATTATTCTCAGAACCCTACAACAACATTTAATGCATCAGGTTCCCTTATTGATCCAACAGTAATTCCTGAAGACTGTGAAGTATTCGGTGAATATACAAAAGATGAATACGGTCTTGATGAAAGAATTGGTTTTGTTGTTGTAAAGAAAGAAGTTGCTCTTGATGGACAGCACATTAAATCTGCTGATGTTCGCGCTGATCAGTATACAAACCAGCCAGAAGTTGCTTTCACACTGGATGCTGAAGGTGCTGAAATCTTTGCAGAATTTACAGCTAATCATGTTGGTGATAACCTGGCCATTGTTAGTGACAATAAGATTAAATCAAACGCACGTATCAATTCTGCAATTCCTTCAGGACAGGTTAGCCTTACTGGTGGATTCAGTGCAGAAGAAGCAAATAATATTAAGAAAGTACTCCAGAGCGCATGGCTCAACGTTCCTCTGACTGTAGAAAGCCAGCAGGTTATTGGTGCTTCTCTTGGTGAAGATGCAATTCATTCTGGTATCATGGCAATTGCCCTTGGTCTTGGTTTGATTCTGCTCTTCATGCTTATTTACTACAAAGCCTCTGGTATCAACGCTGTTGTTGCTCAGGTTTTGAACCTTTACATTATGTTCTCAGTTCTGTCAGCTTTCAACCTGACTCTTACATTGTCTTCAATCGCCGGTATGATTCTTACAATTGGTATGGCTGTTGATGCTAACGTAATTATCTTTGAACGAATTAAAGAAGAACTCAGAGCCGGTAAGAGCCGAAAAGCTGCAATTTCAATGGGATTTGACAATGCTTTCTGGGCAATTATGGACTCTAACATTACAACATTTATCGCCGCCATCTTCCTTTCTCAGCTGGGAACCGGAAGTATCCAGGGATTTGCAGTTTCACTTGCAATCGGTGTAGTTTCATCTGTATTCACAGCCTTGTTCGTTTCAAGACTTATGTTCGACTTTGACACAGATGTTCTTCACTCAGAAAAAGTAAGCATTGGCTGGGGGATTAAATAATGAAAAAATTGAATTTTAGTAAAGGATTTATCCCTTGTGTTATTGCCAGCTGTGCAATTATTGCTTTTGGTGTTGTAGGATTTTTTGTTCGCGGCATCAATCTTGGTCTTGATTTCAAGCCTGGCCTTATTGAAGAAGTTCGTATTTCTTCACCTGCAGCAGAGCTTTCTTATAGTGGTGCTGCAAAAGTAGCTGTTACACTTTCTGCCGATAAAATGGATGTAGTTGTTTCTGGTACTGGTGCCGATAACGCAACATATTCTTATCCATTCTATCAGTATTCTAATGTTGGAGCTCTTGCTTCTGCTGTTTCAGAAATTGATGGTGTTACAATGAATGCCATAAACAGTTCAGCTGATTCAACAAAGCTTTTCCTCAACTCTGCAGTTTCAAATG
The DNA here is from genome assembly GCA_016296575.1 of Treponema sp. GTDB lineage: Bacteria > Spirochaetota > Spirochaetia > Treponematales > Treponemataceae > Treponema_D. Next base: position 17,299 of record JAEDJA010000037.1, read on the forward strand.
TTCTTTCAACAGCAAAAACTTATATTTATCCTGTTGAAAATTCAGGTGTAACAACAGATGATATCCGCGCTGCATTAAATGGTGTAGACGGTATTTCAATTAAACAGCTTGGAAAAGATGCTGATACAAGCTTCCAGATTCGTATGGCTGCTTCTGATGATGGTTCACAGAATGATCTTCAGTCATCTGTAGAAAGCAAGCTTTACTCTAAATTCGGTAAAGAAAAAGTTGCAGTTGTAAAAACAGACTTTATCGGATCAAGCTTCTCTAAATCAATTGCAGGTAAATCTGTTCTGATGTTTATCCTTACAGTACTCCTCATCTGGGGATATGCTGCAATTCGTTTCCACTGGGACTTTGCCTTGGGTTCAATCATCGCTCTTGTACACGATACATTGATTATGATGACATTCATTATATGGACTCAGATGGAATTCTCTACTACAGTTCTGGCTGCCGTACTTACAATCATCGGTTACTCAATCAACGCCACTGTAGTTATTCTTGACCGCATCCGTTACAACCTTAAAATGATGGACAAAGTTAATTCTTTCAACGATATCCTTGATCAGTCACTTTCTGATACATTGACTCGTTCTATCCTTACTACTGTAACTACATTGATTGCTGTAATTGCTCTCTTCGTATTTACTTCAGGTAGTATCAAAGACTTCTCTCTTGCTCTTATCGTTGGTTTGGTTTCTGGTGCTTACTCTTCAATCTTCATTTCAGGTGCATTCATTTCTGCCAGCCGCAAAAACTGGAAACCAGAATTTGGTGTTCACCACTCACTGAAGACTGTAAAAGCTGACGAATAGTCACATCTATTGAACTAATATAGTGTCACCTTCTTATGAAGGTGACATTTTTTTAGGCTGTCCAATAAGTAATGAGTGTAGCGCTCATTGAGCCCTTCGACAGGCTCAGGAACCACCCTTCGACAGGCTCAGGAACCACCCTTCGACAGGCTCAGGAACCACCCTTCGAC
>JAEDJA010000068.1 GCA_016296575.1 Treponema sp.
CCCTATGCAAAGAAAGTTACTATGCAAAGTAAACCTCCAAATTTCTTTATTTTACATCATCTTTTCTTGCTTTACTTTGCATAGTCTCCGAAGATATTTATGAGAACAATTCTCAAAAAATATCACATCGGAGGTACTTTTATGGACAAAAAATATTTACCAGACCTGATTTCTGAACTGGAACAGGAACTTCTACGGCTCGGTTATACCGAAGGAAGTATGACCTTTTACCGCAGACGCTGGAACCAGCTGATGGCCTATGCAGAAGATCGCGGTGAATACTACTACACAGAACAACTCGGCATAGACTTCGTCCGGGAATTCTTCGGAATCACACAGGATGATTTTGGGAGAACACTGCCACAGGCAGAAACACAGGAACTACGTGTTATACGCATGGTAGGTGATTTTCAGCTTCATCATGCTGTGCTTCGGCGTTACCTGAAGCACAAAGAAATCCTGACCGAACCTTTCTTTTTAGAGATGAGACAACGTTTTCAGGAGCATTGTGTGAAGAATGGCTATTCCAAGATAACTACAGAGCACTATGTGAAGCAGTCTTCCTACATGATGGACTATCTGGCAGCTCATAGGATGGTGGATTTCAGTGCTGTTACTCTGGATATCATTTATGCATATATCCGCACTTTAGCAGGATTCACCTACAAAACAGTAGAACAACATATCTGTTCCTTACGTGCCTTTTTCCGTTTTCTTTATAAAGAAGGCATTATTACGATTGATTTTGCTGCCAAAATGCCAATGGTAAAAGCCCGTAAGCAGACAGCTATTCCTTCTGTATGGACACATGAGGAATTAAAGCAGCTCATTGAAGCCATTGACCGCGGAAGCCCTAAAGGGAAAAGGGATTATGCTATCATACTTATTGCATGCCGGCTAGGTCTTCGTTGTGCCGATATCAAAGGTCTTTGTTTTGAAAACTTTAACTGGGCAGAGAAGAAACTCTGTTTCATCCAGTCAAAAACAAAACAACCTATTGAGCTTCCTCTTGTGCCGGATGTTGGATGGGCTGTGATCGACTACTTGAAATATGGAAGACCCAAAGTTGATAGTCCCTACATTTTCGTCCGGCACATAGCTCCGTTTCTGCCTTTTTCGGAAGATGACCATCTGAACCAGCTGATAAAAGCATATATGGTAAAAGCTCATATCCCGGTATCCGGCAAGCGTCGTGGAATGCACAGCCTGCGCCACACCATGGCAAGTGTGCTTCTTGAAAAAGATACCCCACTTCCGGTGATCTCTGACATTATCGGTCATCTGGATACGAATTCCACTGCTGTATATCTCAAAGTAGATATGGCACGTCTGGCGGAATGCCCGTTGGATTTCGAGGAGGTGATCCATCTTGACTGAACCAGTTTTTACAGGACCATTTAAGAAAGAAATGCAGGATTTCATCTCACTCAAACGTTCTGTCGGGTATAAATACAACTCAGAACCAGGCATCCTTAAACGATTTGATAATTACCTTGCAGTACATTACCCGGAAACAGACATACTTTCTAAAGAAGCTGTGGTCGGCTGGTGCTGCAAAACAATGCATGAAACAGCTGCAAACCATTGTTCCCGTGCCTCTGTTATACGCCAGTTTTCAAAGTATCTGGACAGCATCGGGATCAATACATGGATACTTCCAAAGAATTACTATCCGAAAGGACAGCAGTATGTGCCGCACATTTATACTCCAGACGAACTAAAAAGGTTCTTCGCAGAAACGGATAAATGCCACTACTGTTCAAGTGTTCCTTATCGGCACCTGATCATGCCGGAGTTTTTCAGACTGCTTCTTTCCTGCGGGCTGCGCTGCTCTGAAGCACGGCTGCTGACAGTTGGGGATGTAGATCTGCATCAAGGGGTGCTGTCCATCCGTGATTCAAAGAATCATAACAGTCGTCTGGTTCCCATGCCAGAATCCATGACACTGAGACTTCGGATATATGCTGAACAAGTCCATCCTTTTCCAGAACCTGATGGATATTTTTTTCCAGGCTATGGTGGAAAACCGATGACCATAGGAAATATTTACAAAAACTTCCGGCGTTTTCTCTGGAAGGCAGGTATCTCACATACTGGTGATGGTCCAAGAGTCCACGATTTTAGGCACGCATACTGCATTTACCGCCTGAAAGCATGGGCTGAACAGGACCGGGATCTTTTGGTATTAATTCCAATGATGCGTACCTACCTGGGACACCAGACCTTCAATGAAACAGCATACTATCTAAGATGGACAGCAGATATCTTTCCGGATATCCGGATGAAACTGGAAAAGTGCTATAAGGACATTATTCCGGCAATGGAGGACTCATCCTATGAAACCGACTGATTTCTCCATACACCTTACCGCTTTCCTTTCTGACTATCTTCCTATCCAGAAAAATGTCAGCAGGAACACTATCAAATCCTACAGGGATACTTTTAAGTTGCTCATTCTTTTTTGTGAAAAAGAAGAATCCATTCCAACTGAAAAACTTACCATGAAAAAACTGTCTTCGGAACTGATTGAGCGGTTTTTAAACTGGCTGGAAACAGAAAGGAAAAGTTCCATTTCCACAAGGAACCTGAGGCTGACTGCCATCCATTCCTTTTTTCGTTACGCACAGTCAGAATCACCGGAATCCCTTTATCATTATCAGAAAGTGCTTTCCATCCCGTTCAAAAGGAAACAGCAGGCAATGGTAGAACATCTGTCCCCAGAAGGCATCAAGGTTCTGCTGGAGCAGCCGGATAAATCCACAGCCCAGGGGCGGAGGGATCTTACATTAATGAGCCTGATGTATGACAGTGGTGCCAGAGTCCAGGAGATCATAGACCTTACTGTGAAAGATTTTATTTCAGGGAGCAACCCCGTGTTGATACTTACCGGAAAAGGCAATAAAACACGTAGAGTTCCCATTATGAAAAACACAGCCGTACTGGTAGAAAAATATATCTCCGAGAACAAACTTAACCTGGCGCATAAAGCCAGTTATCCACTTTTTACGAATAAACAGCATAATAAACTGACGAAAGAAGGAGTATCCTATATCATTAATAAATATGCTGTTATGGCACACGAATCATCTGACAAAGTGCCGGAAAAAGTAAGGTGCCATATGCTCCGTCATTCCAAGGCTGTCCATCTGCTGCAGGCAGGTGTAAATCTGATTTATATCCGTGACTTTTTGGGGCACAGTGATATCAAGACCACTGAAATTTATGCACGTGCCGATGCAGAACTTAAACGTAAAGCATTAGAAAACGCTTATCCAGATTTGGTAGATTCTAACCTGCCGGACTGGAATGAAAACAGTGATCTAATGGAATGGTTGTCTGAGCTGTAGTATCAACAAACATAAGACTATGCAAAGTAAATCTAAACAGAATCTTTTATTATTAAAGAAAACGAACCCTTTCTTTGCATAGTCTGCTGCTTTGCATAGGG
>JAEDJA010000069.1 GCA_016296575.1 Treponema sp.
CAATCTCTTTTTCTATTTTAAACTAGCTCATCCACAACTTTTGAGTATAACTCGAACACAGTCTATACACGATGTAAATAAAAAAAGAATTAAAAGTAATGGTAGAAAACGTAACAATTTTCTCAACTAGGATTGTTTACATATCTTCCAAACTCAAACCAAATGTTTGAATAAAATATTCACCTATTTCCGACTTTACAACAGATTTAAAGTTGTTTACTTTCTCAGTCAATTTTGAAAGATTTATTCTGTTTGCTTGCCTTTTTATTTCGTAAACACTACAGGTCTTTTCTAAATCATTGACGGCTATGATATCGATTTCATTTTCACCTTTACGGTCCCACCAACCACCAATTTTTGTGAGCTGTTTTTCTTCATTAATCTTGTTTGTGAAATACTGCTCTAAAGTCTTCCCGGTAAAAGTTTCATAATCACGTAAAATCACAGATTTCAATAAATCATACTGACCAAGCTCCACAAGGCTCTGGTTTGAATAAATAAAGCGGAAGTAAAATCTTAAATAACTGTCTGTAATCTGCCAGCGGGCATTACGGCTTTCGCTTTTTGAATACAACGGGCGAATAGGTTTTATAACGTTATAGACTTTATCAAGATTGGCAAGATATGCACCGGTATTTTTCTGAATCACTGAATCTATTTCATTCTGAGCAGTCAAACCTCTGGAGATCAAAGCAAGGATTGAAAAATAAACTCCGTAATCTTTCCCCATCTCACTTATAAGAACATCTTTTCCGTCAATAAGGAATGGTGAAGTAATTCCTGTAACATATTCAATCATTTTCTCTTTTGTTGTACTGCCAGATTCCATAAGTAGAGAAATATACTTTGCCACTCCTCCGCTTAACATGTAAAGACACAGTAAATCTTCATTTGTATAACTTGAGTTGTAATCGTTTAAAATTTCTTTGCAAACAGAAGGTGAAAAAGGAGTTAAATTGATTTTTCCTGTGGCACGACCAAAAAGAGGTTCTTTTTCATCTTCAAATATTTTTTTCATCATGGAATAAACTGAACCGCAGACAATAAGATTTATTTTTGAATCTCCCTTATTGCTGTCCCATAGATTCTGCATCTGACTGAAAAATGATGGATTTATAGTCTGAAGATCCTGGAATTCATCAATTACAAGCACAAAATGTTCCTGCTTTGAATACTGCATAATCTGTTCAAAAAGATCAGAGAGTGTCGTTATTTTTCCAAAAATTTTAAGACCAATATCATCTGCCAAGCTTTTCTGCCACTGTTCGCAAAGAAGAGCTTCTGAACTACGGGTTGTAAACAAGTAACAGCTTCTTTTGTTTTTGATATAATTCTTCAACAGTTCTGTCTTTCCGATTCTACGGCGGCCTGTTATAACTGTAAAATTAGCAGAATTTAATGAGTTTTTTTCTATTTGTTCCAGAGCTGTCAGTTCATTCTTTCGAGCATAAAACTTCTTCATATTAACTTAATCTCCGTTAATTTAATAGCGATTAAGATAACAATACAATAGAAAACATTATTTTTCAACTGTTTGCGAATAATACGTCGAGTCAAGTCACGCTAACGCTTAACGACAACTATATTGGCATAGAGGGAGAGATTTAAATATATGGAAATAAAAAAAGCAACAGAAAAAGATATTGATAATTTAATGGCAATTAGACTGGAAATGTTGAGAGAGGTGAATGGTCTGTCAGATTCTTATGAGTATGATGAATCTTTTATCGAAAATTGCCGTAAGAACTTTATTGAAGGAAATCAGACTGATATTCTTTGTTTAGAAAATAACGTTCCTGTTGCATGTGCAACTTTGTGTTATATTTCAATGATGCCAACTTTTTCTCACCCAACCGGAAAAAGAGCTCACTTAATGAATGTTTATGTAAAAAAAGAGTTCCGAAGAAAAGGGATTGCAAAGAAAATGCTTGTATTATTAATTGAAGAAGCTAAATCTTTAGGTATAACTGAAATCAGTCTGGATGCAACGGAAGCAGGTAAGCCTTTATATGAATCAATTGGGTTTATGTTTAGTTCTTCTGCAATGACATTAAACTTATAAAAGCAAATAGGAATTTACTTAAAGAACCTGGATCACTTTAGATCTGTTTTTATACGATAAAATCGTATAAATTTGACATTCTACGATTTTATCGTATATTATAACATTATGACTAGAGAATTTATTTTTACAGCTACATTTAACAATTGCTGGAAAGCAATGGGGTTGAATGATGAAAATCTCAGAGAACTTGAGCAAGAGCTTATGAAAAATCCTCAGTTAGGTGATGTTATTGAAGGTACTGGTGGAGCCAGAAAATTGAGAATAAAACTTGGTAACCACGGAAAGAGTGGTGGTGCCAGAGTAATTTATCTGGATGTTTTTGAAAAAGAAAAATTATATTTCTTATTTGCCTATCCAAAAAATGTTCAGGAAAATCTGACAGCAGAGCAGAAAAAAGCAATTAAAAATATAATTGACGAAATAAAAAAGGAGGCATAATCATGGCAGAATTAACTTTTGACTCTTCATTAACAGATGAACAGATAGCAGAAAATTTTAAGAATATTTCATTTTTTGATGGATTAATGAGTGGTTTAAATGAAGCTCTTGCATATGAAAAAGGATCTGCAAAAGCAGAAACATATGCCCGAAAACGAAGTCTTCCTGAAGTTGATGTAGCAAAAGAACGAGCTGCCCTTAATATGACACAAAAAGCCTTTGCAGCTTTAATCGGAGTTTCAAAGCGTACCGTTGAAGCATGGGAATGTGGTAAATGTACTCCTTCCCCTACTGCGAAAAAATTAATTCATTTACTTAGTATTGATCCATCATTAGTGCAGAAAATGTAATTATCCCAAAGAAGCGGTAACGGTTGTTATAATAGAATGAAGAGGTTGTTTTATACTAGTCCGAATTTCGAGTTTCATTGAGAATTTACAAAAAAAGCGTAAATCTTTAAAATTTTAATCACCACAAAAAAATAAAAAAGAGTTACGCTTATGTATGAACAAATTTACAACTTAACCAGCATGTTTTTCAAGAGCCTTAAAGGAAATTTGATGTATGAATTTCTTATTTCAAAGTTCAATGGAAAACGAGGACCTAAAAGACAATTAAGTCTTGAGCAGATTGTCGCGCTGAACATCTACAGATTTCATTTTAAAACGGGAGATCTGAAAAATTATCATAAAATGATAAAAGAACTGATGAGTGACAAAGTTCCAAATCTCCCGAATTATGAAAATTTCATGAAGGCAACAAACAAATCGACTTTGAATGTTATCATATCAAGCACAGAAGCATCATTGAATCTGACTGGGGAACGCTGAAAAATAACTTTCAGCTTGAATATCATAAGGCACGAAGTATTGTCGGTATGTTCCGGCACTTTTTCTATAGCATTGCAGCTTATATGATTAACCGCAATCTGGA
>JAEDJA010000070.1 GCA_016296575.1 Treponema sp.
CTAGTGTAATCAACTTAGAAAAATTTGTTTACGAGGCTAGAATTGACGGATACGAAAGAAATGAGTTTAATGAATTTGAAAAGATATTTGATTTAGCATGGCATGATTTAGAAAACTTACTTGATGTGGTTGAAGTTATTTTAGCAATAAGAGAAAACAAAAATTGTAATGATAATGTTGAAAAATGGTTTAAGAATAAAAACGATATTTATTGTATTGATGGTAGTAAAACCTTAACATGTGGAGAAGAGTTAATATATGAAATAAATGAATTCACTGAAAGAAGAGATAAATATAAAATTCTAAGACCTGATGTATGGAAGCAATTTAAGGTTAATAAAAAGAAAACTATAAGATTTACAGTATTTTCAAATCAAAATGAATTAACATTAGAGGAAACCGAAAGAATCTTTCTTGCATTTAAGAAAATGTATCCAAACCTAAAAACTATTATTCCAAATTTTGTTCATAACTGGCCTGGTATTGAAAAAGGAACTATGAAAACATACTGGCTGTAGTAAAACATGGAGAAAATATTATGGATTCATATACAAAATTATATTCAGAATTATGGCAAAAGAAACTCGAAAGCTATTCAGAAAATCTAGATTTAATTGAAAGTGATACATATAGAAAACTGAATAATAAACTTTATAACTGGAATCTGAATTTGGATTTATCCGATGAAATAACAATTTCCCTGAAATGCTATAAAGTTGAAAATCAAATATATTATATTTTCCTATTCAATGGAAATGCGGATTATAAATTTCTTTATAATGATACATTGGAAAAAGTTGCATTGTTATTTGAAATAGTTTTACAGAACTTCAAAAGGGACAATGAAGAAATAAATAAAATAATAAAGCCTGAACATTTAAAAGAAAACGGAGACAATATTGAAAATGAAATCGTTAGATCTTTTGTTCAAACTCAAATGAAAGGCTCCAAATATGAATGGAAAATTAAAGATAATACATTGTTGGTTAAATTAAAATCCCAAAGAATACTAGAAGTCCCTCTAAATACTTTAGTTATTAAGGCTTACGAAAAAGACTACAAAATTTCAAATTTCATAGACATTATTACCAAAACTGATGAACAGTTAGAAAAGATTCCTTTTTCTGTGAATATTGATAATTACATAAGTCATTGGGAATGAATTATTCTTCTTATAAAGAATTAAATAAACTATTGAACTTTACTGAGAATGTTGTATAGTTATTATATTAGCCAATCGGTGTGGACCATCAAGCTCGCTTCGAGTGCGACCACATTCTTTGGCTTTTTTTATAATCTATAAAAAAAACTTATGGAAATACATAAAACATGGATAAAATAGTTTCTATGACAAAAGAAGAATTCACCAAAGCAGCGCTTGAAAAAGGATTTGATGAACATTGGATAAAATCTTGTATTAATGATTGTAAAAAAGATATAGAAAAAATCCTAAAAGAAGGATTAATTGAACCTATTCCATTAGAAAGAAAACTTGCACTTAATTATGAACTCATTGTTAAACATGGGCAACTTTCAAATTTAAAATAAAAAAAAACACTGCCTGTGAAGATGAAACAGGCAGTGCTGTGGGATTAAAAACGTACCAAAAAAGTGTATACTATTATTATCGTGCTTAGGCTTATTCTTTATAACTCTTCTGTACTTCCTGCAGCATTTCGCAATGCTTTGTAGTTACCTTGTTGAAATACATTTCAAAAGCAACGATGAAATTAACCAGAGAGATTTCAGCTTCGAAAACTACTTTTACTTTGTCTTCGCCGGAGTAGTCATGGATCTGGATGCGGATGGTGTTGTCGTCTTTTTTCCAGGCGATGATTTTGAAAAGATCTTCTTCGTCAGGAGTGAAAACTGCAAATTCTTCCTGAATGGTTGTTCCTACAAACTTCTGCATTTTACTTAAAACATTTAATGAAAAATACAAAGAACGTTTGTAAGAAGAGCTGTCTGAAACGAACTCAATTTCAGTTTCTGTTGTAAACATGAGATTACCGTCTTCTTCGTACCATGCTTTATATTGTTCCAGAAGGTCTTCTAATTTATTTTTATTGGCTCGTACTTCGTAATGGATTTTGAATGTATTTGATTTTTCGCATTTAGATTTAGGAAGAGGAATTGGTTCTTCAGGAATAAACCATTTTCCTGATTCTGGTGAATAATACCAGTCAAAGAAGGTTGCAACATAATTAGGAGAAACTGAGACTGTGAAGTCCTTTCTGTAAATTCAAAACATAGTAGGTTTATGATAAAATAAAACACAGAGCCTACTATGGCAAAAGACATAATTCCCCCACACTGTCATTGCCGGTGATAAACTTCCAGTAATTGCCGGCGAGAAATTTCCGCTTTAGGCATTTAAAAAGAAGCTCGAAAACCTTTAAAATGTTTGTTAGCACACCAACATGAAAGAGGAGAAATGGCCTTGGAAACTATCATGGGAAACAAGTGCAAATCATAAAAGCCATCTGGAAAATTAAATTTGACAGTACGTACAAATTATATTATTATATACGTATAAAGGTGCTGTCATGGATGCAAAACTTACCTTAAAATTAAAAGACGATTCTATCTCTCGGGCAAAAAAGTATGTTTCTTCTATAGGAACTTCCCTTTCGGCTATTGTTGAAGATTTTTTTGACGGGCTTACACTCCAGCAGCAGGAGGGGGATTTCAAATACAGTCCTCTTGTAAATGAACTTTCGGGGATTATTCAGCTGGACGATAATTTCGATTTTAAGGCTGATTATACTTCATACCTGGATCAAAAATATGAATAAGATTTTTGTAGATACAGACGTAATTCTTGACCTGCTAGCCAGGCGCCTTCCGCATTTCCACTTTTCTGCAGTGCTTTTCACTTTTGCCGAAATGAAAAAACTTGAGCTTTATACAAGTCCGCTGATTTTTGCAAATACCTTTTACATTCTCCGAAAACAGCTGGGAAATGAAGAAGCAAAAAAGGCACTGCGAAAGTTACGGGTCCTTGTTCATATAATAGATTCATCAGAGGCTGTCGTTGATAAAGCCCTCAATTCGGACTTTGCAGATTTTGAAGATTCCATTCAATATTATATCTCACAGGAAAATGGCATCAATATCCTTTTGACTCGCAACCTACGTGATTACAAAAACGCCTCACTTATAGTACAAACGCCGGAAACTTTTCTTGTTTCTAACGGGTTGATTTGAT
>JAEDJA010000071.1 GCA_016296575.1 Treponema sp.
CAATGAGTTAAACCGCACAGGCCTTGAGCCTGTGTCGGCTTTGAACTTCTTGTTATGTGATATTTTACATCTAGAACTAGATTAGCTGATACATAAAAATACAGCCGTCATCATATTTGGGTTTTACATGTTGATGTACAAATTTTTCATCTTCTTCATCCAAACGATTAAAGCCCATTGTTTTATAGTGTTCTATAAGTTTATCTTGAGGAAGTGCATAAATATAAATTGCCTGTAAACCAACAAAAGTTCGAAGATACTTCACAAGTGGCAAAATAAATTCAGCAAAAACTGTTGAACCCAAATTTTTAGCATCTGGATGATTTTCTCTATATGAAGAGTTTACCGCAAAATTTGAAAGTTCGACGGCTGAAATTGAATAAAAATATCCGTTGTCTGCATCAATAGTAAAAAGACCTGTTTTTAAAGAAAAATAGGCTACAAGTTCGTGAGTAAATTTATCTTTTACGAGATAAGTACGAGCAGAGCCATCCTGCTCGTCAGACTCTGCAAGTTCTTTTATGTAACGTTCTAAACCTGTTCCAGAAGAATTTGATACACAAAAATCCTGTATCAAGCGCAGATTATCAGACGAGTCAAAAAGATGTTCGTAATAAAAAAGCTCTGTTTCAAGTGGCAAGAAAATCATATTTTTTTTCCTTGCCTTCAATTTTCATCATTTCAAGAGCTTTTTTTTCATACTCTGTGGCTATCTGTTGCAACTTTGAAAAATCTGCCTTTGGAGAATTTAATATCTTCAATAAGACAGTTTTTCCTTTGCTTTGAGGAATGTCATTTATAGTCTGATAACGATTGATTGAAGCCATATAAACCTCCTTTCGCTACTATTATAGCATAGTTTTAATCAAAAATATACTGTTTAATCCATAAATTCTTTTTCATCAGCAATATAACAGCATCGACAATATTCCGAATTGCAGTTAGATAACGGAAGTTCGGGAACTTCATCAATAGGCCAATGTTTCTTTAGCCTTTTTATAGCTTTGCAATCCCGTTCATCACCGCTGTTGCTTATTGTAACATATTTACAGCCACTCTCTTTTAAATGTGAAAGTTCATATTTTCTTGAAACCTTATGGAAATTTCGTAAAAACATATTTTTTATGAAATCTCTATTTTTTGCCGCATCAAGACCTTTTTCTGTCAAACCATTTATTAATTCTCTTGGATATTTTGCACGAGCATTAAGATTCAAGGATTTCTTTTCTTCTAATGTTAGGAAATCATTTTTGTCAAATGGATCAGTATATCCATAACCAACTTTTGAGATTGAATAAATTTTTTCTGCGAAAATAGACAAAAAATCATCTTTAAAATACCCAGATTCTTTAGCTTCAGAAATAGTATTCTCTGCAATTTCTTCACATTTTTGCTTTTCTTGTTTTAATTGTTCTTCTGAAAACTGTATAGCGATTCCATCTGATTTTAAACCTGAAGCTCCCTTTTTGGTAAAGGGAAATATAAAATCTCTAATTTCCATTTTCTGCCTCAGTTCCTTTAAAAACAGAGAGATAATCTTTTAGGCATTTATCAAATTCGTCTACATTTTTTTCGTTTGAAATCATTAAACCAAAGTTCAAGCCAGAATCAGAAGAGCCTTTTATTATTCCGTATTTATAAACAGGAAGTTGGATGTTGTTTTTATATCTTTTATCTGGTTCTCCATTTTTATTTGTAAACACCCATTGTTTCTTAATTAATTCGGCATCATTAAGAATGAGTTTTTCAGTTTCCATATATCCTATAGCGTAAATATCAAAAATTACTTCTTGGATAGAAATAGCACTAACACCAACTTTTATTACCAAAATTTTATCAGGAAGAAAAATAACTCTTTGATTTATTAAATTTAAAACAGGAAATTTCACATTTGATTTTATCCACCAAGGACTTCTGAATGATATTCTTGTTTTTACTCTTTTTACTGCTGAATCGCTATTACCAAGTTCTTTTTTATTATAAATGTCTGCTTTCTGTTCTAATCTCCATACATAGCGACTTTTTGAGACTTTCTTCCATGCTTCTAAATAGGCATTGTATTTTTTTGATGTTTCAGTATCGAATTCATAAAAGAGGTTTATTCTCAACATTGTATGTAGTATAAAAAGAATGACAAGAAAAACTACCGTCACTGGAATGAATCCTGTGATGAAAAAAGCTATTATGATTGCTATGAATGAAAAATCTAAAATTCTGCGTTTATTGATACTTTTTAGGAGTGCCTTATATTCTTCTGGAATGGATTCAGAAGAAATACTTGAAGTAATAGTTTCAATGTTTTGATAATTTGAATAATCTATCGTTTCTGTATTTGGATTTTGTTGTAATCCATTAAGCAGAGAAGTTTTAGTATTTTCTTTTAGGCTACTCGTTTTTGATTTATGTTCTGTTGAATAACTTATTCCTGTTCCTGGGATTGAAGCAGTTGCTCTACTTGAACCTCGTGCAGTTTTTGTAAGTCGAAAACCTTTTACTCCCCAACTATAACCGATGCCGGATTTACTAAAATTGATTTTAAAACCACCGCCAAGCTTGATGCTTTTTCTAAAACGAAATCCCATAATTGTCTCCTATTTTTATTGCTTTAACAAATTACAAAACATTTATTTAGAAGAAATTGGTTTCAATTGAATATAAGATTGACCTTTCCATGCATTTTTATATTTTTCAATGGCTTCATCTGGAACAAAAATAATAATGTTGGTTGAAAAACCGATATAAAAAGCATCTGAAGTTTCTGGAATTTTGGGAGGCGTTTTTGATAATATTGTTAATGTTTGCAAGGAACTTCTTCCGAAAACATATTTTCCGATTGATTTTATATTTTCTGGAAGTATTAAATCTTTTAAACTTGTTTTTGCAAAAGCAGTATTATCTATTGAAGTAATATTTGAATGCAATTTAATTTCTTTTAATTGACGACAACCTTCAAAAGCAGAATATCCAATAGCGGTATATTCTGTAGGAACAATAAATTCTTCTATCGTTTCTCGAGTTTTCCCTGCAATTGTACACAATTCATCAACTTTTTCTTTTGTTAATAATTTTTCATTTCCTTGTGCGAAAATTGACAATGAAATCAAGATTGTAAAGTAACCGTCAAAAAATCACCACTGGCCCAAATCTTTCCAAGGAGTAATCTTG
>JAEDJA010000015.1 GCA_016296575.1 Treponema sp.
AAGAAAATTACGATTTGATCCGTACATGGGGTTAATGATAAATTCAATCAAGATATACAGCTACAATACTTGCGGTATTAAATAGCCCAGCTTTTAAAGTTGGATTTTGCAATATCGGTAGGTATTGTAGCCATTTTATCTTAACCGTTACATTTTGTGTATTGGTAGACAGAATACACATTATACAAAGTATTAAGTTCATTGATTTTAAGTGTCCACCTTCTTATAATTTTACTATAATTATTTTTTCTACCCAAATCAATTTCTATTGATTAAATTACTTTTTTCCCACTTAATCAAATACCTGTAAAATAAACCATATCTAATCTTTGCACCAACAAGAGCTTCATTTTTTATTTTTCGGATTTCGTTCATTGCAGGTAGTTCATAAGAAACAGGTATATTCTCATCTTCGCAAGAATGCATTTCTTTACACTTTGAAATTATGAAACTTGGTATTACCCTCAAACCTTCTATAATATAATCTAAAAAAGAAGATGGTTTTCCAAGCCCTACAACAAGTATTATGCCATTCTCAACTAATAATGATTTCGCCTTTTCCAACGCTTTTCTCATATCCATATGATGAATAGATGCTACAAATATAATCGCATCAAATTTGCAATCAAAAGAATGTTCTAAAAAATCATCACAATAAAAATCACATCTTTCAGACTGAAATTGAGATTTTGCCTTTTTAATGCAAGGCTCATACGAATCTATTCCTGTTAAATGTTTATTACAATCACCTAAAAATCCAATGAGTGAACCATCTCCACAACCAACATCTAAAATTTGAGAACACTGAACAACTTGTTTTTTTATCCACTTATAATAAGCCGTATTATGGTTCCAATATTTCATATTCTTATACCCACTAAATTTCTGTTTGTCTGGTCATTCCATTATATCACGCAAATTTCTCGAAATGAAAGCCAGCAACACATATGACAGGTACGATAAGTGGCAAAAAAACAAAACTTCTTACAGTTTTCAAATTTTTAAATTATATTTATATTTGAATAAAGTATTTTTTTTAGCTTTATGATATAATCTGATTAAATAAGTGGAGATATAATGGCAATTCAAATTTTTGGTACCAGCAAATCTTTTGATGTAAAAAAAACAGAACGATATTTTGCAGAACGACGTATTCCGGTGCAGAAAGTAGACCTTAAAGAAAAAGGTATTTCAAAAGGAGAACTTGAAAGTGTCGTTTCTCTTCTGGCAAAAAAAACTGGAAGCCGAAGTGAAGCCATCGAAATGCTTGCAGACAAGAAAAACAAGGATTATGCAAGTTTTGCCTATCTTGATGATGAAGATAAATTTGAAAAACTTCTGGAGTCCCCTCTTCTTTTGGTACAACCTGTTGTTCGAAACGGAAAAGAAGCTGCTACTGTAGGTTATGCTCCGGAAATTTGGAAAGAATGGAGCTGTTTATGATTTTTGAATTATTTTCAGAAGGAAGGATTCTATTATGGATCCAGGCCAATCTTCGTAATGATTTTCTTAACGCTGTTTTAATTCCTTTTACTCATCTTGGTGATATCGGAATAATCTGGTTTGGACTTGGTGTTTTTTTCCTTTTATTCAAGAATACTCGTAAAGGAGCTTTTTTTGCTCTTATTTCATTCGGCCTTTCTGCACTGATTTGCGACGGATTTTTAAAACTTATTGTAAACAGACTACGACCATTTGATGCAATTCCAGAACTTATGGCACTGGTTGAACGGCCTAAAGGCACATCTTTTCCATCAGGACACACAACTACAGCATTTGGTTTCAGCGTAGCCTTTTTATTAAATACAAAAAAAAGATGGACTGGCTGGCTTGTTCTTGCTATCGCTGTACTCATGGGCTTTTCACGACTTTACGTTGGTGTACACTATCCTTCTGATGTTGCAGCAGGACTTATTGTTGGATCAGCTGTTGCATGTATTGTTACTTTTGTGGGAAATAAAATCTTAGTTCGTTCCCATTAAAGTTTCAAAATACCAGCTCCATTCTTCAAAATCAGGCATTTCTCCAAACTGTTCATAACCTTTCTTGAAATTTTCCCAGTCAGGTACAAATTTTTTCCAGAAAGTTAAATCCCATTCCACAGGACCTGTAACACAGGCATCAAAATCAACAAGATATTTTATACGGTGGTTTTCATCATATAAAAACTGATCTGCACACATATCAGCAATCATCAATACATTTTTCTGAGTAACAAAATCAATATTTTCAAATGTTCGCAGTGTATCAGAGAAAAAACCGGTTTCCTTAATGCGTTCCGAAATGTGAAACAGCACTTTTTTCCAGAATTTCCCCTGTTTTTCAAAACTTTCTTTTTTTGCTGGAAGAATATTGTGCATAAATCCTGCAAAAGCTCCCAACCGGTAAGCATTATCTTCAGTCATTGGAAAATGTTCATCCGCAAAAGCTTTACCCTCAACAAATCTAAAAATTGCACAGGTTTCATCAGCAACTACAAATGGAACTAAATCAATAAAACCGTTATCTTTAAGAACAGAATAAATATATTCAAGACGACCACTTCCATAGTGTTGAGACAGGGAAAAATCAAAAATACGATTTAACATGGTCCAAAATGATGATAATCCACTGCCAATCTGGGACGGAATTTTCATCACATATTTTATGCCATTGTATTCAAAAGTCCTGATTTCGGTGGAACCTTGGGAAATAACCTGAAAAC
This sequence comes from Treponema sp., assembly GCA_016296575.1. Lineage (GTDB taxonomy): Bacteria > Spirochaetota > Spirochaetia > Treponematales > Treponemataceae > Treponema_D. The sequence goes on from JAEDJA010000015.1 coordinate 2,705, forward strand.
TGTCTTTATTCTTTTTTGCATATAAAAGTACCGGTCCATTATAACGATTCCATAGAATATAATTGTTCATAACACTAATTGCTATATGACATGGAGTAAAAACAAGGGCCGACACCATAAGGAAAATAGAATTTCTAAAAAATCCTGAAAAAAGAAAAACTAAAGATGGAATAATAGAAAGAAGCAAAGCCGAAACAAGAGATTTTTTATTTATCAAAAAGAAAAACAGAATAAAGTATAATAACGACAGCAATCCGGTTATAAGATAATAAAAGGATTTAAGATTTTCCCATTTTAGTCCAGTTCCAGGAATGGTAATTATCATGAAAAAAATACAGCCGTAGCGCCCTACCTGTTCAAAAGCTTCAATAGTTTTATTCTGCCATAAATCAGAAAAGGAATCCTTTTGCATAAAAGCAAAGAAAATATTTGGTATCAAAATCAATGTAATAAGAAAGATTCCCCAGTAATTAAACATTTTATTCCCCTACAATTAACAAAATAAATATTATTTATAATAACTTTCTTTTAGTATTCCAATACTATCTGACTAAATGCACTTACATTATAACATTAAAACATCCAATCTGTCATTTTATAATATGAGGTTCATTGAACCTGTACAAATAGTGTGTTTGATTTTTCAATGCTTTACTCATAATAAATTTGCAAATAATGGTTCATTTAGTGTAAAATAGAACTATGAATCTTCATGAGAATTCCTATTTGGGACGAAAAGTTTTTTTTGCATATCCTCCTTATTATATAACAAATACAATTATCCCAAAATTATCTGAAGCAGAATACGAAGTTTATGTGATCAATCAGTATCAGAAGATTAAACCTATTCTGCAGAAATTCCCTGATTCAATTTGTTTTTTTAATATTGATGCCGATGATCTTACCTATACAGAGTGGTTCCGTTTCATAAAATCATTTGAAGAAGATGAAGTTCTCTCCACCATTTTTTTTGGAGTTTTAAGTCAACACGCACCAAAAATTCACCGTGAGCGCTTTATGACAGACATTCAGCTGCCGGCCGGATTCATTCAATATATTCCAGACCTTCCTGCCCTTACAGACCGATATATAAAAATTCTTGAACTCAACGGTGCTTTGGGAAAAAGAAAATATATCCGTGCAGACTGTGGTTTTAACAGAAGTATTTATGTTGATCTTGAAGTTTCAGGTGTAAGAATCCCTTTAATTCTTCAAAATATTTCTTCTGTTGGATTATCCTGTTACGCAAACAAAACTCATCTACCCTATTTATCCGAAAACTCTGTTCACCGTGCAGTATTCCATCTTGGAAGTACCACCTTTACAGGATCAGTAATCATACTAATGAAGCGTGAAGTTCAGGAACGTTCCATTGTTGTCATGCTTTTTAGCCAGGGACTTTCTTACTCCAGCAGAAATATAATCCGTGAATTTATTCGTGATAAAATGCAGGAAAATCTTTCAAAACATATGGAAGGAATTCCTTTAGATTCAAGAGATTATTCTGACAATTCAGAAGAAGCAATTGCCGAACGAAACCGTGAAAATGCACCTTCTCTGGAAGCAGCCACGGAGGAAGAAGCAAAGAAAACTGAAAATCAAAAGAATGAATCTTCCGAGGATGAAAAAACAAAATCCGCTGAGGGAACCGACTCCACCGGAACTCCAGCTGACTCCACCGAATCCCCTGCTGAAACTACCCAGGCAGCCCCAGCAGAAGAAGTTCAGGAAGCAAAATCTGTTCAAGAAGATTCCGAACCTAAGTCTGAATAAAAAAATTGTTAATACAGAACTTAAATTCCCTCAACACCATCACATTTTTCTATAGTGTCAATTGAACCGTCTTCGTTGTATTTAAATTCTGCAACGCATACTGAACGGTGGAAAAGGCTTCCACCTGGAAGCTGGTCTGTATGATAGAAAAGATATGACTTGCCTTTAAAATCTACAACACCAGGATGATTGGTAAAGCAAGGTCCACTTTTCATAAGAACCCCGCCATATTTCCAAGGTCCAGTTGGTCCTTTTGATGTAGAATAAGCCAGGTGTTCATTTGGGTGTTCACCAGGTTCAAATCCAGCAAATACCATGTAATAAAGTCCATTTCGTTTATAGAACCATGGGCCTTCACCATAAGATGTACCTGTATAGTGACTTCCTTTAGAAAAAGCTTCTTCAGTCATAGGAATTTTGTTTACACTACCCTTTACCGAAATCATATCTTCATTCAAGAGCACATAGCGAAGTTCAGGATTTCCAAAATAAAGATAAGCCTGTCCGTCATCATCAATGAAAACGGTTGGATCAATATCATTCCAGTCACCTTCATCAACAAGAGGTTTTCCAATGTCTTTAAAAGGACCTTCAGGTCTATCTGCCACACCAACAGCAATTGCCATACCACCGTCTTTCTTGTGAACAGGACAGTAAAGATAGAATTTACCATTTCTTTCAATGCACTGAGGTGCCCAGGCACGGTCATCAGCCCAGGAAATATCATCTAAAGAGAAAACTTTTCCGTGGTCAGTCCAATTCACCATGTCTTTTGTAGAAAAACAGTACCAGTCAACCATGGTATAAAAATCATTGATCAACTTGTCTTCATCATGAGTTGTGTAAAGATAAAGAGTATCGCCTGAAACCATTGGAGCGGGATCTGCAGTATAAATGTTTGTAATAATAGGATTTTTGCTTTTTGCCATAAACACAGTATATCTTGAGAATATAAAATAGCACAAGGAAAAACACCCATATTCTGGGAATTTTTACTTTTTTTATCTGCTCATTGCTTTAAGGTAGTACCATTCTGTATTATAAAGCTCAGCACGGGATGGAGCCGGTGATATTTCCGAAAGATCCAGTTCACTTCCCTGGGCAATGAAAATCCTGTTGTCTTTAAAATAATCTTCCGGTGTTATAAAAACAATTTCAATGTCCATACTTTTTATAAGTGCCAGTTTTGCAATCTTATCTTCAGACATTTTTTCTTTTTTGTAAGGTTTAAGCATAAAATATCTGATCTTGTTAAAACCTTTTTTAAGCTTTCCTTCACGGATTAGTCTTGAGCGGCAGGTTAAAACCCACCAGACATCAAGTTCACTGTAGGAAAGTTCTGTTCCAATAATATCCACATCTGAAGTAAAAAACAGCTGAAACCAGGAAGTGATTTTTCCAGAATATGTTCCTGTAGACTGAATTTCATCCACCATTTTATAAATAGCCTGACTCTCCTTGGAATTGGTGTTTTTTGATGGATAAAGTCTCTGTTTAATTTCTGCTACGTTCTGAATGTAAGTCTGAAACCACATGCAAAGGCTGTTTACCTGACCTTTTTCTGAAACCGCACCATGAGCATGCCAAACTGCCTTTGTTTTACATCCTTCAATGAGCTTTTCTTTTGAAAGATCCACCTTAAGCTGAAAAATTTTCTGTGAAACACTAGGAGGATATTTTTTTACACCGTTCAAAGCAGCAGTTTCAAAACAAGAATCATAGTTCAAAGTAATTATTTCGTCATAATGCTTTACCGCTTCCTGGTGAACCTGCTTCCATTCAAGAGATTTTGAAGTAAGATTTGCAATTTCCATTCGGATTTTTTCATCATCTTCTTCATCGAATTTTCCATTTTTTTCAAGAATAGCCTGAGCAAGAAGCTCATACTGCATATATGGAGATACTTTTTCCACAAAAAGGCGGAGATAAGTATCATATACGCCGAATTTTCGGAAAAGAAGTTTGATAAGTTCAGTCCAGGAAACGTAATTTCTGTCCAAAGAGTTGAATCCGTTTCCTGCAAAAAGTACATGTTTGTGTTTCATAAGCCCTCAATATGTAACTCATTATATCATTATTATTGATTATTTCCACTTAGTCTAATAACATATACATATCATTTTTTAATCAGAGGATTTTTATGACACCAGAAGAAATCAATAAACTGCCTGTTTTAGACCAGTTCAATCTTAGAGTTGTACTTAAAGTTTCAAAAATTGTCAAAGTTGAACAGCATCCAGGTGGATCAATGCTTTACATTCTTACACTCAATACAGGCGATGAAGAACCACGTCAGATTGTAAGTTCAATTGTACCATTTTACAAACCGGAAGAGCTTTTGAATCATAATATTGTTCTTGTTTATAACCTTAAACCTGCCAATTTCCGTGGAGTAAGATCAAACGGTATGCTTCTTGCTGCCAGTGAAGGTACAGATGAAGAACACGAAACCTGTGAAGTTTTATTTGCAGACAATATGGATGTAGGAACAATTCTGGAACCTGAAGGATTTGAAGTTCCTGCCGATGTAGACACTTTCTGTTTTGTAAAACCTGAAAAATTCTTCTCACTTCCACTTTATACAAAAGACGGATTTGTTGAAATTGAAGGAAAAAAACTTACAGGAAATGGAAAATATCTTGAAGCCCACGTTTACAAAAACGGAACTGTAGGCTGATATTAAACATCAACTCCAAGGCCAAACAGTGCAAAATCACCTTTGCACGGATCATCCGGCCATATTTCTTTAAGGCGGTCTGTTAAAATCCTTGCGTTTTTACGGTCCGCCTTTGCATTTTGTGGAAGAAGTCCCAGTTTTATACTTTCAGAAAGCACATGGGTATCCATAGGAATAATAAGTTCAGATGGTTTTATCCAGGTCCATATTCCAAGATCAACCGGAGAATTTCGTCTTACCATCCACCTTAAAAACATATGTATACGTTTATTTGCAGAGTTTTTTCCCTTTGATACAATTTTTGCTTTTGGAAAACACTGGGAAATCATTTCATCCAAAGGCATTACTGAATAACCGTACTCAACCGACTGACGAAAAAAAGTACCGAGTGACCCAGAAATGATTAGAATTTGTCTTAACTCGTCGAAAAAATCATACATATCGTTATAAGAATAGAATCTGTAGAATTTTTCATCAAGATTTCCACCTTCTGGCAGAAGAGTTTCTCTATAGCTTCCCTTCATAATCCAGGCTGCAAAAGAATCTCCTGCCAGAACGCAAAGTCTTTCTATTTTTTGAAGAAACTGATTTCTGCTTCCAAATGAAAGCATAGCCGTTGTAAAGGCACACACTTCTCTATCAGATAGTTTTTCATACCGTCTAAGATATTTAGAAGGATCCCCATTGAGAAAATCTGAGTTTTCGTATTTATCTGCCAGTTGTTTCAGATATTCATTGGTTTCTTCTTTTGTCATAAAAACTAATCTCTTTTGAACTGAGAAATGAATTTCCAGGCAGCTTCATTTGTGTGGTGACGGCATTCATGAATCTGATTATCAATACTTGCACAGGCTGTACGGCAAACTCCATCTTCACTGTCATAATAACGAACTGTAAGTACTGAACCTCTGGTTTCATCCTTGAGTTTTTCTATTTTATCTGGAGTAATTCCAAAAACAGGATCATCCCACTTATCTTTCTCACTGAATTTCAATTCATCAAAATTCTTTTTTAATTTCTGAGTTTTTGCCATATACTTAAGACGGTCAAGACAAGTTTCAGCCTGGAAAGGAAGTTCAGGAAGATGAGATTTTTCACCACCGGAAATAAAGAGAGGAACAGAAACAGTTTCATTAATTCCGTCAGAAATACTTTTTCCCCACCAGTTATCTTTTACAGGGAACATGGCACTATGAGGAGCTAAACCTGCAAATACTTCAGGATATTCCTGATACAAATCCCAGGTTTTCCCAGAGCCCATGGAAAATCCTGTAGCATAAATACGTTTTTCATCAATATTGTAGATAGCTTTTAATTTTTCAATAATCTGTATAACTTCACTTGCAGGAATATTAAGATGATTATCCAAAGAAACATAAAGGAAGTTGTAACGGTGACAGATTTCCCACCAGCCTGAAACGAATGTAAGGAACATTGAACTGTCTCCACCACCATGACAACCTACCAGAAGTGGAACAGGTCCATTATCAAAAAGACCTTTATTGTAGTAGGCAAACCATCCTACTTTGTGTTCTGGAACATCTTTGATCATGCGGTTATCGCTGCCAGTTTTTACTATCATGCTGCCAGGTTCTTCAACCATGTTAAGTTTTTCCCAATCAGGTTCAAATTCCATGATTCCACACCACATCTTAAAATCACGGACAAAAGAATAAAAATCTTTTTTGTATTCAGCTTTATCTTTGATAAGAAGATTCTTGCAGTCCTTAAAGCAGCTGTTGATTTCGTCGGAGTTTCCTACACTAAGAACACCAATATCAGTGCGTTCAACAACAGGTTTTACAGAAAGTCTTTCCATTGAACACATGGCAGCTGTAATTTCACCAGGTCCCCAAAGGTATTCACCATCAATCTTTTTAAGGAGATTTTTTGCTACATAGTCTGCTGATTCACCGTAAGAATAAATGTCTGCACGGAAAATTGCACCACGGATAAAATATCCGTCAAAAGTATGGGTAAAGAAATTGTTTACTTCGGTAATTCCATCGTGATAGTCAGGAGTCATGCGTGTTTCAGCAATAAGTTCTTTGTAAAGGTCAACAGTTGCATTTTTCCAGCCGCCTTCACAGGTTGGGTAAATAAAAAGTACGCTGGAATCAACTTTAGAAGCAATTTCAGCAAATCCACTTTCCTTTGCAAAGGCAACGGCCTGGTCCATTGTACGTTTATTTTCTTCAAAAATGCAAAGCATTGGTGCTCTGAATGTATAATTGTTAGTCTGTCCGTCAATGTCTGTTGCAGGTACATAAGCTTTAAGGGAAAAGTTTTTGTATGTGTATTCCCAGGTTTTTCCGCCGTCTGCAAGTACTTTAACTTCAGGTCTTTTTTTCATTGCCATAATAAATCTCCTTATTTTTATTTAATAAATATAACTTTGTCACAACTTAGTAAATATGCCTCTCATAGCACAGCCTTCAAGAACAAGGTCTATTTTTATTTTCCAAATACCTCTTTAGCATACTGAACAGTGTTGATTGCGTCTTTTGAGTAACGGTCTGCACCAATCATATCTGCATATTCCTGAGTAAGAACAGCACCACCAACACAAACCTTAGTTTCAGGGGAAACCTTTCTTAAAAGTTCAATTGTTTCTTTCATGGCAGGAACCGTAGTTGTCATAAGGGCAGAAAGACCTACCAGTTTAATCTTATTTTTAACGGCACAGTCGGCAATCACTTGTGGAGGAACATCTTTTCCAAGATCAATAACCTGGTAATCATAATTTTCCAAAAGAACCTTAACAATATTTTTTCCAATATCATGAATATCACCGTGAACTGTTGCAAGAATAATCTTACCTTTAGGTTCACCTTTTTTTCCTGTTTTTTCAAGATAGGCTTTTATTACTTCAAAAGAAGCTTTTGCAGCCTCGGCACTCATTAATAGCTGAGGGAGGAACATTGTCTTTTTTTCAAAGCCCTTACCTACAACATCAAGACCTGGTATAAGCATTTCATTGATGATGGTAACAGCTTCAGTAGTTTCAAGTAATTTTTGAGTTATTGAAGCTGCATCGGCTTTAAGACCAGAAATTACTGCCTGGGTAAGTGCCTGATAAGATGAAGATGAAGAAGAAGATGAAGAAGATGCTGGTACTGAGGCTGTATTTACAGGAGCTGAAGCTTCTATATTCTGAGCAAAACCAATATAATCAGCACAGTCTTCATCAAAACCATAAAGAAGACAGTAAGTTTTATAAGCTTTCTGGATCTCAAAAGCTAAAGGATTTATAATAGCTGCGGAAAGTCCTTTCTGCATGGAAAGACTGAAAAACTGGCTTGTAACAAATTCACGGTTTGGAAGACCAAAAGAGATATTAGAAACACCAAGTACACTTCCAAGTCCGTACTTTACACGGGCAGCTTCAACTGTTTCAAGAGTAGCAATGGCAGCCTTTGTATCACTTGAAACACTCATTGTAAGTGCATCAATAAGGATGTTTTTTCTTGGAACTCCGTAGCGGTCAGCATTCTCAATAATTTTGTCGATTATTTTTACGCGACCTTCTGTTGTATCAGGAATACCGTTTTCATCAAGAGTAAGTGCTACAACAACACCGCCGTACTTTTTTACAAGAGGGAAAATGGCATCCATAACCTCCTGTTTTCCGTTGACTGAATTTACAAGAGCCTTTCCATTATAACGTCTGAGGGCAGCTTCCATAACTTGTGGTGAGCTTGTATCAATTTGAAGCGGGATATCGCTTACACTTTGGAGCTCACTCATTACCTTCACCATCATTTCTTTTTCGTCAATTTCGGGAAGTCCAACATTTACATCAAGAATATGAGCTCCAGCTTTAATCTGATCAAGGCCCTGCTGAATAATGTAAGGAATGTCATTATTGCGTAAAGCTTCCTTGAATTTTTTCTTTCCTGTAGGATTTATGCGTTCACCAATAAGTTTTGGTTTTTCCTTTCCACCAATATTAACGAATTTAGTGTAGCTTGCAACAACTGTAATATTTTTTTCTACAAGTTTTTTAGGCTCCAGACTATTTATGGCTGAAGAAAGTGCCTTAATATGTGCAGGAGTTGTTCCACAGCATCCACCAAAAATAAGAGCCCCCTGTTCACCGAATTTTTTCATGCTGGCAGAAAACTCATTTGGACCAACATTATAGACAGTCTTTCCACCTGCAGAAACAGGCAAACCGGCATTTGGTTTTACAATAACAGGAAGACTTGAAACTTTAAGCAGTCTTTCTACTGCGTCAGTAAGATCCTCTGGTCCAAGCCCACAGTTTAAACCATAAGCGGACACACCAAGCCCTTCAAGGATTGCACTCATTACTTCTGGAGTTGCACCTGTAAGAAGTCGGGAGCTTTTGTCATAAACGTTAGTTGCAAAAATCGGAAGAGCTATTCCGGTTTCAGCCATAGCTTCTTTTGCGGCAATTACACAAGCTTTTGTTTCATAGGCATCGTTCATGGTTTCAACAAGAACAGCATCTACTTTATAAGGAGAGTTCAATGCAATAAGAATGGAATTCTTAAAAAGCTGAACGGCGTCTTCAAAATCAAGATCACCCATTGGTTTTAGCAGTTTTCCACAAGGACCAGCATCGTAGGCTACAAAACAAAGGGCGTTTTCATCTTCACTTTTATAAAGATCTGATGCAGCTCGTGCATTTTTAATTGCAGCAGGAATAATCTGTTCCAGTTCATCCTGGGTAAATTTTCCCTTATAAGCACCAAAAGTATTTGTACACACGATGTTAGAACCACTGGCAAAATAATTGTAATGAAGATCTGTAATTACATCAGAATGAGTAAGATTCCAATATTCAGGAAGTTCTCCAGGCTTTAATCCTTTTTCCTGTAAAATACTGCCAGTTCCTCCATCAAGAAAGAGAAATTGTTTACCAATAAGTTCTTTTAGCTCTGCCATCATATTTTCCTAAAAACTTTTAATTACTAAAAATTAATCTTTAATTCCAATAAAAGCTGTCACCGATTTTTCCGGGGCCATTATTAGATTATCCATAAGTGTAAGTCCTATTTTCTGACATGGAAGAAGTCTGAAGAAATCCTTCTGTACAGTAAGAGGAACATCTCCATAACCTGGACTAAATCTTGGTTTGGTTTTTCCCTGGTAATCTTTGTTGATTTTTTCATTAAAGGAATCAACAAAACTTTCAACGAACATTGCTCCACAAGCCTGCATAATTCCAGCTTTTGCTGCATCTATTCCTTGAGTTCGTCGAATCATGGAGTCTACAAGGGGACCGATTGTACTGGCAAAAATAATCACCTTGCTGCAGCCTTTAAGATTTACCGTAAGATCTTTTGATGCATCAATTATGTAAGATAGCTGGCTGCGGTCAAAAACCTGGTAAACCAACTGAGGCTTTAAACAGGAACGCATTTCTGCTCCTGATTCTTCCATCAGTTTTTTTATATTTTCAGGTGGTTCTACTCCACGGGGAAAACCAGCGTAATACCAAAGCTCCTTTTCTACAAAAGGCACCTGATCACTTTCCATGGAATAAATCATCCGAAAAGGCTCCTTACAGCTTCGTTGATTCTTCTTGCTACATAAGGATTATTCATTGTGTAAAGATGAATACCATCAACACCATTGGTAACCAGATCAACAATCTGATCAATGGCATAGGCTATTCCGGCATCACGAATTGCTTCAGGGCTGTCACCAAAACGATCCATCATTTTTGTGAATTTTTTTGGAAGCTCTGCATTAGTAAGGCTTACCATTCTTTCAATGGATTTTTTGTTTGTACAAGGCATGATTCCAGCTTCAAGTGGAGCACGAACTCCAGCAAGACGAGCCCGTTCATTAAAACGATAGAATTTTTCGTTGTCAAAAAACAGCTGAGAAATGAAATGTGTAGCACCAGCTTCAGCCTTTGCTTTAAGTGCATCAATATCCTGAAAAAGATCCTGACTTTCAGGGTGAAGCTCCGGATAACATGCACCAAAAATTTTAAACTGCCCTTCCTTATCAAAATCCTTAATGAACTGAATAAGATCACAGGCACGGGTAAAATCATTTTTTGGTTCAACACCTGGAACACGGTCACCACGTAATGCAAGGATATTTTTTATACCAGCATTTTTAAACTGAGTAAGAACATTATGACAATCTTCTTTAGTCATGTTAATTGCAGGAAGATGGCAAACACTGTCAACACCGCATACATCTTTAATACGACTTGCAATCTTTAAAGTGTTGTCACAATTGGAAGAACCGCCTGCACCAAAGGTTACAGAAATAAAATCCGGTTTAAGATCCTTCAAATCATCAAGAGTACTATAAATACCTTCAATAGGCATATTTTTTTTTGGAGGAAAAACTTCAAAACTGAAAACTGTCTTTTTCATTATTACAGTATATCAAATTAATGCTATTTTATGAAGTCGTAAGAAAAATCCTGTTTTATTCTTATTCTGCACTTTTTCTTTGATGCATATTTTACAAACTGTTTTATATCTTGAGCTAAAGGACTTGCCGTATCTTCAGGAGCATAATCAAGTGAGATTACAACAGATTTTTCTCCGTCAGTAATTTTGGAAAATGCACCATTTAATAAAACAATGCTTTTTACAGCAGAATAATATTGATTCAAACTTTTTTGATTCAACAGTTCACCAATAAAATCCAGCTGAGTCTTTTCAATCTGATCAAAAGAAGACTTACACGAAAGATCGATTTTTTTTCTTTCAGCCCACAAAGAAAAATTATTTATAAAAACCGAAGGCTCCATTTTCAAAAATCCACACAAAGCCATAAACCAGGGAACTGCCCTTCCATCATTATAAAAATAGTTACAGGCGGTAGAAAAATCTTGAGCTTTTAAAAGATCTTCTTGTCCAAATGTAGGAGTACTTAAAATGCGGTACGGGGCCTTCTCCTGAAAAACAAGCCCAAAATCTTTAGCCTGATCAAAAAGCATGGTTCCTGGAAGTACAGAAAGACAGAAGGTTTCAAGATTATTTGGGTAAAGCTTCAGTGCAAAATCAACGGAAGTAAAAAAGCCTGAAATATTGTCACCAGGAAGACCAAAAATAAGATCAAAACCAAAAATTACACCAGCATCATTTAGAAAACCGATATTTCGCGTAAAAACCTGTCTGTCAAAGCTTCGGTTTACATTTTTAAGAACTTTTTCATTTGTACTTTGTAAACCAAACTGAAGACAACAAGGAATTTTTGTAAAAGCTTTTGCAAGTTCACGATCAATAAATTCAGCTCTTGCTTCAAAATAATAAAAGGTATCTGGTGTTTTCCTTGCAATAAGCTTTAATATTTCCAAAGCACGTTTTTTATCAGCATTGTAGGTTGGATCAAGAACAAAAACCTGCCGTACTTTTTTCTGGCGGAATAAATCAAGTTCTTTTTCAATTTTTTCCATTGGAAAATATTTTACTTTTTTTGAACCTTTACTCTCAAAACAGTAAGAACATTTAAAAGGACAGCCTCTGGAAAGTTCCCAAAGTACACCACATTGAAAATCATCAGGATTAATTGTTCCGTCAAGATAAGGACCTGGAAAGCACCAGGACATAAGTTCTTCACCAGGAATTTCCTTATTTTCTATAAATTTTCCATCAGCAAAAGCTTCAGATAAAAGGCTATAGATAAGATCTGAATTCTGTTTTTCACCTTCACCGCTTACAGTATAATCAAAACCTGTCATTCCAAGAGGATTTGCCGTAACTTCAGGACCGCCGCAGATTGTAATACAGTCAGGATTAATTTCTTTTAAGATTTTACATGCCTCTTCGCTTTCTTTATGATTCCACACATAAACCGAAAAACATGCAAAGTCGATTTTCCCCAAAGGAGAATTTTCAATCATTTTTCGTGCAATAAGCTTTCCAACAGTCCCCTCTTTTTCTGATTTCACATATTCTTCATCTTCTTTTGAAAGCCAGACCAGTTTTACATCCAGAAGCTCTTTAAGCCGGGGATCATTTTTTACTGCAGATGCAACACAGGCAGAGCCAAGGGGAATGCTTTGAGGAGAAGTTTCAATAAGCAGCGTAAAAAAAACACAGGATTTTTTCATTTTTACCTATTTCACCTACAAAAGCCGGTTTAGTTTTTCACGAATAAACTCAGATTTTTCTTTAAGTCCAATTTTTCCAAGTTTGATGAAAATAAATGTAGGCTGATCTGGTTTAAGATAAATTGTACCTGGGTTGTCATGAATCAATGTCATAAGTTTATCAACTGAAATGTTGGAAACACGTCCAAATTCAATTTTTACTTCACCCATTCTTTCCTTAATGGAATTAATTTTAAGTTTTTTACAGATAATCCTGATTTCAGCTAAAGCCAGAAGACTTGAAACTTCATCTGGAATAGGACCAAAACGGTCATCCAATTCACCAAGAAGATTTTCAAATTCAAAGTCTGTCATTACAGCAGCAATTTTCTTGTAAATTTCCATCTTAATCTGAGGATTTGTAATGTAAGAATCCGGAATAAAGCCTGTATATTCCATTTCCATAAGAACATCACTTTGAGCTTCAAAATCCTTGGCCATTGTAAGACGCTGAACGGCTTCATTCAAAAGACGAACGTACATATCAAAACCAACAGCATAAACATCACCACTCTGATCTTTTCCAAGAAGATTTCCAGCACCGCGGATTTCCATATCCTTCATGGCAATTTTAAAGCCTGATCCAAGTTCAGTAAAATCAGAAATAACCTGAAGTCGTTTCATGGCAACTTCAGAAAGTGCCTTGTTCTCCGGATACAAAAGATATGCATAAGCTTTACGGTCACTTCGGCCAACTCGTCCACGAAGCTGATAAAGCTGGGAAACACCGTACATATCTGCACGGTCAATAATGATGGTGTTTACATTGGGAATATCAATGCCGTTCTCAATGATTGTAGTTGCAACAAGCACATGGAAGGCTCCGTTCTTAAAACGATGGAAAATATCATCCAGTTCATCAGAACTCATCTGGCCATGTGCCGTATCAACAAGAACTTCAGGACAAATCTGTTCAATACGGCGACGAACTTCATAAAGACTTTCAACCCTATTATGAAGATAGAAAATCTGTCCACCCCGGTCGATTTCCTGTCTTATGGCACGGGCAATCCTGTCTTCTGAATAAGAATCGATAACAGTTTCAATTGGCTGACGGTTCTGAGGCGGTGTTGTAAGAAGACTCATGTCCCTGATTTTCAAAAGGCTCATGTGCAGTGTACGAGGAATTGGAGTGGCACTCATGGTAAGACAGTCAATATTATTTTTGAGCACCTTAAGTTTTTCCTTGTCTTTTACACCGAATCGCTGCTCTTCATCAATAATCATAAGGCCAAGATTCTTAAAAATTACATCCTTCTGAATAATACGATGAGTTCCAACAAGAACATCAATTTCACCAAGCTGAACTTTCAGAAGAATCTTTTTTGCCTCAGCAGGAGTAACAAATCTTGAAAGTCGGGCTATACGCACAGGAAAATTTTTGAATCGTTCAATACAGTTGTCATAATGCTGTTCTGCAAGAATTGTTGTTGGAGCAAGGAATGCAACCTGTTTTCCACCCATAACTGCTTTAAAAGCTGCACGCATGGCCATTTCAGTTTTACCGTAACCTACATCGCCACACACCAGACGGTCCATTGGAGTGGCACTTTCCATATCTCTTTTTATATCTTCAGTTACAGTAATCTGATCAGGAGTGTCTTCATACGGAAAACTTGCTTCAAAAGCGGCCTGCCATTCAGTTTCCTTAGGAAAAGCAAAACCTACACTGGCCTTTCGTCTTGAATATAGATCAATAAGCTTTTGTGCAATATCTTCAACGGCCTTTGCAACTTTATTCTTGCGGTTTTCCCAGGATTTACTTCCAATACGGTCCAGACGAGGATGTTCACCTTCGTTTCCAATGTATCTTTGAACAAGATTTACCTGCTCAATTGGAACAAAGGCATATTCTTCATCAGCATATTCAAGCTTTACATAATCTCTTTCATTTCCTAAAGATTTTACACGTTCAATTCCGTGAAATTTTCCAATTCCCCACTGAACATGAACAACATAATCACCAGGCTGAAGTTCAACAAAAGTATCAATAGCTTGACTTTTTGCACGGCTTGTTGCTTTAGGCGTATATTTTCTTCTGCCAAAGATTTCATTTTCCTGAACTATTAAAAGCTTGATTTCAGAAACAGCAAAGCCAGCTGTAAGTGGTGATGAAAGAAGCTTAAGGGGATTTTTTGGTTTATAATTTTCATCTCCGCAAGTATATTTCTTTAAAATTTCATTGATTCGAAGGCTCTGGTTTTCGTTATCAGCATAAACAAAAATATTCCAGTTATCTTCAATCAGTTTTTCAACTTCTTCCTTAAAATAATTAAGATTTCCAAAAAAACTTCTTGATGCATCTACATCCAATTGAAAACTGGTCTTTTTTTCTTCAGATTCCCTGGAAACAGTACGAAAAAGTAGACTATTTGAGAATTTTTCTACCTGCTTTTCAAAGTCAAGAAGTAACATATGAGGCGGCAAAACAGGAAATTCCAGTCTTGATTTATGATACATGGCGGAATACTCTCGTCCAATTGTAAGAACAGCATTGAGCATTTTGTCATAATCATAAAAAAGTATCAGAGAGCGTTCATCAATATAATCTAAAAGAGTATATTCACGGTTCCATAGAAAATCGTAGAAAAATTCCTCACCTTCACATTCATGACCGCTGGAAAGCTCATTCAGCATTCTTTTTTTATTTTCAAGAGCTTTTTCCGTAAATGGAAGATGAACACCTCCTGCTCCACCACTAAGAATATCTTTATCAGAAATCTCCTGATTCACAGAACTTTCCTGATATTTTTCCAGTTCATCTGATGCCTTTTTTACAAGCTCATCTGTCCACACAACTTCTTTCATAGGATAGATAAGAAGATGGTCAATGGAAGAAAGTGTCATCTGATTATCTTGATCAAAATATTTTAGATTTTCAATCTGATCAAAATCAAAAAGTATTCGAACAGGATTTTCTTCACAGGGAAGAAAAACATCTAAAACTTCACCACGCAAAGAATATTCACCGCGGCAAGAAACACGTGGAACCCGTAAATAACCAAGTTCAGTAAGATTTTTAGAAATTTTTACCGGATCAAAGGACTGTCCTTTAGATATAGAAAAACTCTTTTCAAAAAGATATTCAGGCGGCGGAAGCTTTGAAATAAAAGCTCTTTCCGTAAAAATAAAAACTCTTGTATGCTGTTCAAAAGTTATTTTCTCATTACGACGAATGAGTTTAGAAAGAACACCTGCACGCTGCCCAAAAACAATAGAACCACGGCTTGCAGGACGATAAGGAACTGTTGCCCACCATGGAAAAATAAAAACTTCACATTCAGGAAAAACTACATTAAGGTCGTTTTTAATATTTTCAGCTTCATATTCAGTAGGAACTACAATTATAAAATCAGAAGAAAAATCCCGAAAATTCTCTCTTGCAAAAGCGGATGAATCCTTATACTGTGAATATTGCAGACTTTTTCCGTGAGTTTTAGTAGAAAGTTCCCGAAGAAAAAAACTAAAAAAGCTTCCAGAACATCCTGAAATTTCAATAGATTTTTCTGCACCAACAGCAGTAATTGAATCCAGAACTGAACCAAGAGAATTCCATTTATGAATAAGATTATTAACAGAAGTTTGTTGTGAAGTCTTCATATTTTAATAAAAATAACCGATAATATAATAAGAAATTAAATATTCAGGAGAAAAGCTGTGAAACTTTTCCGAAAAGCACTTACTATTATAGCAATAATTACTTTATTTGGACAGACCGCTTTTGCCCAAAGTTTTTCTCAAAAAGACTTTTCAAAGGCTCAGGTTACTATTAAATATTTTGACAGAACCATTTATTATCCTGGTGAAAGTGAAGCTAATCCTGTACAGATTCATGTTACAATCAAAAACAACGGAACAGAAACACTTCGATTCAAACTGGCCGATGACAAAGCCTTCAGCATGGATTTTCAGGTTTACACTGTAAAAAACAATATTCTTCCACAGACAGAACGTATTATCGAAAAACGAACAACCAATCAGACAGTTTACTTCCGTGAAATTGCCCTTGAATACGGTGAAGAATATTCATTTGTAGAAAACCTTAAGGATTTTGTTGATATCAAAGATCCTTCAGTTTATTATGTTGAGCTTTCTTTCTACCCTGAACTTTTTAAATCAAAATATATTGAACTTACTTCAAACCGTCTTACACTTGAAGTTAGACCAGCTCCAAATGCTGTTTCATCAACATACATTCCTGTTGAAAGTAAAACTTCTGCAATCCTCACACCACAGGAAATCAGTCCTGATAAAGTAGTTGAACAAACAATCATTGCTCGTCAGAAATCACTTTGGGATCAGTTCTTCCTTTATATGGATGTAGAATCCCTTCTTAAAAAGAACAAATCTCTTAAACAAAAATATAACACAGCAAGTGCAGAAGAAAGAGAACGCATGCTGGACGCTTTTAAAGCAGACATGATGCAGTCACGATATGATAACGACATTATCGCAATTCCTGAAAAATTTGAAATCGTAAAAACCAGTTATTCTCCAGTTGAAGGGACAGTTCTTGTTACAGAATGGTTTAAATATCCAAACTTCTATGAAAAGAAAAACTATACATACAAAGTCCGTCAGTACGAAGGCATCTGGCAGATTTATGATTATACAGTAGTTAACCTTGGAACAGAATAAATGAAAGCTTTAATTATCAGTGACGATCAGAATATAATTGACTCAGTAAACTCTTACTTTAACTCAAAAAACTTTGACACAATTATCTATAGATGGCTTTTAAAAGCTATGGATAATATCGAAGAAATATCTCCTGAACTTGTTTTTGTAAGTTCACAGGAATATCCACGTCACTGGAAAACTCTGGCACAATTTGTAAAAAGTGGAATCGGTGCCAGTGATACAAAAATCATTCTTTTTCAAAATGAAAAAATGAATGAAGAAGATGAAAAAAAAGCTCAGGAGCTGGGAATAAGCGGCATAATTAATAGTGTTGATGAATACGGTTTAAAATCCCTTACACTACTTCTTGAAAAGGAAAAGCTTATTCATCCAGAAATTTGTGACACTTCAACTGAATCAGAAGAAATGATTACAGTAGAAAGCCTTTTAAACGAAAAATTTGATGACAATGAACCGTCTTCAAATGATTCTTATTTAGAACAGTCTGAATCAAAAATTGAAGAAGCTATGGAAGAAGAAACAATTGATGCCCCATTTGTTCTTCCAGAAGATGCATCTTTGATTTTTACAAATCCTGTTACAAAAACCATTGTTACCTGTAAAATTAAAGCCTATAAAAACAAAAAATGTACTCTTACAGTTGATAATCCTTCACTTGTAGAAAATCTTACACCAGATAATTTAATAACGGAAATGACTGTTTTAATGGATAAATCCGTAAAAGATTATCAGGGCTTCATGATTTCTAATGACGACAATCTTGTTCTTGAAATGGAAAGTACAGATGAAGAATAAGTTTAAAAAAGCAAAGTTTTTCTGTGAAAATTGCGGTGAAGAAGTTCCTCAGAATGCAAAAGTCTGCACAAAATGTGGAAAATTCTTTACCTTTGTTAGATGTCCAAAATGCTTTTATACTGGTGAATCAAAAATATTTACACACGGTTGCCCCGAATGTGGATACGCAATCAAACACAACGGCAATTATAGAAAACCACCAGTGCTTAAAAAATCACGCTCTTCATTCAAGGATCTTGGTCTTATTAAAGACAAACCTCAGAAAAACAAACGGATTAATCTTTCCTTTGAAGACACTTCCCTTCCAATCTGGATTTACGTGGTCACCCTGATTCCACTTTTTTCCGTGATTTTTGGTTTATACAGTTGCTTAAATAAGTAATTTCTGATAATATAACATCACTTGCCCGGATGGCGGAATTGGTAGACGCGCTTGGTTCAGGTCCAAGTGGGAGCAATCTCATAGGAGTTCAAGTCTCCTTTCGGGTATTCAAAGCAAATCCCTGTAGCTTCAAAAAAGACTTTTGAGGAAAGGGGATTTTTTTTATGTCCTTTACCATATAATGGATCATTAAACACAGGCAGTCCACATTCAGAAAGATGACTGCGTACCTGGTGACGAAACCCTTTTACAATCTCACATTCTACTTCGCAGGAATTATCAGCTTGATTTACAGAAAGAATTTTGACTTTGGTTGTATAAAGCACTTTTTTCCCAATTTTTTTTATGGCATAACCACCTTCATTTTCAAAAACTGGTTTTACCATCTTGTGCCCTTCTCCATAAGGTCTGAAATAAGAAGTGATTGAAAAATCTTCACCTGCTTTAAACTGTTTTTCCATAAAACAAAGAGCTCTGTACTTTTTTGAAAAACCCTCTTTATCTTGCAGTGAAAGCATATAATCATAAAAGCTCTGGTTTTGAGCAACAAGCAGTAGGCCTCTGGTAACAGTGTCGATTCGGTGTATAAGTCCTTTTTCGATGCTTTTTTTCCCCATTACATTATTACAGGATGGGAAAAGTTTGCAGACATAGGAAAGTGCATTTTCACAATCTTCAGCTGACAAAGGAGCACTTGGAATTCCAGAAGGCTTATCACAAACTACAAACGGAAGATTTTCAGAAGGCTCTTTTATTATTTTGATTGAATCTAAATTCATTTACAAACCTTCTTTGGAAAAAGCTTCTTTAATTTTTTTTGTGTTTCAATAAATCGTTCTGGTGTTTTTGTTCTGAAGGTAGAATAAGTTTTTTCACCAGGGAGCCTGATTTTCATACAGAAAGAATGCAGCATTAGCGTTGCTTTGGGAAAAACTTTATCTTCATGTCCGTAAATTACATCTCCAAGAATAGGACAGCCTAAGTACTTCATATGAACACGTATCTGATGAGTGCGTCCGGTTTTAATTCTTACTCGAATAAGAGAATAATGACCGTAACTTGCAATAACATGATAAATTGTCCGGGCATATTTACCTTCATTTGAATCTGTAACTGCCTTAAATCTATGGCGGTTTTTTGGATCACGAACAATCTGAGTTCTGATATCACCTTTTCGTTCTTTTGGTACTCCCGAAGTAATAAGAATATACTCTTTTTGAACAAAACGATCTTTAAATTGAGAAGAAAGCCATTCCTCAGCGTCACGATTTTTTGCAGTAATAATAAGACCAGATGTATCTTTATCAAGGCGATGTACAATTCCAGGTCGACGGGCTTTTAAAACCTCTGCATCATCTCCTTCTTTAATCTGAGAAATACTTTCACGTCCCCAATGATAAAGCAGTGCATTTACTAAAGTTCCTTCCCAGTTACCGCAGGCCGGATGAGTCACCATACCCTGAGCTTTATTCACAACAGTAACATTTTCATTTTCAAAAACAATATCAAGTGGAATATTTTCAGGTGTAATATCATCAGGAACATTATCTTCCCACTGAATATCTATCTGGTCCAAAGCTTTTACTTTCTGACTGAGTTTTGCTTTTTTTCCATTTACAAGAATCTCACTGACACCACTTTTTAATTTACTGCGGTTCATGCCATTAGGAAGAGAGGCCATGTATTTATCAAGACGTTCATTCAGTTTATATTCTGCAGGTACTTTTGAAGAAAAATAAGCCATTACTCTTCCTCCGGCGGTTCAGATTGTTTTGGTATGTAAGGAGGAATCTCTTCATCATCATCTAAAGCAATTGGTTCAATATAAATATGATCAGTAGCCTTATACTCATTGATTCGCGTTGTTTTCTTTCGTTTTACAAGCCTGATAATTAGATCAGTCAATCCAATTCCAACAGAAATCCCTAAAGAGGTATACAAAATAGCTTTCTGTTCTTTGATTGTGTAGCCATTTTCCGCACTGGATGAAAAAGGATTTGGAAACACTTCACTTTTTCCACTGATTTTTTTATAAGATGAATACCCAAGACTAGCATCAATAGCAACAAAAGGAAAAGCACCTAAAGTAATTATTTCAAAACGACGAAAATCTTTAATTGCATCAGGCAGTTCTTCCGTGTCATAAGGAACTGGATTATGGTTCACAGCATCTTCTGCAAAAACATTATAATTAAAAGAGAAAATAACAAATATGACAAGGAAAAACAGTTTTTTCATTAATATTCCCGTTCTCCAAAAATTGCAGTACCGATTCTTACCATGGTAGAACCTTCTTCAATTGCAGTTTGGTAATCTCCACTCATGCCCATTGATAATTCCGTAAAATCCCAGAAAGGAAATTTTTTTTGTGCATTTTCTTTCAATAAGTTAAGTTTCTTAAATGAAGAGCTGATCTGATTAAGATTATCTGTATTTGGAGCCATTGTCATAAAGCCCAGTGGCAGAACGGAAGGACAGTTTGTTTTAATATAGGAAAGGGCTTCAAAAACTTCTTCTTCCGAAAGAAAACCAGTCTTTGATTCTTCGCCAGTATGAAATTCCAGAAGAACATTAACTGTTCTACCAATCTTTTCACAGCACTTGTTAATTTCATTTAATAATTTGATGGAATCCACCGATTCAATACAATCACAAACAGTAAGTGCTTTATTTACTTTGTTTGTCTGAAGATGACCGATTATGTGAAGTTCAATTTCAGGATATTTAATCTTTAAAATTGAAAATTTATCATAAGCTTCCTGAACACGATTCTCACCAAATAATTTCTGTCCTGCAAGAATGGCCTGTTCTATTTTTTCAAGAGGATGAAATTTACTAACAGCAAGGAGCTTTACTTTTCCTTTTCTTCCGCAGTTACTTGAAGCTTCATCTATATTTTCAAGAACTTTTTTTAGGTTATCACAAACTCCCATTACTTTTCTCCAAGGCCCATAGAACAAAGTACATCAGAAAGCTTTAACAGTTCAGAAATTTGAAGCACCTCTGCCCGTTTCATTGGATCAATTCCAGCATTTTCCAATGCTTTAAGTGCTAAATCTCCGTTTTTAAGATACTGAGTCAGATTATTTCGTACAGTTTTTCGTCGTGATAAAAAAAGACTTCTCTGCATTTTTAAGAAGGTTTTTGGAGATTCACAGCAAGGAAAATTCTCTTTTTTTATAAATAGAACTGCACGAGAATCAACATTAGGTTTTGGCCAAAAATTTCCTCCACCAAGATCAACTACATTCTTTATATCATAAGCCCACTGACATAAAACAGAAAAAGAAGAATAATCATCCGTTCCAGGTTTTGCAGTCATTCGCTGTGCAACTTCTTTCTGAACAGTAAAGACACATTTATCAAATCGAATATTATTTTCAATTGTGTCTGCAATAATTGATGCAGCAATATTATAAGGTAGATTTCCAAAAAGACGTTGGGGCAGACTAGATTTTTCCAGCTGTCCTTTCCAGGTTTTCATCACATCCCCAAGAACGAGCCTAAATTTTCCTTTTTTCTCAAAATCATCAAAAAATGATGTAATAAGAGCGGCAAATCCTTTATCAATTTCAAAAACAGTAAGATCCGCATCTCTGCCAAGAATCTCATCGGTCATACAACCAAGTCCAGGACCAATTTCCCAAACTACACTGCATTCGTTAATGTCCAGATTATCAATCAATTTTTTTCGGGCATCTTCATTTACAAGAAAGTTCTGTCCGAATTTTTTTTGCATGGCAAGCCCATTTGCATCTAGAAAATCTTTTAAGGCTTTTGGAGAATTATAATCAGGATGTTCCATCGTTATTCCCGTTAGAAATGGATTTTGAATCTTATACTGTGATTAATGGAAACCTGGAAAAAAAGTCTACAAGAATCACAATTAGATTATACAGCAAATTCAAAAAAATTCCACATAGGCCAGTAAGGGGTGGAAAAATTAAACAAAGAATGATAAAAATAAGTCCTCCATAAATAAAAATTGAAATTAATGGAGAAACAAAAACAGTAGATATTATTCCCACCGGAGAAATTGATCCAAAATATTTAAGACTTACAGGAACAGTACATGCTTGAGCTCCAGTTGATGCAGAAAGACTTTGAGCAAGAACTTTTGGCGTAAATCTGGTGTAAAAGCGCCTGAACATGTTTCCAAATAACAATATTCCAACCAATGCTCCATAAGAAAGGACAAATCCTAAAGTGAATAAATCATCCGGACGAATTACAGCCTGAACTAGAAAACTGAAAGACAAAACTTCAATCATTGAACTTTTTCTTACTGCGGTAATATCTTCAAACAACAGCACAATTGAACAAATAAAGGCTCGAAGAAGAGATGGCGAAAAACCTGCAAACCAGACAAAAACAGTAATAGAAATAAACTGCAATATGAGCATTAATCTATATACTTTTATTTTGTTTCCTAAAAAAACTGCAATTCCCATTAATATTGAAAGATGCATCCCAGACAACGCAAGAACATGGGATAAACCTGCTTTTCGAAAGCTGTCCGAAAGCTCTGCTTTAGTATATTCCCGTGAACCTGATAAAAGAGAAAGAAGAAGACCACCTGCATCCTTCCATTCAAACATAAGTCTTTTAAAATGAAGTCTTGCAAGTGCCCTGATTTTTTTTAATGCAATAAACCTTTGTTTTTCAAAATCACAAGAAACAACTTCCTTTACATAAAATGATTCTTTTATAAAATTACCTTTAACAAAAAGAATGCTTCCATCTTCAATAAATGTGCCGCCTTTCGAAACTCCAAGAGAAAAAAGTCTCCCGGGAAAATAAACTTCTATAATTTCAGGAGGTATATAAAGAGTTATTTTTCCGTAGGCTGTACCCTTTCCGCTTTCACTTTCAGCTTCAATTAATTTAAAATCCATTGTATAAAAAGTCTGTTTTGAATTTATTGAGGGTGATGAAATAACTTTTCCATAAACTCCAGTTATTCTTGAAGCAGCAAAAACACTGTTAAAAGCATTTCTTTTGGGAAAAGGAAATACTTTTGAAAAAATGAGAAATACGGAAATAAAAACTGCAATAATTAATGGATTAACTCGTTTACCAATTACCACTTTAATTCTGCCAGTGCGAGCTGAGCAGCAGACAGAACTTTTTCAGGATAATTGTAATAAGTAGTTGCAAGCAATACATCGAAAGCTGATTTGTCACCGATAGCTCCAAGAGTCTGAACAACAGCCAGTACAACTTCTCCAGGAACAGAACCTGGAGTTTCTGCACGACTGTTCATTTGGAACAGGGTTTCAATCAAAGGAGAAACGGCTTTTACAGAAGAAACAGTATTAAGGCTTCTAATCAGACGGATGTAACATTCTTCAGAATACATTTCATTTTCATAAAGCACTTTTACATTACTGAAATAAGAAACAAGAAGATCAGCACATCTTGTCCATTTAAACTCATTTAGTATTCCAACTGCCTCATCCAAAACTTTCTCGTTTTCCTTCGAAAGAGACCCAGCATTTTCCATATATATAATACTCTTTGAAATCAGATTTTCGGCAATATTACACAAAGAATTTTTAGAAATTTTATCTTTTTTTGCAAAAAACATTGAACAAAGATCCGTTGCCTGCTGAAAATCACACTGTTTGATGATGGAAATAGCTTCATTAAGTGAATTACCAAGCAGAATCAACAATGCTTCATCAAGTTCATTTTTAAATGCGGGAAGAACATTATCAGCACGCAGATTGTAGATTACATTGAAGCTTTCACTGTTACCTGTTTCTTCCAGGAATAAAATCATACTTTTAACAAGACCTGGATCCAAAGCACCTGCATCATTCTCAACAAGATAAGAATTGATCATGGAACTAAATGCAGAAAGAGAAAAACTTTGTTTACATGCAAGAGTTTTATTCAAAACAGCAGTCTGAACTGTAGTACTTCCTCCAAATGACAAAAAGAGCCCCATAAAATTATCAAGAATAAGCTCCCGATTCTGAGAAGAAGTTGTTTTTATATAATCTGCAGGAAATGAAAGTACAGCAGCAACTGCAAGGCCATCAAGATCACGATCATTTTTCAAAATCTGTTTACTTTGAAGAACAAAACTAATGGCATTGGTAGAAAGCCATACTGCATCATTTCCTGAAGCTTCACGAACTGCGGAAGTTTTATCAGAAATATTTCCCTTTACATATTTTTCAATCAGACTGCTTCCATCCTGTGCAAAAGAAAAAACACATAAACAAAAAACAATAGAAGCTGCAATTAATTTTCGCATAATAATCTCCCTGTAAACCGTTTATTCCGACAGAGGTTCCATTTCTTCAAGAACTTTAATGTCTCCATTTGTAGAAACATTATCTTCGGGAATAGTTTCATTTTCGGAAGGGGATTCTCCACCAGATGTAATTTCCTGTGCCTTTTTAATAGATCCTTCCCCCTCATCAGAATGTGTCTGAGAATACATATTCAATGCCTGTTCTTCAGCTTTATCAGCCTGTTCATCTGAATCTGTAAGAGCAAGAGCATCAAGAATTTCCCGTTCTTCCTGTGGCAGTGTATTATAAACAAAGGAAAGAATTTCATTTTTCATATGTTCATCAATGTGAATACATTCAAAATGAAGACGACTCTGATTAATCTCAGCATTGAATTCAACATTTCGAACAGTTCCCAGCATGATGATAAGCTTATTATTAATATTGAACTGAATCTTAAGCTTGGTATTTGGATGTCCTCGTCCACCAATGCGGATAAGTGCACCACTTTCAGAAATATCTTCAAGAAGACATTTATATCCACCACTAGTTTCAATAGCACTGTAATCTATATTATCATCGGGAACAAAAAAGAGTATTGCTGGTATTTCACATTTTGCACGCACAGACTGTCTTTTCTGTGTTCTAAGAAGATTTGTTGACTGTTTAAGATAAAGACAGAGTTTTCCTAAAAAGATTCCCTGCCCGATTACAGTTGTATCAAAAACATAAGATGCATCTGAATTACGCCAAAGATAAATCTTTATTGTTTTATTTACCCAATCCTGAGCAGGAACTGGAATCATATTGTTCTGTTTTGGAATACTGATGGTCATATTTCCACCATTATTCACAATTTCAGAACTAAAAACTCCGCTTCCAGGAAGAATAATTCTTAATTTCTGTCCACGATCAAGATCCTGGGATGTCTGAAGACCTTTTTTCTGATCATGTTCATTCTGAACTTTTGTACGATAAGCAAACAGCTTTGTAAGTATTCCTTCATATTTCTGGCCATTATCAGATTGAGTCTTTAATTTTAATTCGGTCATACATTTTGTAAGAGCCGGAAGAGACCAGAAAAGAGCGTTAGGATCAGAAAGATTACAAATCTGGCTAACGTTCCATAAAAGAACAAGCTCTGGAATTGTAAACCCAGAATCAAGTCCTGTAAACAGGAAGTTCAATTTGTCCTTTAAAATAGAATAAAGCTTTGCAACTAACGCGAGTACTACAACTATTATGATAAATGCAATTAAAATGGACACAATTTCCCTTCTTATATATAATAATATCACATTTAATATGAAAAATCATTCATTTATCTCTAAAATCTTAATTTTCTTTACAATTTTTTTTGTTTTTATGCTGCCTCCAGTCCTTCAAGTAACAATAAAACAGGATACATTTGTTGAATGGAATTTTTCATATTCAATCCTTTTTACAGCAATTTCAATGAGCCTTCTTCTCTATATTTATTCAGATTTAATAAAAATTCGAGAAGATAAAATTTCCCTGTTCTCAAAACTAGCCTGTTCCTTATCATCTCTTTGTTTTCTTCTTATTATTTCTGTAATGATTAATTTTCTACATATCGAAGGAACAGAAATTGCTGTACAACCACCATCTACATTTCCTTCAATTTGTATCTGCTTAATAAATTTTCTTCTTTCTGCCTTTTGTGAAGAAGTGCTATACCGTTTTTATGCACCGGAGCTCCTGTTTAATATTTTTGAAAATAAGATTGGTAAAAAAGCTGCTTTTTTGATTTCAGAGGCTTTTGTTTGTGTAATGTTTGCCTTAGGACACAGATATGCTGGAATACCTGCAATAATCAATTCTATTTTAGGATATGCAATTTTAAGAATAAACATTAAAAAGACAACTTCCATTACAATGAATACGCTGGTTCACTTTATTTATAATCTGATACAGCTGTTTTGTTAACTGAAAAGTTTTTCGTAAGTCCAGACACTTACACTTGCAAGAAATTCAATTCCATCAATATTGATTCTAAGACCAAAATTATATTCACTGTTAATATCAAGGCCGGTAATAATCACTTCAGTACCATTTTCAAAATAAAGGACTAACTTATCTTTTTCTAAATAATTTCCCTGTTGAAGACTTCCCGAATAACGAAGCGAAAATGCCTTTTTTACAGCTTCTGAATCAATATCAAGTGATTTTCCATTTAAAAAAGCGCTGCTTACATTTTTTACATCAAGATCTTTAATGGCCTTGGAAAGAATTTCACCCTCACACCAGTATTGAAAGCTGGTACTCAAAATGTTTTCATTAAAACCACTCATCTGATAAATTCTATCTCCATAAGAAATGGTTCTGGAAGTGCCTGCAAAATCACTTTTACCCAAAATAAGGGAATCACTGTTTCCATCAAAATCAAGCCAATTTATGGAAAAACTGTTTCCATCACCAAAATAATCATCTGTTTTATCCAAAATGGCTGATTTATCTGCAAGAAGAGCATAGTCTCTTTTTTTTGCAATCTCATTCCATAAAGCTTTCAATCTTTCCTGGGAAGCTGGAACTTTACCACCCTTGTCGTCAATCCACCAGATACCGTCTTTTTCAAAAAGGAGCTCAGTATCGTTCATAACCAGCTGAATAAAGCTCAACCGTTCAAATGCATCTTCATTCACTAAAGAAAAACGTACTAGATTTTTCCCTTTGTTTTTAGGAATAAAAGACCATATAAAAAAGAAAGTGAGAATACAAATTACAGCTGAACAAAACAGATTTTTTTTCTTCATAAAAACTTCAGGGCATAAAAAAAGGCCGTCCCAAAGACAGCCTTTTCAATCAATCAGAAGATTAAATTATTTTCCCTGTTCTGATTTGATGAAGTCATAAGCATCACGAACAGTTTCGAATTCGTTTGCTTTTTCATCAGGAATGCTAACTCCCAGTTCACCTTCGATAGCATATACAAGTTCGTAAGTATCGAGACTGTCTGCTCCGAGGTCACCACGGAATGATGAATCCAAAGTGATTTTGCTTTCATCAATGTCAAGTTTTTCTGCAATGAGTTTCTGGATTTTTTCGAACAATTCGTCCATTTTTTTCTCCTAAATTAACCGTTTACTTCCGGTGTAATAACCTGACGTCCGCGGTAGAAACCACATTTTGGACATACACGATGAGACATTACAAGGTTTCCACAGTTGTTGCATTCAACCAGCTGAGGTGCCTTAAGTTTCATATTGATTGTCTGACGTCTTTTAGTAACGGCCTTTGATGTTTTCGATCTAGGTACTGCCATTTATAAAACCTCACTATATTATTATCTGATATAACTTGTTTATAATATAACAGTATCAATCAGAGTGTCAATAACTATTATATTGAAAAGACGAAAAATGTCAAGAAAATGAATGACAAAAAATTAAATAATGTCAAATATTAATGTAATTTTCTACGTGTTTTATGAGGATTTATTATAGTGAAATTAATTGTTTTTTCAGTTTCCATTCCACTATCAAGTTTTATAGGCCAATACTGGGATGAAACCAGAGTTTTGCACTCACCGTCTTCAAGGTTATAGCATGTATAACTACCAAGTTCATTCAATTCAAAAACAAATGAAACATCGTTCATACGGTCAGTAACCTGAACAGCATTTACCATCCACTGCCTGTTGGAGGATTCATCTGGATTAACGGCAAATCTTTCTGTTTCACCAGCTACATTTACATTATAAGAAAGCTCTTCTTTAGTTCCCAAAGCCTGACAGCCAAAATTTGATTCCACTGCAAATACCGCATCAAGTGGCTCATCCGAAAGATTTTTAAGAATATACTGAACAACAAAACCAGAACTATTTATAATATATTTTTTTCTAAGACTTACCTTCTGTTTTGTATTGAAACACACAGCTTCAGCACTCATAAGAAGCTCTCTATGGGATGGAGAAAATTTGATTTCTGTGTATTGAATTTTTGAAAAAATACCGTCCGTATCTGCAATCTTGTTTTTATAATTTTCAAATCTTGATGGTGTAAAAATATGGTCAGTAAATAAACCACGGAAATAATTATTCTCAGGATATGGTGATTCAATAACGTTGTGAAGATAATTTCCAGTACATTTACTTACTGAAAGCTCACGAACAGAGCCTGAAATAAGGTTAATTACTGCAAAATAATCGTTCATGCGGCACACATATTCATTCATACCGTCATTGTTATAATCAAAGGCAATTACAGATTCACGGAAATTCTTAGGATTACGAATCTGTTTTTCGGCTTCACAAAGAGCTATGAAAGCATTGTGACGAAGCTTTGCACTTGCAGCATCTTTTCCAGCCAGTGCATAACCATTTTGAGCCTGCCACAATTTTTCACGGGCACTTAATTTACGGGCTTTGTCACCATGAAACTGTGTAATCAAAAGACTTGTATAAAGAATACGGTTATACAAATCAAGAGCCCTTTTATTTGAAATCACATAATCAAAAGCTGAACTATAAACTTTATCATCAGAAATTGAATTAAAGTATGATGGAATAAAAACTGGAACTTTATTTACATTACCTTTAAGATAACTTGAAATCAAAGTCAAGGAAACAGGGATTCTTGTAGAAACAGTATTATTATTTAGACTATTATAGAAGTTTTCTAACCAACCAGAATCAAGTAATTCACAAATCTTATCACTATTGAGTCTGAGATTTATAATTCTGTTTGGAGAAAACTGGGTAAAGTTATCTTTATCACTGATTTTTTTTACTTCTTTTTCAAGTTTTTTTAAGTAAAAATCACAGGAAACTTCTGCATCAGGAATAAGCCGGTCATTATAGAGAATTATATTTACAGATTTTCCAAGCTCATTCATATAAGCAGGGAGAAAGCGGTTCTTTTCTGCAGGAACAGCTTTTTCTGTCATTAGAACATATTCAATACCAGCAGTACAAAGATTTGTAACAAGTGAAAAATCCCAGGCATCACAAAAAAGTGTCATACCACGAGGACGTTTTCCACATACATCTCTTACCTGCTGTGAATGTGCATCAATCTGTCCGTTACGATCAAAAGACTGACACAAAGGAAGAATTGAATTGCACAGAGAGCCACCTAAAACTTCAACCTGTTTTTCTGATGTCCATTTGTGAAGAAGAGTTTTATATTCAGGATGTTTTTTTTGAATAAAAGAAAGCTGCTCATCATTGAAGGAAAAATTCAATTTAAAATCAGGATGAGACATTAAGAATCTTGTAATGGATTTAAAAGTGGCGGAAAAAACCTTTTCAGAAAAGTCTGAAGAAAGATAAGAAGAGGCAAAATCAACAGTAAGGCTTAGGTATATAGAATCCATAAAACAGCATACGGCGTCCCCACCCCTTTTGCCGTTTAGTATCTCTCCTTTTTAAAAGACTTTTTAATTTTTTCCTTTTATAATTCTATAGCAAAAATCCCATATTTTAAAGTGCTTTTTTGCTATTCTCTCAATTTTTTCAACATTACCTTTTTTTGAACAGCTTGTAATACATACATTTTCTTTGTATGAACAAAGTTCAATTTCTTTGGTTTCTGGAGAAACAAGCTTAATCAAATCTTTTGGACATAGTGAAACACATTTTCCACAGCCAATGCAGGCATTGGAAACAACAGCAGTTCCATTTTTAATAAAAATTGCATACTGCGGACAGGCTTTTGCACAATCACCTAGCCCAATACAGGCAAATGCACAATCCGACGAAGATTTTTTGGAATGATAAATATAAGAACAGGAATGTCTTCTATTAAAAACCAATGTATTTTTTTCAAATGATTTTTCCGGATTACAAAGCACTACAGCCCTTTTATCACTCATTTCTACTGGAATTTCCTTTGTTGAAATAAAGGACTTTTCAATTTCTGAATAAACAGGATTAACATCTTCACTTACATCAGACTTGATTGATGGAAGAAGAATGAAAAAGAGGAAAAAAATGAGCAGAAGCAGTAAAAGAACTAAAAGAATAGAAAAAATAATTGCCAGAACCATAACTATCTCCTGAAAATCAGATTCAACCAGGAAACATCAAATACTGATAGCAGAAGGATCACAACTACTAAAGAAAGGAACAGAAGTGATGTATTCAACAGGATATTTTCTTTTTTAATGTATATTTTCTGACCAATAGCATAAACCACAGGAATCAGGAAAAGGAATGAACAGATAGAAGCACAGCAAATCACAATACTTTCAAGAATGGAAGTACTTTCATTTACAGAAAGCAGGATAATCAGGAAAGAAATTGCAAATTCTGCACTAGACTTTCCTGTAGTAATACGAATTAGAGCTTCAAAAAATGTACTTACACAAATATAAATAAGAAATGCAATAATCGGATAAAGTTCAACCAGTCTTAAAGGAAGCAGAAGATACATAGCACACAACCAGGTAAGAATAGTTGAAATAAGAATTGTGCAGAAAATCTTAATCAGATAGTTTACTTCAAGACTTTTGTGAAAAGGAAGCTGGGTAACTCGAACTACACCAACACCATAAAAAAGTACAAGTGAAGAATAGATTGCATAATATAGAAAAAGCTTCAAGAAAATCATTTTTCAGCCTCCCCTTTTTTGGAGTTTGAAGTAAATCGGTGAATAATGTAAAAACGTTTTCTTACAAGAATTAAACAAAAAAGAATAATAGCAGAAAGGAAAAGGCCGCCAGGCAGTGATGCCAGGAATGAAAAAGGAGTGGTGCTGTCCTCTGCAAAAATTACATACTCAAATATAGTGTGATTTTTTCCATAAAAAGTAAAAGTTCCAAAGCCTAAAACATCTCTTACAAGGAAGAAAAACAGGGCAAATACAGAAAATTTAAGTGTAGTAAGAAGATTTGCCAGAAGTTTTTTCACTGGAGGAAGATCATTTTCCGAAAACATAAATCCTATCATGAAAGAAGAAAATGCTGGAAGATAGAAGCAGAATCCAAGAGTCAACGCAATTTCACTTTGAAGAGCAGCAATAAAATTTCTAAAAAGTATGGTTACACATAAAAGAATAAACAAAGTCATAACTGTATTGATCCTTTCATAACCGGTTTTCTTAATCAAAAACTGAACACTGGTTCCTACAGACATAAGAAAAATAAGTTCCAAAATCATTGTAAGACCGTAAACAAAACGACCTGGAACTGGAACAAGAATTGCAATTGATGCTGCAATATATATAAATATGGATTTTTTATTCATGACTAACCTCTTTCCTTCAGTCCGAGAATTGACGGAATGCGGGTTTTATAAAGTTCAATTCGGTTATTGTATTTTTCAAATTCAATCTGATTTTTTACAGTTCCGTGGATATTGGAATAATCTACAAAATTTACATTATTTTTATCATCAACAAGAAAAACTGCTGGAATGGGTCCATACATTGAATTAATTCGTATAATGATGGCAATAAAGTTTTTATCAAGAGATTTATTCCGTACATCAAAAGCGGCACAGTTTAATGCAAAAGGATTTTGAATCTCAACAGGTTCAATTATTGACCATCCATCACCAGTTGTTTCAGTAAGAACAGTAAGGACATTTGCAGACAGATTTCTGTTCCAGTATTTTTTAGAAATCACTGTTGAATAAACACAGAGAAAAAGAATAACTGAAAAAACGCCAGCGAAAATCCCGTATTTAATAAAAAAATCTTTATAAGTAATATCTCTTGCCATAAATTACACCCTGGAAACAAGTTTTGCCATATTTTTCTTGTCTTCGATCATTCTGATAAAAAGATTTAACAGATTACACAAAAGAACAGTAAAAGCCATTCCGGTAAATGAAGTTCCAGCACCAGTTACAAGAAAAGCTGCAATTCCTGCAAACACACCAAGTAAAACACGCCCTGTAAAAGTCATTGGAAGTGTTCCAAACCAGCCAATAATAAAGACTGCAAAGAAAAGTGTTCCTGAACTGAACAAAGCCAGAATCATATCCCCAGTATTTAATGAACCACCTGCCAAAAATGGAGCAAAAAGTCTTACAAGAATAATATATACAAAAAGGAACAAAGAAGGAACAATAGTGTCTTTTGAATCATCGGAGAACAGCACTATTGAAGAAACAATATTCAGGAAATTGAAACGGAATGCAGGAACAATGGAATGATTATCCCACAAAAATGAAACATATCCGTTAGGAAGACTAACACTAAACCAGTTAAAAACAGTTTTATTCAAGAAATCAGTTATTGGAGAATCAAAAAATTCAAAAGAAAGCTTTGAATCCTGAACAAAAGAAAGAGACGGATTTCGGCTTACAAGACTGTCCAAATCAATAAGAATTGATGGAAAATATTTTTTTCCAGTAAACCAGGCAATAACAATAATAAGAATTACAGGATTTACCCAGTTATTTACAAAGCCAGAAAAAACAAAATTCGCAATAAGAATAATAAAGAAAACCAGAATAAGAGCTGATAATTTAGGATAATTTTCCGGAAAAAGAAATCCTGCAACAAGACCAGCTAAAAGTGAAGGAAAAAGTGTATAAACTGGCACACGAGAAACGTAAAACTGTACGCCTCCTGCAAGCAATGCTCCCATAAAGGAAAACAGAATTACATTAACAGCAGCAATACTTCCAGTGTATAAAAGCACCACCAGCTGAATAAACAAAAGTACAGCCATTTTTATACAAGTACTTGTAATAGAAGAAGTTCTATAAATATACGGACGCTGGTAACTGAGCAGTGTTCCGAAAGGAATATCTGTATTATTTGTTTTCATTTTCTTTTTCCTTAAGGAGTTTTTCTTTTATGGAGTCAATTATCTGAGAAAGTGGAATTCGTGAAGGACAGACACTGTTACAGCTTGAACATTCACAGCAATCCATGGCAGTAAGAAGCACTTTTTCAGGAATATCTTTTCCATAATTATGATTAGCAAAGAATAAATCTGGAGAAAGTCCTCGTGGACAAACGTCGCGGCATTCACCACAGAAGGTACAGTCAAACATGCGCTGGTCCGGTACATACTTTTTTGAAATAAATGAAACAGATTTTACATATTTTGTAACAGGAGTTTCCAAAGTCTGAACAGAATAACCGCTCATATGACCGTTAATAACAATAAGAGCAGGTTTTTCAATCCATCCACCAAGCTGATTTACAATATCCTTAAAAGTAGTACCAAGGCGAACGTTCAGGAAGGCAGAAGAATCAATACAGTTTCCTGAAATATGAATGTATCTGCTGATTACAGGAGTATTTTTTACTACAGCGTTGTATGCATCAAATGCAGTATGACAATCAATAAAAAGAGATTTTACATCAACATCAAACTGTTTATCTTTTTTAAAGCTTTTATTATATAGATGAACAATTTCTTTTTTATAAGCAACAGGATGATCTTTATTTACAGCGAAAAGAACCTCAGTTTTTACTTCTGGATGAAGAGGAATAAAATCATCAAGAGTTTTAGAAGCTTTCTGATCAAAAATAAAAACAACGCCATCGGCACTCATAGCTTTGGCAATAATGTAAGCTCCAGTCCTTATTTCATTAAGAAACATTTTTGACAGAAGACTGTCAGAAAGACGAACAGGATCTTCATCAAACATGCGTACTACAAGAGATTTTGTTATTTTTGGGTTATTAATCTGGCTTTCAATGGAATAAGGTTTTCCACAATTAAATGTATTAACTACCCCTTTTTCAGAAAGCTTATCAAGCAAAGTATCAGCTGTAAGGGCAGTCCAATCCTGTTCACGAATATTTTTTCCAAGAAAAGAAAATGAACCAGCTGTTTTTATTTTTATGCTGACATCCTGCCGACCATTAGGATTTACAACCGATTCTATGGAAGTTACTTTACCTGGAACTGGTGAATGTATGCGTGCAGTAAAATTTTTATCTTTATATGTGGCAATAATATCACCTTCAGAAATTGTATCACCAGGGTCAACAATACTGTGGCAGATTACATCCTTTTCCTGAACTAAAGGAATAGTTACCTCTTTTGGAATAAAGGCGTTTTCTGAAAATGAATAATTTTTTAGTTTTGATGAAGCTCTATAAAAAGATGTCATCTTCTTCCACCCCGTGAAAATGCAATTTTTACAAAATATACTGCCAGTACCAGTATCTGAACGGCAACCATTATTATACTGAAAATACTTAATTGATACGATACGGAAACAGTAAATCCAGGAGTAATATTTTTACCATCTTCACACTGACTTAAAAGCACCTTTTCCATGGCGTTAAAAGGCAGTTCATTAATTTCTTCAGTTGTATTCAGAATATAACTTTCATTAAAGGATGCAATATCGTAATTTTCAATAATTTTTCCGTTTACTTCTGAATAACGTGGAAATTTCACATATGATTTAGCATCACTTTCAATATTGATATTACGGTAAGGGAAAGACTGTACTTCCCATTGCCATCTGGCATAATCTTCCAGATCAGTTAGATTTTGGTCTTTGGAAGAAACATTTGCTGAAGGCAGTGAAAGTTTTGAAATCTTGGTTGAAAAAGAATCCATGAAAAATACACAGACTGTAAAACAAATTACTGTAAGAAGAAGAGAAATAGGAAATACAACTCTTTCACTTCCATTAAATTTTGGAACAAAGTAAACCGATCGTATCAAAACAGGACGGAAATCAGACTTACGTTCTTCAAATAGTTTTTTTGAATCATAATAGAAAATAAGAGCAAGAACAGCAGTTATACAACAAAGAAGAAACATAAATCCGCACATTACGCTTTGAGTGAATGACGAAATAACGCTCAATATTCCAAGGAAAATAACAAGAATCCGTTTTGAAATATAATCAATAAGCCCTCTTCTGAAAATCAATGAAGAAATCGAAAAGAAGTAAATCATGAAAATAAAAGAAGAAGAGACAGATGTGAGAAATGGAAAACACAGTGTAAAAAGAACAAAAACAAAAGTAGAAAGACTAAAAGCTATCTTATCAGCAGCAAGAAAAAGAAGTATCAGGAAAAACAGTACTGAAAGCACAGGAATAATCCATGGATAAGGAGCAGATAAGTCAACACCGGCATCAATTCCATTTTCGCGAAGTAAATTTACACAATTGGAAAGCTCATTTTTTTCAGAAACAGGAATATAGTAAAGGCGGTAATTTCCTGATTTATCATAAAAATAATTTTCACGATCATTAAGATATTGTGTAGCTTCTGGATTAAATGGAATCATAGAAACTTCAACAGAATGAGCCTTATAAAGAACCGGCAGATACTGACCTGAAAGACAAGTTACATTTTCAATGCCAGTTTGAGCAAAACAGGAAAGTACAGTCTCATCAGAATCCTCAACTGGAACATAAAGAACTGAATACCCTTTCCACAATTTTCCAGAGGGCACACTTCGAAATATAACCATGGCAACAAGAGTAATTACCAGAAGAAGCGGGAAAAGAACAAAAGAAACTTTTTTCATAGTTATTTTAGAAGAGAAAATGCAAGGCCTACAAAGAAACCAAGAAGAACACCCATACAAACTTCAAGAGGAGTATGGCCATTTACTTCTTTTACAGGAGTATAATCAAGGATTCCTTTTTCCTGAAGCATTTTTCCCATTTCATTAATTTTTTTTGCCTGAAGTCCGTTTGCGCGTCGTACACCAAGAGCATCTCGAATTGTTACAAAAACAAAGGCAAGTGAAACCATAAAAACATCTGACAAAAAACCGCTTCTAAAACCTACAGTAACACAAAGACAGGTAACCATAGCAGAATGGCTTGATGGAAGACCGCCGGTTCTCCACAAAAGACTGTCAATCAGTTCACCAAAAGAATGAATTCGCCCGAACAGAAGATTAATAAAGGTTTTGATAAATTGTGCAATCAGCCAGCTTCCGAAACAGGAAAGTAAAACCGGATGAGAAAGAAATGAAAAAATATTCTGTTTGATTGCAAATATCATTTCTTCATTTTACTATATATGTGGCTTTTTTACTAGAGATTTATCATAATATAGAATAAGATTAAAGATATGGATTTCAAGGTTCTTACAATACAAAAAGATGATGCTGGAAGACGATTTGACAAAATTGTTAAGTCAGTTTTTCCTGATAAAGGACTTGCCGAAATCAATGGAATAATCAGAAAAGGACTTGTAAAACTAAACGGAAAAAAAGCAAAAAATGATATGCGGGTCAACGAAGGTGATGAATTAAAGGCCGCATCATTTTTATTTAACTCTGAAAATTTATCAAAAGAAAAGACAAAATCAAAAATTCTACAGGAACAAGATAATCAAGACAGTGCTTTAGATTTTGAAATTGTTTTTCAGAATCAACATTTGCTTTTTATTAACAAGGAATATAATACAACTGTTCACGGCTTTTCAGATTCATTGGACAGTAAAGTAAAAAAATATTATTCTGCCACTTCTAATACCACATCAATTTCCTTCAAACCGGGGCCTCTTCACCGTCTTGATAAAAAGACAACTGGTCTTCTCTGCTTTTCCTGGAGCCTTGAAGGTGCAAGATGGTTTTCGGAAAACATAAAAACCCATCAAATAAAAAAATACTATATTGGAATTGTTGAAGGAAAGCTTGAAAACTGTGAAAAATGGGAACACAATATAGAAAAATCAAAAGCTTTTGGGGAAAGAGACTTTCACACTGTAGAAGCTTCAGAAGATGGTAAAAAAGCCATAACCTGGGCTGAACCATTAAAATATGGTCGCTACAAAAACATAGAAATCACTCTGGTAAGTTTTCGCATTGAAACAGGGCGTACACATCAAATCCGTTATCAATCCTCCTCAAAAGGCCATCCTCTTCTTGGTGATACAGCTTACGGTGGCTCATCCATAGACAAAAAAGATGGATATAAACAGGATTTTTATCTTCATGCACAAAATCTGGAAATAGGTGAAAACCCACTGGGACTTCCACAAATCATAAAATGCAAAGAAACTAGAGATTTTGAAGATTTTGTAAAAAAACACTTCTAAAATCAACTTTAGAATGTTATATTTATATTATGATAAATCCTGTTTCATTTCTCAAAGAAAAGTTTTCTCCAATAACAGTTTATGCCCTTGTAGGCGAAAGTGGTACTGGTAAAAGCTTTAGATCAAAGCTTCTTGCCGAAGAGTATAGCATCAACGCAATTATTGATGATGGTCTTTTGATACAGGATGATAAAATTCTTGCAGGAAGAACAGCAAAAAAAGAAAAAACATACATGGGTGCAGTTCGAGCAGCACTTTTTGATGACAAAGATCACAGGGACGAAGTTGCAAGAGTTTTAAAAACAGCCCACATCAAAAAACTGCTTATTATTGGTACTTCCGAAAAAATGGTCAGCAAGATTGCAATGCGACTTCAGATTCCTCAGCCATCTAAAATCATCAACATCAAGGATATTGCTACAGATGAAGAAATTCAGAAAGCAATTAAAAGCCGTCAGGTAGAAGGCAAGCATGTAATTCCAGTTCCATCCATCGAAATCAAGAAAAGTTATCCACAGATCTTTTCAAATTCCATGCATGATTTTTTTCAGGGTAAAAAGTTTTTCAAAAAGAAAACTCAGGGTGACAAAATGCTTGAAAAATCCATTGTTAAAACTGAATTTTCAAAAAAAGGTCGACTTGAAATTTCGGAAGCTGCCCTCACCCAGATGGTAATGCACTGTGTTGCAGAAGCAGAACCTGATATTGTAATCAAAAAGATTGTAATCAAGACAAATGCCCACGGATACCGGCTTATAATCACCCTTGATATTCCATTTGGAACACAGCTTACTGGAAAAATTCACAAGCTCCAGCAGTATATTATTGACAAAATTGAAAGCTACACCGGCATTCTGATTGAGGAAGTCAGCATCATCATTGACAAGATTACAAAGCGCTAATTCTTTTTCTTTTTGCGGTAGCTGGATGGAATTCCAAGATCTGTAAGTATTTCTCGAACAGCCCATTCCAGTTCCCGGCGCATAGGATTCATTGGCAAAACAAAATTACGACATTCCTTCCATGTACGTGAAAAAAGCTCAGTAAAACTTGTTTTTGCTTCAATTTCTTTCTGCCAGTTGGTTAGACTTTTTGTAAAATCGTATATTAAATAATACAGCTTCTTTCCAAGACGGGCATCAGGTTCATTATTGGTGATGTAATCAATCATAGAAAGACTGTGCATATAATCTTTTTCAAAATCTCTTGAATTATAAAGAAGATTTGCAGCTTGCGGCTGAAGATAAATAAAAACTTCAGTATCAAGTGCTTCCTGTACAATTTCTGCCATATGTCCAGAATTGATCATCTTTAGAAGTTCTTCTGTAAGACGACTTGGACTAACCTGCGACAAAAGAACAGAACTATGACGAATCTTGCTTTTTAAAGAATGCGACATTTTGCTGTTTGTAGAAACTGAGTACTTAATTGCACGAAGCATACGTACAGGATCTTCAACAAAAATACGATCCAAAGGAATAACCGGTGTAATTACATGCTTCTTTATATCTTCAAAACCACCAACATAATCAATAACCTGTTCCAAAAGAGGATCGTAATAAAGTGCATTCAGAGAAAAATCACGGCGCTGAACATCTTCATCAATTGTACCAAATGCATTTCCAACAGAGCCATCTATTATGGAGCGGAATGTACTTACTTCAAATATTTTTTGTCCAAAGAAAATGTGCACAAGTCTAAAACGTTTTCCAATAATACGGGAATTCCTGAAAATACGTTTTATCTTAGAAGGGGTTGCATCAGTTACAATATCGAAATCTTTTGGATTTTTGCCGATTATAAGATCTCTAACAGCACCACCAACAACATAAGCCGTAAAACCGCAGTCTCTAAGCCGCTGAATTACATACATACAATCAGAATCGATTTTGTGAACATCAATCTTGTGTTCTTCTTTTGTATATACCACAGCCTTTTTTACCGGCCGCCCTTTTTCATCTTTTCCGTAACGAATCAGCAATTTTTGTACTCCTGTGCAATCAAACTGATTCCATAATCCACATCATCTTCGTTTCCTGCATAATTCAGGCGAAGACATTTTGAAAAATGAGGATGCTCTTCAATTTTTGGAAGACTTTTGTCATTACCAAAGAAAAAGTATTCACCAGGCATAACAAAAACACCCTTTTCTTTCAGACGGTTATAAAATTCGATTGTTGAGATTTTTAATTCAGGCAGATAAAGCCACATAAATATGGAACCTTCACTAACATGAACAGCATAGTTTGTTCCATCAAAATATTTATGTATCAAAGCCTGAGTTTTTATAGCTTTTTTCTGATAATATGGTTTCACACAATTCTTGGCAGCCTCAATCAGTTTTCCACTTTCAATAAGTGGTCCTGCCAGTGACTGACCTACACTTCCGCTTGCAAGAGCTGCAATAGCATTGATCTTTGAAAGCGCGTCTATGATTTCTTTTCGTGCAATAATAATACCTGTTCTTAAGGATGGAAGACCAATTTTAGAAAGGCTCATGGAAAGAACAACGTTTTCATCCCAATAAGGATTTACATTATCCCAGATAATATTTGGCCAAGGAAGACCGTATGCGTTATCCAAAAACAATGGAATATCGTATTTTTTTGAAAGCTTTGAAAGATGACTAATTTCATCATCAGTAAGCACATTTCCAGTTGGATTTGTTGGACGAGTTACACAAAGACCTGCTACATCATCATGTGAGGAAAGATATTTTTCAAGCAGGTTAAAATCTACATGATACTTGAAAGTATGATCTGGAAAAAATTCAAAGCTAGATGGAATTCCTACAAACATATCATTTTCAACACATTGATCTGCATAACCAACATATTCAGGAACAAGCGGAAAAACAATTTTACGTTTCTTTCCCTCAGAAATTCCTGCAAACATATTGAAAAGATAGAAGAATGCACTCTGACTTCCATTAGAAACAGCTACATTTTCGCGTGTAATCTTCCAGCCATAAGTTTTTGAGAAATAAGATGCAACCTGATCAAGAAAAGCTGTTTTTCCCTGTGGGGCATCATAACGCCCGATAAGATTTTCAAATTCTTCACCGCTAGAAAGAATTTCTTCCATGCGAGAACGGTACATTTTTTCTATTTCAGGTATACGAGCCGGATTTCCACCGCCCATTTGAACAATTCGAATTCCTTCAGGAAAAGGTTTTCCAAGATCATCCATCAGCTGATTAATTCCTGAAGGACCTGCCAGTTTTTTTCCAAAATCAGATAAAATCATTTTTCGTCATGTGCCTTTTTAAATGCTTCACGGGAATTCAAAATTGTCTGTTCAGAACAGCAGTAAGCAATGCGGAACCAGCCTGCTCCACCGAATCCAGAGCCCGGAGCACAAAGGATATTGTATTTTTTAAGATGATTTGTAAATGCCATATCGTCGCCATTCCAGCCTTCAGGAACTTTTACAAACAAATAGAAAGCACCTTCCGGCATAGCATATTCATAACCGGCATAATCCATGATTTCAATAAGCTCGTTTCGACGTTTTTCGTAAAGTGAATAATCACACTCTGCATCCCAAGATTCTGCAATTACTTTCTGGAAGAATGCTGGGGCATTTACAAAACCAAGGGTTCTAAGACAAAAGATATTTGCAGCAACTACTTCTTTTGCTTCAGGACAGGCAGGATTTACACAGGTATAACCAATGCGTTCGCCAGGAACTGAAAGATTCTTTGCAAAAGATGTACATAGGATTGTATATTCGTATTTTGGGAAGATTGCAGCGACTTTTTTTCCTCCATAAGTAATGGCACGGTAAGGTTCATCTGCAATGATGTAAACATTTCTTCCAGATTTAGCTGCATGAGCTTTTAAAAGTTCTGCAAGATCAAAAATATCTTTTTCAGAATAGATACGACCACTAGGATTATTAGGACTATTGATTATGATAGCAGCAGTTTTTTCATTAAGTGCAGCTTTGATTGAATCCATATCCAGTGAAAAATCTTCTTTTGATTTCACACGAATAATTTCACCATTGTGGTTATGAATATAATGATCATATTCTGTAAAGTATGGACATGGAACAATAACTTCATCACCTGGATTCAAGAGAGATTTTAAAGCAACGTTCAAAGCAGAACCAGCACCTACGCACATAACTACGTTTGAAAAATCAACAGGAACTCCCTGCTCTTGTGCAGTTTTTTTTGCCATGGCTTCCCTTACAAAAGGATAACCAGCATTTGGCATATAACCGTGACAACCTTTATCAGTTTCTTTTGCATATTTTTCAATTGCAGCCTGAACTTTGGCAGGAGGATCAAGATCTGGATTTCCTATACTAAAATCGTATACATTTTCGGCACCAAATTTTTGTTTAAGGATAGCACCTTCTTCAAACATTTTTCTGATTACGCCATTTGATGGACTTTCAAGAATAGCTTTTACATGTTTTGCAATCATATTTTCGCTCTGAAAAAAAGAGATTAAACGTCTATAAAAACGCGGTATCAGATTATAACATAAAAAGAAAAGTTGTAAAATACGATTATTAACATTATAATAGTAGAACATTTATATAACAAGGAAATTGACATGAAAAAAATTCTTTCAGCTGTAATTTTATCACTTGTTCTCGTATCATCTGTATTTGCACTTAAAGTTTATGACAGTGAACTTAAATCTGCAAAAGACACTATCGAGTTCATCAACTATACAGGTCCTCACAAAAAAATTGAAACACTTGATGCCATTAAAGGAATCGGTAAAGGACTTGGAAAAGAGATTGCAAAGAATGGTATTTCAACTTCAACAAATACTGGTAACAAAGCAAAATACTATGTAATTCATGCCGTAGACCCTAAAGAAACCGGTAAACTTGATGCAGATATTCTTTATCTTGGAAGTGATGCCCAGGTTGACCACATAAAAAACCTTCGATACATCATTTCTGCTTACCTTCAGGATGCCTACGGATACTCGGAAGCAGATGCAGATACACTTTCGGTATTCATTACTGTTTACAATGCAGTTTACCGTGGAAATCTTGATTACTATTCTTCAAAATACAAAAATGAAGTTACAAAAAACCTTACTTCTAATGCAGGTCTTTCAGTAAAATATTCAGACTGGCCTGGAAAATCTGAAATCCTTATTCCTCTTTATGATGTTTCAGAAGCAGGACTTTCCACTGTTGATACTTCAGTTATTTCCGATACAAAGGTTGTTGAATCAATGAAAGAAGATGAGGACCGCAACATTGACAGCCGAAAAGATATGGTAGATATCAAAGAACGTGAAGCTGAACAGGCTCAACAAAAGGCAAACGAAGCTCAGAAAAAAGCTACCGAAGAACAGAAAAAACTAAAAGAGGAACAAGAAAAAACTGCCAAAGCTGAAAAAGCAGCAGAAGAAGCTAAAAAAGAAGCTGAAGAAGCACAGAAAGCTGCAGATGAAAATCCTGAAGACAAAGAGCTTCAGAAAGAAGCAGCTGAAAAAGCCGAAGCCGCAGAAAATACAGAAAAAGCTGCAGAAGAACAGCGTGAAAAAGAAGCTGAACAGCAGGAAAAAACTGATGATGCACGTCAGGAAGCTGCAGATCAGCAGGCTCAGGCAGACAAAAAAGAAACTGAAGCTTTGAACGAACGAAAAGAAATTGCAAAAGATCAGAATGAAGTAATGAAAGAAGAAGCCCGTCAGGCAAAAATGGATACTGAATATGGTATCATGCTTGTTGATGAAGAGAACCTTCTCTCACGTCTTGTTAAATTTGATACTGCAACTGGTGAAACAGTAAAGAACTCACCAGTAGCCCAGATTCGTAACAGAACAGCTTTTGAAAGTGATTCAGGATATATTGCAATTGCCGGTGAAAACAGCGGAAATGGAACAGTAAAACTTGTAAACATTGATCCTGAAACAATGGAAATTGCTCTTGAAAGCACAGAAAATGTTGCAGAAGATTCAGTTCTTGTACAGGACGGATCAGATTTCTACTGTGTTATTGATGACAACGGAAAATATGTTCTTGCAAAATACAATGAAAATATGGAGCTGCGTCTTAAATCACCTGTAACAGTAAAAAGCGCAACACCTGTAATGATTACAAAAGCTGGTATTGTAGTTACTAATTCTGATGGTAAAATGCAGGTTCTTGGAAAAGAAGACCTTGCACCACTAGGTAAGTAAAAAGATTAAAGGCACCCGAGGTTGGGTGCCTTTATTTTATGAAAGTTCGCAGAACCCCGACGATAGCGTATACCGCTAAAAAAATTTTAGGCACCCAACCTCAGGTGCCTTTGTTTATTTATATAGATTAATCAGCATCCATGGCATTTTCGAATTTCGTATATGCACCTAGGAATGTTAATGGAACATTTCCTGTCATACCGTTACGCTGTTTTGCAACAATAAGTTTTGCTTCTTGAATAGGATTATTTTCTGTCATTGCTTTTCGTTCACGATGAAGGAACATAACAACATCCGCATCCTGTTCAATTGATCCAGAACCACGCAGCTGATTCAAAGACGGTTCTTCACCTTCTGCATCTCGGGAAACCTGACAAAGTGTAACAATAGGTATTTCAAGTTCACGTGCCAATGCCTTTAAAGATTTTGAAATTTCACTAATCTGTTCATAGACAGGAGCATTTGGATTTTCGGTTGTAATAAGTCCAATATAGTCAATAAATAGAATTTCAATTTTATGTTCAACAACCATTCGTCTGGCCAATGCACGAAGATCAAGAAGTTTCATATTTGGTGTATCAGCAATATAAAAAGGAGCCTTATAACACATACCAGCTGCATTCTGTAAACGACCAAAATCCTGGGTGCTTAAATGTCCTGTTCGAATTTTACTTGAACTGATTTTAGCAACCTGAGAAATAAGACGCATACCAATTGATTCATAAGGCATTTCCAAAGAAAAGAAACCACATGGAATACGTTTTTCAATAGCAATATTCTGCATCATGGAAAGAGCAAAAGCAGTTTTACCAATTGATGGACGTGCACCAATAATAATAAGTTCTGATTTCTGAAAACCTGCTGTCATGGTATCAAGTTTACCAAAACCACTAGGAACACCGGTAAACTCCGCTTTAGTCTGATATCGTTTATCAATAACATCAATTACCTTACCAAAAACACGATCAAGACTGTAA
Source organism: Treponema sp. (assembly GCA_016296575.1). Lineage (GTDB taxonomy): Bacteria > Spirochaetota > Spirochaetia > Treponematales > Treponemataceae > Treponema_D. Next base: position 47,383 of record JAEDJA010000015.1, read on the forward strand.
ATTTCTGTAGTCTGATTTCGTTCTGCAAGAGAAAAGATTTTCTGTTCTGCGGTATCAAGAAGTGTACTGCTTTCTGTTTTTACATCATAACTTTCTGCTTTAAGTTCATTACAGATTTTTATAAGATCACGGCGTGTAGCACGATCCATAACAATTTCTGCATAATGTTCAACGTTGGCACTGGAAGGAACTACATCTGTAAGTGAAGCAATATAAGCAACTCCTCCAGCCTTTTCCAAATTACCTTCTTTTTGAAGCTGATCTACAAGAGTGAGTGTATCTCCGCGTATGTTGTTTTTAAAAAGAGTACACATTGAATCAAAAATAACCTGATTCTGAAGAGAATAAAATCGTTCAGGACGAAGTTTAGTAATAACATCTCCCATGGCTCCCCAGTCAATAAGCAGGGCACCTAAAACAGCCATTTCAGCTTCAATGTTATTTGGTGATACTTTATCTGTTAATGTTGATTCCATTTTTACTCCCATATACCAACAAGCTATAAACACATTGTTCACAACTTATAAACAATTTAGCTTCGTACCATAAGACGACAAAAGCCAGTCGTCAAATGACAACTGGCTTAATTTTATCAAGAATTACTAGACTGATTATTCAGCTTTTGATTCTTCTGCTGGTGCTTCAGCTTTAGCTTCAGGAGCTTTTTCATCACCCTGAGCTTTTACAGAAAATGTGATTTCTGCAACTGATGCTTCATAAAGTTTAATTGTTGCTTTGTAGTTACCTACAGATTTAATTGCAAGACCAGGAATATCGATTCGTTTGCGTTCGATATCGAAACCTTCTTTAGCAAGTACATCAACCAGAACCTGGTTAGTAACGGCACCGTAAAGTTTACCGTTGGCACCAGCTGGCATTACAACTTCAAGATTAAGTGCTTCAAGTTTATCTTTCAAAGAAGCTGCATCTTTGCGTTTAATATCTTTACGTGCTTCGATTTCAGCTTTTTTTCCTTCGAAGTAAGCAACAGTTACATCGTTGTAAGGTACAACGAGATTACGTGGAAGGAGGAAGTTACGGGCATAACCGTTAGCAACATTTTTTACATCCCCTTCTTCACCAAGGTGTTTAACATCTACATTAAGAATAACTTTCATTTTACAAGCTCCTCTTGTTTTTTATTTCTGCAGGCGTCACCAGGAGTTGGATCGTCTGCAGTAGAATTTAATTTAGTCTGCTACGTATGGAAGCAAACAGATTGCACGTGCACGTTTGATAGCTTTAGCTACTTCACGCTGGTGTTTAGCACAAGTACCTGTGATACGACGTGGAAGAATCTTACCACGTTCTGTCATAAAGCGACGGAGAGCATCAGCATCTTTGTAGTCAATTTTTGCTTTGTTTGCACAGAAACGGCAAACCTTTTTGCGGAAGTATGTTTTAGCTTTTGCACGACCTTCGCGATCGTCTTCACGTCCATCATTTTCAGCTGCAGGAGTGTTCATTGCAGCTTCCTGTGTCATGTCTTCTTTTTTTTCCATTTCTTCTGACATATGTTTCTCCAAATAAAATTAGAATGGGATGTCCTCTGGGAAATCAGAGCCTGTACTAAAGGAATTTCCACCGAAGTTGTTCTGATAATTATTCTGAACAGGAGCTGCATTCTGGAAGGTATTTCCTGAATATGAAGGAGCCTGAGGCTGACCGAAACCACCCTGAGGTGCTCCATTTGCTGGTCCCCCCTGATTTCCGCCTAAAAGCTGAACAGTATTAGCCTGGATAACTATACGTGAACGTTTTTCACCTGTAGCTTTATCATCCCAGCGATCCTGTTTAAGGTATCCTTCTACTGCAATCTGTTTTCCCTTAGAAAGATAAGGTTTAAGATTTTCTGCAGTTTTGCCCCAAATTGTTACATCAAAGTAACTTACTTCGTCTTCCCAAGTATTGTCCTGATTTCTACGGCTTCTATTAACAGCAATACTTACATTGGCACGTGCAGTTGGATTTGCACCTGTAGTGTAACCAAATGATCTGTCATCCAAATCTCGAGTAATTCTACCAATAAGCATAACACTATTAATATCTGTCATAGTCTCTCCAGGGATTTATTTTGTTTCTTCCAGACGAACAAACTGGTATTTCAAAAGGTTCATGTTGATTTTGAACATTTTGTCAATTTCTGTAATTTTGTCTGGGTTCAATTTCAGATTGAAAAGAACGAAACGGCCTTTTTTCTGTTTGGCAATTTCGTAAGTAAGATCGCGGTCACCGAAAAGGTCTTCTTTTTCGATTTCTGCACCAAAGTTTGTAAGAACGCTTTTTACATCTTCAGTGCCTTTTTTTGCTTTTTCCTCATCAAGTGGGAAAATAGCCATAAGTTCATACTTTCTCATAAAAGTATCTCCTATAATTTTTACAGGAGGCGGTAATTCATTTTACCTGAAAACAACGTAATCAGGAAAAACATAGAACACAGCGAAAATCACGGTGTTCACATACCTCCTTTTGGACAAGGAAGTTTCCATTAAGAAACTCCAAGGGGTTTTATAATTATATGAAAAATTTAAAATATAATCAACAGGACAAAAGACTAAATTAATCTGAAAATAAGGTTACCTATTTGATTCACAAGAAGAGCCACAATATAAGCAAATCCGCACTGATATCCAATGGCAAACCAGAACCATTTTTTTGAGTTCATTTCCCTTTTGATAGCTCCCATTGCAGCAACACAAGGAGCGCAAAGAAGATTGAATAACAAAAATGCATAGGCTGAAACCGGATTGAAAACAGTAGCAAGTGTGGCATGAAGATTTCCCCCATTTCCATAAAGAACACCAAGAGTACCAACGATATTTTCTTTTGCAATAAGACCAGTAATAGTTGCCACTGTAGCTTCCCAGGTGCCAAAGCCAAGAGGAATGAAAATCCAGGAAATAAAATGACCAAGTTTAGCAAGGATTGAATTGCCAAGTTCGGTTTCAGTAAGCATGCCAAACCCTCTTTCAGTCCATCCAAAATAACTTGTAAACCATACAACGATTGTAGAAATAAGAATGATGGTTGTAGCTTTTTTTACAAATTCCCATCCCCTTTCCCACATTACACGGGCAACATTTTTTAAAGTAGGAAGATGATAGGCTGGAAGTTCAAGCACAAAGGGAGCAGGTTTTGAAGCGAAGGGTTTTGTACGCTTAAGAATAAGTCCTGAAATGATGATTGAAATCATACCGGCAAAATAAGCACTGGTACTTACAAGTGCATTACCACCAAATATACTTCCTGCAATTAAAGAAATAAAAGGAACTTTTGCACTGCATGGCATAAAAGTAGTAGTCATAACAGTCATACGGCGGTCACTTTCACTTTCAATAGTTCGGCTTGCCATAATTCCAGGTACTCCACATCCTGTTCCAACAAGAATAGGAATAAATGATTTACCGGACAGTCCGAATTTTCTAAAAATTTTATCAAGAACAAATGCAATGCGGCTCATGTATCCACAGGCTTCAAGGAATGCAAGCAGGAAGAAAAGAACGAACATCTGCGGAACAAATCCCAATACTGATCCAACACCTGCAATTATTCCATTTAGAACAAGGCCCTTAAGCCAGTCAGCACAGTTTAGAAGATTCAGGATATTCTCAATAACAACAGGAATTCCTGGAATAAAAAAATCTGTACCTAAAAAATAAAATCCATCACCAAAAAGTTTTTCATTGGTCCAATCTGTTGCCTTTGCTCCTATACTGACCATAGAAATGTAATAAACTAAAAACATGATTAGAGCAAAAACAGGAAGTCCCAGATAACGGTTTGTAACAATCTGATCTATTCGTTCAGAAACGGACAGCTTACCTTCGTTTTTTCGTTTAAGGCAGAGTTTAATTATGGAAGAAATATAATTATATCTTTCATTAATAATGATGCTTTCAGAATCATCATCCATTTCAAGTTCAACTTTATGAATGTCTTTTTCAATATGCTCCATTACTTCTGAAGGAATATCCAGCTGGGAAAGAACTTTAGAATCCCTTTCAAAAATCTTTATGGCATACCATCTCTGGTCTTCTTCTTTCATGTGATGGACACAAGCCTCTTCAATATGAGCAAGACAGTGTTCCACACTTCCAGAATAGTTATGTTTTGGTTCAATTCGTCCGCAAAGAGAAGCTTCAACTGCCATTTCAGCAGCTTCCATTAGACCAGTTTCCTTTAATGCAGAAATTTCAGCTACTTTGCAACCAAAATTTTTTGAAAGCTGAGTAATATTGATTTCATCACCATTTTTTCTAACCACATCCATCATGTTGATTGCAATTATAACAGGAATTCCAAGTTCAACAAGCTGAGTTGTAAGATACAGGCTACGCTCAAGATTAGTTCCATCAATAATATTCAGGATGGCATCAGGTTTTTCTTCAACAAGATAATTTCTGGCAACAACTTCTTCTGATGTATATGGAGCAAGGGAATAAATACCAGGCAGGTCTGTAATGATCACATCATCAAAACCAATAAGATGGCCTTCTTTTTTTTCAACTGTTACACCAGGCCAGTTACCAACATATTGATTTGATCCTGTTAGAGCATTGAATAAAGTAGTTTTTCCGCAGTTAGGGTTTCCAACCAAAGCAATTTTAGTCATTCTGTCCTGATCCCTTTATTCGATTTCAATCAATTCGCAGTCTTCTTTTCGGAGACTCAATTCATAACCGCGTACATTGATTTCTACAGGATCCCCCAATGGAGCAACTTTGCGGATTTTAACTTCCACATGGCGGGTCAATCCCATATCCATAATTCGCCGACGGAGTGCACCTTCACCGTGAATTTTCACAACTACTCCACTCTCACCAGGTTTCATATCTCGCAAAGTTTTCATCAGTATATTCCTTTGCCATAAAATATACTGAAGATTCAAATATCAATCAAGAATTTTTGTTAGTTTTACCTATCAAAAAAATTAAAACTTTGCAAGATGAATATGAGTTACTTTCTTACCATTTCCTTAGCTTTTTCCATTGCGGAAATAACTTTGTCACAATACTCATCAAATTCAGGATCATCAATCTGACATTCCTTATGGGTAGCAATGTATTTTAATGTATCCCTGATTCCCTGTTCAAAACGAACCTTCATAACAAGACCTGGAACAGCTCGTTTCAATTTGGAATTATCGAAAATAACTGTATTAGATTTATCACCAATAAGACTGCCTGTAAAATCATAATCTGATGTAGCAGCAAGGAAATCTGAAGGAACATAATATGCCTTTAATTCAACTCCAAGAACCTTTGCTATAGTCTGATAAATCTGATTCCAGGTAAGATTTTCATCATTGGTAATCTGGAATGCTTCACCAAGGGCATGAGGATTATTCATAAGACCTGTAAATCCCTTTGCAAAATCAGAATTATGGGTCATTGTCCAAAGGCTTGTACCGTCACCGTGAATGATAACCGGTTTTCCTTCCATCATACGTTTGATTACCTGCCAGCTGCCTTTACTTCCGTGCACTCCCAATGGAACTGAACGTTCATCATAAGTATGACTTGGGCGTATAATTGTAACAGGGAATCCTTCATTACGGTATTTTTCCATTAAAAAAGCTTCACAGGCAATTTTATTTCTTGAATACTCCCAGTAAGGATTAACAAGCGGAGTTCCCTCTGTAATAAATGGAGATGAAAGTGGTTTCTGGTAAGCAGATGCTGAACTAATATACATAAACTGATCAGTCTTACCTTTAAAAATCCGGTAGTCCCGTTCCAGCTGAGGAACTGTAAATCCGATAAAATCACATACAGTTTCAAAATGAAGGTCTTTGATTTTTTCCTTCACCTTTTCTTCATCATTAATATCACAGGAAATAATCTTTACATTTGAAGGAATATCGTCATTTCGGTTACCTCTGTTCAAAAGATAAAGTTCCCAGTTTTTGTCCTGAGCCAATACTTTAGTAATAGCCATACTTATGGTTCCAGTACCACCGATAAAAAGAGCTTTCATAAAAAAAATCCTCCGTATAAGTCTTACATACAGTGTAAGTCCATACAAAGGATTTTTGTTTTTGTAAAATACTAAAAAATAGAATATTTCTATTTTTAAAATAAAATTCTAATTAAGCCCTGCAGTTCCGGCATTCATACTGGCAAGGAAAGCTTCATTTGTTTTTGTTTTCTTCATGCGGTCCAAAAGCAGTTCAAGAATCTGGTTATCTTCCATTGGGTTAAGTACCTGACGGAGAACCCAAAGCTTCTGAAGTTCACTTTCTGTAAGCAGAAGCTCCTCTTTTCGAGTTCCAGATTTTTTAATGTTGATGGCAGGGAAAAGGCGACGTTCTGCAAGCTTTCGATCAAGGTCAATTTCAGAGTTACCGGTTCCCTTGAATTCTTCGAAAATAACTTCATCCATACGGCTACCTGTTTCAATAAGGGCTGTAGAGATAATTGTAAGTGAACCACCTTCTTCAATATTACGGGCAGCACCAAAGAATCGTTTTGGTTTATGAAGAGCATTGGAGTCAACACCACCGGAAAGAACTTTTCCTGAAGTTGGCTGAGTCTGGTTGTATGCGCGGGCAAGACGTGTAATTGAGTCAAGAATGATTACAACATCACGTTTATGTTCAACAAGTCGTTTTGCCTTTTCCAGAACCATTTCTGCAACCTGAACGTGTCGTGTAGCCTGTTCATCAAAAGTAGATGAAATAACTTCAGCGTTGATTGATCGTTCCATTTCTGTAACCTCTTCAGGTCGTTCATCAATAAGAAGAACAATCATATAAACATCAGGGTTATTTGCAGTAATAGCGTTGGCAATTTTCTGCATAAGAGTGGTTTTACCAGCTTTTGGAGGAGCAACGATAAGAAGACGCTGACCTTTTCCAATAGGACTAAAAAGATCTACGATACGTGTTGAAATTTCAGTACTTACTGTTTCAAGGCGGAACTTTTCATCAGGATACAAAGGAGTAAGGTTTTCAAAAGGAACACGAGTCTGTGCAACACGTGGTTCTTCAAAGTTTACAGTTTCAATTCGCAGAAGAGCAAAGAATTTTTCACCTTCTTTAGGACTTCTTGTCTGACCGTAAACTGTATCACCTGTTTTAAGGTTGAAAAGTCTGATCTGGCTTGGTGAAATGTAGATATCATCAGGTCCTGGAAGATAAGAGTTCTGTGGAGAACGGAGGAAACCATAGCCATCAGGAAGAATTTCAAGAGCACCTGATGCAAAGATAATTCCACCGTGTTCTGTATGAGCTTTTAGAATTACAAAAATAAGATCCTGTTTTTTCATTGGAGCAAGATCATCGGCGGCGAACCCGTACTGCATGGCAATTTCGCGAAGCTCAGGCATACTTTTAAGAGTAAGCTCATTAATCATAAGGCGAGGTTTGTTTGCATTCTCCTCAGCACTTTCCTGAGCCTGAGCGGCAGCTTCTTCAGCAGCTTCCATCATAGATTTAGCATTGTTGAATCGGTTTCCATAAGGTTTTCGATTACCTTTAGTAAACCTTGCTGATTTTGCCTGCCATGATTTTCTTGAATCTGTATCGGCAACAGGAGCTTCTGCTGCTGGTTCTTTGCTTTCTTTTGCGGTTTCAGATGGAGTTTCAGTTTTTACTTCGGAAGATTCAGTGTTTTCAGAATTTTTTGATTTGTCTGATTTAACAACAATTTTTCGCTTTTTTACAACAACTTTTGCAGATTCGTTTTTTTCTTCTGTCGAAGAAGGAGTTTCTGCTGCTGGTTCTACAGCTGGTGTTTCAGGATTTTCAAGACCAAGCGAAGGCTGATTTTCAGTTTCCTGATTTGGTTCTACGTCGACATTACGACGCTTTCTTAATGTTGGCATTAAAAAATCTCCAGATAAAAATAAAAATTTAAAGAATATAAAATGATTTTATAATTTATTTAATGATATTGCTCTTTACAGCCATTGCCTTTTTAAACTCTTTTGATGCAACGGAAAACAAATCAACATCAGGTTCTTCTTCAAGCATAGAAACCTGTCCATTGTATTCAACGTTATTGGCAATTCTAAAACGAGCTGTAGTAATATTGCTGTCTACCTTGCTTCCACTACAGATTTCTACCCGTTCAGAAGCAAACATATCACCTTTTACTGTTCCTGAAATAACAATGGAATTAACTTCCATTTTTTTAACTTCACAGACTGCATTTCTGGCAATTTCAATATCGCCGGTAGGAGCCTTAATCTCTCCCTTGAATTTTCCAGTAATAACCAGTTTATCTTTGAATTCAAGCACCCCGTCAAACTCAGTTTCTGTACCGAATACTGTAACATTGTGTTTTTCATTCTCAATCTGTTCAGCCATTATTTTTCCTTGATGTTTCTAATTATAACAACAATGCTCTTAATTATCAACAAGACGCATTGAATCACGTTAAATCTAACCGAAAAAAAAGTGGTGAATCAAGTAAAAA
>JAEDJA010000072.1 GCA_016296575.1 Treponema sp.
TCAGGAAAGGGAAGGGAACACAGTTCGATCCTGTGTTTGCGGATATCATGCTTGCGCTGATAGAAGCGGACAAAGGATATTGCATGCATGGATAAAAAACTTGCTTAAAGTTTGTTATGGATCTATAAAGAGGAGAAAGTATAGAATAGTGCAACTTGGTGATGTGCAGATGCATGTCAGTTGAGTTGCACTTTTTTTATACTTTTGTGCATGTATAATTAGGACAATCAGAACCGCTGAAAGATATCTGTTGCTGGATCGACGATACAGGAAGAACAGTTGGAAGGGGAATCAAACCCTAAAAGGAGTAGAATGAGAGGAGAGCAAAATGAAACAAACAATAAAAGAAATATCTGATGCAGGAAGTAAGAACTCGCTTCACAGAGAGTATGGAGCGTTTCATAATGTCGCTTTTATTTTGAGGCGTATGATGGATTATGACAAAATGCTGATTGTTCTGCTGGTACTGGGGATAGTCTGTCAGCCATTTATGCAGTATTTCTGGACATTTCTGCCAAAGTTTATTCTTGATATGGTTACGGGGGACGGAAACAGAGAGGAACTGTTGTGGCTCATGATTATTTTTACGGTTATACAGCTTATTTTTACAATGCTGGTAACTTACCGTAATTGTGGTATCGAATGGCGGTTTCTGGGAGCTCGCATTCGTACGATACTTGACCTGAACCGAAAGACAATGAAAATAGATTTTGAGCATCTGGAGAATCCGGATATTATGGACTGCTTTCAGAAAGCGCAGAATTCCTGCACGAATAGCAACAACGGAGTAGAAGGGCTCATGCATGATACAGCACGGTTTGTAGAATCTTTTGCAATTACTGTAGTTGGAGTATGTATACTCAGTTCCATGAATATATGGATTGTTTTACTTATGCTGGGTATTGCTTCTTTGAACTTTCTGGTTGTGAATCACACAAACAAGATGGCAAAGGCAAAGGTGTGGGATCCCCTGGCGAGTTGGTGGAGAAAAAGGCAGTATATGCAAGCTGTAACGACAAATTTTGATGCGGCTAAGGATATCCGTATGTTTGACCTAAGTGGTTGGCTGCTCCAAAAGTATCGTGACCTTAACAGAATCCGATATGAAGCCCAGAGGACGAATGCCATACTTTGGTTTTGGACTTCTGTAGCAAGTAATGTGTTTTGGTTTGCCTCACAGATATTTGTTTATGCATGGCTCGTATATCTTATGTTCAATCATAGACTTACGATAGGTAATTTTACACTTTATCTTGCTTCAGCAGCTACCCTGTTTGAGTATGTTTCAACACTATTGAATGGTATCAGCAGTATTTTGGCGAGGAGCCGGGAGGTTGATGATTTCCGAAGTTTTCTCGATTTTGATGGAGGGGATATATCACAAAAGGGAAAGGCTCTTCCAAAGCTTGAGAAATACGAATTTGTGTTTGAAAATGTGTCCTTTAAATATCCTAAAGCAGAATGTTATGCCTTAAGAAATCTCAATCTCACAATAAAAGCAGGAGAACGACTTGCGGTAGTTGGACTTAACGGAGCCGGTAAATCTACCATGATAAAGCTTCTCCTCAGGTTGTATCAGCCTACGGAAGGAAGAATTATGATAAACGGGACTGACATTATGGAATATGACAGGGACAGCTATTATGAAGCGTTTGCACCGGTATTCCAGCAGGTTGAACTGTTTGCATTTCCTATGGAAGAAAATGTTTCCATGAAAGAGCCGGAAAGAACGGATAGAAAGTGGGCAAAAGAATGTCTGGAGGCTGCAGGTCTGGAAAAGAAGATACAGGAGCTTCCCAATGGAACAAAGACGGAGCTGTTAAAGATCATTTATGATGATGGCATAGATTTGTCGGGTGGTGAAAAACAGAAGCTGGCGCTCGCAAGAGCGCTGTATAAGGATGGCGCAGTTGTTGTACTGGATGAGCCGACGGCTGCTCTGGATGCACTTGCAGAGGCAAGGCTTTATGAGGATTTTGACAAGTTAATCGGAGGAAAGACAGCTGTGTACATCAGTCACCGATTAAGCTCCACCCGGTTTTGTGATAAGGTTGCGATGTTTGCGGATGGGGAGATGGTGGAGTACGGTACACATGCAGAATTGATGGAGAAGGCCGGTGCTTACGCAGAAATGTTTCATATTCAGGCACAATACTACATAGAGAATGTAAATAATACGGAAGGTGGGGCGGCAGTACATGAAGAAAAATAAAGTGAAAACGAAAAATGAGAACCGTGGTACCATTATGAAAACGATAAAATTTATGCTTTCGGTTGCATGGAAGGAACGTCCGTCGCTTTATCTTGTTTATGCAATGCTGTTTGTGGCTGAGCTTATTGGAAAGTTTCAGTTTGTTGTTTTGCCAAAGTTTTTGATTGATGAACTGATGCTCATTTTGGACGGTGGGTCAGCTGCTGAACATATTCGTACCGTTGTTTTCTATGTTGTATTGATTTGTGGCAGTAATCTTCTGAAGAGTGTTATGAATAATGTAGCCTACCAGTGGAAAAGTGTGCTGGAGGAATGGTTCAACGAGTATTTTGAAACTATGCTTGCCGAGCATACCATGAAGATGGATTTTGAATATACGGAGGATCCCAAGGCTCTTGAACAATTAAATCGGGCAAAGGAGGGAATTGGCTGGTATAGTGGTGGTGTGGTTGGCATTTTGAACAGCGTGTACGACATGATTAGCCATGTTACGGTGCTACTTGGTGTTACTACTATTATAACTTTGACTTGCCCATTGCTTCTGCCGGTCCAGTTTATCGGGCTATTGCTTATTAGTTTGTTTAATTCAAAGAAAAACAAGGTTGATATAGAGAGATACTCTAAGTTTGCCAATGTTAACCGGGTTTTTGGGTATTATCTGTTTCAACTGGCAGATTTCTCCTACGGAAAAGAAATCAGGTTATATGATAGTGCCGATATGATGCTTTGTAAGGCAAGAGAAGAGGGAAAGTCTCTTATTCGTATTTCGGAAGATGCAGCAAACAGGCAGAGGACGTGCTTATGGGGAATGGATATTGTTAATGCGACAAGAGATGGAGTCAGCTATTTTTATATCGTATCCGTCAATTCTAGCCTCGTAAACAAATTTTTCTAAGTTGATTACACTA
>JAEDJA010000073.1 GCA_016296575.1 Treponema sp.
AAATGCGCGGTGAATGGGTAGAATAATTTAGGCTAGAATTGACGGATACTTTATATCGGACTGCTTGCACTAAAGAAAGTAATTACTGTGGGAGACTTTTCCATGTGCGTGACATCGGCTTCTGAGTTGTATCAGGGAATGTGTGGTATTATAAGGTCCTGGCAGGAGATTTCGAAACGCTGTGTATATGCATTCCAGTTTTTAAAGCTTCTTGATTATCCTGAGGCACTTTCAAAGGGCGATAAGAAGGTGATTGTCGAAAAACATCAAATAGAGTTTTTGCATGTAAGCTTCAAGTATCCTCGGTCAGAAGAGTATGTATTACGTGACATTAATATAAAAATCACTTCTGGAGAGCATCTGTCGGTTGTAGGCCTAAACGGTGCCGGAAAGACAACCTTTATTAAGCTGCTTTGCCGCCTGTATGATGTGACGGAGGGCGAAATACGGATTGACGGTATTAACATTAAGGAGTATTCGGAAGAAGAATACAGAAAATTATTTGCCGTAGTATTTCAGGATTTCACATTATTTGCATTTAGTCTGAAAGATAATATAGCATTTCAGGATGATGCAAAGGATGCGGATATCAACAGAGTTCTTGAACTCTCCGGCTTCTATGAAGATGCAAGTAAGCTTTCGGAAGGACTTGATACCATGCTATACAAAAGCTTTGATGAGCATGGAACTGAGCTGTCCGGTGGACAACAGCAAAAAACGGCAATTGCCAGAGCCTTGTACAAAAACGCACCGATTGTGATTTTGGATGAGCCCACCGCTGCCCTTGACCCTGTTGCCGAATATGACATTTACAGGCGATTTGATACTCTTATTGGAAACAGAACTGCAATTTACATTTCACACCGTCTGTCCAGCTGTAAGTTCTGTGACAAAATCGCTGTGTTTGCAGATAAATCCATTAAAGAGTATGGGACGCACGACGAGCTTGTAAATCTGAAGAACGGAATTTACGCAGAGCTGTTTGCGGCGCAGGCACAGTATTATGTAGAAGCAGGCTGATGTCATATTTTTAAATTAGAATTTGCAAATGAAGATGGGCTCACAACAGAAAAGAGAATACTTTTTGGTGTAGTAAGAATTGCTATCATTATTCTATATATTTGTGTGATTACGGGAAGGAAAAATGGGGGTGAAATTCATTATGAAGGTCGACATTAGAAAGGTCTATTCCGAGAATGAAGAGAGAGCGGAGATACATGCGGTTACTCTTACAGAAGAGATACAGAATGCCGTTGATATATTAGAAAACAATAAAAGAAGTATACCTGTAATCAATTCGGAAGAGACAATTATGTGTACTTTAGACAAAGTGTATTATTTTGAATCGGTTGATAAGCGAACCTTTGTGTACACAAAAGATAAATGCTATGAAACAAAATATCGCTTATATGAGCTGGAAGAAATGATACCCTATGATTTTTTCAGATGTTCAAAGGCAATGATTATTAACATTAAGAAAATAGCATCTGTAAAAGCCGAGTTCAATGCCAGAATGAGAGCTGTTTTGCTCAATGGGGCAGAGGCCGTAATTTCAAGAAATTATGTTAAAGATTTGAAAGGAAAGCTGGGGTTATAATATGAATAAACTAAAAACGATAATTAATGATATGGTTATCATCTCTACTGCAATGGTTTTAGGCCTTGGAATCCAGGAAATGATTATACATTTTACCAGAGGTATCCGTTCATTTGAGATGCCGTGGTATATTCCACTCACCATTCCCTTTGTTTCATTCCTGTGTGCTCTACCGTCAGTGCTTATGAGTGATATTGATGAACTTAGCAAGAATCAGATTAAACTCCGAGTATGTCTTCATTTTGTTTGCCTTTGGCTTATAGTGACGATCTGTGGATTTCTTTTTCAATGGTATTCATTAGTATCAGAATATATGGTAATTTCGTTGGTGTTCATTATTATCTATGTGGGTGTATGGTTCATTAGCTGGTGGCTTGGAAAGAGGGATGAAGATATGATCAATGAAGCGCTCCAGAAAATACACGATAAAGAATAACGATAGATTTAGTGCAGCTTGGTAATGTGCAACTTCATGTTAGTGTGGTTGCACTATTATTTTTGTAGAAGATGTATAGAATGAGTATCAAGGCGTAGAGGAGAGGTGTGTAAATGATAAAAGCAGTAATCTTTGATATGTATGAAACACTTATAACACTGTTTGAGAGTCCTGCCTATTTTAGCACGCAGATGGCAGAGGATGCGGGTATTCAGGAAGAGGACTTCAAAAGAAGTTGGAGAATGACAGAAGAAGATAGAACAACCGGGCTTGTGACTGTAGATGCGGTGATTGCAGATATATTGAAAGTAAACAATTGCTTTACAGTAGAGAAAGTGAAAAATATTATGGAAAAGCGTATCCGATACAAAAGGGAAGTGTTTGAGCATATGCACCCGGAAATAATTCCATTATTAGAAACGTTGAAATCACAAGGCTATAAAATTGGTCTGATAAGTAACTGTCATTCTGAAGAAGCTATGGTAATAAAGCAAAGTATTTTGTTTCCATATTTTGATGCAGTGTGTCTTTCTTATGACGAAGGTATAAAAAAGCCTGACCACAGAATCTTTGAAAAATGTATGGAAAAACTATGCGTAGATGCAGCTGATTGTTTATATGTGGGAGATGGTGGGAGCAGGGAATTAGAAACTGCCGGAGAAATCGGTATGCATCCGGTTCAGGCAGTATGGTATCTAAAGGAAGGGACAACTCAGCCAACCGGTAGAATGAGTGATTTTACAAATATAGAGAATCCTTTGGGAGTAATTGAGATTATTCTACAAACATAGGAATGAACGCGAAAACGGCGTTTACATGGATAAGGATGTCTTAAAGCTGGTCAAAATCTTTCGATTCGTGGAATCTGTGCATTAGCAGATGCACTGAATAAAGACTGGCGGGTTTTCTTTGCATAATAAAGGAAATAATTACATTTCTTCCTGAGACAGTGTGAAAGTCTTTCTGTAAATTCCAAAAAAGGTAGGTCTGTGATAAAG
>JAEDJA010000074.1 GCA_016296575.1 Treponema sp.
GTTTTGCCAGAATTTGATTTTAGGGAGGCTTTGCGGAATGACTTTATACGAAATTATTTCGTTGGCTATTGATTTAGCCATTCTCATTCTGACAGCCCTTTCTTACTTAAAAGATAGAAAGAGTTAAAAAGTAAAGCCGCCCTATCTGTCTACATGTGGCGGCTTTATCGTTACACAGTGGAGACGACCGACAGAATCGGGCATCCCTTTCTTTTAATATACCACCAACCAGATTTTTCGTCAAATACTCAATCTAATTCTCTGGCTATACAAATCAAACACCAGCCGCTTTAGCTAATCCTCTTATTTCATTTCTCCATCTTTCTACAAATTCAGCTGGGGCTATAGGTCTTGCATTTACACCCTGTGCAAGAACCCATTCAAGAACCTTTGTAGATTGAGAAGAAGTAAATTTTATTGTAGTTGTATGTTCTTCTTCTATATCATAAAATTCCTGATTATCTGCCCATACACAGTCTTTTACATATTGTCTTGCATCATCATAAAAATCTATTTCATAATGAACTTTCTTTGATTCCTTAAAAGCTCCAAATCTTCCTCCGCCACAGCGTGAAGCAAATTCAAAATCTTCAGGTAATTCAAACGAACGTCCTGTATTCTCCAGCTTTTTCATACGGGAAAGATTGAATAATCGCTCTCCACCTTTACCACCATCTGCATTTTCGTCATAACCAAAAACAAAATACATTCCATCCTGTAAAAGTATCTGATAAGGTCGAAGCATTCTGTTTGTTGTTGAAGTATTCCATCGCCCATTATAATCAAACTTCAAAATAGTATTTTCCTGCAAACATTCCATTACCGTTTTCCAGACAAGTTCATTTACTAAAACTTTTGGAAGTGGTGGCATTGCAACTCTTTTTAGGAAATCTGCTTTTCCAATTCCCTGTGAATCAGAAAGAAAATCAATAATATTTGAAATCTCATTAAAAATTGGACTTCCTTCATATTGCGATAAAAGCTGCTTTGCAAGAGAAAGAGAAATAATATCTTTAGTGGAAATCATATTCAAAGGCATGTCAAAATCTGAGGCATAATAATACCCTCTTTTTGCTGCATTATACTGAATATCTGCTCCAAAACGGTCTCTTAGAAATTGAATATCTCTGCTTATTGTAGGTAGTGATACTTCGTTATCAAAAGCCAGCTGCTGTGAATTAGGATAACACCCCGATTTAATTTTTGCGTGAATCTTTGAAAGCCTTTCCAGCATTAAATGATTATCGATATGTCTTTTTTCCGTAGCCATAAGTATTCCTCCTGATTTCAAACTTAATCATATATATTATAATAGCATTGGTCTATCATATTGTGATAAAGCAATGTTTAAAATTCAAATCCAATGTGTTTTGCACATTCGGGAGTTTCTATTTTTTCCGATTTACACATTTCGTGAATTTCTGAGATTTCCGGACGTTCGCCTGTAATTATTTCATTCATTGCAATTTTTCGTACAATGTTATCTATCTGACCACCAGAAAAATCATAGGTTTTTGCAAATATTTTTGCATCCTGTTCTTCTATCCAGGAAAGTTTATTCATCCATATTAAAGTCTTTGCTTCTGTTGATGGATTTTCAAACTTAATTTTGAATAAAAAGCGTCGTTCAAAGGCTGGATCCAGGTTCGAAACTAGATTTGTTGTTGCTATAAATATACCTTTAATATTTTCAAGTTCTTCCAAGAGAATGTTTTGAATTGCATTTTCGGTTTGCGCACAATTTCCAGAAGTATCGTTCTTGCGTTTTGAAATAATGGCATCAGCTTCATTGAATAAAAGAATTGGTATTTTCTCATTTTTCCTTTCTGCAATCTCGCAGGCATTCTCATAGCTGATAAAAATTTTTTTGATACGCTTTTCGCTTTCACCGAACCAGGCAGACTTTGCCTCACTGATATCTACGTGAACAATATCTCGTCCTGTTTCTTTAGCAATTTGCATTACAGATTCCGTCTTTCCTGTTCCTGGAGCACCGTAAAGCAAGACTGCAATTCCTACAGGCAGACCATCATCCATTAATCTCTTTTGTATTTGTTTTAATTTATCTTCCTTCAGGGCATTTTTCAGTCGGTCGATTTCTTTCTGGTTTTCTTCACTATAAAAAAGTATTTTTTCTTTGATGTAGTCTTTTTTAATCAGATTTTTCTCATTGATTGAGTCCTCGAACAGAAAGGCTTTTTCACCAAGAACAAGTTTTCGACCTTTATCAGAGAGAGTGATACATGCATCAGACAGATTACCTTTTTGACAGAATTCAATAAGCCCCTTCTGGAATAATATGTGCTTTTCCTCCATCATTTCTGTTGCAACTAAATAACGTGCTTCACCATCTAACAAATCTGAGAGTGTTTCATTTAGACTTGAATCACCTCCTTTTAGAACATCATTTGCAACATCATAAAGGATAAATCGGTTATTGCAATCCTCTATTTCTTTTATTAAACGCTGAATCATTGGAAGAGTTTGATGCTGTATTTCATATCTGGCTAATTCTCGTTGATTTGTGTAATCAGATATACCCAAAATTCTTCTGTTTTCATAACGCTCTGAGAACGTATTTAGAAAATCGATTTCATCCAGTTCATGTTTGGGTTGTGGTGTAAAAACTGTATTCGTATAAAGAGAATCTTTTAATTCTCTTACAGGTATGAAATCTCCTTTTGTTCCGTATAATTCAAGAAACCCTTTTTCAATAAGATTATCTATCTCCTTTTTCCAGGTCATAATTGACATAGCAGCTACATCAATGTTATTTGCCAAACTACGTAAGGTAGAACTGTCTTCTCGTTCAACATAATGACTACAAGTTAGACATATAATCCAGACTTGTACTTGCGATAGATTATACAATTCTTTGAGCTTTTCCATTGAGTTTTTATATTTCTGTGTACATTTTGGTTTAAGTTTAGAATTATTAAGAGAGTCACACACGCAAGACTGTAATGCCTAACCGCAACTTGGACTAAAACAGCAAAGCTAATAAGGTGTATAAT
>JAEDJA010000038.1 GCA_016296575.1 Treponema sp.
ACCAGTGTACTCAACTTAGAAAAATTTGTTTACGAGGCTAGAATTGACGGATACGATACAGCTGTAATAAAGTGCATTTACTCAATGAATTTTATTAATCCAATAGTTGTTTTGCTTGGTTTATTTGTTCATGACATTTTTGTGTCCTTGGCAATAATAATATATGATTATTTTTTTATAACAAAATATTTGTCAGTTAGTATTGTGAAGAATCAATTGCAACAACTGGAAAGCGGATTGATTGATGTTTTTAATATCGATAAAGATAACACGAAAAAAGACTTTATTAAAGTCCGATGAGACGAATATCTAAAATAAAAATTCCTAAAACAATCAAATCTGTTTATTCGGATGAAGAAATTGTAACTATGCGAGAATCAGTGGCAAACGACGCAAGAAATCTTTCAATTTTTGATTTACTGCAGTCTTCTGGTTTACGGGTAGGAGAACTGGTTGCATTGAACAAAAATGACCTGGATCTTGAAAGTCAAAGTGCTATCGTTCACGGAAAAGGCGATAAAGAAAGGCGCATATATTTTGATGTCAAAACAAAAGTTAGTTTGAAAAAATATCTTGATTCAAGACCCGACACTAATGAAGCTCTGTTTGTTTCAAAACGAACATACTCCACTAAACAATGTAAGGTATTCCTACCTAAAATACATCAGTTAAACAATCATTACTGTGAAATCTTTGCATCAGAATCCCGAAGATATTCAGGACCCTCAAATGGCTTGAGCGGAGAAACACCTTCATCTTTCATTTTCTGGGCAATTTCAAAGAGACTTTCGCTTATGTCTAAAGAACTGTGGATGGCGAAAGTCTTTGTTTTTAATCCCGCTTCATTAATGATATCCTGGAATAAAAGTGCATCAGGTCCTGTTATAACCAGTGAGTCATATTCCTTGATAAATTCAAAGATTTCTTCTTTTGTATAATCTCCACTTTCTACAAGGGCTTTACCATTTGTAAAAAGCGCTGCATAAAATTTTTCCTTTTTTGCATCAATAACAGAAAGAACTGGATTCTGAGAAGCTTCAAAGGCTTTTGCGTAAGGAAGAAGGCTGTCTACACCATAAACTGGAATTTTGAATGCAGATTCAAGGGCTTTTACAGCTGCAAAACCAAGTCTAAGTCCGGTGAAAGAACCAGGTCCTTTTGAAATAACGGCACATTCAAGCTCTTCAGGAAGCAGACCTGCGGTTTTCATCATATGATCCATTGCAGGAACAAGACTTTCACTTTGTTTCATGCCTATGTTCAAAATAGTAGATGCAATTTTTTCTTCGTTTTTTACACTGATTGTAATTTTTGAAATTGATGTATCAATAGCAATTGCTTTCATTTAAATACCGTTTTGTTTTACTTGATTTGTCCATGAGGCCAGTTAGTTATTTCTATAGTTCGTTTTCCATCTTCATGAGGTGTAATGGCAAGAATTATGGTTTTTTTTGGAAGCTCTTCCATAATTTTTTCACTCCACTCAATGATACTTACGCCGTTACCATATATCATGTCATCTGTTCCAAGATTTACAAAGTCTTCTCCACCGTCAAGACGATATACATCCATGTGGTAAAGAGGCATTTTTCCTTCATATTCAGAAATAAGACAGAAAGTAGGGCTGGTGATTGTGTCATTTATACCAAGGCTTTGCGCAATACCTTTTGTAATGGTAGTTTTTCCCGCAGCTAAAGTTCCCTGCATGGCAATAACATCACCGGGTTTAAGAAGATTTCCGATTTTTTTTCCAAGTTCAATTGTTTCTTCCGCAGAGGAAGTTTCGAAAGTTAACAAGGCAGTCTTCCTTCAATTTCTTCTGTAAGAATAAAATCCTTAAGGGCTTTTTTTATAGAACTGAGAGGATAGTTTGGAGTAGGATTGATTGATTCAAGTTCAACAGTTTTAACACCAAGAGGAGAAACATCAATTACAAAATTTACTCTTGCTTTTTCATCTGCAGTTGGCAGTTCAATTGTTGCGTCAGCTTCGTATTTACGACGGTAAAAAATATGTCCTTCTTCACGTGCTATGTTTTCAAGTTTAAGAACTTTCATAGTAAAATCCTACACTCTATTATATCAAATTTTCTGTTAGAGTTCAAATTTATATACGAAAGCAAAAATCTGATTCATTACCGATTTATTGATTTTGATAAACTGAATGTGAAGAGCATAAATTCCATCTCCAGCTTTTCGTGTGTGTCTGATCTGTCCGATTGTCATCTCATTAATACCAAGACTTGGAAAGAATATGCAAATCAGCTGGTTTTCCTTGATTGGAAGCTTTGTGTGAATACAGCATCCACCGGCAGAAATATTTTTTAACTGAGCTGGAAATTTTTTTGGTGAAGCAACATATACATTTTCTTTTTTTTGATTGATTACACTTACAGACGAGAATGTACATGAATCGTTGATAAATTCACGCTGGTACTGACGGTGTGCCTGTGTATTCAGGTTATGAGAGTGAGCAATATACATGTAAAGCTTGTCTTCGTTTTTTTCATAACGGATAACTCGAGAAACAAAATTATAAGTCATGCCCACAGAGGATTTAAATGTAAAAAGGATTCTTTCCAGTTCTTTTGGTTTGTGGGGATAATTTTCAAAAAATCCAGGAATTTCCAGTTTAAGGAAGTTTTTGTCATTTTTTACAAGTGTAAAAGGAAATTGTTCTCGTTCTTTGTTGATGTAAAAAATTGTGGTTTCTTCAAGAATGTTTTTTGTTGAAGAAAGTTTTGCTGTATGAGACCGAGCCTTTTCCATTTTTCCACGGAGCATAAAAAAGTCAAAAAGCTTATCTTCAGTAAAGCCTTTTTCTTTTAAAATATTGTAATATTTGAAAAAAAGATCAGAAATTTTATCCATTGAATGGAAATTGTAGTAGATGTTTGGAAACTCACAGACACGACACATTTCCCAAAGTAATTCCTGTTCGTGTTTTGAAAAATTATTTTCAGAACAGAGTCTTTTTACATCAGCAGGTTTTGTTATACGGTTTTTTTCTGCTTCAAGCCATTCTGCAGTTTCATGTGATGACTTGAATTTTTTGAAAAGAAAATAAATCAAAGTTAAAAGACCAATGATAATAAAAGCAATTATGATTACATTGTAAATAGATCCGTTTGAACGTGCCAGTAATGGGGATCCGCCAGCAGAATAATTCATTGGCCCCTCCTTGATTATTGTTTTTTAAGGCTTTGAGCTATATCTCGAAGTCTTGGACAGATTTCATATTCTGCAAGATCTCCAATGAGAACAGTGTCATCATTTTCAAGTGCACTTTCAAAATCAGAAAGAACAGGAGAGAATTCATTGAAAAATTCATTAAATTCCATGCCACGAATATGGAATTCTTTAAAGGTTTCAGGAAAAAGATGGGCAAGTGTAGCAACATGACAAAAATTTTCAATGTTATCTGCCAGTTTTTTAATGCTCAAATTTGCTTCCTGTGCTTTGCCACTCTGGAAATTTACAGGAATATTTTCCATTTCATTGGCCAGTTCTTCAAAAAGCATGGAAAGATGAATGAAACTTTCGCTGATAGCTGCTTCAGTTACAACATTGAATTCGAATTTTGTTGAAGCATTCAAATCTTTTTCAGAAGCCTGATCAAAGTTATCGGCAGTAACGACTTCTCCGTCTACAACAATTCCAATTACAGCGGCCTTGTTGTCTTCGCAGGTTTGTGCAAAAGATGTAAGTACGTCGCCTACAGTTTTTTCATTTTCCAGTGTTACGTCTGTTTTATTTCCGTTGATATAAAATTCCATTTTTTTCCCCTCTTAATTAGTTAGAGTTTTTCTGCTGTTGTTTTGTGAAATTTGAAATTGCAGTTTGCTGGCTTTCAAGGCTGTTCAGCGAACTTTCCATTGAACCGAATTTTTTCTTATATTCAGCTTCTTTTTGATTCATCTGATCTTCAAGCTTTGTAATCTTTGATTCACTGCTCTTTATTTTTGAATCCAAAGAACTTGTTCTCATGGAAAGAATTCCGCCGGTCTGGGTATAAGCTGAAACCTGTTTATCAACATTAAAGGCAATTCCAGAATCAACAATTAAATCTCCATCGGAATCATAACCAAACAAGGCTTTGATATCATCCAGGTGATTTTCCAGTGCAGAATCAAGCTTCTTTTCATCAATTTCCAGATATCCGCGCAGTCTGCTTTGAGAATAACTTCCGCTGGTGCCTGAAGCATTTGTTGAAATTCCAATTTGATTCAACATGGTGATTTCAGCATCATCAGAAAAAGCATAGCTGGTATTTAATATTGTCGAAAGATTTGATTTTATTGAACCTAGTGAAAAATCAGTTTGGAAAAGACCAAGCCGGCTTTTCATTGTTTCAACTTCTTCATCTGTAAGATAGTCCAATTCGTTAATAATTTCTTCGTTGGTCTGTGAAAGAACATTCAGCTGTGCAATAGTCTGATTATATTTTCCTACAAAGTTGATGAGTGCATTTTTCGAAGCTTCCACATCAGCTTTAACTGTAAGAGTTGCAGTTTTTTCTGTTTTATCATGCAGATGAAGTGTTATTTCAGGAATTACATCATCAATATCATTTTTCTCTCTTCTGATTGTAATACCTTCGTATTTGATAATGGCATCGTCTGCTTCACTGATTGCATTGAGAACTTTGTAACCAGCCTTTGCTTTAGGATTATAGGCTTGGATTTTAGAAAGAGTAAGGTTTATTCCTGTGTTACGGTTTTTTACTGCAATACTCTGAATACCCTGATAATCTGAAAGGGGTAGTGTAATCTCTTTTTCACCTTGAAGAAGACCTTTTGTTTCAATCAGGCGTTCCGATCCGTCATTCATAATTGCATAAAGAACTTCTTCTGTTTCAATAGGATTTAATGGTTCGGGTTTTTCTTCAGGAATTTTAATCTGTGAGTCGGAAATCTCATTTTCAATAATAATATCTGCAAAGCTTGCAAAACCAGAGCCTTGAAGTTCTGGATAAACAGGTTTTTCATTAAGGGCAATAGTAATGTCACTGGTTGGTTCTGCTTTTACAGAAAATTTTACCGTAAGGTCAGAATCATTTTTTATATTTTGAGGAACATTAACTTTAAAAGAAGATCGGGGGGAAGCCACATAAGATTCTTCATCAAAGGTGACTCCATTTACCGAAAGTGACGGCATATTTTTCTGTTCGTTGTCTTGGGTAGAAAAACGGACAGGATTAATTTCATTTTGTTCAGTTCCAAAAGTGTATGATTCGCTGATTACAGGAGTGATCATGCCGATTTCTTTTGCAAAATCCAGGGCTGCATCTTCAAAAATCAGTTTATTTTCTTTTCCTGTTGCAAGACCTTCAAGAAGAAGCGTTTTTTTACCGGCTGATGCACCGATTATCATTGTATTTACAATGTTTTTTCCCCGTTTATTTACGGAAGTTGAGAATTCTTTGAGTGTTCCGCCTTTCCAGTTTATAGTAAGCTGTTTTTCACCCACTTTAAATGTGTAAACACCTGCTGGAACTTTGTAATTTGCTTCAAGCTCTGCTGAAAGAAAACGGTCTTGTGAAGCCGGCTGAATTACATCAATCTTGAAAGACTGAAGTTCTGCTGCACGACCAGCTTCTGCTGTTACTGCTGCTGCTTCTGTACTTTCTGTGAGTTTATTGTTAAAAGGATTCTCGTAAGAATAAAGTGTTTTTACACTGTCTCTAAGTGAGGAAAGACTTTTGTTTACGTCACGCCAGGCATCTTTTTCTGCTTTGTAACCATCAAGAGTTTTCTGTTCTCGGGTAAGCGGAATGCGCTCAACTTCCATCAGTTTTTCGATGGTGCTAGAAGTATTATACTGGTCTGTAACGCCTGGAATATTAATACCGGCCATACTTAAATTATCGGAATAATATTACACCAGTTTATCGTAAAGATTACCAAGTGTTTTACGAATACGCAGTTTTAATCTTTGCATGTCTACAGAAGGAATCTCTTTTATTACCTGATTAGTGCTTGAATCAATAATGGTAACAACAACAGTGTTCAGTTCCTTGTTTACGCTGAACTGAAGCTTTCTTCCTGTTACAACTTCAGAAAGGTTTTCCATTTCCTTTGCGGAAGCTTTTACTTCTTCAATGCTCTGCTTGATGTTGTTAGCTACATCTGCTGCATTATTCATTTCAGGAGCTTTTACAGGAGAAACATTACTTGAATTAATTTTAACTGATGTGAAAAGAGATTGGCCATCCGTTGCCATTGATTGAACCGCTGAATTAATTGTGTTCATAGGTTCACCTCCTTGCTATCTATTTCAAGTTTCCATCCGTGAAATAAGAAATAGAAGGGTGGGCGGCCCCTTCTTATTCCTAATTTTGCTGCAGTTTTTACGCCGCAGCGACCCAATCAAAAAGATGACATCCAGAAATCTCTTTGATTTTTTGCAAACTACTGAAGCAGAGCGAGAACGTTCTGTGACTGAGAGTTTGCCTGTGCAAGCATTGCTGTTCCAGCCTGAGTAAGGATTGCATTCTTTGTGAATTCAACCATTTCAGAAGCCATGTCTGTATCACGGATACGTGATTCAGAAGCCTGAGTGTTTTCAGCAGCAATATTTACACCTTTTGCAGCCATTTCGAAGCGGTTCTGGTATGCACCAAGATCAGCACGCTGTTTTGCTACGTTAGTAAGAGCAGCGTCTACTGTTCCAAGTACCATGTTTGCTTCTTCTGGTGATGCAATAGAAATCTGTTCATCATTACCCTGAGCACCTTTCAGCCCAAGAGCTGTAGCTGTCATAGTGCCGATGAATACGCGTGTGTTCTGGTCCATGTTTGCACCAATCTGGAACTGCATAACATTGTCAGAGTCTGCTGCAAAGCGTCCTGTGAGCATGTTCATTCCGTTGAACTGAGCTGTAGAAGCAATGCGATCAACTTCGGCTACCAGCTGAGATACTTCAACCTGAATCTGCATGCGGTCTTCGTCGCTGTAGATACCGTTTGCTGACTGTACTGCAAGTTCGCGTACACGCTGAAGAATGTCTGTAGTTTCCTGCAGATATCCTTCTGTTGTCTGGATGAATGAAACACCGTTCATGATGTTTTTGCTGGCCTGATTCAAACCGCGAATCTGGCTGCGCATTTTTTCAGAAACTGCAAGTCCTGAAGCATCATCACCGGCTCTGTTGATTCTTTCTCCAGACGAAAGTTTTTCCATGTTTTTCATGATTGAATCATTAGAAATATTCAATACACGATCAGCATAGAGTGAACTCATATTGTGATTAATAATCATATTTGTGCCTTCCATGTATAAAATTAACTCAATGCATCATGCTTTGAGTCCTGCAGGTGCAGGCTAAACCGGCAACGCCCCCAGCTTAGTTTCAGACCTTTCGGCAGGAATCGTTGATCTTCAAAAGTGTGAGCAAAAGAAAATCAACTACCCTTGCCGATACCTGCGGGTATACACGAAATTCACTATTTCAAAGAACAGACACTCTGAACCAGTGTCACATTTTCATTACTGATTTGGTAGGGAGAATCAGAAAATGCCCTGATAAACCGTGCCAGAGGCTGTCCAATAAGTTTACCTTTGGGACAGCCCCAACTCAGTATAATACACTATCTTGCAAAATACAAGTTTAAAACGACCTAATCTCCATAATCTCCACGAAATGTGAAAAAGGGGAGGGCCGTTTTAAATATCTGCAAATAAATCAGTATTACTACCGAAATTAGCGCAGAAGTGAAAGTACGTTCTGTGACTGGCTGTTTGCCTGAGCAAGCATTGCTGTACCGGTCTGCTGGAGGATTGAGTTCTTTGTGAATTCAACCATCTGGCTTGCCATGTCAGTGTCACGGATACGTGATTCTGAAGCCTGAAGGTTTTCAGAAGCAATGTTCAATCCTTTCACTGTAAATTCAAGACGGTTCTGGTATGCACCGAGGTCAGCTCTCTGTTTGTTGATCTTTTTGAGTGCTTCGTCGATTGTACCAATTGCACGGTTGGCATCTTCCGGTGTGGCAATTGTCATTTTTTCTTCTGTGCCAATATCACGTACACCAAGAGCAGCTGCAGACATTGTACCGATGAAAACCTGAGTTCTCTGATCCATGTTTGCACCAATGTGGAACCACATTGAAGCTGTTACAACGTTTTCTCCTGTTGGCTGAGCAAAGCGACCAGTAAGCATGTTCATACCGTTGAACTGTGCTGTAGAAGCGATGCGGTCAACTTCAGAAACAAGGGCTGAAACTTCAACCTGAATCTGCATACGGTCTTCATCACTGTAGATACCATTAGAAGACTGAACAGCCAGTTCGCGGATGCGCTGAAGGATGTCAGTTGTTTCCTGAAGGTAACCTTCAGTTGTCTGGATGAAGCTAATACCGTTTGAAGCATTCTGTGATGCCTGGTTCAAACCGCGGATCTGTGCACGCATTTTTTCAGAAACTGCGAGACCAGAAGCGTCGTCACCAGCACGGTTGATTCTCATACCTGAAGACAGTTTTTCCATGTCTTTATCCAAAGACAAGCCTGTAACTCCGAGTGAACGATTGGCAAACATTGCCGACATGTTGTGGTTGATAACCATAGTATTCCTCCTTGGAATATGTAGAGAGGGAAATCCTTTTCCCAATTTTGCAAAGAAGTGCAAATGAAGTTTACAAGGCTACATCTACACTACTTTGCGAGAATGTCTGACCGCTGCTTCTACGAAGTCGAAACAGTCATAACACTTCTAATTGATTATCGGCATGTCTTTAATTTTTCTTGAGAATAAATTTGAAAATTTTTTAAAATTTTTTTCGATTTTTAGGATTAATCGTCGTTTATGTTGTTATTCAAAGCTTTTCTAAGAATAATGCGGTTGAAATAGTTTGCAATCTTTTTTCGAAGCGGAACTTTGTGTTTGATTGTAAACTCTTGAACTGCGGTTTCAAATGGAATGTCGCCGAATTTTTCCTTCAGTTCGTGCCAGTATTTCAAAATGTATACGTAAAGATCACTTACTGTGCGGTGCGGAAATTTTCTCATTACTTTTTTGTCTTCCAGAAAGTGAATCACCGGAAGATATACCGTGTTGAACCATGACAAAATTGCTTCATCCATGGAGATTTCTTCTTTTTTATCCATATTGATGAAATACTTGTGAGTCATAATATGGTTGTAGATAAGGTCATATTTACCTGGAGTAGTGAAGTCAAGACACCAGAAGTCTGTTACATCGCCAAAACCAGTTTCTCCGTAAAAACAACGCTTTTCATATGTAATGATCTGATGGATGATGTCATGGTAATTTTTGGGATTCTTAAGTTTTATTTCGCTTTGAAGAGAAACTACTTCTGCATCAATAAACTCAGTTCCCCGGGATTTTGCTACTGATACTCGATGATTGCCGTCTCGAACAAAATATAATCCTGAAATTTCATATACCTTTATAGGTGGAAGAATGATATTGTTAATTGCTGCATCATCAATTCTTTGCCATCTCACTTTAAGATGAGATTTTTTTGGGAAAAATCTGTTGTCAAAATCGTTATAACGTCCTTCGCTTCCAACAATTTTATCAACAGGAATAACCTGCATACCGATATAAGTTTCTGCACTTGGTTTTATCAGATGTTTTATATCATTCAGTGAAATGAGTGAAACTTCTTCAGGATTCAATAGGTGCTGGATTTCATTGAAGAAAGCTTTGTTTCGTGCTCTGTTAAAATCATCTTCTGTTTGTGGTGTTTGTTTAAGATTCATAGACTTTCCTCCGGTGTTTCATTTTCCTGCGTTTCAGGCAGATTGATAATATAGTGTGCATAAGCGTTTACAACAGTAGTATCCATTACCTTGCTGACCCGTTTTTCCCGGATATCATAAAGATGAATATGTCCGTGAACCAGATACTTTGGCCGGAATTTTTCAATGAACCAGTTAAAACAGTCAAAGCCTTTGTGACATGGATCTTCGTGGTCGTGTACATGCCGTGGAGTAGCATGAGTTAGCAGAATGTCCAGGTATCGTCCGTATTTACGCTTATTTATCATAAGCTGGGGAATCATTTTAATGAGTTTCCATTTCATCTGCCAGTCTGTGTACTGATTCTGTCCGTTGTTGTATTTTAAAGAACCTCCGGCTCCCGCTATAAGAAGTGGAGTTTCCTTGCCATTTTCATCTATATAAGTAATGTTTTTGCTGCTATAAGTGGTAAACCCAAGGTGAGTTCCGCCGTGTGAATGATTTGTGTCGTAGGAATATTTAAGACTTTTTCTTGTATGATAAAATCGGAATTCTTTTAGATCATGATTTCCAAATACGAAGAAAACAGGCTTGTTAAAAACCGTTACAATAAAATCAACATAATTCATGGGAAGATCACCTGCGCACAGGATAATGTCTACATCAGAAAAAATGTTTTTTGCATTCTGATTATAAACCAGTGGATCAATCTGATCTGAGACGCAGAGAATTTTCATTTTTATTGGCCGGCCTTAGTAAGAATTTTTTCAAGTTTGTCTTTTTCTACAAGCTCAACAGGACGGTTTTCGGCAAAATGTTTGCCTGCATTTGTAAAGCCTGTTGGTGAAAGAAGAAAGCCTTTTGCGAAGTTCTGCTGTTTCATAAGATCCAGTGTTTCTCGTACGGCACTATCATCAATAGGATTTGGTTCCCGGTAAAAACGAAGGAGGATAACCTGTTTTCGAACACTCATCCATTCATCTTTCATTTCTACGCCGGTAATCTGGCATCCCCATTTTTTGAGTTCCATAGAAAGCACCTTAAGGCGGAGAACTTTGTTTACTGCATTTTTACAGATAAGCTGGAATTCATCATCACTGCAGGTAAGATAATCTTTAAGGTAATCATTTGACTGAAGCTCTTTATATTCAGAAAGCTTTGATCCTACATCCCTGAAAGCCTTGTTGCGCTTGTAAATATATTCCCACTGTTCAATAGCTTTATCTATTTTACGGTTCTGTTCATAGCAATTTGCAAGAAAGTAACGTGCATAAAGGGTTTCATTGTGAACGCCTTCCTTATCAAGATCAATGGCACGCTGGAAATCTGGAATTGCGTTGTCTGATCTATTGGCCATCATATAACATGTTCCTCTTTCAATGATGGCTTTCTGTTTAAACTCAGGATCACGCTGGGCTTTTTCAAAAGCTTTGATTGCAGCAGGCAAATCCTTGGCTTCTTTCATGATTTTTCCAAGATAGAAATAGGAAGAGTAGGTGTCCGGACTCAGTTTAAGTGCAAGATCAATTTCTTTTTTTGCTTCGTTGTACTGTTTTGTTCGGAAATGCATAAGTCCAAGTTCAGCATGAGCTTTTGCGTGTTTTTTATCCAGATCGGTAGTTTTTTTCATGTAGCCCATGGCCAGATCGTAACGGTTAATTGATTCGTAAATGCGGCCAGCCTGGAAATAATTGTCTGCATTACGTGGTTCCAGTTTTGTAAGGAGAAGATATTCACGGAGGGCTTCATTATTCTGATTATAACGAACCAGAAGCTCTGAAAACTGTTTTCGGAATTCAACTTCATTTATTCGCTCCCCAAAAAGAGCATTTTCACTTACGAATTTCATTTCCATAAGTGCCAGTTCGTTTTTGTTGTCAGCAATATAGGCTTTTCCAAGGTAATAGTGGGCTGTGTAATCCTTTGGATCTTTTGCAAGAATCTGTTTTGAAAGTTTGATTGCCTGCTGAATTTTCCCCTGGGAAATAAGTTTAGGAACTGCATCCAGGCGTTTTGGAGAAACAGTAGATTTAATGATGAAAAATAAAAGTGTGCTTACTACAACGGCGAGAATGACAAAAATAACTATGTAGAGCGAACCCATAAAAACTCCATCCCTCGATTAAGGTGTAAATAATCCCTACTATTATATAGCAAAACGGTTAATATTGAAAGAGAAGAAAAATTATGCCAAAGTAGTGAAACATTTAAGCAAAATGATGATTTATATCTTTGGAGAATATGCCGAAGTAATAGATATGAAGAAAACCGCTTTTTTTATTTTTTTGATTTTTGCATTTGCACCTCTTGTGGCTCAGAACCTTTCTGAAGGGGAAAAACTTTTTACGCAAAATGAACCGATTAAAGCCATTGAAGCTCTGGAAAAAGAAATTGCTGACGGAAGAAATACAACCAATGTCTTTAATTATCTTGGACTTGCATATTTTCAGACAGAAAATTATGAAAAATCAGTGGAAGCTTTTGAAAAAGGGATAAAAACACCTGGAACAAGTAAAAAAATCCTTTCTTATAACTGCGGTAACTCTTATTATCTTTTGAAAAATTATGAGAAGGCTGCGGAATATTTTTCTTATGCTTATACAGCTGACAGAAATTATTATCAGGCTGTGTTGAACAGAGCAAATGCCTATCTTATGTCGCAGACTTATGACAAAGCAGTTTCTGATTACAAGCTTTTTCTTGAACTTGCTCCAGATCATGAAAAATCAGAAGATGTGCGTAGAATGATTGCTGCTCTTGAAACAGAAATTGTACGCCTTGAAGAAGAAGCAAGAATTGCTGCAGCAGAAGCAGAAAGACAGCGCCTTGAAGATGAACGCATTGCCGAAGAAATGGCAAAACTTGAAGCAGAAAGAAAGGCTGCTGAAGAAAAGCGTCTTGCAGAAGAAGCAGCACGAAAAGCTGAAGAGGAAAGAATTGCGGCAGAAAAGAAAGCTGAAGAAGAACGGCTGGCCACAGAAAAACGAGCTGCAGATGCCGAACGTCGCAGAAAACTCCTTGAAGAGGTTGCAGAGTCACTGCAGAATACAGACAGTGCAAATATGTCCAGTGGGGCAGAATCAATCATTGATTACGAAATGGAAAGTGAACTGGAATAGGTGGGAACAATTATGGACGAAAAGAAAAAAAAGAAAATCATCATAGGTTGTGTAACAGGAGCTTTTGTTATTCTGGTGCTTATTCTGTGCCTTTGTTTACGAGGATGTTCTGGTAGCTCAAAACAGGCAAATACAATTAAACTTATTGAACGTTATATGGAACGGGGTGAATATGACCGTGCACTCACACTCCTGGAAAATCTTCTTCTTAATGACCCTGATAATGAAAATCTTAATGTTCTTCTGGATAAACTGATTATGGAAAAACAGCTGCATCCAAATGGAACTGGGGGTAATATTACATATGTTACCAATAACACAACTTCTGGTGGGGAAAACTCAGGCGGTGGAAGTTCAACTGCAGATTATAATGGAAAAATTACGGTAGATGTTGATACTTCAAGTATTTCTGATGGAATTGCATCTGCCATGAATGATACTTTGTCTTCCATGAAAGATGCACTGGCAAAATCCAATAAACAGGTTGAACAAAATCAGAAAGCTGTTCAGGATTTACTAAAACTTCAGGCAGAAAATGATGCTAAGAATCGTCAGGCAGAACAGAAACGTCTTGAAGCAGAACAGCAGCGCCTTGAAGCAGAAAAGGAACGTCTTGCCCAGGAAAAAGAAGCCGCCGAACAGCGTAAAGCTCAGGAAGAACAGCGCAAAATCGAAGAAGAAAAGCGAAAGGCACAGGAAGCTGAGCTTGCAAAGAAAAATGAAAAGCTTAAAAAAGAGATTGATGCTGTAAATGAACAGATTCAACTTGGTAAAACAGCACTGGCTACAGGAAACAACACAAAGGCTCTGGAATATTTTGAAAAAGCAAAAAGTCTTCTTCCTGTATCCGATGGGGAACCAGCCTTCAGTGCATCAAAAAACTCGGAAATTGCCCAGGCATTATATGATGCTGCTGACCATGAGAGCAATCCAACTGAAAAATCAAAGCTTAAGGCAAAAGCAGTTGAAATAGCTTCAGAAGCAGTTGCAAAAAATCCAAAAGATGCAGCCAGTCATTATATTCTTGCCTCCGATGCTTATGAAAAGAAAAATTATCAGCAGGCTTTGGAAGAATTTTCAAAGGCAGTTCAGTATGAACCTGGAAATTATCTTTATTACTATAATCTTGGAAAAACCCAGTATGTGTTAAAAAAATATTCAGAAGCCGCTTCGTCCTTTAACACTTCCTGCAAGCTTAACGGTAAATTCCATCTTTCACGATACAATCTGGGGCTTACTTACCTGAAGCTTGGAAAAGATAAAGAGGCTTTGGATAGTTTTAGAAAATCCATCGAAATTGAACCAATGCACGAAAATTCTTATCTGGAACAGGCACGTCTTCTTTCGAAAAATAAAGATTATATGGGAGCCATAGCATCTTATAAAAAGACACTTGAAATCAATAATTCAAAAACTGTTGCATGGCAGGAGCTTGGAAATGCCTGCTATCAGAGTGGAAAACTTGCCGATTCAGAAAGTGCTTATCGACAGGCTCTTACACTTATGCAGGATGGCCGTGACAAAACTTTAACACAGTACAATCTTTCTACCGTTCTTTACGAAGAAAACAAGAAAAATGATGCTCTCAGTTTTGCCCGTCTTTCATACGGTGGAAAAGATTATCTTTCAAAAAATGCTGAAAAAGCTCAAGTTGTTTACAATTATGCACTTCTTCTGGATCAAAACGGAAAAAGTGATGACGCAATTCCTGTTTATATGGAAGTACTTACATTGAATCCAGATCATGATAAGACAAAAATAAATCTTGGTGTTATGTACATGAATCTTGAACCACCAGAGGTTGATATGGCTTTGAATCTTTTTACACAGGTTTACAATAAGGATCCAAAAAACTTTGAAGCAACAAACAATCTGGGATCTGCCTATCTTGAAAAAGAAGATTACAATAAGGCCATTGAGTTATATCAGAAAGCTGTTATTCTTGATCCAAAAAATAATGATGTTCGTCTTAATCTTGGCAGGGCCTTTACAAAAAATGCTGATTATGCAAATGCAAAAACAACTCTTCAGGAAGTTATCCGAAGTGATGCAAATGTTTACGATGCTTATATTGAACTTGCAAAGGTATGCATGCAGCTTGGGGATAATGACGAAGCTGAAGGTTATTTGTATATGCTTCAGGAAAAAAATCCGACTTACAGAAAGGCTGAAGTTGAAAGTCTGCTTTCCTCAATTTTGAATCAGTAGAAAGGGGTTTTTGATGAAGGTATTTTCGTGGCAGGATGCAGTTTCCGGTCATATTGATGAAAAAATTCTTGGAAAAGGCACGGCTCTTACAGTAGGAGTTTTTGACGGTATTCATATCGGTCACAAGGAACTTCTTAAGGCTGTGCTTGAGGGCAAAAAAAATGGTTTTTCCTGTGGTGTGGTTACTTTTACCGACAAGATTTTTTGCATTTCAAAAACATCCGTAAATCCAATTGAAACACTGGAAGAACGACTTTCTCGTTTTGAGAAGATGGGCTTTGAATTTGTAATTCTCATTGATTTTACAAAAGATGTAGCTTCTATGGAAGGAAAAGCCTTTCTTGATGTGCTGTATGAAAAATGTGCTTTGAAATATCTTGTAGAAGGGGAAGATTTTAGGTTTGGAGCTGGTGGATTAACCGGCAAAAATGAAATTGAGATTTTCTGTAAAGAACGAGGCCTTTTGTGCACTTTTATTCCTCCTGTTCTTTTTAATGGTGAAAGGGTAAGTTCTACTCTTATACGTAAGCTTCTGAAAGAAGGCAAAAAAGATCTGGCAGCTCGCCTTATATAAAAAATAGTTTTAGCATCAAAATTTGGAAAATGTATTTGGTTGAATACAAATATATTTTTCTGTATAATAAAAATGACTGTCGTTTTACGGATATGTCTTGAAGTTTTCCAGGCTTACTTCACTGGTTGACTGACAATGTATCCGCAAAGACTGTTACTGCTTCGTAGAGGCAGGTTATATTAATTCGGGCAATTGATTGTTTGCTCTGCAGACATACAAACCCTTAGGAGTAAGACATGGCACTTACAAAAGAAACTACAGCCGCAACAGTAAAAAAATACGGCGCCAAAGAAAACGACACAGGTAGCGTAAAAGTTCAGATCGCTCTTCTCACTCAGAGAGTTACACAGCTGACTGATCACGTAAAACGCTTTCCAAAAGATGCAACTGCAAAACGTTCACTTTTGAAAGTAGTTGGACAGCGCCGCAAGATGCTCAAGTACTTTGAACGCACAGACCTTGAAGGATACCGTGCATTCATTAAAGAGCTCGGACTTCGCAAGTAGGCTAATGGTGGTTTCGATACACTCGCTACGCGAGCACTCAACCACCGCCGTGTAAAATCCCGCCAGCCACGCGTTGTGCGGGATTTTTTTTTATAAAATTTTCATTTTACTTGCCGAAAAATGTATTTCAAATCCTATTTTATGTTAAGGAGATTA
>JAEDJA010000016.1 GCA_016296575.1 Treponema sp.
CCAGCAAGGCCGTGATGGTCATAAAGGCTGTAAATCTTGAAGGACAGCAGGAAATTCTTGCTGTGGAGCCCATGGAAAATGAATCTGAAGAGACTTATTCAGCTCTTTTCAGAAGGCTTCAGGAACGCGGACTTGAAAAAGTCTGGCTGTGTGTCTCTGACGCGCACAAGGGGCTACAGGCCGCGATACGAAACACCTTACCTGGAACTACATGGCAGAGATGCAAGGTCCATTTCATGCGGAATATTCTTGCATATGTTCCGCAGAAAGAAAAGGAAAAAGTTGCCGCCAAGTTGAAACTTATCTGGAAAGCTCCTGACGAAAAATCTGCTAGGGCGATGAAAGATGATTTCTGCGAGGAATATGAAAAGTCATTTCCTAAAGCAGTAGAATGTCTTGAAGAAGGATTTGAAGATTCGGTTCAGTT
The DNA here is from genome assembly GCA_016296575.1 of Treponema sp. Lineage (GTDB taxonomy): Bacteria > Spirochaetota > Spirochaetia > Treponematales > Treponemataceae > Treponema_D. The sequence goes on from JAEDJA010000016.1 coordinate 428, forward strand.
CTACGCATTTGAAGAACTTGACAGCCGTAAGATTTCAAGTACCAACACGCTTGAGCGTCTTAATCGTGAAATCCGCAGGCGGTCGTCTGTTGTCGGGATTTTCCCTTCAACTGATTCTTACATCAGGCTGATAACAAGCTATCTGCTTGAGTATTCAGAAGACTGGCAGACTGAGCGTTGCTACATGAATGCCGGCTCAATAAAAATTCAAAAGGAGATTCTGTTTAACGCAGCATGATGGATTTGTGGCTTTTTTCAGGAACGAAATTGCGAACTAAATTTGACACAATCGAATTGAGCGTCTGTGGAGAAGCCTCAAGTACGAGGACATCTACCTTAAACGCTATGAAACAATGAAGGAACTGAAGGAAGGAATCAACGCCTACTTCAATTTCTACAACAAGGCACGCTTTCATCAGTCGCTGGACTACAACGTACCTGATGAAATGTATAAATGCTTCCAGTACAATGAACTGGAAGGAAAAAAGGCTGCATAAATTTTTACACCTTAAACCTGTGAAAATTTTGTGTTGACTAAATAGCGCGGTTTATTTATAAGCCCATAAATTAAAGCAAAACCAGCTATAGAATTAAAAATTGTAATAAAATTAAAAGCTTTTGCTTTACCATCAAGTCTAAGTACTACAGAGTATGCAGATACGTAAGCGCTCATTGAAACAGCAATCGCTTTGGAAATGATAAGATATTTTGTATATTTATCATATTTAGAAATGAATAAAATACCTATAGTCAATAAAAAAACGATAATAAGACTTACTCTTATCATTACAGAAAGAAGACCAAAAAAAATATCTATTTTATTTTCTTTTTTGTATTCATTATAATAACGCCAAACTATAGAACTTATAATTCCAAATAAAATCGTATTAATATAACCGAAACTAGTATCAATTAATGCATTAACACCATACTCGGCAGGTGTAAAATATCGAGTAAATATTGGAACTGATATAAAACCTATTGCGGCAGGAATGAAAGTTCCGGCAAAAAATAACACGGATTCCTTAGTTATTTTATTCAATTGTACACTCCAAATGGTTTTCTACAAATTCAAAATTAGCTTTCATTTTATTTGATACTTTCTGTATGTCAAACAACCTCTTAACATTCGATAAATCATTAATTAAATTGGGACAAATAATATTTTCATTTTCCGACTCAATTTCGTAGATTTTAATTTTTTTAATTTTTTTATCGGTTATCTCTAGTTGAGTAATTGTATTGTTGCCCCAAGGACTAAGAGAATATCCAAAAACAAGATTTCCCTGTGAATAAAGAATTGGCTTATTTTTATACAACTCTACACCTTTAGGAACATGAGAATGACCTCCGATAACAATATCCGTTCCTTGATCAATCAGATAATGTGCAATTTTTCTTTCCATAGCATGTATATAAGACGTATTTTCAAGACCGTAATGAAGATACACACATATAAAATCTACTTTACCACGAACAGAATCAATGCATTTTTTCATAAGATTATAATAAAGAGGTAGCATACCAGGCGCATTTTGGCGGACAAGACTTATGTAACCAGAATTACAATGATCACAGAACCCAAAAAATGCAAAAGTTTGATCCTCTTTTTCGATAATAACAGGTTTTATAGCAGTTTCAAAATCATACCCACCACCAATAAAAGCTATTTTTTTCTTATTTAGATTTTCTACAGTATCTAAAAAACCCGACTCACCTTGATCAAAAATGTGATTATTAGCAACAGAAACAAGCTGTATATTATACTTTGTCAATATATTCAAGTAATCTGGATTACTTTTATGATCACCAATATGACGCCCAATATTTGTAAAAGGAGATTCCAGATTGATGAAATTTACCCCATCAGAATGAAAAAGATTTCCAATATTTTTGAAGGGATTATCCGGAATTGGATAACAAAATGGTTCATTATAATTATCAGAATACTCTGGAAGAGCAATATCTACAAAAGGATAATTTCTATAAGCAGGTTCCATTCGTATCTTAAACTTTCTACAAAAAGCGAAAATAATTTGTTGTTTTAATGATAAATTACCATTTTTCTCTCTAACCATCCAATTACGAGGTTCACCTCTGGAAGGAGAAAGAGCAAAATCTCCACCAATAGTAAATATCATTTACTTGCCCTCAATATTTTTTCAAATGTAGCCAGAGTTGTTAATATTGAAAGTTTCATTGCATAAAAACTACGCCGATTTTTCTTTGCATCTTCTTTTACAATTTCACCGTTTACTAATTTTGAACCATCAAATGTTCCATCAAGAAACTTTTCTACACCACCCCATTTTTTTATGCTTCTACTATTTATCAAATTAAATGGGATAGAAAGATAATTTGAGCGTATATTAAATTTCTCTGCAAATGCTATATCTAACCAACGCATCTTACCATATAGTGATTTTGAAGGTTCGAAATTATAATTATTCTCTGAAATCTTCTTTATTTTACCGCGTTGATCACAAGGAACTTTTTGCATAAAACTTAATTCATCAACAAAATGGTATTTAAACATTGAATTTCGATAAACCTGTTCATTCTTCAGTTCAGAATCTGAACAATTTAGCATAAAATCAAAAAATTCGTCATCATAATTAGGATATATTGGGAAAACATAATCTCTATATACAAGATAATTTTTATCACAGTAATTACGCTCTCTATTCATAACAGCCCATTTATAATACTCACTATAAATATCATTGTTATTGTTCAGTTGCTCTGTAACTCTTTTCTCTAACTTTTCAAGCAAAGTTTCCTTTGATATTTTAAATCCTTGAAAATAACTTATAATCTCTTCAGGTTGCATAACTAAACTTGTTTCAACAAGAAATTTTGCCAAATTTTCAATAGTTGTTATATTATGTACAGAATCCTTATACATCAACCCAAGATTAAAACCATCAGCACCACATAACAAAATATCATCAGTTTTCTTTTTATTATAAAATAAGGAATTAAAGAAATAACCTTGATAATAATATGTTTTAAATCCAATACTCTTTGTTAGATTTCTTGCTGTTTCAAAATTATAATAATCCTTTATAAAATTCTCATTTAAAAGGACATTGTTAGCACTAAATCTAAACTTTTTTTGGAGTTTTTTTACGTACCGAATTTCTTCACTTTGTTTTGTTCCGAAAGTATTCGTAGTAAAATTAAAATTATTTTTTATCAAATATCCAAGAATATATCGAGAATCAAGTCCTCCAGTTAAATTTAACTGTATTTTCTCATTACCAAAGGCTTTTTTATACTTATCAAAAATCCCAGTCTGTATGTCATACAACTCCTTAGCAGGATCTTTATGCCCCTTAAAAGATACCTTGTATTTATACCATTCTTTTTTATCTAAAACTATTTCTTTACATGAATAATCAAAAGTATATATTGAAGCAGGTTCAATCATATAAATGTTTTTTAGTAAAGTATATTTACCACTTACAAATCTATATGAAAGAAATTCTAAAACAGAAGTTTCATCGAATTCTGTTATGTTCATTTCTTTCTGAACATTCCAAAAATCGTCTGATATTACAAAATGTTCATCAGCCGTATTATATGACCAGCAAATAGATTGGAACGATATTTTGTCATTGAATATCGTTATCTTTTTATTTTGATTATCAACAACAAGACATGCATATACACCATTCAATTTTTTCAAATCATCTGTAATTAAAGGAAAATTTTTGGCAATATAATTAACAGCCTTCTCACCCCTAAAAAAATCATCCCCAATAAAAAAATAACCTTCAAACCATATGTTTAAGTTATTTTCCTTATATATACCTGAATCATCCTTAATAATTAAATTTGAATTTTTTATTTCAATTATCATTTGTATCCTCTACGAATAAGAATTTATTTATTTTATCATAATTCATTAATGATATTTGGATTTTTCTAAAACATAACTGTTTAATCAAATCTAGAATAGAGCATACTACAAAAATCACAACAACATCCATTACACATAACACTGGAAATAATGATGAAGAAAATTGTACAGAATTTACTTTAAATATGTTATCCCAAATTGTTCGCTGAAAGACAGATCCATGAATTAAATAAACAGCAAATGTAGTTCCCGAAATCTTATTAATTATACTACTCTCTCTAATTTTTAATGAAGCCATAAAAGTAAAAAAACAGAAAGCACATAAAGGTGCAAATATTATTCTAAAAATTAATAGACAAATAATACTATATAAACTTAAACCTTGTACTGAAAAATATAAATATAAATAAATAATGGCTGAGGATAATCCAAAAAAGAATATACTGAAAAAAAGATGACTAGAATGTTTCTGAACATTTTGAATAATAAACTTCTTTAAATAAACACCACAGCTATAATAAAAAAAAGCTATATACAAATCATAGAAAGATACATTCAAAAAATATCCTATACCAGTAACAAAAATATTAAAAATCAATAAAAATAGTATAAAACCTCTGTTACTAAGCCTATCTAAAAATTTATTTATTACTGGAATTAGTAGTAATATAACTATATAAGCAGTTGCAAACCAGTTTCTGCCACCAGTTACGGGGAGTATAAAACTACTCAACATTGCAATCCCCCCCCATAATTGTATAGTGCTTTTTTGAATAGATATTTAAAAATAATAAATATTAAACATAATGAAGAAGAGTATAGGACAGTATCTATTACTATTTTTTTGAATGAGTGAATTTTATAACTACCTGCAAGAAAAAAGCCTGTAATCATAAAAAAAATCATATTACCTATGTATCCACCCGGGAACAACAAAGCAGCCATAATTTTATTGACTAGTAAACCGTTATTCCAAATATCATACGTTCCATATCCATTAACTTTCAAAAGACCATTACTAACCAAATGATAAGCAACAATCATTATCATTGCAATTATTCTAAGAAGTTCAATATTGGAATCACGCTGCCTGCTCATAATAATTTACAATCTCCAAATCAATTATTCAGTATAATTTTATAAGCACTCTTTTATTGTATCAACAACAACTCTCTGCTCTTCCCCATTCATATAAGGATGCAAAGGTAAACTCAAAACACATTTACATAACTTTTCGGTTACAAGACAGTCTGCTTTTGCACTATCAGTGCCTTCAAAAGCACCCTGTGTATGCATTGGTTTTGGGTAATAAACCATTGATGGAATTCCAGCTTCTTTCAGTTTTGCCTGCAATTTACTTCTGTCAACACTTTCTGGTAACTGAATTGTATACTGAGCCCAGCTGCTTACATATCCTTCTTTTATTTCAGGAAGTACAAAAACTTTATCAAGACATTTTTCTTTAAATAAGCTTGTATAAATTGAAGCCACTTTATTTACATCTGTAACTTCATATTCTTTAAATGCCTTTAGCTTTACTTGCAAAATTGCAGCCTGAATTGTATCAAGACGACTGTTCAAACCGATTCTTACATTATTATATTTATCATCACTGGCTTTTCCATGAACTGCATAACTTCTTAAGAGCGAAGCCCACTCATCATTATCTGTAAAAACAGCCCCTCCATCACCATAACAGCCAAGCGGTTTTGCTGGAAAAAAACTTGTTGTACTGATATCACCAAAAGAACAAGCCATCTTTCCGTTAATCTGACCACCAAAGCCCTGTGCCCCGTCTTCCAGTAACAAAAGATTATATTTTTTACATACAGCTTTGATGGCATCGTAATTAGCAGGCTGTCCAAACAAGTCAACTGCAACAACTACTTTTGGAATATATTTTCCTTCAGCAATAACTTTCTGTATAGAAAGTTCTAATTTTACAGCATCAAGATTATAAGTATGTTCATCAACATCAACAAAAATACAGGTTGCTCCTTCTCCTGCAGGACATTCACCGCTAGAAAAGAATGTAAAATCTGGAACAAAAACGGCATCACCTTTTCCTACGCCCCAAACCTTCATTGCAAGAGTAATGGCATCTGTTCCGTTTGCACAGGTAATACAATGTTTTACACCAACATATTCAGCAAGCTGTGATTCCAGTTCCTTTACTTCAGGGCCACTGATGTAATGAGCAGAAGAACAAACATTCATTACTTTTGCATCTATATCATTTTTAAGGACTTGATACTGTTTCTTTAAGTCTCTGAATTCCATATTTTTATTCCTTAATTTCTACAAGTTCATCTGATGAGTTTTCTTTATACTTTCTTCCACATGTGCATTTTAATGTTACATCAAGCACATTTCCACACTCACAAGCCCAGCCAATTCTTTTTGCAGGAATTCCTGCCATCAAAGCATAATCAGGAACATTTTTTGTTACAACAGCTCCAGCCGCAATAAGTGCAAACTCGCCTATAGTATGTCCACAGACAATTGTTGCATTGGCACCTATTGAAGCATCGTGTTTTACCAGAGTTTTTTTATAACCTGCATGACCTTTAGGATAACGTGCACGTGGAGTAAGATCATTTGTAAATACACATGAAGGCCCGCAGAATACATAATCTTCCAGCTCTACACCTTCGTATAAAGATACATTATTCTGAACTTTTACACCATTACCAATTTTAACATTGTTTGAAACATTCACATTCTGGCCAAAAGAACAATTTTGTCCAATAACAGCACCTGACTGAATATGACAAAAGTGCCAGATTTTGGAATTATCGCCAATTTGAACATTATCATCGATTATTGATGTTGGATGAACGAAAAAACTCATACTTTTTCCTCCATTTTTTTTGATTTACAAATCAATGTATTTTTACAATTATTCAAGTTCTTTAATAAAATTTTATACGAAGTTGGATAATTATTTGGAGAAGGCATACTTGTAACAACAGCTCTGCAATAATAATCATAATTATTAACTTTAAGCAATTTATTCTTAAAAATATCTAATGTTGAATTTAACTGTATGCATGCTTTTGAAACATCACATCCTTTTAATTCAACTAAAATACATTTATCATCATCTAAGACAATTAATCCTTTATCACATTTATTTATTTCTTCATTATCAATAATACCTTTATCAATTTGTAATTCAAGACAAGATTTATTATTGTCATTTATTGCCCTATATTCTTTACCATTCTCTTTTAAAACAAATATATTTATATTAGATGGACCATTTACAAAATTCTTAAATTCTTGAAGAGGTAAATCTTTATCTTTATTCATTATCTACCTCAACTAATTTATCATATAAAGAATTTATAACAGAAGAACAATCGTCTATTTCTGTAGTATCTATCAACTCATAATCTTTATTTATAATATTATGAACTATTCCATTTTGAATTCTATAGGCACTTGTATCATTTATATCTACAAACAATTTTTTAGGTATTTCTATTATTTCTTTATCTGTTCTTTTATTCACAGCACATGCATAAATATAGTTATTTAATGCACTCAGTATATACGGACTATGAGTTGTAATAAGCAGTTTATTTTCTTTAATAGAGTTATTGATTGAAATCAATTCTTCTAAAACATTAACCTGAGAAACTGGGAAAAGATTCTGTTCCGGTTCTTCAACAATATTAACAAAACAGGTATTCACATAATCCAATATTACTTCTTTTATCATATTGTAATCAGTTTCATTTACATGATTTATAGTACCATACGTAAAATCGTGTTCAAAAACATTAATCAAATGATCAGAAATAATAACATCGTCCCATTTTTTTTCTATAAGCTCTTTTATTTTTTCTATATCAAAACTACTTAACTCTTGTATTATCTCAACAAGAGTCTTATTAACATCCTGTAGTAAGTAATTTGAAACTATAGAAATTGGAACAAGAGATTGCAATCCACTGGATGATTCTTGAATGCGCACAGAACTCTCTTCATTTTTTATTGTTGTAATTTGAGTTTCTTTATTAAACTGTAACTTGAAATCTCCTACAGGTAACTTAAAAATACCTGTTTCTGAAGCAGAAAGAGCATTCTTGTATTCGGTTTGCAACAATCTTAACATCAAAGGAAGTTTTTTTACATTCTCAGCTTTGTCAACAACAGTTAATAGATTTCTTTCTGACGGAATATACATAATTTTAGGTTTATTATATCTTCCACTAATAGGACTGGAGGTAAATTTATCTTTTGAATAATGGAATTCATAAGCTCCCCCAATATAATCTATTCTCGTTGAGTCAATAAAATAATCACTGAGTTTTTGGTTTGCACAATATTGAATAAATTCATCTCTTCCAAAATTACTTGCATTCTGTGGTGTTCTAAAAAAATCCTTTTCCAACCATGAAAGAGTAGAAAACAATTTTGCTATTGTACTTTTACCAGAACCTTGTTCTCCAATAAAAACAGATACCTTATTAATGATTAAATACTCATCTTTGTAGATTTCTTTTATTGGACCAAAGTTCTTTATTCTTAATTTAACCATTACTTAAAAAGTTCCTTTCATATCTATACTAGCAAAATCTGTAAGCGGAAGTTTTACTGGCAATCCAGTTTTCATACTCTTATAAATAGAAAGAATCATTTCCAATGCGTTTCGTCCAGCAACCGCATCAACATATGGAGTTCTATTATTTGTGATAGCGTCAATCATATCTGAATAAAGGCTTGTATGACCATTTCCATATACGTTGCTGGTGGCTTCTTCCAAGCCCTTGTTTGCCTGGTCAGCTTCGGTTTCATCTGCAAAATCCCAAACATCAATATTATTTGTAGATTTTCCTCCAAGTTTTACAGTTCCATTCTCACCAAACAAGAAAAGTGTTTCTTCAAGATTTTTAGGATAAACATTTGTAGTACCTTCGATTGTTGCAACGGCACCATTTTTGAATGTTACAACTGCCATACCAACATCTTCTGCTTCCAAATAATGATGCTGCTGCTGACGTGTAACTCCGTAAACAGTATCAACCTCATTACCCATCATCCAGCGAAGAAGGTCAATTCCGTGAATACACTGATTCATCAAACAACCACCATCTTCTGCCCAAGTACCACGCCATGGTGCCTGAGTGTAGTAATCTTTATTACGATTCCAGCGAACATGAATTGAACCATGAGAAAGCTTTCCAAATCGTCCATCATCAAGAGCCTTACGCATTTTCTGAACGGCAATATTAAAACGGTTTTGGTGGCAGGCACTAACTTTAACACCTTTTTCAGTACTGCGTTTAATTATTTCTTCTGCATCGGCCATGCTCATAGCCATTGGTTTTTCGATAATTACGTTTATGCCATGGTCAATACAGTAAAGAGCTATTTCTGCATGAGCTCCAGATGAAGTTGCGATGGCAACTAATTGTAAATCTGGATTTTCTGTAATCATCTGCTTGTAATCAGAGTATCGTTTTATGGATTTATCATTCTGCAAATCGTGTTTTGCAAGCAAAGTTTCAATATTATTTAATTCAACATCACAAGCTGCCACAAATTCTAATTTGTTATTTAACACAGCTTTTACATGATTTGTGGCAATACGCCCACATCCGATTAATGCATATTTCATAATACGCTCCCAAATATAATTGATTATATTCTAAAGGAAAGCGTATAAAAATTAAAGTGCACTAATCATTTTAGATAACCTTGAATTAACGCAGGCTTTAAGATTATCTGTATACTCACCAAAAGAACTGTAATTATGTCCTATAGGGTTATGCCCAATTCCCCATCTTTTTTGATCAAGTTTTGCACTTTTTATAATCATTGCTGACATCTCATCTATTTTGAGTGACACACCTTCTGTTGTAAGGTTTCCAGTACTCAACAGTTCATTAATTTTTTCACTAAATTCATTCGTTTTGAATAATGCATCATAATACAATGCATTCTGCAAACTAAAACTTGTATTTCTTGTATAAGCCGACCAATCAAAATCCCAAACAGGACCTGCTTTCAATATATTATTAGTTTTATCAAATGTTAAATATGTACTTTTAGGCCAGTTAAGTTCGATATTATTCATTACTTCTTCGACTATATAAAACTTTGCAAACGAATCAATATCAATAAGATTTTTAAAGCTGTCATCATAAACAGAATGAGTTTCATCTGTATATGGGAAATATGGACCATACAAAACGTTCTCAAGAGAATTCATCCAGTCTTGAATAGTCTCAAGACGATCTTCAGTCATAGAATCATCATTTTTTATCATGACTGGAAGATGCTTTTTCTCTGTCTTAAATTTCCATAGTTCATCAAAATAAACATCCATTTCGATCAAAAAATCTTCACTGTCATCTATATCTACTCTATTTTTATCTACCTTTATTTGTTCCCCAAGCCAATATAATCCTACATAATTTCCATTCAAAACAAGATTAACAAATTCACCTCGAACAGTATAATCCATATTTAATTGTCTACTAAGATAGAAAGCTATCTCATTTTTCATAAAAGAACCATCTAGATAATTTGCCAAAAGAATCCAGCGTTTATGTTTGGGCATACCACAAATCTGAGTTTTTTGTTCAAACTTAATTGCATAAGGTCTTTTAGGATATGTCCAAGTAGTATTTCCCCTTCCTCTAACTAAGACCACAGTTTCATCTAAATTCCAGTCAACGTGTGCATCACTCTCAATAGAGATATTTGCCGATACCCAGTCTTCCTTGCTTAAAATTTTCTTATTATTTTCAGTCTGAATTTTCACTACAGGCAGGCCTGCGTTTTTTAATATATTTTCAGATACTTTATATTCTTTGTACATTTCTGCATCGTTACTATCATCATAAACATCATTACTATGCTTACATGATAAAAAAAACGGAATGAGCATCAAAAGGCTTACAAAAAATCTAATTAATATACGTTGAGTTGAGTTGAGTTGAGTTGAGTTGAGTAATCAAAGAAGCACTTCCTTATAGATATATTCTACTATAGATTTAAATATAAATCAAATTTTGCTCTTCTGTCAATAAATAGCCCAATCGAAATAGATTTAATTCGATAATCAACACAGATAAAAAGAGAACAAAAGAAGTAAAAAATGATGCAAGGACTATTTTTACAACTTCTGCGATTATAGATGGATCATAATTTCCTTTTGCATATTTCAATGTATAAAATACAATCTCCGGAGTATGCATGGGGAACCGATCTTGAGCCCACTTTTTTGCAACAAGCAGAAACAGACCTATGAAATATAAATTATAACCTAGAATAAGAAATCCACTTTTTCTCTTATTACTGCTTTTTGAATAGTCCATTATCCCCACATTGTCATGTCGACCGAAGTAGAGACTTCTTTCGGTATGCCTCAATTTATTCACCGCATATATGCGGTGAATAAATTGAATATTCTCCGCATATATTATACAATATCAGCATGTATATTCACGAACTTGAAAAATGGCCTGAATTTTATTTTGACCAGGCAAGTATTTCATCTCTTCTGGAAAATTGCCATATTGAACAAGGAAAGCTTCTCTCTAAAATGGAATTACTTGGATTAGCAGAACGGGAAGATAAAGTTCTTACTACAATTACTAGTGATGTAATAAAGTCTTCTGAAATAGAAGGATATATTTTGAATAAAGACCAGGTTCGTTCTTCAATTGCCAGACGATTAGGACTAGATAGAACCGGACTTGTTTCTTCCGACCGAAATATTGATGCTGTTGTAGAAATGATAATTGATGCAACACAAAATTACGATAAACCACTCACACAAGAAAGATTATTTGGTTGGCACGCATGTCTTTTTCCTACTGGATACAGTGGAATGTATAAAATAGATGTAGGAGAATACAGAAAGAACCCTATGCAAGTTGTTTCCGGGGGAATTGGACATGAAAAACTTCATTATGAAGCGCCTGTCTCCCACAAAGTACCAGATGAAATGTCAAAGTTTTTAAACTGGCTTAACGCAGCAACAGGAGATTCACTTATAAATGCTGCAATAGCCCACTTATGGTTTGTATCAATCCACCCTTTTGACGATGGTAACGGAAGAATTACAAGAACTATTTCGGATATGCTTTTATGTCGAAGTGACAGAACACCTTTGAGGTTTTACAGTCTTTCAACCGAAATAATGAAAGAAAAAAACGCATATTATGATGTACTTGAAAAGACACAGAAAGGAAGCCTTGATATAACCGAATGGATTGAGTGGTTCTTGAACTGTACATTAAAATCAATACAAGAAAGCTTTGATCAAACCAATTCCGTACTAAAGAAATACACATTTCTTCAATCAATAGAGAATGTCGCCTTAAATGAGCGGCAAAGACTGATGTTAAATAAATTACTTAATCCAGAGTGGTTTGGTGTTTTGAACACTTCAAAATGGGCCAAAATCGCTAAGTGTTCTTCTGATACAGCACTTAGAGACATTTCAGATCTAATTGAAAAAGGAATTCTTACAAAAGAAAATACCTCAGGTGGTAGAAGTACAAATTATACCTTAAACCAATAATTATTCTTTAAAGGAAGATCTCTCGACTGCGCTCGAGATGACAATAATACTATTGCGTGACACAACCCTTAAAATCTTCTATAATATTCCCATGACCGAATCTACTGTTGTTGAAAACGAAAATTGGGATCTTATTCTCCATTCAAAACATAAGCTTCTTGACTTAAAGCTTCGTGAAGTAATCCGCTACCGGGACCTTGTACTGCTTTTTGTAAAACGTGACTTTGCCGTTCAGTACAAGCAGACAATCCTTGGGCCATTATGGTATCTTGTTCAGCCTATAATTTCTACCATTATGTACGCCTTTGTTTTTGGCAATTTGGCTCAGATTGGAACTGACGGGATTCCTTACCTTCTTTTTTACTACGGCGGAACCATGCTGTGGACTTATTTTACAGGCAGTTTAAATTCCTGTTCTTCAGTTTTTATCAATAACGCCGGTATGTTTGGAAAAGTTTATTTTCCTCGCCTTACAGTGCCTATTTCTACGACAATCGGACATATCATAAAACTTGGCATTCAGTTTGCCTTGCTTATGTGTTTTTATGTTTATTATTTGATTACAGGCGCACCTGTTCACGCAACTTGGTACGTTCTGCTTTTCCCACTTATCATTTTGTGGATTGGCTTTTTGGGATGCGGCATTGGTCTTGTAGTTTCAGCCCTTGCAACAAAATATAAAGATCTTAAGATTGTTATGGATTACGGCATCAGCCTTTGTATGTACATTACACCGGTTGTTTATCCTTTAAGCCAGGCCCCGGAAAGCCTTAAATGGATTTTCTACATTAACCCAATGAGTGCCCCTGTAGAACTTTTCCGCATTGGTTTCTACGGCGCAGGCCACGTACCTTTGGAAATGGTGATTTCAAGCCTTGTTATTACTGCAGTGGTATTCCTGGGCGGACTTATCCTGTTCAACCGAAACGAACGAACATTCGTGGATGTGATATAAACAGCCCATGGTGACAGTATGAACATTATTTACAGCATAATTATTCAGCCTATTGAAGAAATCATCGAGTTTGTTTTCTGCTTTGTTTATGAAAAAATCTGGAGTCTTGGAATTCCTGGAGCCATTGTTGCCGTAAGTCTTGTTGTAAATTTTTTAGCCCTCCCACTTTACAATATGGCAGATGCGCTTCAGCTTAAGGAAAGACAGATTCAGCTTAAAATGGCTCCATGGATCAAGCACATAAAAGCATCCTTCAAAGGCGACGAACAGTTCATGATGCTGAATACCTGGTACCGGCAGAACGGTTACCACCCTCTTTATGCTCTCCGTTCCGCACTTTCAATTCTTATTGAGATTCCTTTCTTCATTGCAGCCTATCACTTTTTAAGTCACTGCAGTCTTTTGCACAATGAATCATTCTTGTTTTTAAAAGACCTGGGAAGTCCTGATGCACTGTTCAGAATTGGTAATTTCACGGTAAATGTTCTTCCTATTCTAATGACATCCATCAACATTGTTTCCAGTGCCATTTATACAAAAGGTGCACCACTTCGTGAAAAAATTCAGGTATATGTTCTGGCACTGGTATTCCTTGTGCTTTTGTACGACAGCCCAAGCGGTCTTGTTTTCTACTGGATTTTAAACAATACCTTTAGCCTTGCAAAAAACTTTTTTACAAAATATAAAAAGTTTGGTTTCTGGTGCTACACTGCTTTCTGCGGTTTACTGGTACTTTTCAGTTTGTACGTTTTATTTCTTCGTCCTCAAACTCCGCTCAACAAAAAGATTATCTTTTGGGCACTGACTTTTGTAATTGTTATCACAGACCTTATTCTTTTGTATCTGAAGAAAAAGAAAATTAAAATCAAAATAGAAAAAGCCAGCATACAAGAAAACTTTCCTCTTTTGCTTTTCTCTCTTTTGTCACTTTTTCTTTTGTGCGGTTTTTTACTTCCTGCAAACGTCATTTACACTTCCCCTGCAGAGTTTTCGAATATTGGTTCAGTAAAAAATCCCCTGGGCTTTGTTTTTGCATCTTCTCTCTTCTTCTTCGGACTTTTTGTTTTCTGGCCTCTTATAATTTACAAAATGTTCAACGGGAAAGTGCGACAATATATGCCTGTAATCTTTTTTATACTCACATGTTCCTGTGTATCAAATGCATTTCTTTTCAAACACAATTACGGGCTTATTTCAACAATATTTGAACTGGACAATCCAGAGAACATACAATCCTCAACTATAATAATGAAGACTGGACCTATTCTTGTTATAGTTTTCGTTTCTTTTTTGTGCTGGCTCTTTTACAAAAAAAGACGGCAGAATATTCTTGCTTTAATTACCATTATCATTTCCATTGCTGAACTCTCCTTTGGAACAATCCGTTCAGTATATACTCAAAAAGAATATGAAACGTATATTTCAAATTTAAATAATTATAAAAGATTCAGTCTCTCTCCAGACGGAAAAAATGTCCTCATTTTCTTCCTAGATCGTGCAATTTCTTCATATTTTCCATACATAATGGAACAGTTCCCCGAACTACAGGAAGCTTATGACGGCTTTACATATTATCCAAACATCGTTTCATTCTCACCAGCAACAAACATGGCTTTTCCTCCACTTGTTGGCGGATATGAATATACCCCTGACGAAATGGACAAACGCAATACAGAACTATTAAGCAAAAAACACGATGAAGCAGTTCTAGTTATGCCTCGTCTTTTTGCAGATGCAGGCTATGACACAACCATCTATGAAATTCCATATATCAACTATAATCAGGGAATTACAAGCGATTATGATTTCACAAAAGTGGGCTACCAAACAGATGATGTTTTACGAAAATATGAAATAGAATATGCCGATGAGATTCTGACCCCAAATCCCGAAAAATACCCAAAAAAAACCTGTATTTATTTTACTTTGATGCAGGTTATGTATCCGCCTTTTAGATCCTATCTTACAAATAAAACCACTTATTTTTATGACAAGCCAGAAACGATAGTTGATCCATACTTAATATTAAATTTTGCCGATTTATATTATATGCCTGATGCATTTTCCTACGACAGTGAAAAACCAACATTTATTTTTATTGGTAATCAGCTCACACATATATACAGTGAACTTAATGAAAATTATAGGCCTGGTGCTCTGAACACAGATAATCACCACATGGCCCCATCTTGTCCAAATGACCCTGACACAAATACCGCTGCATGGCATGTAAATGTAGCCGCGCTTCAACAATTAGCAAAAACCCTACAGACACTAAAAGAAAACAACGTCTACGACAACACACGTATTCTAATTGTTTCCGATCATGGTCGTGATATTCCACTTAAAGTTTTCAATAATTTTGATCACCTAATGCCCAATTTATTAAATCCTTTATATCTTGTAAAAGATTTCAATGCAACCGGAAGATATAAAACCGACAGTACCTTTATTTCTAATGCTGAAACTGTTAATTTTGCACGAAAAGGACTTGGGTTATCTGATAAGAACCCGTATACCGGAAATGAATTTAAGTCTGCTGAAAATTTTGATGAATTTATAGTAACTAATTCTAGTCAATGGCGAGTGGAACCCATGCGTAATTCCACTCAATTCCCTGAACTGAACAAATATTCTGTCAAAGAAAATATCTTCCAGCCAGAAAACTGGAAGAAACGCTAATGTCTCTCATGATGACACACTTTGGTTTTTCATTTATACTGCACTCATGACCGAAACTAGTGCTGTTGAAAAAGAAAACTGAGATTTTGTATTAGGTCAAATTTCAAGTTTTAGATAAATTTCAAAAAAAAGGCATTCTCTGTAAAATTTGAATAATCACAAACAAAAATACGGAGGAATGGCATGACTGAAAGCTTTATCTGAACAGGATTTACTGTACGGATAATGTGTTCTATGTCGATTCAACTCCGATTACGGTATTTGAAAACCGTTATATTTCATCTCATAAAGTTGCAAAGGGTATCGCAAGCAGGGGAAAATCCACGAAAGGCTGGTTTTACGGCTTCAAATTGCAGGGAATCTGCACTGGAGACAGCACACTGGTAAAACTTTGCTTCCGTCCTGGCAAGGAACACGACAGTCAGGCAGAAAGCCCTGCACTGCAACAAGAAAAAACATGAATCGCACTATGACAAAGGAGCAGTTCCAGCTTCTATTACAACGCAACAGAATCGAAAATGTATGGTCAGTCATGAAGCTGAATTACAATCTGATTTATCACAGGGCAAGAAGCGTAACCGGAATGTTCAGGCACTTCTTCTACAGTATTTCTGCATTTTTATTTCATTTAGTTGAAGATGCTAAGCAATGGTTTTTACCTAGCCTCCAGACTATTGCAAAACTCGAATTTTGGCCGTTCGTAAATTACCCCTCAATTTCCGCTTTTAACCCTTCAACCAGTAAATCATTATCCTCTGGAGCAAGAACAGCTAGTCTCATATATTGCTCACCACAGCCATATTTTTGTGTAAGATTTTTTACCAGCAGATTGTGTTCCTGCAAAAGGTTTTCTGTAATTTCTGTTACAGACTTTTTACCTGTATACTTACACATAATATAATTAGCCTGACTAGGGAATACTTGAATTCCTTTAATTTCTGCAATTTTATTTGCAAATCTAATTCTTTCTGCAGCAAGCTTATCACATGCATCTTTATAAGTTGATTTATACTTGTCATAAATCTGAAGGAAATATTCAGCAAATGAATTGATATTCCAGATTGAATTATTCTTCTGAACTTCCTGAATAAGTTCAGTTTTAGAGGACACAAGTACACCAAGACGAAGGCCTGGAACTCCATAACTTTTACTGATAGATTTTATTACAACAAGATTCGGATATTTTTCAATGATTTCTTCATCAATTAAAGTATAACGAATTTCTTTTTCTGCAAAATCAATGAAAGATTCATCAAATATAAGCTGGACATTTCTTGATTTCAACTCATCTAATAAATGGAATAAATCTTCTTTTTTAAGGAAATGCCCTGTCGGATTATCTGGATTAATCAAAAGCACATTAGATGCTTTATTTTCATCAACCGTATTCAAAATATCATTTACAGAATATTCAAAACTTTCTTTATTCACAGAAATTTCAACAGTTTCTGAATTACAAAATCTTGCAGGATATTCATTGAATGTTGGAAAAGGAATAGCTGTCTTACCAGTTACCATTCCTCCAAAAGATTTAATAAGTTCAGCTGCACCATTACCTACTACAATATGTTCCGGCAAGATATTAAATATTTTACCTGCAAGAAGGTTCTGCTGTCTTGCGCCACTTGGATATGCAGTAAGAAGTGTTTGAAAACTTGATTTTAATTCATCAACAAGTTTAGTCGGTGGAAAAAATGGATTCACCAGATAACAGAAATCTTTTATCTGAGGGAATCTCCAGTAACCGCCATAGTTGTTTTCCATCAGTCTAAGTTTTTCCTGTACCGGCGCAAAACGAGTTTCAGCAATAGCAAGATCAGCTGGGTCATCAATTTCATACCATTGATCACCGCGCACAGTAAAACCTTTCAAAGTTTTAGTATCAAGAAGTGTCAAAACTTTCAGTACTGTTTCATAATACTCATTTTTGCCAAATGACTTCTGATATGCTTCCAGAAATGGAATATAATATTTTTCAGAAAAAGCTTTAGAAAGCTTATAGATATTTACAGTCTTGTAATAATCGCTTATGTCATTCCAGTTGAAATGAGCTTTATCAAGCATTCCAACTATGTTTTTTTCTTTATCAAGTAGAGTACAGGTTCCGTCCATCCAAGGCTCAAAGTGAGAAACCACAGCAAGATTTTTTTCAGGGTTAGATATTAAATCATTTAACACCTTTGAATCAAAAATCAAATCACTTTCAAGTAGAATTGTATCATCAGAAGAGAGCACATCTTTAGCAAGCCAGAGGGAATATATATTATTCGTCTTGTCATAAACAGGATTTTCAATATATTCAATTTTCATCCCATTTAAATTCTTGTCATTGAATTTTGATGAAAGAAAAGATTTTAAAATATCACTGCGATAGCCAGTAACAAGAGTAAACTTCTTGATTCCAGCATTCACAAGAGCTTCAATTGCATATTCAATCAAAGCCTTTCCATTCACCTGAACCATACATTTGGTTCCATTCTGTGTATATCTACCTAATCTTTTGCCCATACCAGCAGCTAACATTAACGCTTGCATAAAACACCTTTTCCTATATCTCGTAAAGAAGTTATATTAGCCGAGTCGAATTATTTGGTGTAAATTCTTTTCCCTGCTTTGATTTATTTTAGCAATAAGCTGTTTTTTTATCCATAACTTTTTCCTTTTCTTCAATTTTAAAATTTACATATCTTTTGCCAGAAATCCAGTTTTTTTACATCCCCCCACCACAAACACCAACCCCATCCTGAGCAAAGTCGAAGAATCTTTTATTTCACCCTTTCCCAGTTGCTTTCTTCGAAAATATTGGTTTTTACACGGTACACTTCTTCACCTGAGTTGTAAAAGGTATATTCATTTTTCCATTCTTCAGGCATAAACCGGTCTACATCAATATGAAGCACTTCAAAACTGTCATAATCACTGGTACTCTGAAAAGCATTTCCTGTAAATGGATTCACGTCAGATACTTCTAGATTTTTTACAGCAAGGCGCGGGGTGTCGGCATTGGTCATAAAAGAATTATCCACTTTATAAAGACCGTCTGCTTCAAAATCTTTTACCAAAAGAAGGGGATTAAACTGACCCACTGTATCACTATCAATTTTTTCACCAAATGCTTCAAAGGCTCGGAATGTGTGACGAAATCCATGGTCTGATACAATAATAATCCTTGTATTGTCGTAAACCTCGTTTTCTTTAAGGTAGTCAAGCCATTTTCCAAACTGAATCAAAGCTGCTGCATTGGAAGGATAATCCATTGTTTCAGCTCCTTTTGCATCATAATTTCCCAAACCCATATAGTGATGATTTTCATCTGCCTTTCCCGGGTGAAAGTCTGGCTCCAGAAGACTTACAAAACTATGGGCAGTTGTATTTCCAATAAAGGTGTAAGTAGGATTCTGAGCATCAAAAGCAGTAAGTTTTGGAAGATAGTAAAGCTCTGCATAATCGTCTACAAAATCTGGATCACTGAAGAAACTAAGGTCAGCAAAATAATTTCCTTCCTGATAAAAAGTAAAACGGAGCCCCGGATGAATAATCTGCATAAGTGAAAAACGATTTATATAAGTGCGGCAGATTACATCGGAAGGTGCATTGTCAAAATCCCCCTCGTGCTCAAGGGAATAAAGTGTTCCGTATTTTCGGTTCAAGGTTTTTGCATCAACATAAGGATAGTTGTCTTTGTAAAAATCCTTGTTGAAGAACCAGGTATAGTTTGCATAAGGAGCGTCGGCCACAGTAACATCCCAGCCTGCATTATGAAAATTTTCTGGCAACACCATAACAGCCTCATTCTGTTTTTCACTTAAAAGCTGGTTTTCCTTTTTGTCAAGATTTTCAGGAATATAATCGTATCCGCCCATCATAGGCCCCGAACCAATAATAGTTGTACCACCAAAGCTCAAAGTGTTTGGATAATAAGTAAACCCAGAATAACTTTTCTTAAGCTCTGGAAACTGGTCCAGAATATGTGGGAAAAATGATGAAATGCCACGGTCCATAAAGAAAATAACTACATTCTTCTGGTCCCGGCTTAAGTGAAACTCTTTTTCCATTTCTTTTTCACTGGCCACCGCCTGATTTCGCATTGCATCCTTATCCAGTTCCTTCCATCCCCTGTTGATTTTAGAAAGATTAGAAACGCTTACAAAAAGCTCTCCGGCAATAACTGCACAGAGCACCAGATAAAGAATATTAATCTTTTTAAAGCGCTCACAGACTGCATAAATCAAAACAGGCACCAGAATAAAAAGAGTTACCCCCACCACATAAAGAGGACTGTGACTCAATGTTCCCTGGTTTTCAAGGCGGAAGAAAATATTTATAGTGCCGTAGCTTTCCTTAAAGATATAAACGTTTGCCAGTGCACACACCGCAAGCACAAAAAACAGTCCCGGCATGATTTTTTTTACTTTTTCGTCAAACATTTTCCAAATCATGAAAGGCCAGAAAAGAAAGATTCCTGCAAAATAGAACAGGGAAGTACCAATATAGGAAAAAGGACTCTCGGTTGTTCCAATAAAAGCAAATTCCTGTGGACTGGTAGAAATAACATTTGTTGGAAGCAAAACTCCAGTTAAAAGCCAGAGCACAAAGCAGGAAACAAAAAAGAGTACAGTATTTCCACCCTTTAACATTCTTACAGAAGCAGAAGCTTCCTTATCGCCTTCCTTGTTACAAGCAGATGGAACAGATTTTCTTTTCTTCCAACCCATCACCATTGGTGGTACTGCTATTACAAGGGCGGCCACTAACCAGCAGGCAATCTTTTTGTTCAGTGATGTGTGGTTCATAAAGAAAGCAATAAACAGGCTCAATGCCACCATTATTGCCGCAATAAAGCCATAAACCACAAGTCCCGGTTTTTTCATCTTTAATACAACGTTTTTTGCCAGACTGAAAGTATTATTCAAAATCCAGTAAAAAACCAGACCGCTTGGACTGTCATACAAAAGCACCAGAAAAACAAGTGCCAGTACATAAACCTGTACTTTTTCACGCAATGGAGCACCTTTTGTATAGATTGCACTGGAAACTACATTTACAAGGGTCATAAAAATTGGCAGGACATTTATAGAAAAATTCCCAATCGAAAAAAGCGAATCTGGACTGCCAAGATCCTTCAAAAACAGGATTGATTGTCCGTTCAATAAAGAGCAGTGGCTCAAAAAATGATAGGCGGCAATAAAAAACGGGATTTCAATCAAAATGGAAAGAGCTGATCTTAATGCATAAAGGGGATGATAATTGTTCTGACGGTAATAAGTGTTGAGCATCATAAACTGCTCGTCACCTTTAAATGTCTTTTTTATATGTCTTATCCATTTTTGCATCTTAAGCTGGATGTTTCGTTCCTTAAGCTGAAGTGCATCTGCCATGTTATACAAAGGAAGTGCCAGAAAATTAACGGCCAGACTTACTGCCACAATACAGCCTGTCACTCCGAATGCAGAAAACTTTTTGTAAACAAAGCAGAAAATAAATTCAATAAGTGATTCAATCGGCAGAATCAGTAAATTATATAGAAAAGACATAGTACAATTATACCAAAATATATATAATATGGTAAGAAGACAAGGAGATTTTCATGCTTTATAATTTTCTTTACATCGATCCTGGCACTGGAAGTATGCTTTTTTCTCTGGCTATTGGAGTTGCCACAGCTGGTGTTTTTGCTTTTCGTGCCCTTGCCGTTAAAATCAGATTCATTCTTTCTGGTGGTAAAGCAGAAAAGCTTCAGGCTGGGAAAATACCGTACCTTATTTTTTCAGACCACAAACGCTATTGGAATGTTTTTAAGCCAATTTGTGATCAGTTTGAAGAAAGAAAAATCCCACTGGTTTATTACACACAAAGTGAAGATGATCCTGCCCTTTCTGCAAAATACGAATTTGTAAAAGCCGAATACATTGGTGAAGGAAACAAAGGCTTTGTAAAAATGAACATGCTGAATGCTGGTACAGTTATTGCCACAACTCCAGGCCTTGATGTTCTTCAGTGGAAACGCAGCAAAACCGTAGACCGATACATCCATATTCCTCATTCCTGTGATGACCTAGCCGGATACCGTATGTTTGCTCTTGATTACTATGATGCATTTCTTGCCTGCGGACAGAATCAGATTGATTTTGCAAAGAAAATTGAAGAAGCACGTCCTGCCATTAAACGAAAAGAAATGTTTGCAGCCGGCTCCACCTTCCTTGATGCAGCTTTAGATCACGTAAAGGAGCTTCCTGAGCACACACTGAACAAGGAAAAACCAGTTATTCTTCTGGCTCCTTCCTGGGGACCAAGTTCTATTCTTGTACGCTTTGGTGACTCCCTTCTTTCTGCCCTTAAAGAAACTGGATTTGAGGTAATTGTTCGCCCTCACCCACAGTCTTTTACCGCCGACAAGGAAATTATTGATTCACTTATGGAAAAATATTCCTGCTTTGAGTGGAACCGTGACAATGATAACCTTGCCGTTTTAAACCGTTCCGACATGATGATTACAGACTTTTCCGGAATCATTCTTGAATACACTCTGCTTTTCAACAGACCTTTCATGTACGCCGACACCAGTTTTGATACTGCAGTTTACGACGCCGCCTGGTTTGATGAAAAAATGTGGATTCTCCGGGCCGCCGAAAAAATGGGTCTTAAACTGGAAGAAAAAGACTTTGGAAATATCAAAGAAGTAATCAACAATGCGCTTTCAAGCACTTCACTGCAGGAAGCACGTAACGAAATCAAAGAAGAATGCTGGGCTCAGGTGGGAAATGCCGCTAAAAACATTGTAGACTTTATTACTGTTGCCCCTAAAGAATAAAACAAAAAAAAGGAACATAAGATGGATAAAACTGTTTATATTGTTGGACACAAGAATCCAGACACTGACTCTGTAGTTTCTGCAGTTGCCTACGCACGACTCAAGGAGCTTCTGGGAGAAAAAAATTGCATTGCTTCCCGGGCCGGACATCTTAATCCGCAGACAGATTACATCTTCAATAAATTTCAGGTTCCTCATCCAAAATATCTTTCAAATCTTACACCAAAGGTTCAGCATTATCTAAAACCACTTTCCGGTTCTGTAAACAAATCAGTTTCCGTGTGGGATGCCATCAATAAAATGCAGGAGCTTCACAATCGTGTTATTCCCGTTGTTGATGATGAAGGCCGTTACGATTCTCTTCTTCACTTTTCTGCTTTTGCTCAGAATGTAATCACCCTTCTGAATCCCGAAAAAAAGCACGCCATTTCCACAAGCATTGGTCTTATTCAAAAAACTCTTCATGCACAGCCAATTGTTGTTCACAACGAAGACGAGATTTTTAAAGGTTCCATTCTTGTTGGTGCTGCCCATACAGAAAGTTTTGCAGAAAAACTCAGGGAACATGCCAGCGAAAACATCATTGTAATCACTTCCGACAGAGAAAGCATTCACCAGTTGTGTGTAGACAGCCGCATTAAACTGCTTATTCTTTCTTCCGATTACGTAATGAAAAAGGAACTGCGGGAGCTTGCACAGAAAAACGGTGTTTCAGTTCTTATTAGTCCTTATCCTGTAGCTGCCACTTCCATGATGATTGCCTACTCAACACCGGTTTCCATTATGAGTGACAGCGAAATCAAGCCGGTCCTTCTTTCTGATACAATCACAAAAATCCGCCCTCTTCTTCAGGCTTCTCCATGCCGCTGCCTTCCTGTTGTTGATGAAGACAATAAGATTGTAGGCATTATTTCGGAAACTGACCTAATGGGCGAACCAAATACAGAAGTTATTCTTGTTGATCACAATGAAATTACCCAGGCTTTGGACGGTATTGAAAATTTCAAGATCCGTGAAGTAATTGATCATCACCGTCTTAGTCCTCTTTCAACAAAATATCCTATTACCTTTATAAACAAACCGGTTGGTTCCACTTCCACCATCATTACAAATCTTTACAAGGAATACAGGGTTCCAGTTCCCAAAGACATAGCTTCCCTTCTTCTGTGCGGTATTTTAAGCGACACACTTATCCTTCAGTCTACAACTACCACCGAAACAGACCGGGAAACTGCAGAATATCTTTCCAACATTACAAATCTTGAAATAGAAGCACTGGGAAAAGAGATTCTTGAAGCCGGAAGCCACATCAACGGACGTTCTGCTACCGACGTAATCCACCAGGATATGAAGGAATATACCGAAGGCAAGCTTTCCTACACTGTAAGTCAGATTGAAGTTGGTAATACAGCAGAAATTCTTGACCGAAAAGATGAATTCTTCAAGGAACTGGAATTTGAACGCCGCGGTCGAAAACTGGTTTTTGCAGCACTTCTTGTTACCGACATTACAAAGCTTTCCAGCATTCTCCTTATTGATGCTGATGAAAAATTTGCACCATACATCACCTTCCCCAAACTGGAAAAACAAGTCTACTACCTGAAAGACGTAGTAAGCCGCAAAAAACAGCTTGTTCCACTTCTTACCGAACAACTTTCCGTTCTGGAATAAAATATCAAAAAAACATTGCGTGAAAATACGGGAAGGAAGGCAGAGACTGACTGGTAGTATTTTCCCGCGATAAATTTTTAGACATTTTGGAGATTTTCTCTTGTCATATCATTTTAATTGTGATATATTTTTTTACAGAGGTATTACAAATGAAAAAATTCTTGATTGCCGCTATTATGGCTTGTCTTTGTGTTTTTGCTGCATCAGCAGAAGATACTCTTGACCTTACAAAACCAACTTCACAGATCCGCTTCCCAGAAGACTGGAGTCTTGGAAAATGGTACGATGCAAAATGGGATGCAACCTGGGAATTTGCCAACAACAGCATCACTCTTTACAAAGGTTCAGAAAAAATCATTTCTTTCAGCGACAATGTAACTGATTACACTTGTAAAGTAAGCACAAAAGGTCTTGTAATGAGCTTTAAATGTGCAGAAACAAACCGCACATACCAGTTCATCAAACCTATTTCATTGAGCACAGACATTGACCTGGTTGTTGACCGCTCAGATGTTCCATCTTCTGATCCAAACAAACACTGGGAATGCACAATGAAACGCCAGTAATTTACGGCTAAAGAAATTATTATGAGGAAGGGTTGTCTGAAATATTCGGGCAGCCCTTTTTTATTGATTATGGAACATTTTTTTACTATATTGAATTCATAGATTTTTACGAGGTTATATCATGAAAAAGAAAATTCCTATTACCCTTTTGTGCGGTTATCTTGGAGCCGGTAAAACTACCCTTCTGAACAGAATCCTTACAAACCAGAAAGGCTATAAAGTTGCAGTAATTGTAAACGACATTGGCGAAGTTAACGTTGATGCAAATCTTATTTCAAAGGAAGCTGCCATTACTGACACTTCAAGCATTCTTCCACTCACAAACGGATGTATCTGCTGTACTCTCAAAAGCGACATGGTAAAAGGCATTGAAGACCTGATGAAAACAGGCAAATACGACTATGTTCTTATTGAAGCCAGTGGTGTTTGTGAACCTCTTCCAATTGCTCAGGCTATTGAAACTATTGAAATTGGAAATCTGGCAAACGTTATTGGTGTTGTTGATGCAGCCCGCCTTGTTGATGAATTTGCCAGCGGAAACGACCTTCTTAAAGATGATGTTGATGAAGAAGATATTGAATCCCTCCTTATCCAGCAGATTGAATTCTGTTCAACACTTATCGTAAACAAACGAGATCTTGTTACAGACGAACAGATGAAGGAAGTTCGCGCCGTAATCAACAAAATCCAGCCAAATGTTAAGGTTTTTGAAACTACAAACTGTGACATTCCACTTGAAGAAATCATTGGAAAAGACAATTTTGATTTTGAAACAGTTTATGCAAGCGCCGGTTGGGTTGCAGAACTTGAAAAACACGATGCCGAAATGGAAGAAGAACATCACCACCACCATGATGACGACGACGACCATGACGAACACGAGCATCACCACCATGATCATGAACACGAACATGAACCAGGCTGTGAAGGCGGCGAAAAATGCCACTGCCACGGACATCACCACCACGAACACAAACACGAAGGTGCTGATGAAGATGAATACGGAATTGGTTCATTTGTTTACTACCGCCGAAAGCCATTTGACCGAATCAAGCTTGATGAATATGCCAGCCGATGGCCACGTGCAATCATCCGTTGTAAAGGAGTTATGTGGTTTGCAGATGAAGAAGACATGGCTTACGTTCTTGAAACTTCGGGACGCCAGATTCAGGCAGGATATTCAGGACAGTGGCTTGCAAGTCTTCCCAAAAAAGAACAGGAAAAAATCTTCAAACAGGAGCCTGAAGCAAAAAAAGACTGGGATGAAACTGTGGGTGACCGCATGATTAAACTGGTTGTAATTGGAAAACATCTGGATCGAAAAGCCATCGAAGCAGATTTGGACGCCTGTCTTAAATAATCAGCATTCCGTGCAAAAAAAAGCGAGGAACACCTAAATAGCAATTTTGTGAAAATACGGGAAGGAAGGCAGGGGCTGTCCAATTAGTAATGAGTGTAGCGCTCATTGAGCCTGTCGAAATGACTGCTACACTAAATGTGGTGGTTTCGACCCTTCGACATGGCTCAGGGACCGTAAACTCAACC
Source organism: Treponema sp. (assembly GCA_016296575.1). Classification (GTDB taxonomy): domain Bacteria; phylum Spirochaetota; class Spirochaetia; order Treponematales; family Treponemataceae; genus Treponema_D. Next base: position 27,062 of record JAEDJA010000016.1, read on the forward strand.
ACCGTAATGCAAACTTTTTGGACAGCCCTTTTTAATTTCCTCTAATTTTTTTTACCTCCTTCAGTTTGTATTTTCTCTCCGTTTATTCATCTATCTATTAATTTTCATTAGTAGTACATTGGGTTTTGTATTTTTTCTGATAAAGCCTTAAAAACCGCCGTTCCGAAATTTTTCTGATTCTTAATCCTTCACCTGAAAAAAACGCTATGCAGTCAGCGAACTTTTTTGGTGTATTTCGAGTATGGAAAAGCACCTGTCCTCCTTTTTTTTCTTTCATCAACAGTCTGCACTGAAGGCACAAGGCCTGGGGAATATCAAATCCTTTTTCGCTGCAAGTCTTATTAATCATTTTTACCTTCTCCACCTATAATATGGGCGCCAAATGGATTTTTCGGCAAAGACTGATTGAAAAATCGCATTAAAAATGAGAAAATAGAAATCATTGCGGGACAAAAACCGAAAAATGGAGGATAAAGCATGAGTGCAACAATTATCGATGGAAAACAGATTGCAGCAGATACAAGAGCTGAAGTAGCAGCAAAAACAGCAGAACTTAAGGCAAAAGGCATTGTTCCTTGTCTTGCAGTTATTCTTGTAGGTGAAAATCCTGCCAGTGTTTCTTATGTTACTGGAAAACAGAAAGCCCTTGCAGAATGCGGCATGAAAGATGAATCTGTTCACCTTCCGGAAAGCACAAGTGAAGAAGAGCTTCTTGCACTCATCCACAAACTGAACAAAGATGACACAGTTCACGGAATTCTTGTTCAGCTTCCACTTCCAAAACACATCAACGAAGAAAAAGTTCTCCTTGCCATTGATCCTGAAAAAGATGTAGACGGATTCCATCCTGTAAATGTTGGTAACATGATGATTGGAAAAAAAGCTTTCCTTCCATGTACACCTCACGGAATCATTGTTCTTCTTGAAAAAATGGGCATTGAAACAAAAGGTAAACACGCTGTTGTAATTGGACGTTCAAACATCGTAGGAAAACCAGTCAGCATTCTTCTGGCCCGCCGCGAAACAAACTGTACTGTTACAATCTGCCACACAGGTACTCCAGACATCAAAACCTTTACAAAACAGGCCGACATCATTGTTGCTGCAAGCGGTCACCCAAACACAGTAACTGCCGATATGGTAAAAGACGGTGCCGTTGTTATTGATGTTGGAGTAAACCGCATTCCAGACAGCACAAAAAAATCAGGATTCCGACTTGTAGGTGACGTTGATTTTGAAGCAATCAAAGAAAAAGCCAGCTTCATTACCCCGGTTCCAGGAGGAGTTGGTCCAATGACAATCGCCATGCTTATGGCAAATACACTTGAAAGTGCAGAAAATCGTCTGTAGTTACTTTGGAGAGAGTAACCAGCCAAGGCATAATTGGACATTGCGTAAATGAAAGATATTCAAAGCGAAAAAGATGAAAGAAACGTTCCACTTCAAAAGGTAGGCGTTAAAAATGTAGAATACCCAATTCAGGTTTTGGATAAAAACAACAAAGCCCAGCACACAACTGCCACCGTGGATCTTTTTGTAAACCTTCCTCATAATTACAAAGGAACCCACATGAGCCGTTTTATTGAAGTATTCCACCGCTACCACACAAATCTTTCATTCACACACTTCTGGGAGCTTCTGGAAGAAATCCGCACCAAACTTGATGCCGAAAAAGCCTATGGAAAAATCACTTTTCCTTATTTCATAGAAAAAGAAGCCCCTGTTTCAAAAAGCAAAGGCTTCATGAATTATCTTTGTACATACGAAGCCACGGTCAGTGAAACAAATCGGGACTTTTTCATTACCGTTGAAGTACCAGTTACAACTCTCTGTCCATGCTCAAAGGCCATCAGTGAATACGGTGCACACAATCAGCGAGGAACCGTCCGAGTAAAGCTTCAGTACGATTCATTTTTCTGGCTTGAAGATCTTATCTGTATAATTGAAAACTGCGCTTCCGGTCCATTGTATTCAGTACTAAAACGCCAGGATGAAAAGCACGTTACCGAAAGTGCCTATGATAATCCTCGCTTTGTTGAAGATGTAGTTCGGGAAGTATACATTGCCCTGGAAAATTTCAAGATAGAAAAGCCATTTCAGTGGTTTAGCATTGAAGCAGAAAATTACGAAAGCATCCACAACCACAACGCCTACGCTTATACAGAAAAAAAGATTTAGATAAAGGGTGTCACACGGATTGGTTCGCACCTACGGTGCTCACTATACAAAACTGCAAAGTTCGTAGAACTTTGCCAATCCGTGTGATAAAAAATCAGAGGATTTCATGGAAACTAATATAGAAAAATTAAATATTTCAACTTCCTCAAACTATTTTTCTGCACCATTTCTTTACCATGGCAAACTTCTTACTGACGGTCCTCGCTGGCATCTTACAAACCTTTCCAACGGGTCCATGCGGTTTCGCTGGAACGAAACAAACGAACTTAGAAATGCTTTTTTTAAAAACACTTTTCCATCATTAAAAGTAACTCCCGTTGAACTTATTCACTCCCAGGATGTAGTAATAGCCCGCACCCAGGAAGATACAAAAAACCTTCAGGCAGACGGTATTCTTACCCAAAACATGAATCTTCTTCCTGTAATCACTGTTGCAGACTGTATGCCAATCTATCTTTACGATCCTGTTACAAATTTTTTTGGAGTTCTGCATTCTGGCTGGAAAGGAACAGGAATAATTTCAAAGGCCGTAGAAAAAGCGAAAGAAAATTTTGGTGCAAAGCCTGAAAATATCTGTGTTGTAATGGGGCCTCATATCCACGACTGCTGTTATATTATTAATCAGGAAAGGGCTTCTTATTTTACAGAAAACTTTGGTCCAGACTGCGTAAAACCTGCATCAAAAGCTGCAAGCAACATAGAATGGAATAACGGCAACGGTCCACTCTTTTCACTTTCTCTTGAAAAAGCAAACCTTTACGCAATAAAAAAGGCAGGCATTCCCCAGGACAACATTATCTCCTGCATGGACTGCACTGCCTGTTCAAGCAATCTAGGTTCCCACCGCCGTCAGATGTCAAAAGAAAATACCTTCACGGTAATGGCAGCCTTCGTCACCGAAAAATAAAGTTATTAATCGGTTACTACGTTTCTCCACAGAGCCTTTGGACGTTTTGGATCAATTCCACATTTTTCAAAAATTTCAGGAACTGTTACAAAGGTATATCCCTGTTCTTTCAGCAACGGAACAATTCGGTCTACAGCTTCAAGAGTCTTTTCATTATTGAGCATATCATGAAGAAGGTAGATTGCACCGTTTCCTGCCATATCCAGCATACGTTTTACCCGTTCATCGGCACTTACTTCAGGAACCCAGTCTTCACAGCCAAGTCCACAGATAAATGGAAGGTCAATATTTTCATACATCAGGTCATTTACACAGATATATGGGGGACGGAAAAAAGTTGGACGAACTCCAATTACATTTTCAATAAGATCAGATGTACGTTTTATTTCATCTTTAATCTGTTCACCAGTGAACTTTGTCATATCCGAGTGAGTCCATGAATGATTCTGAATGTCACACCCCCAGTCAAAGCAGGCTTTCATTACAGGTTTTGTTTCCTCGGTAATGTACTGTCCTTCCACAAAAAAACTTGCCTTAATATCGTGTTTTTTCAGGAGATCAAGCATTTTTGGTGTAATAATTGTGTTTGGACCGTCATCAAAAGACAGGGCAACATATTTTTTTTCGTTATTATGCATAATATCAAATTCCTCCAGATATAAATATTATTTTAGAGTATTATACACTATTATTGTAGATTTTTTAGAGATTTACACTTGAAAATGCTAAATTTTATGTTATAATTTAAATTAATTGGAGAACGGTTTACAGATTTAGTCATTCGCAGAGGTCGATTCTATGCAGAAACGTGACATCAACATTCTGGTTGCTGATGATAACTTTGCCAATCGTTCACTACTCCAGGCTATTCTTGGTAAAACCTATAATATCATTCAGGCAAAAGACGGACAGGAAGCATGGTCTATTCTTGAAAAAGAGCGTATTGATATTGCTATTCTTGATCTTGTTATGCCAAACATTGACGGTTTTACTCTTCTTGATGCAATCCATCGTCACGAAAAATATAGTCACATCCCCGTTGTAATCATCTCGGCAAATGACAACAAACAAAATCAGATTCAGTCACTTGATTATGGTGCTGTTGATATTCTGGGAAAACCTTTTGATCCTGAAGTTGTAACTCATCGTATTAAAAATCTTGTTGATCGCATTGAAATGACAAAGATCCACGAAACACAGGACCGCATCACTATGGATCTGGCCAGAAAAATGGACATTCTTGAAATGTCACAGATGGACAAAGTAACCGGCATTTACAACCGGGAAACTTTTTCTTCCATTCTTTCTGAAATGCTTGTATGTAACCCTGATGTTCAGTTTGATCTTCTCCGTATAGACATTGACCGCTTTAAAGTTTTCAACGACACTTTCGGTGTAGGAGCCGGAGATAATGTTCTAAAAAAATTAGGTGCAATTTTTAAAGATATTCATTCCCGTCTTACAATCTACGGACGATGGCATGCCGACCACTTTATTATTGTTACACCTCGGGATAATTACGATGCCGAAAAACTGATGAAAATCATCACAAAGAAGCTGCAGAAGGGCTTCATGGAATTCGAATTCGTTCTTAGAATGGGTATTTACCAGATTGATGATCCAAATCTTGATCCTACAATTCTTTGTGACCGTGCAATGCTTGCCCTGAAAACCCTTAAGGACGACTATACTCATCACATTGCCTATTACAATGAATCAATGCGCACTGCCCTTATTGAAGAACAGCGTCTTATAAACGAAATGGAAGGAGCTCTTGCTTCAGGACAGTTCCAGGTTTACATACAGCCTCAATACAACTATGCCACACACCGTCTTTCCGGTGCCGAAGCTCTTGTCCGATGGATTCACCCTGAAAAAGGCATTATTGCTCCAGGTGTGTTTGTTCCTATTTTTGAAAAAAACGGTTTTATCACAAAGATTGATGTTTATATCTGGGATCAGACTTGCCGACTTTTAAGAAACTGGATTGACGAAGGTCTTCAGCCGGTTCCTGTATCCGTTAATATTTCCCGCAAGGACCTTTATAATCCTGATCTTTGCAAAATTCTTTGTGAACTCATTCAGAAATACGATCTTTCTACAGACCTTCTGCGGCTTGAAATTACCGAAAGTGCCTGTATGAATGATCCTGACCAGCTGATTGCCATTGTTTCAACTTTAAAAAATCATGGTTTCTGTGTAGAAATGGATGATTTTGGCTCTGGATTCTCTTCATTGAACACACTTAAAGATGTTCCTGTTGATATTCTTAAACTGGATATGAAATTTCTTGGTGCAGAACAGACTCCAGATATTACACAGAAATCTGAACGTGGTGGAACAATTCTTTCTTCAATTGTCCGAATGGCCAGCCGCCTGAACCTGCCGATTATTGCAGAAGGCGTTGAAACTCTGGAACAGGCCGATTTCCTTAAAAGCATTGGCTGTCTTTTCATGCAGGGTTACTATTTTGCAAAACCAGTTCCGGCAGAAGAATACCGAAAAATTCTTAAAGATAATCCTTCCCATATTCTTGAAGTTTCAAAAAATGCACCTTCAAAGACAAGCATTGACTTCTTGGATTATTCTGTTCAGTCTTCAGAGCTTTTTGACAAATATGTAGGTGCTGCTGCCATTATTGAGTACTCCCCTGCCAGCTATCACATTGAAATTCTCCGAATGAACAACAAGTTTATCAGTCAGCTGGATCTTACAATTGACACAATTCCAGAAGAAAAAGATTTCAAAAAGAAGATTTTTGGAAATGAAGGAATTAATGATATGATTAAGATTCTTGATGAAGCCCTTGCATCAAAAACAGAAACTGTTGGAGAACTTGTACTTCCAGGACATGGTGAACCAGTACATCTTTTTGCACGGGTTCAGCACCTTTCAGACAAACCTTTAAGCCACATCTTCTTTTTGAACATTGAAAATATTTCAGGACGGTCAAGATTGATTCACGAAAATGAACAGCTTCGTGCAGAAATTGAAGAGCTTAAAGCAAAGCTGAACGGATAAAAAATAAGCAAATAATACAGAAAAAAGCTTTCTGATACTGAGTTAATTGTTTTTTTTTGACTCAGTTTATTACTGGGCGGCTTTTTTTATTCCTTCAATAACTTTGATGTAGGCTTTTTCAAAAATCGGATAAGCTCTTTCTATATTTTCTTCGTTGCTTTTGAAATTATCTTCACGTACATATTCACAAAGCTCGCTGGATATAGCAAATAGCTCTGTCATATCGCAGTTTCCGCTGGCACCTTTGGTTTCATGAACAGCATTGAAAAGCATTTCATAATCTTTTTCCGAAAAAGCAGTTCTGGCTTCAATAAGGCAGTGATCATCTTCGGCAAAGTTCAAGAGAACCATTTCGTAGATTTCCTGGTCACCTGCAAAACGAGCCAATCCTTTTTCATAGTCAATACCATGTTCCATAAGTACAGCTGTATTCATCTATTTTCTCTTCTTTTTCTTTTCCTGTTTCTCTATATAAAGCTTAGCATCTGCTTCTGATAATAAGATTCTAAAACCATATCCACCGTCATGAGAAGGGAATTCCTGAAACCCCATACTAATGGATAATTTATAAAGATTTCCGTTCTTTTTTGTCCAGTTTGCACAAAGTGTATCAACAGTTTTTTTGCATTTCAAAAATTCTTTTTCAGTCATTTCCGTAGCAAGAACTGCAAATTCATCACCACCAATTCGACCAAGCACATATTTTTCGCCAAAAACCTTTTTCAATATATTGGATTCGGCAATAATTGCTTTATCCCCTTCTTCATGCCCAAAATTATCATTGATTTTTTTAAGTCCATCCATATCGCAAAAAATCATCATTCCTTTCTGATTCATGGAATGGGCAACATTCATAACAGATTCAGCAAGATTCATAAATCCACGGCGGTTTCTAATACCTGTAAGTTCATCTGTAATGGCAATATCCATGAGCTTATTGTATTTCTGATCAAAAAGATTTTTTTCCTGCATAGCCAGATTATTATTGTAAGCATAAGAAAAAAATGTAGCCAGAGTTTGAATCAGAATATCGAAGGTATAAAGCTCCATTACAGGAATTTTTATAACCGCATAACCATAATGAAGAGAACCATGATAAAGTTCATAAACGACAAGAGGTTCTTCACCAGTTTTCAAAATATCATTTGGAAGAAGCCCTTCGTTAGGATTAAAAACCACTTCTGCAGTTTCAGAATTTGTTTCAAAACCAGTTGCATTGTCATAAGCCGAAAAAATATAAGCTTGTTTTGGAAGATGGAAATAATCAAAACAGACTGGCTTATCAATTGGATTTTCATACAAAACAATAGCGGCACCAGGAATATCAAAAAATCTTAATTTATCATTCAAAATCAATTTCAGTTCACTAAGAGTGATTTCCTCGTTTCCGGTTGTGTAAAGACGAACGGCATTTATAAGTCTGTCTTTTGAAACAAACCACTGTGAAACATGCTCATCCTTCAGCCTGTAAGTAGAGTCAAAGCTTTTTTCGATGTATGGACTTGAAAAACTGCACTTATCTTTTCTGCAGCCACAGGAATGTCTTATTTTACAGACTGACGGTATTTCCGAAATCATAGGAATTTCTTTTCCCATTATGGAATCATACAGAAGTGAGGCAGCGATATAGCCCTGTTTTCCAACCTGCTGAGAAACTGTGGTAAGGGAAGGTTTTTCGAATACGCCCCGGGGAATATCATCAAAACCTATTACTGCCACATCTTCCGGAATACGAAATCCTGCTTCTTTAAGAGCTTTCATGCAGCCAAAAGCAGAATCATCATTCAGAGCAACAATTGCATCAAAACCATGATGTTTCATATTGACCTGACAATCTTTTAGATATGTGTAAAGAAGATCATGGGCTGAATAATTTGTAAAATCTCCATGAAAAGATATTACAGATTCCTTTTCAATTCCATGCTCAGCAAGAGTTTCATAAAAAATATTTTCTCTGTCCCGAACTTCCTGTGATTTTCCGCATACTGTCATCAGTGCAAGCTTTCTGTAGCCATGATCAACAATAAGATGTTCAATGGCCGACTTAAACCCAGTTTTACAATCCACCATCAGTGAAGGAATATCTTTTACTGGATAAGACAAACACACTGTCTTTATATTATAGGATTTTAAATATGAACTAAGAAAATCATTATCAACGTTGAACATCTGGGTGCCTGTAGGAAAAAGAACACCATCAACATTTTTTGAATTGATATGGGATGCAACAGAAAGCATTTGATAGGTAAAGTGGCCTGAACCTGAACGGAGAGTACCAATGGGGAGGATCAGAAGCTCAAGGTTTTTTTCACGGCAGAATTCAGCTGCACCACGCACAAGAGATTCAGAATAATCTGATATAAGATAATCTACTACGCAGCAAATCCGAACACGCTTTTTCATCATAATACTACAATTATACTTCACATATTGGAGATTTTCAAACTTTTTTCCAATCCCCAATAAAGCTGTCCCCAAGAAGCAATTTTTCCAAAGGAAGTTCATCAAGATTATCAAGAAAACCAAAACCTGTGGCAATCCGGCTTGCTACGGAAGAAGGACTTTCCGGCACAAAATCACCAGGCTTTTTATTGTAAACAGTCCTTTCTGTTACAGTTTCAAAAGAAAGATTTTTTATTTTACCGCTTCTCACAGGAAGATAGTTCACCTGACTTGGATAACCTTTTTTACAATCTGCTTTATCAAACACAATGGAACAGCCTTGACTTTTATGTAAGCCAAACTGCTCTGCCATTCTTCTGACAGCCTTGGCATAAGGATTTCCTGCCATTTTCAAAAGATTTGCCATGCCACCACCTACTCTACTGGCAAAATCCACAGGCACAAGATTTTCACCGTCATCGATAAAATCAAACTGAGAAAAACTAATGTCATTTTCATCAAAAAGAATTGAATTCCATTTAGTTAAAGCTTTCAAAATCCTGTCACTGCAAGGAATAATCTGAATTGCAACAGTACACGGATTATTGTGAATCAGGGCTATCCGTTTACGGCACACCCGCACTACTTCCATTTTTCCGCCATACAAAAAGCAGTCAGCGCTATATTCAGTTCCTTCAATATTTTCCCAGATTACAGGCGTTTTATTGTTTATGCCAAAAAGCTTCAGAGAATGGGTTTTTACACAGGCACATTTTTCAAGGGCATTTTCAAGCTCAGCTTTGGATTCAACAAGGCGTACTCCATAACCGGAATACAGTCCCTCAGGTTTTACAATATATTTTCTGCCTTCCAAAAATCCTTCACAGGCATTTTCATAACTCACCGGGGATGAAACCTTTACACCATTTTCTTCAAGAAGCTTTGAAAAATAAACCTTACTTCTGGAAGCTTTTAAGGCGCGAAGATTGATTCTGGATTTACTGTTTTCCAATGCTTTTGTTATCCAGTATTCACTTACAGGCAGAAGAATACCTTCTTCTTCAAGATCAGCTGAAAAATTTACAAGATTTTTTTCATCAATTTCTGTATAATCATTCATAAAAGGAGCTTCAATAAATTTTAACTGGTGCCCAAGAGCTTCAAAAGCCTCTTTTAGTTCACCAAGGCCAAAAATAAATGCCGCTCCGCCTATTATTATCTTTTCCATAAATCCATCTTTAGTAAGTCAATCTATAGACTATTTTACCAATTTCCTATAATATAGTATATCACTATCACAATAGGTCTTATTATGCCCAAGTGATTAGTTTTATTTAATATGCAAAATTCAGGACTTGAAAAAGCCCTGCGGAGGAATAAATGGTCAAAATCAGACTCAAGAGATTTGGTACAAAAGCTCGTCCTTGCTACCGTGTTGTAGTTCAGGATGCTCGCAAACCTCGTGACGGACGCTGTATCGAAGAAATCGGTACTTATCAGCCAATCGCTGCTGAAGGTAAACAGATTAACATCGATATGGACCGCGCAAAGTACTGGATCGGTGTTGGTGCTCAGCCAACAGAAATTGTAGCCAAGTTGATGAACAAACAGGCTAAATAACTTTCAGGAGTTCAGAGATGGAAAAAGAACTGATTGAATACATCGCTAAGTCATTAGTAGATGATCCATCAGCCGTTTCTGTAAATGAAACTGAAGGCGAAAAAGGCATTGTTCTTCAGCTTAAGGTGGCAGAAAACGACATCGGCAAAGTAATCGGTAAAAATGGCCGTATTGCAAAAGCCATGCGCACTGTATTAAGCGCTTCAGCTGTAAAAGACGGAAAACGTCACTACAGTCTTGATATTCTGGACTAGTCCGGGAACAAGATAGTATGGAAGAAAAACAGCTGGTTGTAGGGTTTGTTCGCGGCTCCCACGGAGTTACGGGCGAATGTAGAGTGGAGAGTGCATCCGGAGATTATGAGCATCTGCTTAAATTAAAGGAAGTTACTTTACGACATTTTGATGAAACACGTATTTGCAAAGTAGAAGCTACTGGCGGTGGTTCTCAAACTGTTTACATGAAATTTGCGGGAATAGACAGCCCTGAAGAAATTAAAAGGTTCAATGGCTGGGAAATCTTGGTACCGCGAAAGTACGCTCACCCTTTGAAAAAAGATGAGTGGTACATTGAAGACTTAAAAAACTGTGACCTTGTTTATCAGGGTGACAAAAAAGTTTCGGCAGAGTCTGCTGCGCCCGCAGTTGTGGGTACAATCACAGACGTATTGGAAGGCGGAGCAGGTTACCTTTTAGAGGTTTCTCTCTCCGAGAGTTGCAATCTGCTTGCTAAGGAAGTTAAGTTTACCTCCGAAGGTAAAACACGAAAAGTACTTGTACCTTTTGTGAATGAACACGTTGGTAAGGTTGACATCAAGAACAAGACAGTACAATTGATGCACCTCTGGATTCTGGAGTAATTCCATGAAATTTACTGTGCTGACCTTATTTCCTGAAATTGTTAAGGCATATTTTGAAAGCTCAATCATGGCCAAGGCAGTTGAAAAGGGAATTATTGCCTGCGATTTGGTGAACATCAGAGATTTCGCTCTTGATAAGCACCGAACTTGTGATGACGGAACTTACGGTGGTGGCGCCGGTCAGTTAATGATGCCTGAGCCCCTCGGAAAAGCTTTGGACAGCGTAGGAGCCATGAAAAAGCACGTTATTTACGTGTCTCCAAGTGGAAAACCTCTTACTCAGAAAAAAGCACAAGAACTTAGTCGCAAAGACGAACTTGTATTTATCTGCGGCCGTTACGAAGGTATTGACCACAGAATCATCGATCTTTATGTAGACGAAGAAATCTCCATTGGAGACTACGTAATGTCGAGCGGTGAAGTTGCCTGCGAAGTAATTATTGATACAGTCTACCGACTTATTGATGGAGTTATTTCAAGCGAGTCACTGGAAGAAGAAAGTTATTGCGACGGACTTTTGGAATACCCACAGTATACACGACCAAGTGAATACAAAGGGCTCAAGGTACCTGAAGTTTTACTTTCAGGAAACCATGAAGAAATCCGAAAGTGGCGGCTTAGAAAGCGGCTCCAGAAAACTCTTAAAAACCGACCTGATCTTATTCAGAGCGCAAGAGTAAATGGACAGCTTACAGAAGAAGCCGAAAAGATGATTGAGGAAATATCAGATTTAGTTTGTTTGAAGCATTTGAAAAAGAAGCGCCGAAAATAAACTCAGGAGACCAAAATGGATCTTATTAAAACAATTGAAGAAGGACAGAAAAGACCTGGTGCACAGCCTTTCAATGTAGGTGACACTGTAAAAGTTTACTTCAAAATTATCGAAGGTAAAACAGAACGTGTACAGGTATACGAAGGACTGGTTATCTGCAAAAAGAATGAAGGTGCCCGTCAGACATTCACAGTACGCAAAATTTCTTACGGTGTAGGTGTTGAACGTGTATTCCCATACAACTCACCACGTATCGTAAAAGTTGATATCGTACGTCCTGGTAAAGTACGCCGTGCTAAACTTTACTACATCCGTGATAAAATCGGTAAAGGTGCTAAAGTTAAAACACGTGTTGGTGCTAAAGTTAATGCTGAACTTGAAGCTCGTAACGCAGCAGCAGCCGCTGCAGCCGCCGCTAAAGAAGCAGCAGCTACTCCAGCTGAAAACTAAGATACCATCTTAAGGTGTAATGAATAAAATTCATATCGCGCCTGATATAATCCCCCTGCTAGAAAAAGGTTCCTATAAGGTAATCAGGCAGGGGGATTCTGTTTTTATACAGGTGAATTCAAAAAAGGTAGATTTTTCTCAAAATCCCTTCTCCACTATCGAAAATTCATCAATCCATAATAAACTTCAAAATCTGAACATTACTCCTGATTTATTAAATTACAATCTTGTGTTAATGGCAAAACAACTTTCCATGAAGCTCAATCCAGAGCTTATAAAGCTGGCACGAAACATTGGACTAAGGTTTCCTGGAAAAGAAAAAAAAGCTGGAGAAATTGCACTGATTTTAAAGTCCAAGGGGATAAAACCAACGCTAGAGCTGGTAGAACAACTTCTTTCAGAAATTTCAACAGAATCAGATTCCAGGGAGTTTTCCGAAAACAAACAGGATTTTGAAGATCCACAAAATTTAATATTCAATTTTTTAAAATCTTTGCCATCCAATAAACAAAAAGAAGGCACTTTAGCAATACTGAATCATCTTCCGCAAACAAAGAAAAGTAATCCTGATTATTCGTGGATAATGTTACCATTTTCCATTGTATCCACAGAAAATACTGACAATATATTTGGTGAAGGCACAATAAAAATCCTTTTGAATACAAGAACAAACTCTGCTTCAAAAATACATATTGAAACTTCCTGGAAAAACGAGAGCTTCATTTTTCATTTTGAACTCTCAAATAAAATACCTGTAAAACTGTACTGGTCAGACGGTAAAAAATCTGAAACAAAAAGCGAAACTGAAAGACTATCTTCATTTATGAACGGAATTTCTGTCCAATGGCATATTTATGAAGAGCTGGAAAATCTTGCACAAGGCCTGGATAAAATTGAAACTGTGGAGGCCATGCTGTGAAAAAAGCCGTAACTCTATCCTATCCAAAAAACTCGCCTGCCCCAATCATAACCTCCATTACTCAAGGGGATCTGGCAGAAAGAGTGTTGAAAATAGCCGCCGACAATGGTATTATTATAGAAGAAGATGCTGAATTAACGGAGGTATTATCCATGCAGGATATTGGAACATTTGTACCAGAAGAGACATGGCTTGTACTTTCCAAGATTTTTGCATTTCTAACGGAGAGAAAATGAATCAGATTAAATGCCAGGACATAAGAGTTGGAATGAGATTTTCCAAACCTGTCTATTTTGAAGACGGGGTCAATATGTTTGTGGAATCAGGCATCACAATTAAACCCTATCATCTGGTAGCCATTACACGATGGCGAATTCCTTACCTTCTTTCAGACGGACGTCCACTTGCCGAAGATGAAATTTTTGTGGACAAAGACATTGTTGAAGATGTAGATTCTCTGGAAGACATTACAGCAACAGAAGAATTTAACCAAGAAATGGATTCAATCCTGGAGAACATTGAAGAACTGAGTTAATATGGATACAAAAAAAATTGGCAATGATGGTGAAAACCGGGCCTGTTTTTTTCTGATCCAGAAAGGCTATGAAATTCTTTTCAGGAACTGGCATGACAAATTGGGCGAACTGGACATTATCGCTCAAAAATCAGACACAATTATTTTTATCGAAGTAAAAACCATTCCCAATGGAACAATTGACATGCTCAGAAGTGTTCTTGGGCCCAGAAAAAAACAAAAAATTATAAAAACTTCTAAACGTTTCCTCTATAAATATCGAAAATATAGTATGAACTTGATTCGGTATGATGTAATAGTTCTGGATATGGAGGGACTTCCTCCAGTCTATCATATCGAAAATGCGTTTATGGAGAATCTATGACAACCGCCGCAACAAAACGAAGCGCGTCTGTAATGGTCCTGGACCGAAAGGAGGAAGAATCTGTGTCAGAAAGAATTCTTGAACTCCGACAGAAAATCCGCGACCCGCACTACATTAATAATTCAATTCAGCGGATTGCTTTTGTAATCAGCAAAAAACTTGTAGAAAACCCGGAAGAGCTCTCATTTTTTACAAGTGATTCAGATTCATTAACAATGTAGAGGCTGTCCAATAAGTTTGCATTACGGTGGTTGAGTTTACGGTCCCTGAGCCATGTCGAAGGGTGGTATCCTGAGCCTGTCGAAGGGTGGTATCCTGAGCCTGTCGAAGGGTGGAAACCACCAATGAAAAGGAAACTCCGGTGGTTTCGACAGGCTCAACCACCGAAAATAATGAAAATCCGGTGGTTGAGTTTACGGTCCCTGAGCCTGTCGAAGGGTCGAAACCACCACATTTAGTGTAGCGCTCATTAATTTTGGGACAGCTCCTTCATTGTCATTGAATTTCTTTAAATTTTACATTAAATTTAAGTCATGGATCGAAATAAACGCAACAAAAAATATCACTCCAACTGGCGAAACCAGAATCAGCCTTCAACAGAAAGCCTGAAACAGAAGGTTTCTAGACCTCAGTTTAATCCTCATAACTATATTGATGACAAGGCAGAACAGGAACGAAAAAAGGCCATCTCTGAGCTTAAAGCAGAAAAAGTAATCTGTGCCAAATGTGGACAGCCTGTAACAGAGCTTGCCAGCTGCATTACCGACAAAGAAACAAATTCTCCAGTTCATTTTGAATGCGTTATCAAAGATCTTGGTGAAAAAGAATCCCTTGGTGAAAATGAAAAAATCGCTTATATCGGTCAGGGGCGTTTTGGTGTGCTCTACTTCGAAAATCCTCGTGATCAGCGAAAATTCACTATAAAAAAGATTATTGAAGTTGAAGACCGTGAAAATCGTGCTGAATGGCGTGATAAAATGAGCGGACTTTACTCTCAGGTACAGTAACCAGGCTTTTAATGGATAAAAACGATATTACCATACTCTGCAGTGTAGTAGATAACTACGGCGATATTGGTGTTTCCTACCGCTTAATAAGGCACCTTCTTGAAATCTCTCCCTCTCTAAAAATCAGACTTGTAATTGACAACCTAAAATCCTTTTCGTTGTTAAATCCACATGTTGATGAAAAGCTTCCCTTCCAGCGCGTTGATGGCTTTGAAATCTATGACTGGAAAAATTACCAGCTATGTTATAAAGCTTTTACTGACCGCCCTCCTCACATAATACTTGAATGCTTTCAATGCGGGCAGCCGGACTGGCTTGAAAAAATTCTTTTTGAAGACCGGGTTTGTCATATTGTTCAGATTATTATGATTGATTATCTAAGTGCTGAGCCATGGGTAGATGATTTTCATTGCCTGAAAAGTCTCACCCGTACTGCCCTGGTTCCAAAAGTAAACTTTATGCCGGGATTTACATCAAAAACAGGTGGACTTTTATTCAATAAGGAATCAAAGTATTACCGAACAAACAACGAAGCTTCTCCAAAATCCACTGATATAAAAAAAGTACTTTTTTTTGCTTACGAAAATGACTGGAATCCTGCGGTTCGGGCTATGAACCGTGTTTTCAATTCGGAAACAAGAGTTCTTGTTGCAGGAGGAGCAGGTCAATCTTCCATTATGAAAGCCTGTGAAACCCAGCATGCAGTTTTTAAATCAGAACGTATGCCTTACATCAGTCAGATTGAATGGGACCAGCTTATGTGTTCCACTGACTTTATGATCATTCGCGGTGAAGATTCAATGGCCCAGGCTTGTCAGACTGGAATTCCGTTTATTTGGCAGGCTTATCCCCAGCAAAATGATTACCAGACTGTAAAAATGAATGCTCTCCTGGACAGAATGCGGCCGCACTTTGGAGAAGAATTTTCCATCGTAGAAAAGGCATGGCATCCTGTTAATAATGGTGATGGAGATATGGAGGAAGGAATTTATAATTTTATATTAAACATAGATTCTCTTCGTACAGGATTTACAAGCTTTGCAAAATCCCTTTATGCAAATGGTGACCTTGCATATAACCTCGTGACTTTTATTTTAAAATCTGTTAAAATAGATTAAGATTATTTAGAAACTTTATTTTTTGAGGTAATAATTATGTTAATGACATCAGAATTGAAAGTTGGTACAGCTTTCTACTATGAAAACGACAAGAAAGTTAAAGAACCACTTATCGTTCAGAAATTCCTCCGCCAGGTTTCTGGTCGTCAGGGTATGACAACATTCTTCCGCGTTCAGAACCTTGTTACAAAATCAACAATGGAAGTTGGTCTTGACGCCGGTGTTAAATTTGAAGAAGTTGAATTGGACAAACGTACAACACAGCTTTCTTACATTGAAGGAGAAGGAGCAAACGCTACTTTCGTATTCATGGATCAGGATACATACGAACAGTTCGAACTCCCTGCAGAAGAACTTGGTGACAATGCAGGTTACATCACACCTGAAGATGAAATTCCAGTAGAAATCACATTCTTTGAAGGTGCTCCAGTAGGTATCGTTCTTCCAGTAAACGTAACTCGTACAATCACATACTGTGAACCAGGTGTTAAAGGTGATACTTCAGGAAAATCTTTGAAACCAGCTACACTTGATACAGGAATCGAAGTTCGCGTTCCACTTTACATCAACAACGAAGAAAGAATCGTTATTGATACACGGGACGGTTCATTTGTAGAACGTGCAAAATAATTAATCTGAAATTTTCAGATTAATACAGAAGCTGTCTAAGTTAATCTACATCCTTGATTATATTCTGGATTAAATGGAAAGCTTAGGCAGTTTTTTTTATTTTAAACTATTTATTCAACAGCTCACTTCTTTTATGAATTCCAAGCTTCTTAAAAATATTTCGGTTATGAACTGCAACTGTTGCACTAGAAATTCCAGTAATATCACTTATTTCCTTATCACTCATTCCCTGGGAAATATAAACGGCAATAAGCTTTTCTTTTTTTGTAAGACCAGCTTTTGTAAATTCAACATCCTGTGCTTCAGAAAGTCCATCTAATAAAGTTTTATTTTTTGAAGGCTTCCTGGAATTAACAAAGGACACTTCCTCTGAACTGTCTGTTTTCTTTTCAGATCCTTCATTTCCATTAACAAGACGCAATGTATTCTTTATTGTCAGTATAAAATCTTCTGCCAGCAATGGATTTTCCAAAACCATAACAGCACCACGTTCACGATAATAAAGGGATTTTTCAGGAGTAAGAAAATCCACCACAACAAAAAGTGGAATATGGGCAAAATCAGGATTTTTGAAAAAAGATTCCATGAAAGTTTCGATTGTCATCACAGAAATTCTTTCAGAAAGCAATACTAAATCAATTTTTTTCGTATAAAGAATTTCAAAGGCATCCTGACCGTTTCCTTCAGTATAAACAGAAAAATCTTTATTAAGGCGGTCTGCCATGGCAATTCTATAACCAAGACTAAAATCTGCTATAAGCACAGACTGTTTTTCGCAAGCTTCATATTCAGGCTTTTTAATAACTGTAGTAACCTTTTTATTTTCAAAAACAATCTTAGGATAGAAAATTGAACTTTTTAAGATCATTTCGACCCTTATTGTAATTCCGTTTTTTGCAGGATAACAGCTGAAAGTTCCTTGGAGAATCCTTACTATACCGGAAATCAAATGAAGATTCACGCCCCAGGCACTAAGAAGCTGTTCCTGTATAGTATTCTTTGGATTCAGTGTTAATAGAGAATTAAACTCTTCTTCATGAGGTGCATTACAGTCAAAAGTGATAGAAAAAGAAAATGAACCGTTGGAGAAGCCACTTTTTATATACACAGTCGAATTTGAAAAACTGTTGCTGTCAACTACAATCATGATAAGCCTTAGCATACCTTCAATAAGCATTCTGTTAGTCTGAACAACAATTTTTGAATCAATTTTCACCTGGCTATTAACCGTAACCTGTTTATACTTAAACTGATATTCATAAGTATCAATAATATGATCAATAAACGGCCTTAAATGGATTACATCACCATTATCACTTTTCTTGAAAATCCCCCTCCTTTCCATAGAAATAGCATTCTGAACATTATTATAGATTTCAATATATGAAAGAGTTTTATCTACAACAAGAAGTTCAGTTTTATTTTCATGAATTGTATTAAGATCATAGTGTCTGATTGTTTCCAAAGCTTTATGAACATTTTCTCCAATCATTTCCAGTGACGTAAATGTCATTTCAGCAAGTTCAGCATTCTTGTCATTTTCAGAAATAAGTTCAGAGTTACGCTTTGATTTTTTTTCAAAGAAAAAACCAAGATACAAAAAGGAATCACCTGTAAAGAAAATAGCGAAACATATATATGTAATGAGGTAATCGTTATCCAGAATAGAGAAAATGACAAAATCAGGATAAGTTGTTCGAAGAATGAACATAATCGTACGGAAGAACATGCCAAAGAAAATCAAAATATGCATAAACGCATAAAAGCGACGCCGCGGATTTACTATCATTACATATATCAAAAAAACAATCTGCACCCCACAGCTCACAAGAAGCACTAGCTGTCCGAAGATAAACATAGCAGTGGAAAACGGCAGAAGCAAAATTGCAATTACAAGGACAGACATTGCTATTAAAAACCAGAAAATCATATTTCCGTAGTCTCGGTCTCGCCCAAAGTAATGAAATTGCATGTTTTCTTTAAAAAACAATAGTACACTCATTACTACAAGCAGTACTATATTGTAATTAAAATAATCGCCATTACGAATAATATAAACAAACTGGAGATAAGAATCCATATCACTGTCAGCCATTACAAACAGGGAAAAGACAATGGAAAGCATTGAAGATACCAGGAAAAGATTGTTTTTGGTGAACTTAAACATAAAAAGGAATATCAGTATAGAAAGAAGCTGGAATCCCAAAAACAACGAATAACCAATAAGACATTTATCATTTATGTTCTGCGAATCCTGAGAACTGCATATATGAACAGAAAAAGGTTTATGAAAGTATACTTCCGATTTTATTCTGATTTTTGTAGTATTTTTTATAAGAGATGATTTTACTCGGATTGCATAAATAAGACTAGGTACGCTTCTATCGAAACGGTGTACCAGATTTCCTGTTTTTCCTAAAGAATACCAGTTTCCATCTTCATTCTGGTAATAAACTGTAATACGCTTAAACTGACCTGTATCAAAGCAAAGAAAGAAATCTGAACTGTTTCCCTCAAAATCAACCTGCTCCTTTGAGATGTAACCTTCACTCCAGATAACAGTCTCTGTACTTTTTTTAATAACACAATCATTGGTTTCAAACCAATCTTCGGGAATTTCTTCAGGATTAGTAACTGTAATAGGAAAAGTTGCAGATTGTAAATTAAGCAATTCGGATGAAAAAGCTACACCACTTCTGGTCAGAAAGAGAAAAAAACAAAATAAAAAGCAGTACAACTTTTTCATACAAAAAAAATTATACTGCCTTTTTTCAAGTTTTTAAACTAAAAGACAGAAGAAGTCTCCTGTCTGATAATACTTAGCCTTTAATTGCTCGAACACGGATTACTGTATCAAGAGCATTCAGTTTGGCAAGAAGTTCTTCTGGAACATCTCCGTTTACATCTGTCATGTTGTAAGCAACTTCACCACGAGCCTGGTTGATCATTCCAGCAATGTTTAGTTTGCTTTCACCAAGCATTGTTGTAAATTTTGAAATTACATCAGGAACGTTTTTGTGGAAGATACAAAGACGTGTTCCACCAGCTGGAATTGGATTTTCTGTAACAGTTTTTGGATAGTTTACAGAGTTTACGATATTTCCGCTTTCGAGGAAGTCTTTAAGCTGGGTTACAGCCATGATAGCACAGTTATCTTCAGCTTCTGGTGTTGAAGCACCAAGGTGTGGCATACAAATTACCTTTGGATGATTAAGAAGTTCATCAGCACAGAAGTCTGTTACCATACATGAAACTTTTCCTGAATCCAGAGCTTCAAGAATATCTTTGTTATTTACAAGTCCACCACGGGCAATATTGATGATGCGAACACCGTCTTTCATTGTTTTAATTGAAGAAGCGTTGATCATGCCTTTTGTATCATTTGTCTGTGGAACATGGATTGTAATGTAGTCAGATTTTGCATAAACAGTATCAAGAGTTTCTGCGTGCTGTACTTTGTGATCAAGTTCCCATGCTGCTTTTACAGAAAGGAATGGGTCATATCCAACAACGTTCATTCCCATTTTGATAGCCAGATTTGCTACCATTGCACCGATTGCACCAAGACCAATTACACCAAGAGTTTTACCCTTTACTTCTGGTCCTACAAACTGTGATTTTCCCTTTTCAGCAAGATCGGCAATTTCATCACCTTTTCCTGAAAGAGTTTTTGCCCAGGCGTTGGCATTGATTACAGGACGACTTGAAAGAAGAATTGCAAGAATTACAAGTTCTTTTACAGCGTTGGCATTGGCACCAGGTGTATTGAATACCACAACACCTTTATCTGTAAGAGCTGGAATTGGAATATTATTAGTTCCAGCACCTGCACGAGCAACAGCAAGCACACTGTCAGAAAGTGACATTTCGTGCATATCTGCTGAACGTACAAGAATTGCATCAGGATTATTCATTTCTGAAGCTACTTCATAATCATCACGTGAAAAATTATTCAAACCTGTTGAACTAATTTTATTTAATGTCTGAATTTTATACATTTTCTTCTCCATTCTGGTGGTTTCGATGAACTCAATCACCGGATTTTCACTATTTTCGGTGGTTGAGCCTGTCGAAACCACCAGATTTTCACCACTTCCGGTGGTTGAGCCTGTCGAAACCACCAGATTTTCACCATTTGCGGTGGTTGAGCCTGTCGAAACCACCTTTTTTGAAAGAGTCTCTAATTTTTCAAATTCATGATTAATCAAAGCTTCTCTTTTCTTTCTACTCCACCCTTGAACCTGTTTTTCCCGAAGAAATGCTGTTTCAATACTCTGACATTCCTCAAAATAAACCAATTCTACAGGCAGCCTTCGTTTTGTATATTCTGAACCTTCACCATTTTTATGTTGTAGAACTCTTCTGGTCAGATCTTTTGTACTTCCGACATAGTACGAGTTATCACTACATTTCAAAATATACATAAAAGCCATAATGAACTCTTATAAGCTTTGGTGATTTCGATGAACTCAATCACCAGATTTTCACTATTTGCGGTGGTTGAGCCTGTCGAAACCACCGAAGTTTCTTTTTCTTTGGTGATTTCGATGAACTCAATCACCGGATTTTCACTATTTTGGGTGGTTGAGCCTGTCGAAACCACCGAAGTTTCTTCTCCATTTTGGTGGTTTCGATAAACTCAATCACCTACTTTACTTAGTTTTCTGCAGCAAATTTTTTCATGAATTCTACAAGAGCCTTTACTCCGTCCAGAGTCATTGCATTGTAGATTGATGCACGCATACCACCAACAAGGCGGTGTCCCTTAAGGTTTACAAGCCCTGCTGCTTCAGCTTCTTTTACAAATTTTGAGTTGATTTCCTTTTCTTTTGCAAGGGCAGCTTCTGAACCGTCGTTTGTAGAGTATTTGGTAAGGAAAGGAACGTTCATAAGTGAGCGGCTTCCTACTTCTGTTGTTGCGTGATAGAAATCACTTGAATCAAGGTAGTCGTAAAGATATTTTGCTTTTTCAACATTCAGCTTGTTGATTCCTTTTGCTCCACCCTTCTTTTCAATCCAGTGAAGAACTTTTCCAAGAACGTAGATTGTGTAGCATGGTGGTGTATTGTACATACTGTCATTATCAGCGTGTGTTTTGTACATGCTCATTGTTGGTGTTCCAGGAAGACAATTTTCAGGTTCTGGAATCAGGTCTTCGCGAACGATTACAAGTGTAACACCGGCTGGAGCAAGGTTCTTCTGTGCACCTGCAAAAATCAGACCAAATTTTGAAACGTCAATTTCTTCAGAAAGAATACAAGAAGACATATCTGCTACAAGAGGAATGTTTCCTGTTTCTGGAATGTATTCGTAGTGAGTTCCCATGATTGTGTTATTAAAACAGATGTAAACGTAGTCGTAGTCCCCTTCTACTTTTTCAACCTTTGGGATGTAAGAATAATTTTTGTCTTTTGATGAAGCAATTACATCAACTGCAACACCAAGGTGTTTTGCTTCTGCAGCGGCTTTTTTTGCCCAAACACCAGTTTCGATGTAAGCAGCTTTTTTATTTTTAATACCAAGGTTCTGAGCAACCATGGCAAACTGTGTGGAACCACCACCCTGAACAAAAAGAACCTTGTAGTTCTCTGGAACGTTCATAAGTTTGCGGATCATTGCTTCTGCATCCTGAATGATTGGTTCATAAGCACTTGAACGGTGACTCATTTCCATAACAGACTGACCTGTTGTGCCGTATTCCATCATTTCAGCAGCACATTCTTTCAGAACTTCTTCAGGAAGACAGCTTGGTCCAGCACTAAAGTTATACACTCTTGCCATAGTAATACCCCTTTGTATTGATTATATTTAATTATATTTTAATAAACTCATTAAAGCCAAAGCAGGATTCGCATCTGCCACATGCACCTCTTGAGGAACACAGATAAAGGTTTGAGTCATATTAACAATCCCTTTGATTCCGTACCTAACAAGTCGGTCAGCCATATTCTGAGCATCCTTTTCGCTCACACACAGAACAGCATGTTTAATTTTTTCCTTTTTAATTACCGCTTCCATTTCATAAGCAGGATATAAAGGAAAGGTAGATCTCATGATTTCAACCCGGTTTACATTGGAATCAAATCCGCATCCTACCTGAAATCCGGAATTCTGAAAAATACTGTCATCAAGTAAAGCTGCCCCAATTCTACCAAGGCCTACAATGCAGCACTTTTTAAATTCCATATTTTCTGTTTCAAAACCCAGCTTCACAGTAAGGAAATTAATTAAATCTGCCTTAATGTAGCCGTTTGAAACACCACCTGCAAAACCTGCAAGAAAAAGATCGTGTCTCACAGTTGATTCTGTACAACCTGTAAGGCCTGCAAAATCACTGGATTTTATCCTGTCATTCTGCCATGTTTTTAGAATCTGCAGAAACTGAACAAGACGTTTTCTCGTTGCCTTTGGTAATTCGCAAGATAATGACATTATAAAAATCCTCCAGAGCCTGTACAATGGATATTCAATAGAAAAAAGTTGGAAACCACCAGAATTATAGCAAAAACCCTGTTTTTTGTCGATTATTGTTAAAGTTTTAACAATAAATTCATTTAATTTGACAATTCAAGAACAAAAAAAAATGGAAGCTACTGACAGCAACTTCCATTTATAACAAAATAAGGAAAAAAACAAAAAACTATTTCTTATATGCAACAGAGAAACTTGGACTCAACTGAAGTTCATAATAGGAGGCAACCTGTTCTTCAAATAAGCGATCCAATGTATCCTGATAAGACATAATTTTACCAACGTAATTCAAAGTACTCTGCGGTGTTCGATTGCTTCGTACTTTTCCAGTTCCAGCATTATACATAGCTAAAGCTGAAATTTCATTTCCGGCAGTATCCAGACAAAACTTCAGATGACTCATACCGTATTTTGCACTTACAGCAGGATTGAAAAAATCTTCTTCTGTAAGATTTGGAAAAGAATTAGAGTTCAACTGAAAAAGGCCACGATCAATAGAAGAATTTGAATTGGAATTTACTGCATTGGAACGATAGCGGCTTTCTGTATAAGCAAGAGAAAAAGCAAGGCTTAAAGGAATATCATTTTTCTCAGCTTCAATAAGAATGCTGTCAGATACTTCACGGTTTCCTGTAACATGCGAATAAAACCATTCAACAGCTGCTTTTGAAGTCTGCTGACGATAAAGGTAAAGACCTCTGTCACTGGAAGAATCTTTTACAAGCGATACTTCTTTTAAGTAAGATGCAAATTCTGGAATCTGATCATCTTCATAAAAAAGAACTTCTTCTTCCTCTTCTACCTCTTCTTCTATTTCTGCTGGAATTTCTTCTTCCGGAACTGGAAATGACTTATATACGTAAAAAGAACTGCCAAAAATTAAAGCAGTGAAAAACAAAGAAAGCAGGCATGACAGAAAAAATCTGCTGTTTCCGTTTTTGTTGTCGATCAATTTAATCCCCTAGATAAAATATTCAAGGACTTTTTCTAATGGGTTTATAATGACATAAAAAAGAAATGAATTCAAGTACATTAAGTGACAATAAATGGAAAATTACTGAAAACCTTTGCAAAGTTTACGCTTTCTACACATTCTTTACGATAACTTAACAAAACAAAGCATTAAATTCTAAATTATACTAGATATGAACCAGTGGTAGTTCAAGAAGATTGTATTTTTCGCAAAGTTCTTTTGATGCAAAATAAACGTACTGTGCATGTTTTTTTGCCAGAACTTCAATAAATTCTTCCACTGCCCCTTTTCCACAGGCGAGAATATTTTCAGAAAGGAGAAATCCTGTAACACTGACACAATCTTTTATTCTTCGTGCCGTATGGTTAAAGGTATTGATATAAGATTCGATTTTATCTTCAGAATCAAGAACTGCATCACTTTTTATTTTTATAAGAGCAAACTTTCCTTCTTCATCAAGCCCCTTAAGCTTTTCACGAAGATCAGCCAGAAATTCTTCATTGTAAATATCTTCATCAATCTCAATATTTTTCTGATCAGCCTCGTAAACAAAAAGCTTTGAACAATTTACTTCAGTGCCATCAGATATTTTAAAAAGTTTGTTTTCTTTAATTTCAAAAAGTGATTCTAGCTTCATGATTTAATTATAGATAAAAAAACTTCTTTGTTCAATTCTGCCCATCCCTCGTGCCCTTCTATCGAAAAACAAAACCAGACTTACAGTTTACAGATTTTTCATTTTATTAAAAATATCAAAATTTTTCACCAGATAACATTTTTTTATATTAAAAATCTCCAATTTATGTAAAATTCTTTTGATATTTTTTTTTCATTTTGCTATACTTTTTGCCATGAATACTACAAAAGAACTTCTTTCTGCTCTTTTTGATCAAAGTGAAAATGACAAATATCACATGGCTTACAGTGATGAAATGGTTTTTTATTCTGCGGTTCAGTCAGGAGATGAAGAATTATTAATGAAGGTAATGAAGCCATTCACCTCTGAAGGAATGGGTGTTCTTTCTTCCAAGCCTATCCGAAATCTTCAATATCATCTTGTCATTACAGTTGCACTGATTACACGTTTCTGTATTGAAGGCGGGATGAATTCTGAAACTGCCTACACTTTAAGTGATTTATATATACGAAAACTCGATGTACTGAATTCGGAAGAAGAACTCAATCAGCTTCATAAAGAAGTTGCACTGGATTTTACACGACGCATGAAGGGTATTAACAAGAAAAGTGAATATCCAAAATCTGTAAGATCAGCAATAGACTTTATTTCTGATCACGTTTACCAGCCGATTTCCCTTGAAGACATAGCTGATTATGCTGCAACAAATCCAAGTTACCTTTCCTCTGTTTTCAAACGCGTTACAGGCACATCAATTTCTTCTTACATACAAAAAAAACGTGTAGAGACAGCCAAGAGCCTTCTTGCCTTCAGCGATGAAAGCTTTTCTGAAATTTCAAACAAACTGAACTTCAGTTCACATTCATATTTCATTGCAATTTTCAAAAAACACACAGGTCTAACCCCCAAAGAATACAGAGACCGTTTCTACGAAAAAAAATTCATTGAGTCTTAATAAAAAGAAGGGACTGCCCTTTTTTACAGCCCGGAAGAAAAATCACTTGATGACAGCGACATTTCAAAAATCGAAAAAATCTTAGATGAAGAATCTGCTAAGGCAGTTCAAAACATAAAGAATCGCCTGCACGAAGAAAGCATACATTCTTGACATCAGAAAATCTGTAATTTATTATTTATTGTAGAGGATGTTATAATTGATTAGGCTTTTTCATGGTTCTAAAAATGGAATTAATGGTACTATTCAGCCAATAAGCAGAGAATTTTGTGATTTTGGCAAGGGTTTCTATATGGGTACCGAAAAAGAACAGCCCATGACATTAATCTGTAACTATGAAAATGCAACAATGTATGAACTAGAACTTAACACAGAAAATCTGATTATAAAAGATATTCCATTAAATATAGATTGGGCTCTATTCGTTGCATTTAACAGAGGCCGACTTACAAAAGAGTTAACTCCAGAACTATATGAAAAATACTCAGCTTATTGTAATGGAATCGATATATGCAAAGGATATATAGCCAATGACAGAATGTTTGTTGTGCTAGATCGTTTTTTTGATGGAGAAATCACTGATATTGCTCTTGTTGAAAGTCTTTCTGCATTAAAGCTTGGCATTCAATATGTTGCGAAAACTCAAAAAGCTTGTGATGCAATTTCCGTAATAAATAAATATCAGCTTTCTTCTGAACAAAGAAAAGAATTGATTTCTCGAAGTGAAGAAAACCGGCAGCTCGGAATTTCTCTTGCAAATAAAATTTGTCGTGAACACAGACGGGAGGGAAAATATTTTGATGAACTCATCAAATAACAAATTACATTCTCTTTCTCAGTTTGAAAGGCAATTATGCGGCATACAAGGAAAAATGTTTGAGCTTTCGGCTAAGAAAAACTTTTCCAGTAA
>JAEDJA010000001.1 GCA_016296575.1 Treponema sp.
TTTGCTACCTCGCATTGCTCGGCTTAACGCAAATGTTGCAGGCATTTAGAGCATGTAAAACCCGGTGTAATGTACTTCCCTTGAACATTGTCTTTAGGTCATTCCAACCTTTGCTACCTCGCATTGCTCGGCTTAACGCAAATGTTGCAGGGTTTCTTTAGCCCCACTTTGATTTAAAATCAATTTTTTTATATAATATTTTCAATGACCGGGGTGCCGTATAAATCGGCTGAGATTATACCCGCAGAACATCGCATGATGTTCCAACCTGATCCGGACAATACCGGCGGAGGAAGGCATGAAGAAAAATCACGTCCTTTTTGTATTAACTTCTCTTATTTTTGGCTCTTTGGCTTTTGTTTCATGTTCAAAAAAAGAAACTCTTACCAAAGAAGTAAACATCTACACATACGACTCATTCAGCGGTGAATGGGGAGCTGGTCCTGCCATTGCTCAGGCTTTTGAAGCAAAAACAGGTATTCACGTAAATTACATTGACTGTGAAGACGGTGTAGCTATCCTTTCACGTGCAGTTTCAGAAAAAGCTGCTCCACAGGCCGATATCCTTCTTGGTTTGGACAACAATCTGGCTCTCCGCGCTGCAAAAGAAGATGTACTGGTTTCTTACAAAGCCGCAAATCTTGAAAAATGTGTTTCATCTGACTTTGTAAAAGCATTGAATCCAAAAACAGCAAATCTTCTTACTCCATACGATTACAGTCATTTTGCCGTAATTTTTGATACACTTTCATCGTATAAAGCACCAGCAAGTCTTTCAGATCTTACAAAGCCTGAATATGAAGCTGCTTTCATTACAATGGATCCACGAACTTCAACACCAGGCCTTGGATTTCTTTCCTGGACAGTTGCTGTTTTTGGTGATGATTATCCAAAATTCTGGGAAGCACTTAAACCTTCAATTCTTACAATGAGCCCAAGCTGGAGTTCAGGTTACGGTATGTTTACAAATGGTGAATCTCCAATGGCAATCAGTTATGTTACAAGTCCTGCCTATCATGTTGAATATGATGATACAGATCGTTTCCAGGCAGTACTTTTTGATGAAGGTCATGTAATGCAGGTAGAAGGAGCTGGTCTTTTGAAAGGTGCAAAGAATGCCGCTGCAGCAAAAATGTTCCTTGACTTCCTTGTTTCTACAGAAGCTCAGGAGCTTCTTCCAATCGGCCAGTGGATGTTCCCTGTAAATAAAGATGTAGTTCTTCCATCTTGTTACGAAATTTGTAAAGTTCCTTCAAAAACAATTTACGCTGATGCTGAAAAAGTAGAAAAAGCCGTAAATGTAGTGATGGACATTTTGAACAGATAGAATGAACAGAAGAAAAGCAGGACAATTATTTCGCCTCATTACAGCGGTTTTAAGCGTTGCAGCAGGAGTTATTGTTGTTCTTGCTTTTCTTGCCCCTTTGTGCCGTGTCATTTTGGGTAACCTCACACATCTGGGGAGTTCTACAGCATCTTTTTCTTACATATTAAAAGTAACTTTCTTTACGTTAAAAACAGCCCTTTTGTCTACTTTTGTTGCATTTGTAATGGGAGTAGTGGGGGCCTTTTTTTGCGGAACACGAACTTTTTTTTGCCGGCAGATTCTTTTGAGCTTTTCGGCAGTTCCTTTGTGTATTCCGCCTCTTATCACTGCTCTAGGTTACGTAAGTTTTTTTGGAATGAACGGTTATTTCAATCAGATGATTAAAACCGCCTTTGACCTTAACCGCTCTCCAATCCGTTTTTTGTATTCAGAAATTGGAATTATTATTTGCCAGGGTTTTTATAATTTTCCTCTGGTTCTTTCCATTGTAAGCCGAGCCTGGAAAAACCTGGATATACAAAAAGAAAATGCAGCTCGTCTGCTTGGTGCAGGTTCCGGACGTGTATTTTTTACAGTAACGCTTCCTATTCTTTTGCCTGCAATGGCTACAGCCTGTATTCCGGTTTTCTTATTCTGCTTTTTCAGTTTTATGATCGTTCTTTTGTTTTCGCCTCCAGGCACTTCTACCCTTGAAGTGGAAATTTTCCGTGCAGTGCGGAATACTCTTGATACAGGAGCGGCAACAGGATTTGCAATTACCGAAACCTTTACTGCTCTTCTTGTGGTTTTTCTGTATAGTTTAATTCTGCAAAGAAATTCCAGCCGAATAATTGACGCGGTAGAAAAACGAAGTCTTTTTCCAGGAATTTCTAAGGCACCTTATCAAAATAATTTCTGCCGTTTTCTTGAATTGCTGGTATTTATTATTTTCATGCTCCTTACAATCACTTTTTTTGTGCTGCCGCTTATTGGAATAATCCTTTACGGTTTTATGAAAAAACAAGGAACTGGTTTTGTATGGAGTTTTTCCCATTATACGGCACTTTTTACAAATAAAAACTTTATTTTTGCCCTTAAAAATACTCTGAAAATGGCACCTTGGACTGGATTTTTGTGCACTGTCCTTGGTTTTTCATATTCTGTTGCTTTTCCTAAAAAAAATGTCCTTAGTCAGAGTCTGCCTCTTCTTTCCATGGCAGTCAGCTCAGTGGTTTTAGGATGGGGCGTTATTTCAATTTTCAGAAGCTCCAGTCCAGTTATTCTTGTAATAATGCAGACTGCAATTTATTGGCCTGTTGCATACCGCCAGATTCAAAGTCGTGTAGATTCCATTTCCACTGATGTAATAAATGCTGGGCTTCTTCTTGGATCAGGTCGTCTTGAAGTAATTTTCAGAATCATGCTTCCATTGTGCCTTCAGTCACTTTTTAGTGCTTTCTGTTATTGTTTTGCACTTTCCTGCGGCGATACTACTTTGCCACTTATGCTCAGCGTAAGAAATTTTGATACCTTGTCCTTGTACACCTACCGACTGGCTGGTGCCTACCGCTTTAATCAGGCCTGTGCCTGTGCTACAGTGCTTGGAATCTTATGCTGTACTGTATTTGGTTTAAGTGGTTTAAAGAAAATAAGGCATACTCATTAATCATCTATGGGAGATTTTATGTTTTTAAGAATTGAAAATCTGAAAAAAAACTATCCTATGACACATATAGACTTTTCTCTTTCCTGTGAAAAAGGTCAGCTTGTCTGTTTACTTGGTGCAAGTGGCAGCGGTAAATCTACTATATTAAAAATGATTTCTGGTCTTGAAGCTCCAGATTCAAGTGATGCACTTATTGTTTTGGACGGAAAAGAGATTCAAAATCTTTCTCCTTCAAAGAGGGAAGTGGGAATGGTTTTTCAGAACGGTGCTCTTTTTGATCATCTGAATGTGGAAGATAATGTAGCTTACGGCCTGATTTCTTCCGGAATGAAAAAAAGTGTTGCCCGTAAAGCAGCTTCAGAATATCTTGAAAAATTTAATCTTGCTGGATTTGGAAAACGACGTATTCAAAATCTTTCCGGTGGTGAAAAACAGCGTGTTGCACTGGCTCGAACTTTAATCACCAATCCTAAACTGGTTCTTCTTGATGAGCCCCTTTCTGCCCTGGATGCCGATCTTAGAAAAAAACTGGCTGCACAGATTAAGGAATGGCACAAAACCTTGGGCTGGACTGGAATAATGGTAACCCATGATGAAGAAGAAGCCCGGACTGTAGCCGACGTTATAGTACGCCTGTAATAAAGCAATTAGATTCAATAAAAAATATTTTTTTCTTTCCTTTGAACAGAAATTTCAGTAAATTTAGAATAAGTAAATCACGGGCGATTGCCCTGCAAATAGAGGTAAAATAAAATGGCAAAACAACTGCTTTTTAATGAAGATGCAAGAAAAAAACTGCTTTCAGGTGTTGAACAGATTTCTAAAGCTGTAAAAACAACTTTGGGTCCTTGTGGCCGAATGGTTATGATGGATAAAAAATATGGTTCCCCTGTAATCACAAAAGATGGTGTTTCTGTAGCTAAAGAAATTGAACTTGAAGATCCTTTTGAAAATATGGGAGCTCAGTTTGTACGTGAAGTAGCTGCAAAAACAAATGATGATGCTGGTGACGGTACAACAACAGCTACAGTTCTTTCATACGCTCTGGTTCGCGAAGGACTTAAAGCTGTATCTGCAGGTATGACTCCAATCGAAGTAAAACGGGGAATGGACAAAGCTGTAAAGCTTGCAGTTGATGAAATCAAGAAAAATTCAAAGCCTGTAAAAAATGCCGACGATATTACAAATATTGCTACAATTTCAGCAAATAACGATCCTGAAATCGGTAAAATGCTTGCCGATGCCATTGAAAAAGTTGGCAAAGATGGTGTAATCACAGTTGAAGAATCAAAAAATATGGAAATGACTGTTGATACTGTTGAAGGTATGCAGTTTGACCGCGGTTATATTTCATCTTACTTTGTAACAGACCGTGAACGCATGGAAGCTTCTTTCAACGATGCTTACGTTCTTATTTATGATAAAAAAATCTCTACAATGAAAGATCTTCTTCCAATCCTTGAACCGGTTGCAAATGAAGGACGCCCTCTTGTTATTATTGCAGAAGATGTTGATGGTGAAGCTCTTACAACCTTGGTATTGAACACAATCCGCGGAACAATCAAATGCTGTGCAGTTAAAGCTCCAGGATTTGGTGACCGACGAAAGGATATGCTTCAGGATATTGCAATCCTCACAGGTGGACAGGTTATTTCGGAAGAAGTTGGACTTAAGCTTGAAAGTGCCACTGTTGATTATCTTGGTATGGCCAAATCCATTAAAATTGGCAAGGATAATACAACAATCGTTGGTGGAGCAGGGGATGCCAAAAACATCAAAGCCCGTGTTGAAGAAATCAAAACTCAGATTGAAAAATCTACTTCATCTTACGATAAAGAACAGCTTCAGAAACGACTTGCAAAGCTTTCAGGTGGAGTTGCCGTTATCAGCGTAGGTGCCAATACAGAAACTGAAATGAAAGAAATGAAGTTCCGTGTTGAAGATACAATCGCTGCAACCCGTGCCGCTTTGGAAGAAGGTATTGTTTCTGGTGGTGGACTTGCTCTTCTTGAAGCTTCAAAGGTTCTTGAAACAATCCCAGAAGATCTTTCTGAAGATGAAAAAGTTGGATTCAAGATTGTTCGCCGCGCTTTGGAAGAACCAATCCGCCAGATTGCAGAAAATGCCGGTCTTGATGGTGCAGTTATTGCCGAACGTGCCAAGAATGAAAAGAAGGGAATTGGTTACGATGCAAGAGCTGGAAAATGGTGTAACATGGTAGAAGCCGGAATTATTGACCCAGCCAAAGTAACATGTTCAGCACTTAAAAATGCCGCATCTGTTGCAGCTACACTCCTTACAACAGAATGTGCAATTACAGATATTCCAACTCCTCCAGTAGCAGCTCCAGCTGCTCCAGATATGGGTGGAATGTACTAATATCAAGACTAACAAAAATATTTTGTAATACGTCGAAGTCAAGGCACGCTAACGCTTAAAGCCTTGACTTCGCCGTTTTTAGGCGGTTACTAATTTTTTTTAGGAGCTGTTGTAAACTGGGAAATAACGATGGCTGTAAACATGATTATACAACCGGCAATTTCCCGTCCTGAAAGGGATTCGTGAAGGAAAAGTGCTGCAAATAAAGTAGCAAATACAGATTCCATGCACATTAATAGAGATGCAATTGTAGCTTCGCAGTATTTCTGTCCAATTACCTGCATAGTGTATGCAAAACCGCAGCTCATAATACCAGAGTAAAGGATAGGAAGAAGACCTGCTTTAATATCAGCAAAATCAGGACGTTCAAAGATAAACATTAAAATTGTAGAGATTGTACCGGCAGTAAAAAACTGAATGCAAGAAAGTTTGATTCCGTCACATTCAGGTGCAAATTTTTCTATAAACAAAATCTGGAATGCAAAGAAAAGTGCGCAGATTAAGGAAAGTACATCACCAAAATTAATGGCTGTAATTTCAGGTGTTTTAAAACAGAGGAAATACAATCCTACAAATCCAATTGTTACACATAACCAGGTTATAAGGGAAACCCGTTTTTTGAAAAGAATTAACCCGATCATTGGAACAAAGAACATGTACATGGCAGTAATGAATGCAATCTTTCCTGTTGAAGCTCCTGGCTGGTAGAATGCAAACTGCTGAAAATCTGTTGCAATACAAAGAAAAACACCGATTATCATTCCGTATTTTAATACTTTTTTATCTGCAATTTTTTTCTGCTGCTTTTCTTCGTCAGTCATCTTTTTTGAAGCCGCTTTGTCCTTTATAATAATAAATGGAAGAAGGAAAAGAGCGCCAATCAATGTTCGTATTCCCATAAAGGCAAAACCTGGAACATTTTCACTACCGATTGTCTGAGCTAGAAAAGAAGAGCCCCAAATGATTGCTGTAAGGAGTAAAAGTACAACTCCCTTAAACTGTGTTTTTGTTTTCATAATAGAAGATATTAGTCTTGTATGGATTTTTTTGCAATATCACCAATAATTCTGGTTTTATTGCCCATTTTAATCTTTTCTTCTATAATATATACCATGGATCAATTTACAGAACTTTTGCCAATTCGTGTTGGTATTGATGTTGGTTCTACAACTGTTAAAGTTGCAATTCTTGATGATAATGATAATCTTCTCTACAGTGATTATCAGCGTCACCGTGCCGACATCCGTAGCACAATTATAAATGTAGTTACAACCGCTTTTGATAAGCTTGAAAAAGAAATCGAAGGTGGAGACGAGAGAAAAATCAGTGTAAAGGTTACAGGATCAGGTGGTCTCTCTGTTTCTCAGTGGCTCAACATTCCATTTATTCAGGAAGTAATTGCCGCTACTACTGCTGTAAAAAAAGTTATTCCACAAACTGATGTAGTGATAGAACTTGGTGGTGAAGACGCCAAAATTACATATTTTAAAGGCGGTGTTGAACAGCGTATGAACGGTACTTGTGCCGGTGGAACTGGTGCATTTATTGATCAGATGGCTGCTCTTTTGGAAACTGATGCTTCTGGATTGAATGTACTTGCACGTAACACCGAACATATCTATCCAATTGCTGCCCGCTGTGGTGTATTTGCAAAAACTGACGTACAGCCTCTTATTAATGAAGGTGCCCGCCGTGAAGATATTGCTGCTTCCATTTTCCAGGCAGTTGTAAGCCAGACAATTTCCGGTCTTGCATGTGGAAAACCAATTCGTGGACACGTTGCATTTTTGGGTGGTCCGCTCCACTTTTTGGATCAGCTCCGTGAACGATTCATTCAGACACTTAAACTAAAAGATGACGAAATTATTGTTCCAGATAACTCAGAAGTTTTTGTTGCTTTAGGATGTGCTTATTCTGCCGAACGAAAAATTGAATGGAAAGAAAACGCCAGGTTCACTCCTGTTGAAAAAAAGGAAGGTGAACTTACTCCGGTTCAGTTCCATCAAGAAAACAACGAATTCAATTTTCCTACAATTCGCGAATTTAGAGACAGTCTTAAAAATCTTGTAGGTGCTGAGCTTTCTGAAGTACAGCGTCTTGAACCTTTGTTTAAAAATGACACAGAGCTTGAAGAATTCAGAAACCGCCATGAAGCACAGAAAGCTTTACGTGGTGATCTTGCTTCTACAAAAGGACCTGTTTTCCTTGGTATGGATGCCGGTTCTACCACAACAAAGGCTGTTCTTGTTGATACTGAAGGCCGCATCTTGTGGAATTTCTATGCTGCAAATGCCGGTAATCCTGTTGAACTTGCAACTAAGGTTTTAAAAGACTTGTATGCTATTCTTCCAAAAGATGTATATATTGGCCGTGCAGTAAGCACTGGTTATGGAGAAGCACTTTTCCAGGCTGCCTTTGGTGTTGATGCAGGTGAAGTTGAAACAATTACACATTACCGTGCAGCCGATTTCTTCGTTCCTGGTGTTGAATTCCTTTTGGATATTGGCGGTCAGGACATGAAATGTCTTCGTATGAAAGATGGAGCTATTGTTTCAATTCAGTTGAATGAAGCCTGTTCTTCCGGATGTGGATCTTTCCTTGATAATTTTGCCCGAACAATGGGAATGGATGTAAAGGAATTCAGTAAGATTGCTCTCCGTGCCGAAAAACCTGTTGATCTTGGAAGCCGTTGTACTGTTTTTATGAATTCCCGGGTTAAACAGGCTCAAAAAGAAGGTGCTTCTGTTGCCGATATTTCAGCTGGTCTTTCATATTCAGTAATAAAAAATGCTCTTTTCAAGGTAATTAAGCTGCGTAAGGCCAGTGATATTGGTGAAAAAGTAGTAGTGCAGGGTGGAACCTTCTTTAATGATGCTGTTCTTCGTGCTTTTGAAAAAATTGCAGGTGTAAATGTTTTCCGTCCTGATGTAGCTGGTCTTATGGGTGCTTACGGTTCTGCACTTATTGCTTATGACCAGTGGCGTGATCTTACTGCACCAAAACCAGGTGAACCTGAAGATACTTTCCATGATGTAAGATCGAATATTGCAACTTTGGAAGAATTGAATAATCTTAAAGTTGATCTTGAACTTAAACGCTGTGGAAAATGTCAGAATAATTGCCAGCTTACAATTAATACCTTTACATCAGGTGGTTCAAAACGATCTTTTGTTACTGGAAACCGCTGTGAAAAAGGTGCTGAAGTAGGTGATGTTGTAGTAGATGCTTCAAATAAACGGGATACTATTCTTGAGGAACAGGATGAACCAATGCCTAATCTTTTTGAATGGAAATACAAGCGTTTGTTCAATTATGCTCCGCGCCGTCCAGAAGATGCTCCTCTTGGAGATGTAGGTATTCCTCGTGTTTTGAACATGTATGAAAACTATCCTCTGTGGTTTACCTTCTTTAACGAATTGGGTTTCCGTGTTATTCTTTCTCAAAGATCAAGCCGTTCAGTTTACGAGAAAGGTCTTGAAACAATTCCTTCCGAATCCGTATGTTACCCTGGAAAAATCAGCCATGGTCATGTGGAAAGTCTTCTCCAGCGAGGTGTTAGTTTTATTTTCTATCCTTGTGCACCTTATGAAAAACAGGAAGACGACGGGGCCGGAAACCACTACAACTGTCCTATCGTAACTAGTTATCCTGAAGTTCTGCGTAACAACGTTGAAGCACTTCGACAGGATAAAAATATTCTTTACATGGATCCGTTCCTGCCAATTTATGACAAAATGCGTCTGGCAGAACGACTTTACGAAGAGCTTCATCCTCATTTCCCAATGCTCACTCAGATTATGATTACAGAAGCTGTGGATAAAGCCTGGGCAGAACAGGAAAGATTCAAGGAAGATGTTCAGAAAGCCGGTGAAGAAGCACTTGAAAAGATGATTCGTTCAAGCGGTTCAGGTATTGTTCTGTCTGGTCGTCCTTATCATCTTGATCCAGAGATTAACCACGGTATTCCAGAAATGATTAACGGTCTTGGCATGGCAGTATTTACTGAAGATTCAGTAGCTCATCTTGGTGCAATTGAACGACCTTTACGTATCATAGACCAGTGGACTTATCATAACCGCCTTTACCGTGCCGCAAGCTTTGTAAGTGAAATGCCTAGCCTTGAACTGGTTCAGCTTACTTCTTTTGGTTGTGGTCTTGATGCAGTTACAGCTGATCAGGTTGATGAAATCCTTCGTTCTAAGGGCCGCATGTACACTCTTATTAAAATTGATGAAGGTTCAAACCTTGGTGCAGTCCGCATTCGTATTCGATCTCTTATAGCTGCTGTTAAAGAAAGACGTCGTAACAAACGTAAGTTGGAAATGAAATCTTCTGCCTACAAACGACAGGTCTTCACAAAAGAAATGAAATATACCCATACCATCATTGGCCCTCAGATGTCGCCTATTCACTTCCGTATTCTGCAGAAAGCCTTTGAAGGTTCTGGATACCGTTTTGTAGTTCTTGATTCAGTTGATCCAAAAGCTGTTGATACTGGACTTAAATATGTAAATAACGATGCATGTTATCCTTCAATTCTGGTAGCAGGACAGATGATTGCTGCTCTTGAAAGTGGAAAATATGACCTTAATCACGTAAGTCTTATTATTACACAGACTGGTGGTGGTTGTCGTGCAACAAACTACATTGGATTTATTAGACGTGCTCTTGCTGATGCCGGCTGGTCTCATATTCCTGTTCTTTCTCTTTCCGCTCAGGGATTTGAAAAGAATCCAGGTTTCAAGATTACCTTGCCATTACTTCATCGTCTTCTTAAAGCCATTATGATTGGTGACGTACTTATGCGCTGTCTTTACCGGGTTCGTCCTTACGAAATGGTTCCTGGTTCTGCCAATGCACTTTATGAAAAATGGACAACAATTGCCGAAAAGCAGGCTGGTTCACTTTCCATTTATAAGTACCACAAGCTTCTCAAGAATATTGTCCGGGACTTTGACAATCTTGAACTACGTCCAATCAAAAAACCAAGAGTTGGTGTTGTAGGTGAAATCCTTGTAAAATTCCATCCTACTGCAAATAACGACATTGTAAATGTAATTGAAAGAGAAGGCGCTGAATGTGTAATGCCGGATCTGGCAGATTTCTTTTTCTACTCCTTCTCTACTGGTATTTTCCGCCACGAAGAACTTGCCTTCCCTAAAAAAACTGAACGGAATGCAAAGCTTCTGGTATGGTTCCTGGAATTGTACCGCAACAAGATGAAAAAATACCTTTCAAAGTCAAACCGATTTGAAGCTCCTTCAAGTATTTATGATCTTATGAAAGGTGTTGATGATATTGTTCAGCTTGGAAATATTACTGGTGAAGGATGGTTCCTTACAGCTGAAATGGTTGAACTTATTCATGAGGGAGCTCCAAGTATTGCTTGTGTACAGCCTTTTGCCTGTCTTCCAAACCATGTAACAGGTAAGGGGATGATTAAGGAGCTTCGACGTCGTTTCCCAAATGCCAATATTTCAGCCATTGATTACGATCCGGGTTCAAGTGAAGTAAACCAGTTGAACCGCTTAAAACTGCTTCTGTCTAATGCTCCAATCGGAAAGCATCCGGATGAAACAAAAGACGGAAAAATCAAAACCAAAGATGGAAAACTGGTGGATCCGGTTATTCAGTATGCAGAAGGTGGAACTACCTTTGCAGATCCTGAACCTGTTGCTCCACAAGATGTGCCTCCAATGAATTAGAGACCTGCATGAAAGATAAGAACGACCGACTAAAGACTATAAAGAAGCTTATAAAAGCAGAACGCATTGAAAGTCAGGATGCACTTCTTCTGCATCTTCAAAAAGAAGGCTTTGATGTAACTCAGGCAACTCTTTCCCGGGATCTTAAACTTTTGAAGGTGGGAAAGATTTCTGATGGAACTGGCGGTTATATCTACGCGGTAAACACTTCTGATGAAGGAATGGAAAGTGAAAAAATCTACGTCCAGGATTTTCTGCGTGGTTATATTAGCATAGATTTTTCTGGAAATATGGTGGTTATTAAGACCCTTCCTGGCCATGCAAATACTGTCTGCAACGCCATTGATAATCTGGGATTAGACGATATTCTTGGAACAGTTGCCGGAGAAAACTGCATGTTTGGTGTTCTAAAAGAAGGTGTTAAAGGAAGTGATTTTTTGGAAGTATTGAGGGAAAAAATACCGGGTCTTGAAGAATAGAATAAATTTGATTAATAAATACGGGTGGGAAATAAATGAAACTTACAAGTACAAGAAATAAAGAAATTAATATTCCTTATGCGCAGGCTGTTCTGAATTGTATGCCTGATGATGGCGGTCTTTATGTTCCTTCTGAAATTCTGGATCTTAGACGCTGGACTTTATACTGTGACGAACGTACTACATTTACAAGTATTGCTGGTACAATGACATCAGCTTTCCTTAATGAAGAGTTTTCTCCAATTATCTGTGAAAAAATTGCAACTACGGCATTCCCGTTTTCTCCTGTGGTAAAACAGCTTGATGATGGGCTTTTTGTGATGGAGCTTTACCACGGATGGACAGGCTGTCACCGTGATTTTGGCGTTTCTTATATCTGCGCCTGTATTGAAACAATTCTTGCTTTTAATGGTGGAAATGCTGTTTTTCTGGATTTTACCCACGGAGAACTGGGAGCTGCTCTTGCAAAGGCACTCAAAGGTAAGAAACATATTAAAGCTGTTCTAGTTTACAGGGAAGGTGATGTACGAGGTCTTTCTGATGAAGATTATATCTGGAATGGTGGAAACATCTATCCTGTTGAAGTTGCCGGAAATGAAAAAGACTGCAAGAATATGATTCGTGAGATTTTTGCTGATAAGACTTTTGTTAAAGAAAACCATCTTACTGTGGCAAATACTGCAAACATCGGTCGTCTTTTGCCTCACGTTTTTTTCTATCCATATGCATTTTCAAAAATCAAGAACAAGGTTCACGGAGATATTTTCTATGCCTTGAGTCCTGGAAATTATTCAAATCTGGTGGCCGGTCTTTATAGCTGGAAATTTGCACTGCCATTAAACGGATTCATTCTTCCTTCAACAAGTGGGCTTACAACAGATACTGCTGGAAATACGATTATGATGGACTCCTTTGTTGAAATAAACAAGCGTCTGAACAATGATCCAAGTGATCCATCAAATCTTGAACGCCTGGAAGAGCTGTTTACAGGAAACGGCATGCTTATGGGAAACTTTGTTTATCCTTCTCATATTACAAACAGCGATATTGATAATGCCGCAAAAGAACTCTTTATGAAATATCGGGTTTTTGCTGATAAATCTACTTCAAAGGCCTATGCTGCAGCCCTTCAGCAAAAAGACGAAATCTGTGAAGATGAAGGAGCTATTGTACTGATTGCCCGGGATGATCCTTCCATTCAAAAAGAATTCTGCCGTCATACAGTAGGCGAAATGCCTAAGATGAGTGAAAGTCTTTCCCTTACATTCCGTCCAAGTGTTACAGGAAGAGCACCAATTCGTAATTTGGAAGAACTGCGTCAGATTATCGAAAAAGTGAACCTTCAGTAAAAGGTGCTGAAAGTGACCATTCGTGAAGCTAAAAAGATTCATTTAGATTCTCCTTCAGCAGCCCTAGATATTTCCTGTTTCCTGGAAGAAATTACAGGTTTTTCAAAGACAGCTCTTCTATTAAATGAAAGAACTGAACTTAATGATTCTCAGGAAAACACTTTTCTAAAATATTGCCAAATGCGCAATAAAGGTCTTCCTGTAGCATACATTCTTCACAAAAAGGATTTTTACGCTCGCACTTTTTACGTTGATGAAAATGTTCTTATTCCAAAACCCGATACAGAGATTCTTGTAGAACGTTCTATTGCAATTTTAAAAGAAAAATTTTCAATGGAAAAAATTTCTGCTGCTGATGTTTGTACAGGAAGTGGATGTATCGGTGTTTCCGTTATTTTAGAAAGGGGTGATAATTTTGACCAGCTTATAATGACTGATATTTCACCTTTGGCCTTAGATATTGCAAAAAAGAACGCTGAAGCTCTTGTTAAGGATCAAAATCTTTTTGATAAAATTACTTTTCACAAGGGAGATCTTTTGGAAGGACTTGGAAATTTCCACATGATTCTTTCTAATCCTCCATACGTTCCACGACTTCTTGCAGAAGAGCTTTTAAAAGACGGAAGAAATGAACCTCTTTTGGCTCTGGATGGAGATGTTACTCACACTTCCACTGACGGACTTGCTCTTCCAAAACGTCTTATTGATCAGATTTTGTCCCATCTCATTCCTGGTGGAGTTTTTCTGATGGAACTAGGCGAATACAATATTGAAAAGGCCCGTGATTATGCAATGGAGAAGGGCTTTAAAAATCTTTCAATCCACAAAGATCTTGAAGGACAGCTTCGTGTTCTTGAGGGCTGGCTTTTTTGAAAAAAAGGTGGGCTAGTTCAAAAGTAATGACTGTAGCGCTCATTGAGCTTGTCGAAATGACTGCTACACTAAATGTGGTGGCTTCGACCCTTCGACAGGCTCAGGGACCGTAAACTCAACCACCGTAATGCAAACTTATTGGACAGCCCCACAAAGTATATTTGTTTTTTCGACTATTTCAAAAAACCCAACTCATAAACACAAGGTCGCATTTTATCACTTAATTTCTTAAATAACTCTCCAAACTCTACTAAATCATCAGCAAAATATTCTTTCAATAATCCTTTTATTTGATACCATCCACAATCCCAGTTCATAATTTGATATTCAGGATATTGCTGATTAAACATTTCTCGATATTCAAAAGTTTTAATTGTCAATTCTCTGGCCTTATCTAATACAGCCTTTGCTTCTTGTGATAAATTCACACTTTGAAGTCTTTTATAAACATATCTATCTTCTGAAACTCTGGCATCATTATATGTAAAATCGTAACCATGTTTATCTGCTAAATCCATTATTTCTTGTTTCGACATAAAGAAAAACTCATTTTTTATATTCCAGGATTTATTTTCATATACTAGATTTCTTAATGAAGATTGATTTGAAGCAGACTGGAATAAAGAATATACAATGCTATCATTTATGTATTCTTCGTATTTTGGATGAGAAACATTTGGTATCAAAAATGTATCTTTGTCATTTATCCAAGTTCCTTTTACTAATCTTCTTGCAGAATAAATAGCTACAATTCTATCAAAATTTTCTGGCATAACTGATATACCATTAGCATTACTACTATCACAACTTGTAAATAAAGCAACTTTTAAAGCACTATTGTAAACATCGTTTCCAACGTTTAAATAACAACCCAAAGCATTTTCAAAAATTGTGGTATTGGTATTATTTCCGACTTTTGCATTTATACCAGTTGTCATAGTTGGCATTTTCACCTTTGGTGTAGTTATATTTTTCAAAGGTTCTTTTATCCAATCTTTTGCCGTAAAATCACCATCTGTATTATATAAAATCTTTTTACCTATAACTTTTATCTCTCCATCAGATTCTTCAATCAGATCATGTTCAAAGTTATGTTTATCCTGGGTTAGTCCAGTTCTCCAAACTGAAAAATTGATACCCCATTTATCTGATACATCAGCAAATGCAGATGCATTAAAAAGAATGCCAGATTTATATTGAAAGGCATCAAAAAACTTTTCTCTAAATGCTTTAAATGAAGTACCACTCATATAGATTGGTTTACAGAATAATCCAATGACAACATTATCCAATTTATATTCATTTTTTAGTAAATAGATTCTGTACATAAATTGTGAAAAAAGATTTTTACAAGCTTCTTGCATTTTATCTTTTACCATTGTGTTATACAAAGATGTTACACAAGCTCCAGAACCTTTTCCTTGCTCATCTCCTTTTCCCATATTACTAGAAGATGTAGCGTATGGCGGATTTATAAGAAAGACGATAGGTTTATTTTCTTCTAATGCTTTATATAAAGATTCTGGAAGTTTTCCACTAGAAGTTCCCATAAAATTTATATCATCATTCAAAAAATCAAATACAAATTTAGTTGCTTCAGGATTATACCTAGTTCCGCAATCTAATTCCGCCTGCTCTAAAGTGCTGGCATATAATTCTTTAAATCTATAATCTCGTGTTAAGTTTCCAGTTCCCCAACAGCAATCCCAAACAACATATTTTTCTTTCCAGTCCTCACCCAATTCTTCAGAAAGCATTTTATGAGCATAATCTGTAAAAAGTGTTGGTGTATAAAATTCTCCACTTTTTCGTCGTTTAGCATCTTCAATTAAGCGGTCAGAAACTTCAGTAAATTTATTTTTATCCTTTGGAGAATACTCTTTTTCAAAATGCTTAAAGAAAGTCTGATAGTAAGTTCCATTTATTTGATATTGCTTGTTATAACAAATCAATATATTAGGATTGTTTGGATGCTGATAGCAATTATCCCTATCAATTATTGAATTGATAAAAACACCGACCAAATCATTTGGAGTAATATCTTTTACATCTTTAAGTACTCGTTTAGAAAAATCATCAAATATTTTTGAAATATTATGTTCTGTAACACGAACTTTTCTAACAATGTTTGTTGCAATTTCAAGTATTTTTTCTGCAACTTCTTTAAAAGAAAATGTTTCATTTATGTCATAAACATAAGGATTTATTTCAGTATCTTTAGATATTTTTAATAACAATGCAGGGTTTTTATCATGTGCATTACTTGGGGCAATATTCCAGTTTGTTTCTTCATCAAGGTATTTCAACAATGGATTAGTATGCATAACAAAAACTTCGTCTTTATCGCCTACCATCACAACATTTGGTAATCTATCACCATTTAATTCAAACTGTTTTAAGTAATAAACAACCTGAATTAAAACTTTAGCTCTTGAAATTGGATTATGAAGCTCTTCATTAAATTTATATTCAATAATTAATCGCAAAAAGTTTTTATAATCCACCATTCCATCACATTTATAAGGATGTGTAATAGTTCCGCCATCTTCTTTCAAGAAATATAAAGATATTCCTTCGTTATAAACATCTTCAACTTCTCTTTCTTCTTTTGCGACAACAATTTTGTCATAAAACTTACTTTTACTCATCTTAATTTTTCTCCTATGCTATTATTGGTAGAGCAGGTCTGTTTTTTTTTGATTTTTTGATTAGCAACATTTGTTCCGTACAGAGCCTTTTGAAAATAAGGTGGGCTAGTTCAGAATTCCTTTTTCCCATTCAGTAATGTAGTTTTGAATATCTACAGCTTCATCTTTTTTGATGCTTTCCTTGATGTAAGGAAGAATTACGTTTTTCTTGTAGCTTTCCCACTTTGCAGGAAGATTTTTAGGAACTGTAAGCAGACTTGATGGTGGAAGATTTCCTAAAAGCTGTTTGTAGTAGATTGGGAGAATGCGTTCATTTACTTCACGGACTGCGGAAAAACCACCTGCAATTCCAAACATTTCTGTATCAAGATTTGATTTAAGCTTTCTTTCCAGAATGTTGCGCTGATTATTGGTGTTCAAAAACCAGGTAATAAAATCTGTTGCGCCTGCCTGATTCTGACATCCTTTGTAAACTCCCATCATCAGGTAAGAGTCTTCAATGGGAATATTTCCATTTTCAATAATCCAACGGTAACTGATATTTAAGGAATCATCTTTTAGATATTTAAAAAGGTCATCACTGGTTGTGTAAGAAAAAAGAGTTCGTCCTGAAGTAATACGGCGGTAAGATGGCATGAAAAGGTATTTATAGGCAAAATCTTCTTCCGTAGAAAGACCACCATTGCTTTTGTTTGTCCAGTTTTTCAGATAATCAATTGATGCCTGAAGTTTATTTTCATTCCAGATGATGGAACCGTTTTCCTCATGGAAGTCAGTCCCCATAAGTTTTGTAACAAGATATGAAAAATCTTCTGAGGCAGAAGGTGTAAAGCCCATTTTAGAAAAGGCACCGGATTTTGTAGTTTCATTAAAAAGTACTGCTGTGTCCTGAAAAGATTTAAGACTCATCATGTACTGTTCATGAAGACGAGATTCATTTGTCCCGGAAAAAATAAGAAGAGGAAGATTAAAGCTTACCGGCAGCAGATATTGATGATTGTTTTTGTGACCTACATTCAGAAGATCTTCATAAAAGTCTGAAGAAGAAAGACGCTGGTAATCAAAAAGGTAATCCAGCGGTTTGAAATACTGATCAGGTTTTTCTGTATTAAGATAAGATGAAATAATAATGTCTGGCGGAAGCTCGTCTTTTGCAGGTGGAAGAGAATCTGCCGGGTTTTCTTTGTATACAAGAACTGCTGCATTTTCTGAACTTGTACTGTTGTAAAGTTCAATGTACTGAGCAAATTCCGGATTGTTTGTCCAGATAATAGTTCTTTTTACTGTTCTGGAACCGCAGCTCAATAAGAAAAGCGGAACCAGAAACAGAAGAAAACGTGACTTATGCATTTGCAAGGCGTTCTGCAGTTTTATAGATGCTGTCGTAAACCATTTCAAGCTTGTCTTCATCTATACTTGAGAAGGCAACACGAAGAGTCTGTTCATCAATACTGATTACACCAATACCTTCGCTTTCAAGAAGTGCACGACGCAGGCTTTCTGCACTGATTTTTGCAACATGGAAGCT
Source organism: Treponema sp. (assembly GCA_016296575.1). GTDB lineage: Bacteria > Spirochaetota > Spirochaetia > Treponematales > Treponemataceae > Treponema_D. The sequence goes on from JAEDJA010000001.1 coordinate 17,934, forward strand.
CATGAAGTAACCAGAGTTGAATGGAAGAGGTGTAAGAACGCTTGAACTGTGTTCTGTAACAAACTTGCGAACAATATTGTAGCGGGCCTTAAGCATGTTGCGAAGCTCCAGCTTAGCTTTTTCGTGTTCAGGATTTTTCAAAGCGTGCATCAAAAGGCTCTGGCTTGGTGTTGAGGCACAAGAAACTGATGAGCGGATAACACCCATGAATTTTGTCTGAAGTGCTTCGATTTCTTTTTCTTTAAGACCTTTTGAAGCAAAAGTGATGAATCCACAGCGGAGTCCCCATGCAAAATCTTCTTTTGTAGGACCGTCTGCTTTGATTGCAAGAACATTTTCGTGAATATCTGCAAGGTAAGCAAAAAGACTCTGAGATTCAATGTCATCTTCGTAGTTAAGTCCAAAGTAAGCATCATCGCTTAAAACCAGAACTTTTTTGCCGGATTCAGCAATATCTTTTACAATGCGGCAGATTTCTTTTACTTCAGCATGTGTTGGTGAGTATCCTGAAGGATTCTGAGGGAAATTCAGAATAACGCGTACGCTTCCAAAACGTTCTGCATCTCCCCACATTTTTGTTTCAAGGTTAGCAATGCTCAATTTACCGTCTTCAAAACAAGTGAATGTGTGGAATGGAGCGGCACGGCGAGCTTTACAGATAAGCTCGTAGTTGTCCCAGCAAGGGTTTGGAGCGAGCAAAGGTTTATCTTTATCTACAAAAAGGTCTGCAACGTAAGAAATTGCTGCTGTAAGACCTGGTACTACGATAGGAGTAGAGATTACTTTCCCTTCAAGAAGAGGATTCTTTTTGATGATCTGCTCTTTCCATGCTTTACGGAATTCAGGATTACCAGCGGTTTTTTCGTAGGCAACAACTTCACGAGGTGTAAGTTCAGGTACAATTTCTTTAATGGTTGGAAGCTCTGCAGGAGTTCCGTTTATAACAGTCATCCCGATAGTTCCGTTTGCTTTATCAGCATGAAGGGAAGCTTCACCACCCTGGGAAATGATTCCCCGTGGGAAATACATTCTTCTTCCAAGTTCCGAAAGAAGAGCATCAACAACTGTTCCAGACAAAATATCATTTAATTCTTGAGCTAAAGGACTAATCATAATGGTTTTATTATATAGAAAAAAAAGGTCTTTTACAATTCACCCGGAAAAATTGAAGGCGGGGGAGTAAAAAAAAACTGCCTTATTACATGCTTTAGATTATCTTGCATATAAAAAGGCAGCTTATTTATTTGATAATTCTTTGGAGTTTAGTCCATGAGCATATTTTCTACTGGTTTTCCAGGTGGAATCATTGGATATACCATTTCGTCGATGAAAATCTGTGCATCAATAACAGCAGCTTTTCCACTTTCAAAAGCTTTTGTAAAGGCTTCCTTGAATTCTGCTTCAGTTGTAGCGCGGAATCCCTGAATACCGTAGGCTTCAGCAAGTTTTACGAAATCTGGTCCAAAATCCAGTGTTGTCTGGCTGTAGTGTTTTTCGTAGAACAGAGTCTGCCACATACGAACGTTTCCTAAAGCACCGTTGTTTACTACAACAATGATTACAGGAAGATTGTAATGTCCGATTGTAGCAAGTTCGTTACAGTTCATGCGGAAAGATCCGTCACCTGCAAAGCTGACAACACGGCGTTTTGGATTTGCAAACTGTGCACCAATTGCAGCCCCTGTTCCATAACCCATTGTTCCAAGACCACCTGATGTAAGGAGAGTGCGTGGTTTTTCAAACATATACCACTGGGCTGTCCACATCTGGTGCTGTCCAACTTCTGTTGCAACGATTGTATCTGGTCCGGCAACTTCACGAACACAGTCGTAAAGATATTTAGGATTTAATGGTTCTTTTTTAGTGTAGCTGGATGGAACTTCAGTTTTCCACTGTGCAATCTGTGCTGTCCATTCCTTGTGTTCTGTTTTTTTCAGGAGTGGAAGAAGACGTTTAAGAACATCTTTTACATTTCCAACAAGAGCTGTATCAATAGGAATGTTTTTTCCAACTTCAGCTGGGTCAATATCAATCTGTACGATTTTTGCATTGCGGGCAAATTTGGCAGGTTCACCGATTACACGGTCAGAGAATCGAGTTCCGATTGAAAGGAGAAGATCACTTTCATTACAGCCAAGGTTTGCAGCTTTTGTTCCGTGCATACCAATCATACCTGTACAAAGACGGTGGCTGTTAGGGAAGGCTGATTTTGCCATAAGAGAAAGAGAAACTGGAATGTCGCATTTTTCTGCCAGTTCCAGCAGTTCTTCGTATGCTTCAGAAACAGGAACACCACCACCAGCATAGATGAAAGGTTTGTTTGAAGCATTGATCATTTCGGCAACTTTCTTGATATCTTCATCAGAAGGTTTTGGATCAGTGATGAATTTTACAATGTTTTCTTTATCTTTAATTGCGTTTACATCAAAGGCTTTTGCAGGAGTGTATTCAGTAACAGCTGCAGTAACATCTTTTGTAATGTCAATAAGAACTGGTCCTGGACGACCTGTTTTTGCAATGATGAAGGCCTGTCTGATTGTGTCGGCCAGATCTTCAACATTGCGTACCATAAAGTTGTGTTTGGTGATTGGCATTGTAACGCCTGTAATGTCAATTTCCTGAAAACTGTCTTTTCCAAGCTGACTGTTAGGAACGTTACATGTAATAGCAACAATTGGAATAGAGTCCATGTAGGCAGTAGCAATACCTGTAACAAGGTTAGTTGCTCCAGGACCTGAGGTTGCCATGCAGACACCTACTTTCCCTGTTGAGCGTGCGTAACCGTCAGCGGCGTGGCTGGCACCCTGTTCATGGGCTGTAAGAATATGTGTGATACGATCCTGGTTTTTGTACAGTGCATCGTAAATATTGAGGATTGCTCCTCCCGGATAACCAAATACTGTGTCTACACCCTGTTCAAGGAGACACTCAATTACAATCTGTGAACCATTGATTTTCATAGTATGTAATTATGGCATTTATGGAAGATAAATTCAATTATTAAAGTTCTACTGCTTCAACCATATAGCGGATAAGTACACCTGTTGAATCGTGCATTGTTTTTTCAACAACGAAAATCATTTTTTTTCCGCTTTTATCAGTGAAAATCTGTTCTACTTTGTAGCCTGTTACACCAGTTCTTTTGATTGATGGATTTCCAACAGTTTTTGAAAAAATTACATTTCCTTCTGCATCAATTTTCTGAAGGTCAATGTAAAAGCTTGATTTTGCTGCTGCTCCACTTCCACTTACTGAAGGAACAACCTTTACTTTGAATGAATTTGGATTTTCGATTTTTGATCCTTTAAAATCCTTGAAAGTGATTTCCTGTTCACCAGTTTTATCAGGTGATTCGCAATAGTAAAGCAGCTGTTCAGGATTAACCTTTACAAGGTTCAAATTTTTAAGAGCATAGAAGCTTTTTGCTTCCAAAGATTCATATACTTCAGAACCCTGTTTGTTTGCTGTAACAGCAGTTGGCTTGATGCGGAATACACCGTTATCAACATAATCATTTTTTGCAATATCAACTTCGATGATTTCAGCCCAGCCCTGGTAGTTTTTGTCTGTCTTTCCGTACTGGCCGAAAACATAAGTTTTGCCATCGGCAGAGAAACCACAGTCAACAAAAGTGGCTACATCACCTGCAAATACAGAAAATGCCATAAGAGAAGCAAGTGCAAGTGTAACTATTTTTTTCATATTTAAGTCCTCCCGAAAGGAAATAAGGGCAAATTTATACCACTTATACTAAATTTTCGGCAAAATCTTGCGCCTACTTTACTAAAAAGAAACTGTCTTTTATCATAGAACCATGACAATCAGATTGAGAAACAGACTTATCAGAGCTTTATTCTACTTTTTTGTAGCAGTTCTTGGCATTTCCTGTGCATTTTATTTTTTGCAGATTTTCAGAAACCGAATTTTTGAAAACCCAAACTTTATCCGCCAGAACTGGAATATGACCTTCAGTTTTTCAAAGCCTTGTTTCTGGGCTTCTGTTGCTGGTAATGGATTTCTCCTGGTTTACGAAATTGTAATCTGTTTTTTTCTTTTCAAAGGATTTGAAAAAACCCAAAGTCAGGAAGTCTGTTTTCTTGCCTGTTTTCTGATTGGTTGCTGTGCCGAAAGTATTAAATTGTGGGTGCCAGTCTTCAATACTTATACAGGCTTTTCCAAAATGCTGATTTTTGCCGGTGATGCAACAATTCTTTCACGATTCCTTGCCACACTTTCACTTTTTTTCTGTGCACTTTTTTCAGGTCAGGAACAGCGTCAGAATCTTGAACAGAATATCATTATTGTTCTTGGAACAGCGTTTTTTATTTCGATTGTTCTTCCATTAAATACTGCAGATATTCAAAGCAACTTTAAGGTAAATCATTCTTTTTCCAGAATTGTTGAAGTAGTTCAGATAATTATTAATCTGATTACACTTATGACAGTTTACCTGAACAACAGACGTGATGGAGTCAGCTACTGGGGAGTAGTAGGGCTTTTTCTGTTGATGGGAGGCTTCTACATTGTTGCTGGCTGTTCTGTAATGTTGTGGCTTGTTTTTGGTGCTGGATTTATGATTGCCGGAATGGTTATTTATCTGAAAATACTCCACAGAATTTCTTAAACAAAAAGAAAGCTTAAGGCACCAGTGGCTAAAGGAATTAAAATATTGTCAAAATCATAAAGTGGAAGCATTTCAATAAGCATTGTGGCGGTGGCAAGAATCAGTGCGCAGGTTATGTTGTCCGTGTAAATCCACAAAGCAATGAAAACGGCAGTCCAGCAGGTAAGACTTCCTTCCAGAGTTTTTCCTTTTGTAAAAGGTAAATGGGTTTTTCCAAAAAGAGTTCCACCAACAGAAGCTAGTCCATCACCAAATGCCAGGGCAAAAATACCAATAGTTGCATTGTGATGAGGGAAAAAAAGTCCTGCAAGAATGATTCCTGTACAAAGTGTTACTGGTCCCAACACAAAGCGATTTTCATCTCGTTTACGCGCTGCAATTTCTGTAATTTTTGAAACAACTGGTATCTTGTGACCAGAAAGACGAAGCAGTTCACATACAGTGTAACCACTTAGGGCAAGAAAAATCAGAATCAGGGTGACAGGACTGTTCCACCACAAAAGCAGGGGAATAAAGGCGCTGCAAATGTGGATGGATTTTCGGAAAAGCTCCTTCCACATTATCGTTTCAGTCCTTCTGATTCTGTAAGTGTTTTAGGAATATCTGTATAAATAGAAGGTTCAAATTCGGAAATTGGTCTTGTAATGTAGCGGATATTTTCTTCGGCCAGATTACTTCCTTCAAGACGAACCATTGTAGCCTGGTTTCTGGTAAGTGCATCCCAGGCCCGTACACTCTGTGAAAGCTGCACGATGGCTTTTGCATTCAGGTCGCTGTTTCCTGTACGTTTTGCCAGGCGGTAAAGTGTAACACCATAGTTATTTGAAGCATAAAGATAAGTTTCAACTGTATTGTGATCGCCTTTGTTTGCCTGTGGAAGAAGAATTCCCTTGTCATCACGTATATCATCAAGACGAGAAATCAGGTCATCATAGTAACCCATGGCGGCATAATCGTCTCCCCGGAGGGAAAGTGTATTTGCCATGGCAAGAAGCAGGTTGTTTTCTTTTTTTACACCGTCACCAGATTTCATAAAGGAACCAAGAGCTTCGGCATAATTTGCTTTTTTGTACTGCATGTATCCAATTCGATAACGTATTTCAGAAGAATCGTAACCAAGATTAACGGCATCAGTGTAGTTTGCAAGAGCCTGATCATAATCTCCAGAGATGAAATAGTTAATATCACCAAGATCAGAATAAAGATTACCGATTTCAACAGTTCCTTCAAGACCGCTTGCTTCGTGTTCAGTCTGGTAAAGATCAATACCTTCCGTAAAATATTCCTGACTGTGAAGGTATTCAAAAAGCTTGTTGTGTTCTTCACCTAAAAGACGGTATGAATCAATATATTTGTAAATGTCACGGCGTTTCATAATATTTGAAGCTTTAAAACATTTGATTGCGTTTGTGAGAGAATTTTTAGCGTTGTTGTTTTCGTCTGTTTCAACAAAGTATCGTCCCATGTTGTAGTGGGCGATTGGGTTTTCTGGATTCAGTTTGATTGCACGCTGAAGAAGCTTCAGTACATCAGAAATGGAACCTCTCAAATATTCTTCACTTGGATTAAGGTTTCCGTAAAGCTTGTCCAGAAGGTATCCTGAAAGTTCAGTACAATCGTCAGCAGAAAGAGATTTTTCTTTTGGAACAAACATTTCTTTAAGTGTAAGAACCTGTCTAAGATTGTCAGTGCGAATAAAGTAACGGAGCATACGGCTCTGGAAAAGGTAATTTGATCCATAAAGCTGGATAAGTGAGGCATATTGCTGTCGTGCCAGGTCGTATTTTTCAGGATCTTTTTCGGTTGCCCATTCAAGATAGATATCACCCAGAAGAAGAATACCATCCTGGTCATTAACGTGATAGTCAAGAACCTGTCGGCGAACAATGTTTTCTGCATTTTCATAATTTGCCAGATCATCAAGTTCCATGGTGGCGTATTCAAGACCAGCTGCTTTATCGTGGTTAAAGTGATTCAGAATGTTCTGATACATACGTTCTGCACGGATGTATTGTTTGTGTGCTCTGTAACCCCGTGCATAATTGAAGAACCATTTTTTGCTTAAACGGTATTTTACAGCTTCTTCAAATTTTATTTCAGACTGTGGATATTCATCAGCTTCAAGAAGAACGTAACCCTGTTTATAAAGACTGTTTGCCTTTAACGGTCGGTAGATACAGTTTTTACCAAACTGGAAGAGTCCGAATCCTGCCACGATACAAAGAATACATACAAAGAATGCTGGAATAATCTTGTTTTTAAGCTGGTATGAAAGAGATTTTTTATAGGCTTCGTATTCTTCTGCTGAACGGTGTTCAAAATCACGTGGAACAGGAAGAGTTATATCAAGCATTCTTTCCAAAGCTGTTGCAACTTGACGGGCAGGGGCTTTGTTCAGAATCTTTTCGATAAGTTCAAATTCCGCATCATCTGTATATTCATCTTTTACAATGAGTTCTTCAAAGGCAAGACGTACGTTCAGAGGATATTCAGAAAGATTTTTAAGGAAGCGTTTATACTGGGCATCGGTAAGTGAATTTGGAGGAAGCTCTTCGGCTTCACTTTTTTTGCCTGTCTGGATTTTTGGAAGAAGTGGTGCGGATATTTCTTCCTTAGCGGTTTCAACATCAGAGAATCCAGGAATTTCAAAATCTGCGCCTTCTTCAAGAAAATCAGAGCCTGAACCAAGTTCAAAACCACCGTCATCATTGATTCTGGCATCAGTTTCAGGAATAAAGCTGTCCATTTCAGATGTGTCAAAATCTTCAATGGCAAATTCATCATTTCCATCTGCATCAAAAGAAGGAGTTTCTTCTATATTATTATCATCCAATGAGGTTTCATCAAATGAAATATCAGAAATTTCGTCTGAAGCAAGAGGTGCTTCGCCGGCTTTGTCTTCAATGTCAAAATCAAGACCACCAGTAAGGTCATCCATGGAAGGCATGTCAGAAAGCTCTGAGTCAAAATCTGTGTCTGGGGTAGTATGGGAAGGTTCGTCGAAAGAAGGAAGTGATCCCAGGTCCCCCATATCGTCAAGGCTTGGAAGTGGTTCTGCGTTGTCGGCAAAATCTGAAGTGCCACCGGCAAGTTCTTCTTCCATGGAAGTAAAGTCATCTGTACCAGCATCCATGTCACCGGTAGAAAAGTCCATTTCTGGAAGGTCATCCATGTTGAAATCAAGATCATCGGCAGGAGCTGCATCTGAAAAATCAAGATCATCGGCAGGAGCTGCATCTGAAAAATCAAGATTTTCTGTTATTTCTTCTGGTTCTTCAAAGCTTTCGCCAGGTGCGTCAAAAGTAAGGTTTCCGTCAAGGGAAGAAGCGGTTTCAAGATCACCAAAATCTTCCAAAGCTTCTGCTTCCTGAAAATCTTCCATGGCAGGAATATCCTCAGGAATATCCTCAGAAATATCAAGGCTGTCTGCAGAATCTAAAGGTTCTGGAGCTTCAAGAATATCGTCCAGTCCTAAATTATCAGAAGGAGTTTCTGCTGGTTCTGAAGTGCCTAGAATATCGTCCAGTCCTAAATCTTCAACAGGAGCGGAGTTTGCTTCAGAATTTGTAATTTCATTTGTAAGTGAGTCAATGTCAAAGTTTTCAAGATCAATACTGTCGTCATTAAAAACAGCTTCTTCGGCATTATTCTGTCGTTTCAGTGGGTCTACTGGCTTGTAGTTTTCATCTCCGAAACCACCTGACAAATCTTCCATTTCGTCATAGTCATCAAGCTCTTCAATTTCTTCAAAAGATTTTTCATCACCCATGTCTCCAAGAAGGGCAGAAAGATCCATATCAGCTATGGACTGCTCTTCAGGTTCTTCTTCAACTTCCTCTATGATTTCTTCAGGCTGGTCATCAAACATGGAAAGGTCAGGCATGCCGTCATCTTCCATTGCAATTGGACCTGGATTTAAAAGATCTGTAAGATCAGGAGCTTGAGTAACATCAGGGGCAGGAGTAGTGGAGTCAGCTGATGGGGATGAACCTTGCATCATCTGTGTGATTTCGGAAAGATCATCATCTACATTTGATTCTACATTAACAGCCTCAATTTCAGGCATGCCCATAATAAAATCATCGGCATCGTTTATATCAGCAATTCCTTCTGGAATAGGAACACGAACCACTTTTTCACCGCGAAGGGCACGGTTATTAACTTCATCACCAAGAGAAATTATGTCTTTGTTGAACTGTTTAAGCTGACTTAAGCCTGGCATAATGCAATTTTACTCCAAATATTACTCTTCTTCTAGTAACGGAATAAAAGAAAGCTGAGTTTAGCAAAAAAACTTAATCTCTATAGAAGAAAATTACAAAAACTCCTCAAAAAAATAGAGATATTTGAGAAAGTTGATTATTTAATTTGATTGAGATATACTTAAATTGTGTTAAATGGCTTCAAGATAATTGGAGTGTGTATTTCACGGCTTGAGAGTACAAGACACTTTGAGTTTATTAGTAAATTGAATGTACTTGCCGTCAATCAAGGTTTTAGACTTTTTATTTATCACACCCATTCTGATTTATATAATGATTCTCTACGCTGCAAAGGTGAAAAGGCGATCTTTGATGTCATTAACTATGATATTATTGATGTTGGTCTTGTTTTTGAAGAAGCATTTTCGTCAAAGTCTGTAGTTGAAGAACTGATTGACGGTTTTAATAAAAATAATGTTCCTGTAATTGTGGTAGGAAATATCCACGATAATGCCATAAGCTATACGTTTGATTATGAAAATGGCTTTGAAGCGGTTGTACGGCATGTTATTGAACATCATAAGATAAAGAATAATCTTGTTTTTATGGCAGGGCGGAAAGGAGATGATTACTCCGATAAACGTCTGTCAATTTTTAAAAAAGTTTGTTCTGAGCATGGTATATCCGATAACGAAATCCGCATTTATTACGGTGATTACTGGTACGGACCTACAAAAACTGCCATCAAAGAGGTGATAGCTTCCCGAAAACTTCCAAAAGCAGTTATAAGTGCCAACGATTCAATGGCAATTGCCGCCATGGAAGAATTTTCTGCCCATGGTATTCATGTTCCTGATGATGTGATTGTTACTGGTTTTGATGGAATCCCCACTTCAATGACCTGTAATCCTCCTCTTACAACCAGTAAATGTTCTTTTGATAAAGTAACCTTTTCTATTATGCAAGGTATTGTGGATATAACAAACAATAAACCTGTTGATAAGGTGAATTACATTGACTTCAAGACTGATGTTCGTGCATCTTGCGGCTGTAAAAGTTATTTTCGAGATTTTTCCATTGGCGACCTGCTTAGAAAAAGTGAAGATCGTATAGAAAACTTTTTGTTCACAGATTATTCGCTTCATGCTCTTACAGAAAAACTTACTTTCGTTAGTGATGAGCAGGAATTTATTAATGCTCTCATGGAGTACGACTTTTATGATATGGCTGTTGTCCTTAAAGAAAGTGCCCTTGATGAAACTAAGGCTCCGAATATGGTGGAATCTGGCTCCAACGAAACAAAACCAGAATCTCAGTACCTGCTTTTTGATACAGAAAAAAAGGATCGTAAGTATCCTGTAAAACTAGATGATGGTTTGAATATGTTGCCGGAAGACAGAGAGCGAATAATCAACAGTGGAAATCCTCTGATTATTTCCTCTATCTGTGCCCTTGGTGAAAGATTTGGCATCCTTTTTTACTATTACGATGTTGATCAGATCAGCTATAACCGTATTCTCCAGTTTTCAAACTTTATTACAAGTGCATTAATCAACTGGCGGAACAACCGTTACATGAAACACGTTGCTATAGCAAATGAACGCATGTCCAACCACGATTACATGACTGATCTTTACAACCGAAAGGGATTTTTTAAGCGGCTTCCAGTTGTTATTGAACGTGCCAGAAATCATGGAGAACGACTTCTGGTAGCCAATTTTGATGTAAATGGACTTAAGGTTATCAACGATAAATATGGCCACGAAGCAGGAGATTTTGCAATTGCTCAAGTGGGTAAAATCCTTCTGGGACTTCCTTATGAGGTTATGGTTTGCGCCCGTTTTGGTGGTGACGAATTTGCTTTTTGTGCCAGCGTAAAAAGTACCAACAAATTTGTTTTCAGTACAAAACAGATTGAGTCAAAATTTATGGAAGAAGTGGAAACTGCCCTTGAAAAGATAAATGAGACCAGTGAACAGCCTTTCAAGATTTCTGCCAGTGTAGGTGTTGTAATTGCAGAAGTCCGTAATTTTGATTTCAACAGATCTTATCGTATTGCAGATGTAAAAATGTACCGAATGAAAATGCGTCGTCGTGGAAAACTGAAATAATCTGCTTTTTTTCATATAACAGACAATTATCTTGCCTTTTACCTTTTCTTTCGCTAACTTTAAAACATAATGGAAAATTACTACGACATTCTGGGCGTTAATAAAAACGCAACTGCCGACGAAATTAAAAAGGCTTACCGAAATCTTGCTTTCAAATACCATCCTGACCGAAACCAGGGAAATGCCGACGCGGAAGAGAAATTCAAAAAAATCAGTGCCGCTTATGATGTCCTTGGGGATGAATCAAAACGCCGTAATTACGATCTTGGCGGATATTCAACTAATCAGTCTTCAGGTTACCAGAATTATCAGAGTAATCCATATTCATATTATTACAGCAGTTCCAAAGCTCAGGAACAGGAAAATAATGAAGATGATCCTTTCTGGCAGTGGTTCGGTGGAAATACAGAAAGAAATCAGTCTCGTTATTATTACACAAATAATTACCGTGCACCGGAAAGTCCAACCCGTAAGGAATTGTGGGGTACTGTCTTTGTAAAAGGATTTCAGGCTCTTGTAGCTTTGTTTATGTTCCGTTATTCATTCTTTATTCCTTTTGGTCTTATCTGTATTGGCGTATTCTTTAACGGTATTGGAAAATGTATAGGTGCCCTTAAAGCCATTTTACGGGGCGAAGGAAAAAAACAATAAAAAAACATTAAACTCTTTTTTTCTTGTTCCGATATTCTACGTAAGGGAAATAGATTATCCCAATTTTATTGCGAGGATTAATCGAGGGACAGATTATGGATCAGAAAAGAGCATTATGGATTATAGCAGCAGCCGGTATTTTTTTGCTGGTAGTTTTAGGATTTGCTATTATTGTTTATCCTCCTGTATTAAACAGTAAAAAGACTTTGGCATCTGCAAAAACAAATACATCAACAGCACAGGTTGCTCCAGCTAAAACTACATCATCATCTTCTGGATGGACAAAAGATACTGATGAAGCCTACACAAAAGAACTTACAGTTTATTCCGACAAAACAGTTGTTTACGGAAAAGAAGATGATTCAACAACAATCGATTTGAATGCACTTCGCGCTGAAATTGAAAAAGCACAGAATCCACAGAACATCAATATTACAGTAAACGTGCCTGAAACAAAAACAGAGCCTGTTCCACCTGCTTCTGTTTTGGGTGAAAATAAAGTTGATGTTACTGTACCTGTAGAAAAAACACCTGTAGTTGAAGAAAAAGTAGAAACAAAAGCTGTTGCTAAAGTAGAAACAAAAACAGACGTTAAAGCTGATACAAAACCTGTAACTGTAAAATCTACACCAAAAACAAAAACAACTGTAAAAGCTACCACAGCAACTGCCACTGTTAAAAAAGAAGCAGCAAAAACAGCGGCAAAAACAGAACCTGAAGTAACAAAATACTGGATTCAGGCAGCTTCATTCTCCACAAAGAAAGCTGCAGAAAATTCACGAGCCAAGCTTGATGAATCTAAAATTCCTGCTGATATCTTTACTTACACAGATTCAAAAGGAAAAGTATGGTACCGTGTACGCGTAGGACCTTACACTACAAAAAGTGAAGCTGAATACTGGAAATCAAAGATTGTAACAATCAGCGAATTCAAAGAAGGTTACATCACCACAAAATAGTACTTTTTTGTTCCTTAAAAGGTAAAAATATATGCCGCCCGGAATTGCCTCCTGGGCGGTTTTTTTTGCCGCAAGTTGCCGAAAAAGAAGAATGGCTGCCATTAACTATATATGAAAAAAACAATGTGTTTTTTCGTCCTGCTTTTGGGCTCGTGTTTTCTTTTTCCGGCTTCCTTGTCCTTTGTGGCCGGCGGAGAAGTAAAAGGTCTTGAAAAAAAGGAAGAAAAAAAGAAGATTGCATGGGATGGGGGATTAAAGGTAAGTCTTTCTTTTATAGAAGGCTGCTTTTTCGCAAAAGAAGAGAAGTTTGCTTATGGACTTTTGTTAAAGACTCCTGAAGTAAGTTTTGGAAGTGAAAATAAAAACTATGTTTTTTCTGTTGATTTAAAGTCTGGAATGATTTTAAAAAACGGCTTTCTTACTTATTTAGGGAATCCTTGTCTTTCGAGTACAGTTTCTCCTTTTTTTAGTGAGGAAAGAAGTTTTTCCATGATGAATGCGGCTTTACCTGGTGTCTCTTCTTCTTTTAATACAAGACATTCTGCTTTTCTTGAAACAAAACTGAAGTTTGGAAAATGGGATTTTTCCAACGGAGTGTTTTACTGTCCATTCAGAACTGAAATGAAAAAAGAAAGCAGCCTGATTGCAGGAGCTTTTTTGTCCACCTGGACGCCGGAATGGAAAATCCTTCCCAAACTGAAAATTCAATCTGGTGCAGTTTATGGAAATGGAGGATATGAAGAAAAAAAATCTGATTCCTGGTATGGAAAAGATTCTTTTTACCAGGAAGGAAGAGCTTCATCAGCATTGGTTTCTTTTAGAATTGGTACGGGGCCTTATGGTGGAAAACCTGAATTCTGGCTTTATTTTCACAGTATGTTTTTTGAGAATCCTTTTAATAAGGTGAACCAGGCTTTCCGAACGGATATTGTTTTTGGGTACGGAGGTTTTAGTTTTAATTCAGAATTGTTTTATAATCCCCAGAATGGTCTTTTCACATTGGAAGGAAAAACTCTTGATCCTCAGATAAGCGGCAAAGGAAAAATTTCCCAGAAAATCATTTTTGGAAAAGGAAAGACTTTTTCTATAACAACTGGAATAGCTGGTTTCTGGAAAGAAAATCTTTTATACAAGGAAGATGATTTAAAACTTGCTGGCGGAATTCGTTTTTCGTTCCTGAAAACAGTGTTTACCCTAAGTGCAATAAATGAATGGAACACAATTGAAATAAAAAGAAATGGTTTTTCGGAGGTAAAATTGAAGCCCTCTTTATTTTCCGCTTCGGCAGATCTTGTTTTTAAACTAAAATATATTTCCATGGAACTAAACGGCACCTATTCTAAAGAATATGAAAAGGATTTTGGAGAATGGAAAAGCGGGTTGAGTATTGAAGGCGGTGTTTCTTTTGTAAAAACTCAAATAAGGATGGAAACTGAATTTACAAAAGAGAAATTAAAATCAGCAAAAATCAGTTTTTCAGTCAGCGGAAAAATTTAAGATTTCTGGATTTACGCCTAAAGCATTTACAAGACTGTTTTCCATACTGTTTTCCTGGTGTTTTTTTAATGCACGAATAAGAATGTTTTTTGGAGTGTGCTCTTCGTCAATGAATTCCAGCATCTGTACCTGGTAGCCTTTACTTTCAAGCCACTGTCCTCGGATGGCATCAGTAACAAGAGACGAGAATTTTTCCCGAATAATGCCCCATTTTAAAAGTGGAGCGAATTCCTGTGGAATTTCCTCTTTCTTTTTTTTACTGAGGGCTTTATTTACCTGGTGCTGACAGCATGGAACACTAAGAATGGCAGAAGCTTGTTTTTCTACGGCGTATTTTAGTGCAAAATCGGTGGCTGTGTCGCAGGCGTGGAGGGTGATTACCAGGTCTAAAGATTTATTTCCGGAATATGAACTGATGTCACCGATAGAAAAATTTATGTTTTTAAGCTGCAGTTCTTGTGTAAGACTGTTGCAGTAGTCGATGACTTCTTTTTTCAAGTCCAGTCCTTCTATGATACATGGTACTTTACGAACTGTAGTAAGAAAATAATGTACGGCAAAGGTAAGATATGATTTTCCGCATCCAAAATCAGCAATTTTTAACGGGTTTTCTTCAGTAGGTTTAAGGCGTTCTGTAAGGAAAGGAAGAATGTCATCAATAAATTCAAGAAATCGGTTAATCTGCCGGAATTTATCATATTTTGATGAAATAACTTTTCCATTTTCTGTCATTACACCAAGCCGCACAAGAAAGGGAATAGGTGTGTTTTCTGGTAGAAGATAGTGTTTCACGGTTCCTAATGAAAAAGTAGCTTTTGGAATCATTTTTTCGATTTTTGAAATTTTGCCTTTTTTATTTGCCATGATTACAATTTCTTTTTCATCTGTGCGCATGTTTACAGCTTTAAAAGATGTGCCGGCGTGTTCCTGAATAAAAGCTTCCAGTTCATCAGCGGTAAAATGTTTGTGGAAAACCTGCTTTTCGGTGAACATTTCTACAAAATACTGGCCATCCCGGGCAGAAGAAGTTTCTTTTTTGATTTTGATTTTTTGATATGCTTTGGATAATTTTTCTTCAGCTTCTTTGGTAGGTTTTGAAAATGTGATGCTCTGGTAATTCATAAAATCTACTATAGTAAAAAAACAGAAAAAGTGATATAGTAAAATTTATGGGAAAGTGTATAGTATTTGTAAATCAGAAAGGTGGCGTTGGAAAAACAACTTCTGCCATCAATATTGGTGCCTATATTGCTTTGGCGGGAAAAAAAGTTCTCCTTGTTGATTTTGACTCGCAGGGAAATATGTCCAGCGGTGTAGGGGTTGATCCTCATGGAAAACCATCAGTTTATGAACTGATATCTGGTCTTGTTGAACCTGAAAACGCCGTTCGAAAAAGTAATCTTGAAAATCTTGACGTTATTTCTGCATCAATTGACCTTTCGGGGGCTGCAGTTGAACTTGTTGATCAGGAAAACCGCGAATACTTCCTTAAAAATGCACTTGACCCGCTAAAACCTCTTTACGATTTTATTCTTATTGACTGTCCACCTTCACTTGGAATCCTTACATTAAACGGTCTGGCTGCAGCTGATTCAGTTCTTGTTCCAATGCAGTGTGAATATTTTGCCCTGGAAGGAATTACTCTTCTTTTGCAGACTGTTCAGAACGTTCAGAAAAAAATTAATCCTAAACTTGAAATCGGTGGAATCTTTTTTACAATGTTTGATGCACGTACAAGACTTGCACAGGAAGTTGTAGGAAACGTAAAAGCATATTTTGGCGACAAAGTATTTAATACAATTATTCCACGTAACGTACGCTTGTCTGAAGCACCTTCTCACGGTTTGCCAATCTGCAAATACGATCCTGATTGTGCTGGCGCAAAAAGTTACGCTAAACTTGCAGAAGAGGTGATTAAACGTGGCTAAGGCAAAACCAATGGGACTTGGACGCGGTCTTGATGCACTTCTTGGCGGTGCTTCTAAACAGACAGCCCCAGCAGAAACTACAGAAGCTCAGGTACAGACTTTCGCTGAAACATCTGCTGAACCAGTAAAAGCTTCAAAACTTCCTTCAGTGATTGATGTAGACGATAATGGTGGGCTTTGGGTAAATCCAAATCTTCTTCAGCCAAATCCAAAACAGCCTCGTGTTGAATTCAATCAGAAGGCTTTGGAAGAACTGTCTGCTTCAATCAAGGCAAACGGTATTCTTGAACCTATCATTATTGAACACATTGAAGGTGATACTTTCTATATCATTGCCGGTGAACGTCGAACTCGTGCTGCAAAAATGGCTGGTCTTGATAAAGTTCCAGTTCAGCTTCGTAAATTTGACGAACAGAAAAAACTTGAAGTTGCACTTATTGAAAATATCCAGCGTGCCGATTTGAATCCTATTGAAGAAGCTATGGCTTATTACAATCTTATCCAGATGGGTGATCTTACCCAGGATGAAGTAGCCCGCCGCGTTGGAAAAAACCGTACTACAGTAGCAAATGCAATCCGTCTTTTAAAACTTCCAGAAGATATGCAGCATGCCCTTGCAAGTGGCCAGATCAGTTCCGGTCATGCACGTGCTCTCCTTATGGTAAAAAGTGATGCAGATATGCGTGTACTTTTTGCAAAGATTGTGGGAAGCGATCTGACTGTACGCCAGGCCGAAGAGCTTGCCGGTACATACAATAATGGTGGTCGTGCAGCAGCAAAAAAACAGGACAAAAAGCCTGAACTAAAAGATCCTAATGTTGCCGATTTTGAACAGCAGCTTAAAAATATCTTTGGTGTAAAAGGTGTCAGCTTAAAAGGAACAATGGAAAAAGGTTCTCTGGTTATTGATTACACAACCCGTGAAGATTTTGACCGTATCTGCGAAATCCTTTTGAAATCAGCTAAATAGATTTCATTACATTCCAGGTTTTTATATTGATGAAGGCGGCGTCTATGAAGCTGCCTTTTATCGTTAACACAGCAAATGTTGGATCAAAGCCTCCCCGTGGACGACTTATACTTCCAGGATTTACAATAAGTTTGTTTCCTGCACGAACCTGCCGCGGAACATGGGTGTGTCCATGTATAAAGATTTTTGCACCAATTTCTTCTGCTTCCGAAAGTGCCAGCTCATCACCAAAATCAATGCCCTGAAGGTGTCCGTGAGAAATCAGAAGCTTTTCACCGGCAGCAGAAAGAACGGTTTTCCTTGGTATATTCAGGTGATGTGAGTACTGAGAACCACAGGAAATGTTTTCATCAGCAGTAGGATCAAAGCCGCAGACAGAATATGCTGGATCACAGTTTCCCTGAGCAAAAGCTGCAACTGGAGGAAAGAATTGGGCCAGTTCTTCATCATCCATGAGGTTTTCCATTGTCTGAATAAGGTCTGTGATTCCGTCTCCTGCAAAAACCAGTGCATCACAATATTTACCATAGCGGCGAACAATTTCTTCAAAAAGAGCAGGATTTCTGTGACTGTCGGAGAGAATCAGGATGGAAGCAGCTTCTTTTTTTTCCAGAGCCACTATGTCTTGTGGAGAACCAACTATTCCCGATTCATTCTGTTTTAGTAAAATCATGAAACGCTATACCAGATGTTACTTTAAGATAAAGTGATTTATGGCAAGAAGACCGCTTTCAGGATCTGAGTAACGGCGGATGCTGTATTGTGGAAACATGTTTTTGGCGTGTTCCAGCTGGTTTGTTTTTACAGGTCCTTCAAGTGCCCCCATATAATCAATGGCATTTTTTAAAAGCGGAATTATTTCATCTGCGGAAAAAATAGCTGTAGTTTCTTCCGATTTTCCAATTTCTTCTTCCTGGCCAGCTTTATCAAAAACCAGATCACAGCAGCTTTCCATGCCTAGTACATCGTCCTGAGGATAGATTGAAATAACCGGGTAAGGTAACCGCATTGTCCAGTTATCCTGATTCTGAGCCAGTGCCTTGTGTGTGTTTTCAGGAGCTCCAACAATTACTACACCGGCAAAATCTGTTTCTTCTGAGTTTAAAATAGCTGCAAGATCGGAAGAATAGCCTTTTGCACCGTGGCGGAAATCTTTTGGATATACAAGTGGCATAATCAGACCTGAATCTTTTTCAAGTCCATATCTTTCAGAAAGTTCATTGATTATGGCTTGGGAAACCTCATCAGAATTAACACCATAACCTAAAACGACTGCAATTTTTTTGTTTGTTGCGTGCCAGATCTGAGTATAATCTTCAAGTGTTTCCAAAGATGTTTTTATTTCAAGCGGGATTGAATCTGCCGTAATTTCCTGTTTTTTATTGGAACAGCCTGAAATCAATATGACGGCTACTGCCAGGATTGAAAGAGTTTTTTTTATTTTCATGTTTCCCCTCTGATTACCCAAAATAATTCATTACTGCCGGCGCTGTTTTGGAGTGATGCCTCTTATTTTTTTGTAAATGCGTATAAAATGGCTGGCATCTGTAAAACCAGTTTCCTGACTTATGTAATCCAGTGTTTTATCGGTGTAAAGCAGCATTGTGTCGGCTTTACAGATACGGATAAACTCAATGTATTCCTTACAGGTTTTTCCATACTGTGCTTTGAACTGCTTAGCAAAGTTTGAATAGCACATTCCGCATTTTCTTGCCAGATCTTCAATACTCAAATGTTCAGAAGAGTGGGCATCAATATATTCAAGAATAGAAAAATCCTTGGAGCTGAACTGATCGATTTCACCAATAGAATAAACATCTGCACCCTGAGACTGCCACAAACGTATAAGATGGGTGAGTATAATGTTCAGATAACTGTTGATTTTGATGTCGTAGCCAAATTTTCTGGAATGGTATTCTTCAAGGCTAAGCTCTAAAAATTTCTGAATTGGAAGAGTTGAAAGCTGGTCTTTTGTAAAAGCGATTGAAAGCTTCTCGTTTTTTCTGAGGTTTTCAAGAATTTTAGAAAGCTTAGGAGCTCCAGCTATTGTAGATCCTAAAAGCTGGGAATCAAATTTAACGCAGTAACAGAAAAATTCCTGACCATCATAAGGCTGGGATTCAAAAGAGTGAATCTGTCTTGGATGGAGAATGATCATATCTCCAGGATGGGATACGTATGTTTTATCTTCAGTACGAGTGGTCATTGAACCGGTAATAACGTAAACAATTTCTGTAAAATAATGCCAGTGAGACCGGATAGTCTTCCATTTGCCTGTAAATACTTCAAGCGGTTGATTCAGAATATCGCCATACTCAAATAAATCAGTTACCATTTTTTTTCTCCACATCCATTATACCGTACTATAGAGATTTATACAATTTTTAAGCAAGTTTAGATAGTTGTTTTTTGCACTAAAAGTGTTAATTTATATTAACTACTCAATTTATGGGGTGAGGTTTTTTATGTTTAAATGGGTTTGGTCCTATGTAAAGAAATATGGTTTCTGGATGGGACTGGGTATTTTTCTTACAATTGTTATTTCAGCTCTGAACATGGTAAATCCTACAGTTAGTGGTGCTATTGTAGACCGTGTTATTTCAGGTGGTGAACATTCTCTTTTGCCAAAGCTTGTTCTTATCATGGTTTGTTGTACTTTTGGCAAGTCAGTTATCCGCTACTGTTATCAGCTGATTTTCGAGCATTGTTCACAGAACGTAATGCGTTCTATGCGTGAAGATTTGTACAATCATGTACAGAAACTGGACTTCTCTTGGTTTGATAAGAACTCCACTGGAAACATCATGACTCTTCTTACATCTGACCTGGATGCTGTACGTCATTTTGTAGCATGGTCTCTTTATCAGATTATTGAAAACTCTCTGGTTTATATTTTTTCGATTATTGTTCTGTCACGAATCAACTGGAAGCTTACTGTAGCCTTCCTTATTATTGCTCCGGTAATTGCAATCCTTGTTTATAAATTTAAGGTTCAGATCAAACCTTCACATCTGAGAGTTCGTGATCAGTTTGCACGTATGAATACCAAAGCCGGTGAAAATATTGCAGGTAACCGTGTTGTAAAAGCCTTTGTTCGTGAAGACTATGAAATTGAACACTTTGATAAAGAAAACGTAGCTTACCGAAATAAGAACGTTGAAAATGCTGATATTCGTATTAAATACACACCTGCGATTGAAGCTATCTGTGGAATTCTTCCAGTTATTCTTGTTCTTTTTGGCGGATACCTTGTTACAAAAGGTGAAATGACACTTGGTGAGATTGTTACCTTTAACGGACTTATGTGGGCTTTCACACAGCCAATCAATATGTTTGGTTTCCTTGTTGATAACGTTCAGAGATTTAATGCCTGCGGTGACCGACTTTACGAACTTTGGAAAACAGAAAGCAAGGTTTCTTCCACTGTTTCAGAAGAAGAGGATAAACATGTTTTTGAAGGAAAAGTTGAATTCAAAAATGTAAACTTTTCTTACAATGATACTCCGGTTCTTAAGAATGTTAATTTTACAATTGAACCTGGAATGACAGTTGGAATCCTTGGTCCTACAGGAAGCGGAAAATCAACTCTTGCAAAACTAATGTGCCGTTATTATGACGTAGATGATGGTCAGATTCTTATTGATGGTAAAGATGTTCGTCAATATAACCTGCAGCACCTAAGAAAAAATGTTGGAATTACAATGCAGGATGTTTTCCTTTTTTCTGATGACGTAATTGAGAATATTCGTTTTGCAAATCCACAAGCATCTGTTGAAGAAGTTGAAAAGGCTGCAAAACTTGCCCGCGTAAAAGACTTCCTTGATGACCTTACCGACGGTTATGACACAGTAGTAGGGGAAAGAGGTGTTGGTCTTTCTGGTGGTCAGAAACAGCGAATTGCACTTGCACGTCTTTTTCTTGCAAATCCAAAAGTAATGATTCTTGATGACACAACTTCGGCTGTAGATACAGAAACTGAAATGAAAATCAAACAGTCTATTAAGGAACAGTCCAAAGGACATACTAGTTTTATTATCAGTCACCGTATTTCTTCTTTCCAAAACGCTGATCTTGTTCTGGTTATTCAGAATGGTGAAATTACCCAGAGCGGTTCTCCTGAAGAACTTTACGCACAGAAAGACGGTTATTACCGCCAGGTTTGGGAAACACAGAACTAGGAGGACAACATGGCAAAAAATAAATTTGATGAAGATGAAATTGTAGACAGAAAAATCAACGTGCATGCGGTTCTCCGTATTTTCAAATGGATTAAACCTTACCGCATGAATATGATAAAGGCCTGTATCTGTATGCTGTTTGCTTCAGGTGTTTCTCTTGCAAGCCCTTTGCTTATTAAACTTGCAATTGATAAAGCTATTCCAAATTCTGATTTTAGACTCCTTTTGATTCTTTCAGGATGTATGATGGCTGGTTCAATCATAGTTTGGCGTCTTCTGGTTGCAAAAATGACTATCATGACAAGAACTGCCCAGGATATAATCGTGCAGATTCGCCGTGATGTTTTTAAGAAGCTTCAGCAGCTGCCTTTTACTTATTTTGACAGCCGTCCTCACGGAAAAATCCAGATCCGTGTAGTAAACTATGTAAACTCCCTGTCTGATCTGCTTTCCAATGGTATCATTCAGTTGATTTCAGATCTTTTCAACATCATTGTAATCCTCTGTTTTATGTTTGCAATTGATGTAAAACTTACTCTTGTTTGTATGGCTGTACTTCCAGTGCTTTTCATCACTCTGTTTTCTCTTAAGAAGGTTCAGCATAAGGCCTGGCAGCAGGTTAGTTATAAGCAGTCAAACTTGAACGCTTATCTTTCTGAAAGTCTTAATGGTATGAAAGTAACCCAGAGCTTTTCAAGGGAAGATATAAACCAGACTATTTTTGAAGGTCTTTGTGATGCCTGGAAAAAAACTTGGATGAAGGCTGTAAACATCAACAATATACTGTGGCCTGTAATTGATAACCTTTCTACTTTTGGAATTGCTCTTGTTTATATGGCAGGTATCAGCTGGCTTGGAAAAACAGTTTCAATCGGTACACTTATTGCCTTTACCGGTTATATCTGGCGTTTCTGGAACCCAATTCAGAACCTTGGAAACTTCTACAATTCCATGGTAACAACAAGTGCCTATATGGAACGAATTTTCGAGCTTCTTGATGAAAATGAAGAAATTGCCGATAAACCAGGAGCCTACGAACTGCCACCAATCCGGGGACATGTTACTTTTGATCACGTAAACTTCAGCTACGAAAAAGGAACTCCAGTTCTTAAGGATATAGATTTCAATATCACTCCAGGAACTCAGGTTGCCATTGTAGGTCCAACAGGTGCTGGAAAAACTACCATCGTAAATCTTCTGACCCGATTCTATAATCCTGATGACGGTAAGGTTTTGATTGACGGTATTGATACTCAGGAGCTCTTGATTAAGTCTATCCGAAAACAGGTTGGTGTAATGCTCCAGGATTGTTTCCTTTTCTCTGGAACTATCATGGAAAATATCCGCTATGGTCGTCTTGATGCAACTGATGAAGAAGTAATTGCTGCGGCAAAAACTGTTCAGGCTCACGAATTTATTTCTGCATTCCCTGATGGTTACAATACTGAACTCCATGAAAACGGTGGCGGTCTTTCACAGGGACAGCGACAGCTTATCAGTTTTGCCCGAGTACTTTTAAGTGATCCACGTATTCTGATTCTTGACGAAGCTACTTCTTCTGTAGACTCTGAAACTGAAAAGGCTCTCCAGAAAGGTCTGAATGAACTTTTGAAGAATCGTACCAGCTTCATTATTGCACACCGTCTTAGTACAATCCGTAACAGTGATGTAATTTTCTATGTAAACGGTGGAGAAATCAAGGAACGTGGAAATCACGATGAACTGATGGCTCTCAAAGGTGAGTACTACAAGCTTCACCATGTAGAGTAGAGTTATAGAATTATTTTTCCGTTGGAAAGATTTTTTAGCATTTCACTAAAGCCGGCGAATTCGTCGGCTTTTATTTTTCCAGAGATGGTAACACCTGTTCCAAATTCTTCGGAAATATCAAAAAGTGTAAATGGTTCCATGCGGTTTTTTACCAGTTTATGAGAACCATAATCTATATCAAATATAAAATCTGTTTTTTCAATATATTCGCTGAAGGCGTTTTCACTTCTGGCTTTTTCAATGACAAATTTTGCACCTTCACTGTAGGCTTTTACAAGTCCACCCGTTCCAAGTAAAGTACCGCCAAACCATCTTGTTACAGTGCAGATGAAGTTTGTAGCTCCACTTCCTTTTACCACATCCAGCACAGGCCGTCCTGCAGTTCCGGAAGGCTCTCCATCATCGCTCATGCCCATAACTTCACCCTTAAGTCCTGTTATAAAAGCATGGACTACATGGGTTGCGTCAGAATATTTTTCTTTTTGAGAACGCAGAATATCCCGGGCTTCACTTTGAGAAGTACAGGGAATCAGTTCTGAAAGGAAACGGGATCCCTTAACGATTGTTTCGTTACTGCAGTAGTTTTCCAGTACCAGCATTTTAGTTTACGGTAATACTTTCAACTTCTTTTGCTACTACACGAACGCCTTTTGCTTTAAGACTTTTTTCTTCAAAACCATCAGTTTTAAACTTTTCGGTAAGGATTTTAACTCGTGGTTTTGGAACATAGTTTACAGTAAAAGTAAAGTTTTTGCGGGTGTCTACGTGAAGTACTTCCATTCCGTCCGGAGCAAAGAAATAGTCGCGATTCATGATATAGGCTGTAATCTTACATTTCTTTATATAGATGAACTGTGTTTCTGGATCTTTGTAAATCACAGTAAAAAGTACTTTAGAAAGGCTTTCCTTATCTGCAAGTCCACAATATCGTAATCCCGGACCTACAAACACCTTGTTTGGAGATTCAGTAACCGAGAAAATACCGCTTTTGCGCACGAAAAGTACGCGGTCATAAGGAGTAACCTTCATAAGCTCTTCACCGCTGTTTACGCCTGTGCCCAAATAACCAGATTTTTCATCATATTTAAAGCTCATGTCACGTTTAACAACAGTCTTTACATCTACAGTATTGATGTTTGTAATCTTAGTTTTTCGTTTTGTTGTGGCTGCATCAACCTTTTTTTCAATTGCATCAAGCCAGGAAATTGCATATTCTACCAGATGCTTCAAAAGCTTGTTGATTTCCTTGAGGCGGTCATTAATAGCCTTAACTTCCTGTCTGTTTTTGTTGATGTCGTAAAGAGAAATACGGCGGATAGGAATTTTCAAAAGAGTATCAACATCTTCATCGGAAACAGGACGAAGAAGCTCTTCCTTAAAAGGAACAAAACCTTTTTTTACAGCTTTAACTACATCTTCGGCAGTTTTCATTGTCTCGATTTTCTTGTAAATACGTTCCTCAATGAAAATGCGTTCCAATGTTCGCATGTGCAGTTTTTCAAAAAGCTCTGTTTTTTCAACCTCCAGTTCATCCTTTAGAATTCCAACCAGCTGTTTTGAATGGTGTTCGATAATCTGTGTACAGGTCATGCGTACAGGCATATTATCTTTGATAACCAGAAGGTCACAATAAACTGTCTGTTCACAGTCGGTAAAGGCATAAAGAGCATCTACAACGTCTTTTGTGTAAACACCTCGAGGAAGCTTCAGTTCAATATTAACTTCGCTGGCAGTAAAGTCCTGAATGGAAGCAATCTTTACTTTTCCAGCTTTTACAGCTTTTTCAATTGAGTTTGTAAGGGTTTCAGTTGTAGAGCCATAAGGAAGTTCAGTGATAACGATTTTCTTTTCATCACTGGTATCCATTTTTGCCCGGGTAATAATTTTTCCAAGTCCATCCTGATAGTCACTTACATCAATAAGACCGCCTGTTGGAAAATCAGGATAAAGCTGGAATTTTTCTCCTTTAAGGCATTTTCTTTCTGCTTCAATTACTTCATGAATATTATGGCTCAGAATATAGGTGCGCATACCTACGGCAATACCTTCAGCTCCCATAATCAGAACTAAAGGAAGCTTTGCACGGAATGTTAATGGTTCTTTTTCACGACCGTCGTAGTTTGGTACAAATGTAGTGATTTTTGGATTGTAAAGAATATCTTTTGTAATAGGTTTAAGACGACATTCAATATATCGGGCAGCAGATGCTTCATGACCAGTGTAAAGGTTACCGAAGTTTCCCTGTTTTTCGATGAAGATTTCTTTGTTTGCAAGATTTACCAGGGCAGTGTAAATAGATGAGTCACCATGAGGATGATAAGCCATTACTTTTCCCTGAACGTTTGCCACCTTTGAAAAACGACCATCATCATTTTCAATAAGTGTATGGAGAATTCGTCGCTGTACTGGTTTAAGACCGTCTTCCAGCTCAGGAATAGCACGATCACGGATAACATAAGATGCGTACTGAATGAAGTTTTCTTCAAAGAGATTTTTTACATATGCCATTTGATTTTCCCACTTATTTTAATTATACCATATAATTTCATAATTGTCACATGTGATTATTTGGTGTACAGTAAGGTTATGAAAGATGGATTTATTCTAAAAACTGAAGGTGAAGATCCGGAAAAGCTTATTAGTGCTTTTTTTACTAATTTTAACTATTTTTCTCAGGAAGAAACAGACCGAATTTTAATGGCCTGGAAGCTTCTTGTGTCAAAAGCTACTGATAAAACTGAACATTATATCCATCCTCTTCGTGTTGCTTGTATTCTTGCCCAGAATAAGATGGATGGAGACACCATTATTTCGGCTCTTCTTCATAAAATTTACAATTATGGCGTGGAACTTTCTGAAATTGAAACAAAGTTCGGGCCTGTTGTAGCAAATATCATCCGCGGTACACAAAAAATAGGCTATTTCTCAGTACAAAAAGCAACTCTTTCCCAGGCAGATGCCATTAGAAAAATGCTTTTTGCACTTTCAGACGATGTGCGTATTATTCTTGTAAAACTGGCCGATCGTCTTGACCGAATGAGGACTCTTAAAAATCTGGAACCGGAAATCCAGCGTGAAATTGCTGAAGAAGTAATTGATATCTGGGCACCTCTTGCCGACCGTCTTGGAATGCAGAGTGAAAAGAACGAACTGGAAGATCTTAGTTTAAAATATTCAAATCCTCAGGCTTTTCAACAGATAAAGGCAATTGTTGCACAGAAACAGGATGAACGATCAGCCTATCTTTCAAATGCCGTAAATGCAATAAAAGAAAAAGCTTTGGCTATTGGAATTAATGTTGAAATCACCAGTCGTGCAAAACACTTTTACTCCATTTACCAGAAAATGAGGAAACGCAATATCCCGGCTGGTGAACTGTTTGATCTTCTGGCACTGCGCATTATCTGTAATACTACAACTGAATGTTATACTCTTATTGGAATCGTTCATGAAATGTGGAAGCCTTTGGACGGACGATTTAAAGATTATATTGCTATTCCAAAGGCAAACGGTTATCAGTCTCTTCATACTACGGTTATGTGCCAGGACAGACCTTTGGAAATACAGGTTCGCACACGCCAGATGCACAATATGGCAGAACATGGAATTGCCAGTCACTGGTTATACAAGAAGGGTACAAACAAGGATAAAGTTGAAGAAAGTAAACTTGGGATTTTTAACCAGCTTCAAGAACTTAAAGAAACCGGTTTTTCTGACAACACTTATTTCAACGAATTAAAAAATGAACTTCTTGGTGATGAAATCTATGTTTTTACACCTAAAGGCGACATCAAAAAGCTTCCTCTTGGTGCTACTGCAATTGATTTTGCCTATGCAATTCATTCGGCCGTAGGTGAAAAAATCTGTGGTGCAAAGGCTGACGGAAAGATCATTCCATTGAGCCAGGAGCTTAAAAATACGCAGATTATTGAAATCATTACAAATCCTAATGCTCATCCAACAGAAGCTCAGCTGAAGATTGCAAAAACATCTAAGGCCCGCCAGAAAATTCACTCCTGGCTGACACTGAATAATCCTGATTTTGTTGATGAAAGGGTGGTGCAGGAAGAGGAACCTGAGCGAAAAAAAAGTCACAAGCGTCCTAAAGGAAACGGATTTACGGAAAATACAGCTCCCCGCATTGAAAAAATCCGTATTGGAGACACTTCAAATTTTGTTTTCAGTTTTGCAAAGTGTTGTAATCCAAAATATCCTGATCATATTGTGGCATATCTTTCCCGCATGAAGGGCATGGTAATACATAAAACAGACTGCTACGTTTACAACAGAATTCCATTCCGCGAAGAACGAAGTCTGGAAGTTTCCTGGGATGAGCCAAAAGAATAAGCTTTAAAAAGATTTTTTTACTGCCGACAGATTTTTTCACTGCCGGCAGTTTTTTTTATTTTGCCTGTTTTGAATAGGCTGCTTTGATACCTTCAGCAAAAAGCTTGTTCTGATCATTTCTGGTCTTAACAGAGAACTGTGGTTTTCCATCTTCTGAAGAAACACGGTAAATGTTCATTGGATCTCCTGTGTAGGCAGGTGAATCCGGATTATTGATGTACCAGTCAAGAACCGATACGAAACAAAGCGTGTATTTCAAAAGATTTGCGTTTGTTGCGTTTGTATTAGGTCCTGTGTTTTTTCCACCAAGAACAACATCCAGGCGTTTGGATATTTCATTAGGCAGTTCAAACTGATAGTGATCCCAAGGGTTTGAAATTGATTTGATTTCACTCTTAGTTTTGGCAGCCTGGTCACATTCGTTTACAACCATTGTAAGATATTTTCGTGTAAAGTCAGTGCGGTGATACAGCGGACGGTATTTGCTTTGATCCTGAGGTCTTTCCAAAAGCAGCTGATCGAATTTAAAGCTTGGCATAAAGTGGAAAGTGATCTGCCACAAAAGGGAGTTTAGAATTTTCTTTCCAAGTTTTGTTGTTGCAAAATCACCCTGAGAATAGGCTGAGTTTACAAAATCTTTAAGCTCGTCGCAGTAATATTTTCCGAATATTTCTTCGCGGTAAGCTGACCATTCATCCATTACATTGTAAATAGTATCGGCACCGTTTTTTGTTGAATCCGGCACATTGAATTTAATGTTACGGCAGCCTTTAAAACAATATTCAATAATATACTGAAGAACAATGATAACCTGCAAAGGATTTTCTTTGTGAAGAAGATTTGATCCCTCTTCCAGTTCAAAAATTGGACCGAAATAAGAATACATGTCAGGATGCTCTTCCAGATTGCTGAATCCGGCCTGTGGAAAGAACTGTTCAAGCAGTTTAAGTCCTGTAATAACAGTTGCATCTTTTACGCCTTTCTGTACTGGATCTGGGCGCGAAGGTTTCTTTTCTTCTACCTTTTTTTCTTGTGGTTTTTCTGGAAGCAGAAGATCAAATTTGTGAAGCTCTGTAAATTTCAGTATGTCGGAAATTTGTGTCTGGAAGAATTCTGGATATTCGTAGTAACCGTTTCCGCACATGCGCATAAGAAGCGGGTACATTTTTTTGATTACTTCATTATCAAGGTAAACCCAGTGTGTTATGGCCTTTTTTGAAAGCTCCGAGAGTTTTTCCTTTGATGTATCAGGATAAGCTATTTCGTCATTGTAGATTTCCTTAATAAGCTTTGGAATTTTTGTATCGCCAAAGTAATAAAGAGTGATAAGAGGCTTGTAAAGAACTCTGGTAATGGAAATAAGGTCTTTTGTAAGAACTGGTGGTTTTACATCTTTTAGACGGGCATATTCAGTTTTTATAGGTCCCATAGTCCAGGATGCAACCATTCGAAGGAATTTAAACTTTGCTTCAGAACCGTTAAGAATCTTGCTTTTGTATGTGGAAGGACTCATCTGGATAAGTGTTTTAATTACCGTGATGAAGCTTTCCATGTTTGAAATATGAGAAGGAATTTTGGAATCACATAAAGAAGGCAGGATTTTTTCTGTACCGTTCTTCTGAAAGCTTCTGATGAAATTGAAAAAACCGTAATTTGGCTTAATCTGGAATTCCGATGACATCATAAGCTTGTCTATGTAATTACAGTCCTTTTTACTCATTTCAGGAAGAGTTTCATATTTGTGATAGGATTGAGCTGTGTATCCTGCAGATGAAGCTGAGGCTGGTTTTGCCTGTGAAGAACCTGATGCAGGATTTCTTTTGATTACTCCGAGATTTGGTTTTGAAGAACCTCCTGCAGAAGCTCCAGATGAAGTGTGTGATGATTTTTCGTACATGACCTGTCCGCCCAGTTTTTTTGCCATTTCGGCAGCTTCGTTCTTGTCAAGATTTCCAATATTTCGTCTTGTGTTTTCAAGAGTGCCTGGAGCCCAGTCAGCAGTTTTGTTTTTGTCGTCAGCCATAAATCACCTCGCAAAAATATTATCACAAAATATTTTCTTAGAAAGTTCTAATCCTGTTTTTATATACTAAACCAGGGAAGTTCTTAAGTACAACCTTTTCACCGTTTTTATCCAGAAGTACGCCGTCAAAGGTTCCGTAAATGCTGGAATATTCAGTCCGCATAATGATTATATTCAATGTTCGCGACTGGACTGAAACAGGTGTGAAGGTAAGGTCTACCATATTTTCTGTATCCTGAATAACCCAGGTTTTTGAAATTCCAAAAGGAGTTGTAATCACAACAGGTGGCAGAAGGGTAGTTTCACCATCAATTATAAGTTCATTGTGATTATAGGAGTTTTCGTCTGCCGCATCCAGATTTGAATGAAGCATATGGAAGATTATATCTTTGCCTTTAAGGTTTCCTATTCCCAAAGCCCATGTCTGATTCGTATGAAATTTGTAATAAGCACGGCTAAGTGACTGACAAGCTAGACCTGTCATTTCCTGGGCCAGACTTACGTCTTTTGTGTCCATTCGGCCTGTAATTTTCATTGTGGAAAACCAGGATGCCGTACAACGGGAAGAAGTTGGGGCAGGGGCTACAAACATCATACTTGATGTAATTTCTGATGACCGGATTTTAGCGAAAAAATTAGGTCGAACTTTATCACCTTTAAGGCTTATGTCTACTTTAAATCGCTGATGATTGTTTTTCCACTTAATTCTGGTAAAACGGGCTTTTCTGAAACAAGTACAGTTTCCATCATCTGTGTTTGTAGGAACAAAACGGCGGCGTGGCGGCATAATGTTATGGTAAACACATTTTTTTCCGGTTTTTTTATCCCATATTATAACTTCTGCAAGTCCAAAAGCCTTAAAATCAAAAAAATCTACCATACCGATGTTTTCATCAAAAGAAAAAGTATAGAAAACCCGGGATTTGATGCGCAGATTTGAAATGAAAGCGGGAAGTGGAATACCTGCATAAGGAGATCTCATGCCCTTTATGTCCAGGCGCTGGCTTACTTCAGAAAAAGAGCCGAAGTTTGCTTTTCCCTTTGAGATAATATGATTTGGTTTTTCTTTTAGCTTTCGGGTATACATTTTTACTATTATACTTCCAAACTCAGAATTTTAGTAGTAGTCTCTCTGAATGTATGTTGCACGCGGACGAGCTGTAATGTCAACGCGGCGGTTTTGAGCACGACCTTCTTCTGTGTCATTTTCAGCAACAGGGCGGGTTCCACCGTATCCTTTGTAAGTAAACAGACTTTCATCAAGACCGTGTTCAATAAGAGCTTCCATTACAGTTCGGGTTCTGTCAATTGAAAGGTTCAGCTGACCAACTGGTTTTCCAACGTCAGCAGTGTGTCCTTCAATAAGAATGGTGAAGCTGTCATCGCTCATAATTTTTGAAAGAAGACGGGCAATTTCCTGGATTCGTTCTGCTTCACTTGGTAAAAGTTCAGGGGAATCAGGATAAAATTTTAGGTCAACAGAAAAAAGAATTCCGTTTGGTCCGTCAACAGGTTCAATATTCATTTTATTTTCAAAAATATACTGTTTTACTTCTCTATATTTTACGTAATAGCCCGGATCTTTATCTGGAGCGCTTACTGTATATTGAAGGTTTTCTTTATCAAGAAGAATGACTACCTTTCCCTGTTTAAGAAGCTCACGATTTTCTGGTACGGAAAGAATCTTCAGTGCATCACGGCGTTTGATAATAGGATCAGTGCGGTTTCGACCATAAACTTTTGTGGCTTTAATGTAGAGAGGATCAAAACCAATGCGGTCATTGTATCGGGAAAAATCATCTGAATAATCATAGCGGATGATGCCTTTTTCTGTGGCAATTTTTGGATTTACGTTGTTTTTTTCAAAAATGAGTTCCATGTCTTCATCCCAGATTTCAGGATAAAAACAAGGATAAGTCTCGCTTGAAACATATTCACCTTGAACTGGAAGTGCGCCTCTTGCATCAATAATGATTCCTGAGTATACCCGGCTTGGAACTTCATCAATAGGTTCTTCTGCATTCTGAGGATATTTGTGGCGAACAGTAAATTGATTGATTGTATTCAGCGAAATTGTATTTGTTGTAGTAAGAAGTTTTGCGTCGTGGGTAAAAATGTCTGGAGTTTTGTGTCCGCCTTCAATGATTTCAAGAATATCATCCAGTTTTATGCGGTCGGCCATAACTTCATCACCAAGACTTGAACGGTTATCAAGAAAAAGGGTAAGAAGCGGACGTTGAATAAGCTCCGGCATCTTGTTTTTAATGTTTACAGAAGCAGTTTTTTTACCTGCTGGCATAATGAGTCCGCTTTTTTCTGCATCTAAAGTAACGTTGGATTCAAAGCTTTTGGAAATCCAGTCAACTTTACTTACAGATTGGATATTTGAATCTTTGGCAGCTAGAGGGAAAAGAACAAAAATAGATAATGAAAGGGTCAAAAACAATGATTTTTTCATAGTACTTCAACTCCATTATCGGCATTATTTTTCGGGAATGTAGAGAATTTTTCCAATGCGCAAAATTGCATTTTCTTCAATTCCGTTTACTTCACAAAGGGTTTTTACTGTTACACCGTATTTTCTGGAAATTGACCACAATGAGTCACCTTTTTCAACTTTATACTGGAAAGGGAAGGTGATTGGATTTATATTTTCCAAAGCGGTCAATGCAGTTTCCATTGTTCCAACTGGCAGACGAATCTGGGATTTTTTTGAAGGATGGGTAAAACCTTTTGTAAAGCTTGGGTTTAAATGCCTGATAGTCTTTTCATCAATACGCATTTCAGAAGCCAGGGCAGAAAGAGAATAAGCTTTTGTAACTTCCACGTAATCAAAAATACCGTCTCTTTCGTTTACTAGATTTTTGTATTCCTCTTCATGCATTGGAAGATCAACACCATAATAATCAGCATGTTCACAGATATCTGAAATGGCTAAAAGCTTTGGAACGTAATTTACTGTCTGGCTTGAAATGAGAGCGTTATCTGCAATGTAAAAAAAGTCACTTTGTCCCGCTTTATTTATGGCTTTTCTCATGGCACCGGCACCGCAGTTATATGCACCTATGGCAAGATACCAGTCTTTAAACTGATTGAAGTTGTCCTGAAGCTTTCTAAGTCCACCCTGAGTGCTTTTCCATGGGTCCAGTCGTTCATCAACAAATTCGTCCAGCTGTAAAAACGGTTTTACGGAATTTTCCATGAACTGCCACATTCCAAGTGCACCAGATTTTGATTTTGCAGTGGTTTTGTAATTTGATTCAACAACAGGAAGATATTCAAGCTCCGGTGGAAGCCCCATTTCTTCAATCACTTTCCGCACATAAAGTCTGTACTCCATAGAATCTTCAAGGACCTGACGCAGCCATTTAAGCCATTTTTCGCTTAAATACTGTTCTCTGTGTTTTATTACCAGAGGATGATTGCGGTTTGTTTCATTCAGTATGGAATTTGGAAGTTCTTTTATGGCAGATTCACTTTCTTTTGTGTCACCATTTTCCAAATTAAAGTTTGATGTGTTGATTTCGCTAAGATTGTTTCCATCCAAAAGCAGCTTTAGGAATTCTGGGATATCGTAATCAAGATAAGGGTCTACAATAAAAGCTTCGTCCAGCGGAACTGCTTCTTCAAGAGATGTGGACTCTTCCAAAACCACAGTTTCAATTTGGGGAACCGTTTCTTCAAGAGGAACTTGTTCTGCCTGTGGCAAAATTTCTTCCAAAATCACTGGTTCATCTGCGTGAATTGGAGAGAATAGAAATAAAAGTGTGATGGCGGTAATAATCCTCTTTTTCACTTTTAGAGTTTATTTCCCATGTAGATTCCGGCCCATTCCCAGTTTCCGTGAATATCAGGATCAAGAGGAAAGTTTACTTTTCGGAAGTAGAGGTACCATACTGAAACGTATTCACTCCATCCCCAGGTACGAAGATAGGCTTCATTAGGATTGGATGTTTCATCAAGTTCATCGGCATACCGAATGCGGTTTCCTCTCATAAAACTTCGCATGGAGAATTCTTCCTGTGCGTTTGCATCCATTTCATCCTGTTTCCATGACATGGAGAAGAAATTAACCTTAGATTTGTATTTATCCAAAGCACGCCAATCGTAGTTGCGGATAGCTTTTTTTACTGCAGCTTCAAGCTCAGGAAGACTCTGGAAGGTCCAGTCTTTGGAAGAGTTGTTGAAGTCAATAAAATGGCGGGCGTTTTTGTATGCGTCAGGTTCACCTGGAATCTGAATGGTAGTTGCATCAGGCTGCTGAAGAAAAAGCTGTGCTGCGTTCAAGGCCTGATCCCACTGACTGTCTTTTTCGTATTCCATTTCAAGACGGACGTAAAGTTCAGTTGTATTAATCTGTTCTGGAAAACGGTTGATGAGTTCGTTCAGATATTTAATACGGTTCTGGGGATTTGTGCTGATCTGGATTAGATTCTGAAGGCACATAAAGTGAATCGAATTATCTTTTACCATAAGGTCAGGATACTGACGGAGAATACGGTCAAAATAATACTCTGCTACAGGTTCTGCATTCATTGAAAGGTAAGAGAATGCGTTCATAAGAAGCCAGTAGGAATTGTATTTATCTTCAGGATGATTTTCGACCCAATTGTTCAAAAAAAGAATGGTTCCCTGATAATCGTTCTGATAAAGCAGGTTGTTTGCCATCTGGTTTACAATGGCATACTGCTGTTTTGAATTCAGATTTTTATTTTCCAGAAGGTACTGCAGTTCAACCTGTGTTTCTTCAATATTCAACTTGCGTTTTTCATCCTCAGAAATACTGGAAGTATTGTTTGCACAAGCTGTAAAAATTGAGAGAATTGAGATAATGAAAAAGGTATGAATTGCGTATCTTTTTTTCATATTTTTAATTTAACATAGAGAAATAATCTTGTAAATAAACCCAATAATAATATAATATTATAGTAGAAAGATTTTCTGTTGGGGAATGGAATATGCAAAAAATCAGTAATAAATGGCTTTATACTCTTTTGGCTTGTGGCTTTCTTTTTATTCTCTCAGGTTTTTTTTGCTGGATAGCATTCTCTACTGCTGCTGACGGAATTGTAAAAAAAACATGGCCTATGTTGATTATTGGTCTTGGTTTCTTTTTCTTTTTTTGCACACTGGCATTCCAAAGAAAATCAATCTTCTTTTTCTGGGGATTTCTTCTTTCTTTAAGCGGATTTATTCTCCTTCTTATTACCATGGAAATTATTCATTTTGGCGTTCTGAAGCTGTGGCCGCTTTTCGGAATCATTGCCGGATTTGATATTATTCTCTTAAGTTATTTCAAAAAACGGATGTTCTCCATCAGTAATCTTTTGGCAGGATTCTCGGTAATTGTTATCTGCTGTGTTTTCCTGCCATTTTCACTGGGGATTGCATCGATCAGCTTTAAGACCTTTACTATTTTTGCCTTCCCGGGTTTGCTGGTAATTGGTGGGGTTTCTCTTGTTGCTCTGTTCATTGCACAGATGTACAACAACAAGCTGGTGCTTCCTGAAGAAGAAAGCGATGATTCTGATGAAATGATTTAGGGTAAGTTTACTTGAACAGATTTTTCAGCAACTTCAAAAAGATTATTTCTCTCTTATTGATGGCAATTCTTTTGTCAGATGCTGCTGTGTTTGCTGCAAGAAAAAAGAAAACCGAAGAAGTTGTTCAGGAAGATTCTGAAGAAAAAACTTACATCAATATTCCGACAGAAATAAAAAAACGCAGCTTTTTTGCTGATCTGAATCAGGATGCAGTTGTTCTTCTGGAAAACGGATCTCCTGAATCAATTAAAGAAGCGGTGCAGCTTATTAAAAAACCTTCTACAGATTATACAGATGTGGAAAAAATCTTCCTCAAGGTTGCTGACCGTATGTTGACCATTGCCTATCCTTCTGAAAAACAGAGCTGGGAATACGAGAATTTTTCGGTTCAGTCTCCTTACACTGGAGCACTGGATTCTGTAGATAAAGGTATTTTTGATTCAAGTACTGGAAATGTAGATTTCTTGGGAACTCTTCTTCCAGCTTTCCTGATTTTTAGGGACAGCATTACCGATGCCCAGCTGGTTTCCTGTGAGCAGGCAGTGGAACAGGCTAAAGCATTTAATTCTACAAGCTTTATCCTTTCATTTATAACAGCTAAAATTGCCTATAAAAAAGGTGACTGGGAAAAAGCCGCCCAGAATCTTCCAAAAATTGATTCAGCCAGTGCCGACTATCAGGTTTTCAAGGCACAGGTTCTGGTAAAACAGGGCCGTACTTCCGAAGCCGAAGCAATTGCATTGAAAATCACTGAGGAATATTCATCAAATCTTTCTGTTTTGAAGTCTGCCAGTTACATCTTTTTTGCTGCAGGAAATTACGACAAGGCAGAAGAATATGTAGCCCGTGTTCTTCAGCAGACACCAAATAATCAGGAATTTCTTTTGTTCCGTGCCCGCATCCTTGTTGCAAAAAAAGATTATATTCACGCTGTTTCACTTTTGGACATGTATGCCCGAAACAACAACACCAATCTTGATTATCTTATCCTCCGTTCTACAGTACAGCTGGAATGGTCAAAAAATACAAATCAGGCTACAGATACTGTAGAAAAAGCACTTTCCCTTTACCCCGAAAATTCAGCTGCTCTTCTTATGGCTGCCCGAATTGCATCCATGGTAGACGGTCCTGTTGCAGGAAAATATGCCGATGAACTGGTTTCAACAATTCTTGAAAAAGAACCTGGCAATACTGATGCACTTTCCTATGCTTTAAAAGGACTTATGCAGCGGGAAAACTGGAAGGAAGCCTACGATATTTCAAGCCGTCTTGTAAGCGAAGGAAAATCTGACAGCGAGCTTGTAAAAAATCACGTTGAAATCTGTCTTAAGCTTAAAAAAAATACTGAAGCTCTTAATTATGCTACGGAACAGTACAAGTTAAATCCTGGTGATGAAACTGTTCTTCAGGCTTATGTTCTTGCACAGGTAAATGCGGGCTCCAGAAACCAGAGTCTTCAGTTCATAAACTCTCTTCTTGATGGAAGTTCAGCCAAAATGAAGAGCTTCCTCTATTACACACGAAGCTTCCTTCAGCCAAATGAAACTGCCATTCTTGCAGATCTTCGTTCAAGTCTTATTGCAAACCCTCGAAATAGTGAAACTCTTTTCCGCATGTACGAGATTTATTACGGAAAAACTGATTATCGAAAAGCCCAGTATTACCTTAAACAGGTTGTTGCTCTGAATCCAAACGATTCTTCCGTAAAAAAACTCAACGAAAATCTTACAAAACTAATTCAGTAGTTTTTATTTTAGGAAATTATGAAACTCATTGGAAATAAAGAATTTTACAAAAAACTTCTTGTCATCATGCTGCCTATTGTAATTCAAAACTTGATTACAAATTTTGTAAGTCTGCTTGATAATATTATGGTTGGGCAGACAGGCACTGATCAGATGAATGCGGTTTCTGTGTGCAACCAGCTTTTCTTTGTGTTCAATCTTTGTCTTTGGGGTGCTGTTAGTGGGGCTGCCATTTTTACAAGTCAGTATTACGGAAAAGGTGATAACAAGGGTGTTCGGGATACTTTCCGCGCAAAAATCGTTATGGTGTTCATTGTAAGTGTTGTTGCCTGTTTGATTTTCTGGTTTTTTGGCGGAAATCTTATCAGTAAATTCCTGCATGAAACAAACGATGTTGGTAATGCCGAAGAAACTCTCCGTTATGCCATAAAGTACATGCGCATTATGCTTATAGGAGTGATTCCCCTTGCACTGAATTTTGCTTACGGAAACACCCTTCGTGGAATTGGTCAGACCCGTATTCCTATGGTAGCCGGTGTTATGGCCGTTGGTGTAAACCTAGTATTGAACTATGTGCTGATTTTTGGTCATTTTGGAGCCCCAAGAATGGGAGTAGCCGGTGCTGCAATTGCTACAGTTATTTCCCGCTATCTTGAAACCGGTTTCATGATGTTTTATACCCATACTCATAAATCAAAATGCCAGTTTATTATTGATGCCTACAAAACACTCCGTATTCCAAACCAGCTTCTGCGTCAGATTCTTATAAAAGGCCTTCCTCTTGCTGTAAACGAAACCATGTGGTCTTTGGGACTTACACTTATGAACCAGTGCTATTCAATGCGTGGTCTGGATGTAGTCGCTGCACTGAACATTACTTCTACGATTGTAAATCTTTTTAATGTAGTTATGTTTGCCGTAGGTGATTCAATATCAATTATTATAGGCCAGCTTTTGGGTGCAAATAAAATGGATGAAGCAAAAGATACCGCAAATAAGCTGATTTTCTTCTCAGTTTCCTGTTGTGCTGTTTTGGGGCTCATTCTTGCATCTACAAGACATCTGTTTCCTGCCATCTATAATACGGAAGAAACTGTAAAGCTGCTCTCATCAAAATTTATTCTGGTAAGTGCCTGTGCTATGCCCGTTTGTGCAGCCATGCATGCCTGTTACTTTACAATCCGTACCGGTGGACGCACCATCATCACCTTCCTTTTTGACAGTGTGTTTATCTGCTGTGTAAGTTTCCCTGTTGCTTATTGTCTTGTACATTTTTCAGCCTGGTACATTGTATTCATCTATCTTACGGTGCAGGCCTTGGATATCCTGAAAGTGGCAATCGGACTTACGCTGGTAAAAAAAGGAATCTGGGTAAACAATCTTGTAGCCGACTAAAAATAATCAAAGTTCCTGCACTAAAAAGTGCCCCCTAACTAGTCTATTGCGTGCATTCAAAAGTGGGCCCCTTAGGAAGTTAATTACCATGAAAAATACGGGAAGGAAGACAGGGGCAACCCAAACTAATATTATGCGTGCATTCAAAAGTGGGACGCAGCAAAAAAGTGCACCTGCGACCGTGTTTACTGGGAGCAGAGTGTACTTTTTTGCGTCGCTGGGACCCGCTTTTTAATGCACCGCGGTAGTTTTATTTTATGTTGTCACACGGATTTGTTCGCTCCTACGGAGCTCACTTTTTTTATTGGAAGTGTATTATTATAAAAACCAGCGAAGTCCGTAGGACTGAGCCAATCCGTGTGATAAAAAAAGAATACTAACTAAAAGCTCTTCGACTACGCTCAGGATGACAAGGTATTTTTTTTGACGGAATGCTACTGGTGTTTTTTTAGATCTCGGAGGAAAACCGCAACTGCAGCACCTATAATAATGATGTATCCAATAAGACTCCACTGATCTGGCACCTGATCCAGAAAAATAAATCCCAAAATAGCTGCAAAAATAATATTTGAGTAATCGTAAACAGAAATCTTGTAGGCCGGTGCATTATAGAAGGCCCCTGTAAGTCCAAACTGTCCGCAGGCTGCAAAAACTCCTGTTCCACAAAGCCAGAGCAGCTGCTGAAAAGACATTGGTTCAAAGTAAATAATGGAAAATGGAAGGGCAATAAGGGTAGAGAAGGCACTGAAAAATGCAATGATTACCATGCCGTTTACGTGGAAGGTTCGAACTTTTCGTATACAGGCTGCAGCACATCCGGCTCCCATTCCTCCAATAAAGGCAACAATGGCCGGAAAAGTCTGACTAAAATCAAGACCCGGTTTGATGATGAAAAGGGCACCGGTAAAGGCTGCAATCAATGAGCAGATGGAGAACAGATTCGGTTTTTCACCAACAATGAAAATACTGAAGAAAACTGCAAAGAATGGACTCATCTTGTTAAGCATAGCAGCATCACTAATATTCATGATTCCAAGAGCGTAAAAATTACCGAAAATTCCGAAGCTTCCTACAGCACTGCGTATTACAATCCATTTCCAAGCCCCTTTTTCCACATGAAGCACACTTTTATCAGAACGGCTTTTTGTCAGGAGGGTGGTGAAGGATATGATGAAAGCAATGGAATTTCTAAAAAGAGTTTTCTGAATGAAAGGAAGATCTCCTGCCATACGAACGCACAGGTCCATGCAGGCAAAACCGAAAGCCGAAAATAAAATCCACGCAATTCCTTTTTTTAGATTATAATTTTCGTTTGCGGCGGCACTCATAAGTATCCTCCTGTAAAAATGTCTTCTATATATTAGTTATTTTCGGTAAAATAGACAATATGATTGGAATTGTTGATTATAATGCAGGAAATATTACCAGCGTAGAACGAGCCCTTACTTATCTTGGTGTTGATTATGTACTTTCAAAAAATCCAAAAGACCTTGCAGCATGCGAAAAACTGATTTTCCCTGGTGTTGGAGATGCTGCTTATGCCATGGAACAGCTGGCCGCCACTGGATTTGATACTTTCCTAAAAAAATGGGCTGTTGACGGAAAACCTCTTATGGGGATCTGTCTTGGTTCTCAGATTATTTTTGATTTTTCTGAAGAAGGAAATGTAAAATGCCTTGGACTTATTCCGGGTAAAATCTGTCACTTTGATAATCTAGCAAAAAATGAAACTTTGAAAATTCCTCATATGGGATGGAATAACCTTGAGCGCAAAAACGGAAGCAGCGTGATTTTGGAAGGAGTTCCAGAAAATGCAGATTTCTATTTTGTTCATTCATACGTTATCTGTCCTGAAGATGAAAGCGTTGTAAGGGCCTGTGCATCTTACATGGTAAATGTGCCTGCCGTTGTGCAGAAGGGTAACGTGGTTGCCTGTCAGTTCCACCCGGAAAAAAGCGGTGAACCTGGGCTTAAAATCCTGAAGAACTTCTGCGAAAAATTCTAGGCGAGAGGGAGGGAAAAATGCTTAAAAAACGAATTATTGTTTGCCTTGATGTAAAGGACGGCCGCACTACAAAGGGTGTTAAGTTTTTGAACAATGTTGATATTGGCGATCCTGTAGAAATGGCCCGTGCCTACTATGAACAGGGTGTTGATGAACTGGTTTTCTACGATATCATTGCATCTGCCCGGGGCCGCGGACCTATCCTTGATCTTATTTCCCGAGTTGCAAGTCAGGTTTTCATTCCTTTCTGTGTAGGTGGTGGCATTGGTACTGTTGAAGATATCCGTTCTACCATTCTTGCAGGGGCCGAAAAAGTAAGCTTGAACTCTCAGGCTGTAAAGAATCCTGACCTTATTTCCCAGGGCGCCCGAATTTTTGGAAACCAGTGTATTGTTCTTGGAATGGATGCAGCCAGAGACCCAGAAATGCCAAGCGGTTACCGTGTTTACATCAATGGTGGACGTGTAAAAACCGACCTTGATGCACTTGCCTGGGCAAAAAAAGCCTGTGAACTTGGGGCTGGTGAAATCGTTTTGAATTCTATTGATGCAGACGGAACAAAAGCCGGTTATGAAATCAATCTGACACGCATGATTGCCGAAAACGTAAGTGTGCCTGTAATTGCCAGCGGAGGCGGCGGAACTCCACAGCATCTTGCCCACGTCCTTAAAGAAGGAAAAGCCGATGCAGCGCTCATTGCCAGTATGGTTCACTCCGGCCAGTACACAGTAGCTTCAATTAAGGCAGACCTAGATAAAGCCGGCATTCCTGTAAGAATGTAATCAGCTTTCCAGAATATCTTATATTACAATGTAAAGCCCGGGCTTGTGCCAGTAAAGTGACACCCTGGGCTTTATTTATGTCACAGGAGTTCAAGGACGCGCTCTTCTTTACGAAGAATATCAATAAAGTATATATAAGATAGGAAAAAATTTGACTTTTGCGATTTTTATTCGTAATTTTTAAGTGAAAACACAAAAAATGTTTAGTGTATTTTGTAAGTTTTTGAATTTCTACGAATAAAAATGCGGTTTTGCGTTATTTATTCGTATTGTTTTTGTATTTTTGTGAATGTGTTTTCAAAAAAATCTGAAAATCTACGAATAAAAAATGGGTTTTTGATTTTTTAGCCGTACCAAAAAGTAAAATCGCTGGAAGCAGATTGGTAAAATTGAGAAACTGTACGAATAAAAATGCAGTTTTTGAAGATTTATTCGTACAAAACCTGAATTTTACATTTCTCAGAAAGGTGAATTCCTCAAAATCATACGGCTAAAAATACAATTTCCCCACATTTATCTGTACTTTTCAGAAAACTACCCAAAAACCAGAAGGCACAAAACTCTAAAACATCCCAGTGCCTTCACAAGGAGTCTTATGAAAAGAAAAATTGAAGCATTACCACCAGTAACCTATGAAAATGATTTGGAAAACAGGAGAATCCAGCTAGAAAAAATCATAAAATCAAAGCAAAACAGGGTAAATGAAAAATCCCAGCTGAAAGATGCAGGCAAAATCAGGATTGTTCCGCACAAAAATAGTGTGCAGTTCTATTTAATCACCAAAAAAAATGACACAACTGGAAAATATCTTCCCCGTAATCAAGACGATTTTGCCAGACAACTTATTCAATACAACTACGACGAAAAAGTACTGCGTTCCGCCAAAAAAGAACTGGCAGCAATAAAAAAATTGTTAGACCACAACAGAAAAGCGGGCATTCAAAAAGTTTTCCAGCGTTTTTCCAAAAACCGTAAACCTTTGGTTGAGCCTGTAACACTCCCAGATGAAGAATTTGCCGCCCAATGGCAAACTCACAAGAGCCCGGGAAATATCAACTTCAGTTCCCCGGAGTTTATTACTGCCAATGGAGAAAAAGTTCGGTCAAAATCGGAAGTAATAATTGCAGATACTTTATTCCGCCTGAAAATCCCATACAAATATGAAATGCCGCTTGAGCTAAAAAATGGCAGTCTTATTTACCCGGACTTCTGCTGTCTAAATCTGCGAACTCGCCAGGAAGTTTATTGGGAACATTTTGGCTTTATGGATGATCCCGATTATGTTTCTAAAACCATCAGTAAAATCCAGAATATACAGGATAGTGGCTACAACTTTGGTGAAAGATTTATTTTTACAATGGAAAAGTCAGAGCTTCCTCTAAATCCAAAGTTCGTACAAACAATGGCAGAAAGATATTTGGCGTAAACTTTATTAAAGAAGTCACAGCCTTGAAAGTGAAAACTTCCTGCGGTATTCAATTATAAGATAGAAACTGGTAAAATATTGACTGAACGTATTGGTAGACTATGAGTAATGTTTCCTTTAGTTCATGCCGAAAAGGAGATGAGGGATTATATTCTTTTTTGATGAATAGAAAAAGCTTTTTTAAACATGCCGTTTGTATTCTCTTTTTGATTTTCGCCATGGGACAGGTGTGGGGAAGGGATTATACTTCAGAAAATAATGGAAATTGGAGTGTTCCAGTTGGTTCTGGTACCTGGAACTCTAATCCTTTGGCAATTGGTCAATATCCAAAAGCAGAGGGTGACAATGTTACTATATACCACGAAGTAACCGTTCCTTCTGGTTGTGAAGATGCAAAAGCCGGTACTGTAAACGTAGGAGCTAGAGGTGTCTTAAGCATTTCAGGAAAACTTACTGCCACCACAATCAATGTAGAATCTGGTGGTACACTTGTAACTTCTACAGGAATAACAGCTTCTGCTATAAATGTAAAATCCGGTGGTAAGATTGTCTTGAACAGCTGGCCAACTCCAGCACCAACATTTAATGACGGTTGTATTGTAGAGATTGGACCTAGTTTTCCTTACAGCGGTCTAGTTGGTTTAAATTCTGCATTGCAGGCCGTAAAAACTAATGGCGGAACTATTGCAGAACTTATTGTGTCACGGTCTCCTTATACCATTTCATCAAATCTTGATTTCAATAAAATTACCGTAAAGGCCGGTGGAAAGCTTATCATAGATAACGACGTGTCAGTAACAGCAAAAACTCTTACCATTGAAGGTGACGGTACTAGTGAAAATTCTTCTAATTATGGAGAAGTTGTTGTCTATGGTAATTTCAAGCTTGATGTACAGGAAGGCGATGCTTTCGTTGGAAAAACAACAAATTCTGGAAAACTGACAGTTGAGTCTAGCGGATTTTTTGATTCAAACTACACTGTAAACAATGAAAAGGGTGTAATTATTGCAAATGGTTTTTTCAGGTCAGGTAACTTTCACAACAAGGGAAGCTTTACTGTAAAAGATACCGTGGGTCACGGTGGAGATGCCAACTGCTGTAAAGTAATAAATGAAGGTGATTTTGTTTTTGGAGACGGTGCCAGTTTCTTAATATTTTATTTTCTAAATGGTGATTTTGACGGGACTTTTACAAACAACGAAAACGGTTCTGTTGAAATTGGAAGTAACACTACTATAAAATTCAACAAAGATAATGCATCCTTTAGCAATGCCGGTAACCTTACAATAAAAAATGGTGCAGAGATTATTGATGCAAATTCAGCTACCTTTACAAACAGCGGTTATCTTATCCGTGAAGAAAGCACAATTTTTAATTATACAAGTGATGCAAATACTTTATGGATAGAAAACAGATTTAATGAACCAAAAGATTTCGAGCTTTCGACAAATGCCAATCTTGTTTTGAATGTAGCCGGAAATATGAATCTTCTGGTAGGGGATGATACAAGCATAAAAAGCCTGAATCTTTTATCGAGAAATCACGGAGTATCAGGCGATGGCCAAGAGCATACTATTACTTCTGATTTTAAGGTTACTGTAAAAAACAAAGAATCCTCAACAGGCACACTGAATCTTGAAACAATCAGTGTAAGTAGAACTTCCCGTACCGATGGTGTTAAAGGAACACTGGATTTACGCTGTGAAGTAAATTGTTCCAACGCAATAGCAATTTCTTCTGGAACAGAACTGGATATCAATGCAGATGTAACTGCCGCTGGACTTACACAGAATATTCTTTCATCAAATACTACTATCAAAATTGGGCAGGGAAAAACTTTTACTACTTCAGGTGACGTAAATTTTCCGGCAGATTTGGAAGAGGCCAGCGATATTAAACACAGTCTTTTTTCATCAGAAGGAACTGTTGTTGTTCAAGGTGGAAAAACATTCCAGATTGATACCACAGCTGACGGGGATGGGGCTGGTAACATTACCTTTGAAAACGGTGGCACTCTCACTGCAAACAGTCTTACAAGTTCCGGCACTCTTACTGTAAACACAACGGCTGCTGATCAGACTTTCACATTAAAATCGAATGTTACTTTTGCAGATGTAATTCTTGAAGGCTCTGATGAAAATAAACTTTTTGTTAGCGGCCAAGGGGATTTTACACTTACTGGCGGAGAAAATTCCTATGCTGATTATGTTTCTTTTCAATCTAGCGACCACCCAACTATAAAAAAAGACGGAATAGGTGCTGGGATTATTGCTGCAAACTCAAGTGCTCCTGGAACTCCACAACAGATTTTCCCTGAAGGCT
The DNA here is from genome assembly GCA_016296575.1 of Treponema sp. Lineage (GTDB taxonomy): Bacteria > Spirochaetota > Spirochaetia > Treponematales > Treponemataceae > Treponema_D. The sequence continues at coordinate 62,412 of JAEDJA010000001.1, forward strand.
GGCTTGACGGATCTCACTATTTTATCTGGAAAGGTGCTACAGACAGCTCCTGGACAACTGCCACCAACTGGCTCAGAAATAATTCTCCAGTAGGGAAATCGGATATTGAAAAAATCACCATCGATACCGATACTACGGGAAATAATCCTGTTATTTCGGAGAATGTTACCACAAAAGAGCTGGAATTTAAAAACAGCAAGAGCGCAAAACTTAGTAACGAACTTTCACTCACTGTAGAAAAACTTTCTGGAACTGGAACCTTGAACCTGGGAAGCGGAACATTGATTAATGGTCTTCCTACAGTACTTGAAATTCCAGATACCATTGGATTGAAGTTTGGGGATAGCACAACTGAAACAGGAGCTTTACAAGGAAAAATCACAATAAAGAATGTAGAAAATTCTTCTGGAAATCTGAACATTGGAACAAACTCCACCGTAGACTTTGATACAACTTCAGCCATTGAGATTGGAAGTGTTGAACTTTTAAGTTTAGATTCAAGCGTTACTTTTAAGAAGGATGTCACACTTTCTGGAAGCTTTACCAATGGTGGAACAGTTAATGCAAATGGGGCTGTTACAACAAACGGAGATTTTACCAATGGTGGAACAGTAAATGGTACTGGGGCCTTTACTTTTAAGGGGGCCTTCACTGATAGCGGAACCTGGAATGGTACTGGAAACTTTACTTTTGGAGCCGGTACTGAAAAATCCATTACAGGAAAAGCTTCAACAGTGTATCCATCTACTAAAGTAAGTGGCAATGCAAAGTTCGTGGAAGATTTTACAATTGGCAGCAACCTTTTGATCAATGGAGGTACTGTTTCTGTAGACTCTGAAAAAACTCTTACAGTTAATAAAGATGTTTCAAATAATTCTGGAACTTTGAGTGGGGATGGAACAATCAAGATTAAAAAAGATTTTACGGATGAAGGTACTACATCTATTAGTAATATCATCTTCTTTGGCGATAATGATCATACTTTTTCCAATGTTGAAGGAACTCAATACAAAACAATCAAACTGGATTTTTCTATAGTAGACAGCCGAAATTTTACATTTAGTAACAATGTAAAGATTACTTCATTTAACGATGAAAGTGCTAAAAGTAATGTTACATTCAGTGGCACTGCAACTTTGGGAAGTATAACTACAGGTTCACATACAGCCGGAAAGTATACTTTTAAAGGCAATGCCCGTGTTATGAAAGATACTATTTTTATGCCAGAAGTTGAGTTCAAGGCAGACGCTGCATTCCAGGACAATGCAGCAACTCCTGCAAAAACTGATGCCACGTTCAACAGTAAGGTAACATTTTCAAAAGATTCAGCAAATATTACGGGAAAGAATCTTACTTTCATTGATAATGTAGAAGCAGAAGCACTTACTTTGGATGCTTCACAGCTTATCTTGAACACAAAACCAGAAAAACCGGCATCAGGGGCCACACCGGCTGATCCTGCAATCACATTTAATGCAAGTAAACTCACACTAACAGGAACTGCAATCACAATCTCTCATAAAGAAACCGACGGAACCTGTAAACTTAATGGTGAACTTTTTACCGATACCAGCGTTAATGTAAAGAACAATTTTCATGTAACCGGAAATGTAAAAATCACTACAGGCGGAAAAAACTTTGCCGTTGCTAATAAAAAAAAGCTGTTCTGTGGAAAAGATTTCCGTGCCCAGGGAACTTCAGATAATAAACTTACAGTTTCTGGCGACATTGCCATTACATCAAATGAAAACTGGAGCAGCTGTTTTGCCGAAGCCGTATACTGTACCGTAAATGATTCCACAGTCTACTTTTGGGATGGAAGCGATTATTCTTCTGCAGAATCTTCCGGAAAAAAAGCACAGATTCCATGTGAATCATGTACTGACGGAAATAACACAAGCAACTGGATTTTTGCCGACATAACAATTGAATCTGCCAGAACTATTGATGACCACCGTATTGAACTTGTACTTAATGATAATATTAACAACGTTGCTTTTGCGGAAACTTCAGACGAAGGTACAACATATGAAGCTCTTGACTGTCTTAAAGGAGAAGGAAATAATCCTGACGGAACAACACCTCGTAACGGAAAATGGAAAAATTATTCATATGTTCCGGCAGCTCCAGAATTACCAATTTTTTATTCAATCGAAAGTGTAGCTCCAGGAACTGATGCAAATGAAGGAAAAACAATTGTAATCATCTCACTTCCTGAAAATACTACCTGGAATACTGATGCTGCCACAACTTCTGCAGGAAATTCATCTTCCACAGACTCAAAAGGAGTGCATCAGACCAACATTCCAGACATCATTATTGAAAGAGGAGATGGCGGAACTACCGAACATTACACTGTTACCAACAAGTGGGGAAAACGCTTCGACGCTTCAGCTTTTACATCTACCACCGACGGCGCATCTCCAGTTCTTATTGCAGTATACACAGGACAGGAAAATCATACACCTGGAAGTACAGACGGTTGGGATGCCCACAACTTTATTGAATTTGTTTATTCAGAAGAAGTGCAGGGCGTAACGGAAGGTGATGCTCCATATACAACAGGAGCTGCAGCAGGAGATCCAAAAATCACTGTAGACGGCATTGCCTCTTTTGAAAAGGGTGAACTTGTTACAAAAAATTTCTCTGATAATCAGGAAAATAAAAACTTAAATCAGTTCTATGATATTAAAACTCATTCTTTCAAATGGGGTGTAGCTACAAAAAATACGGGAAGCGTTTGGGAAGGTTATATTGATCGCATTACACAGTTCTCAGGCTCTGTTACAATTCCGGCCAGTTGCACAATAAAAGATGTTTCTGCCGCCCAAAATATCAGTATTCCTAAAGAAGGACTTACTGTTTCCAACGTAAAATCTAGAGATCCAACTGTTTCAAATTGGGATACTGTTGGCCCGGATTTTGTTCCTATCAGAAAAAACGGTGAATGGAATACTCCTGTAAATTCTCAAACCAACTATGAAATTGTAGGAACAAGCTCATCTGGAAATGCTTTTCTCGAAAAACTTGAATTCCATATGTTTGATAATGCACAATCCTTTAATGAAAGTGACACTGAAAACTGGGCAACAAGAAATGGATGGATAAACCCTTCGACTTCTGATCTTATCAGTTCTGATCATATAAATGGTACTTTTGCCGCTGATATTTTTGGTGGTGCCCGTCCATTTGAAGGAACAGCTGCAGGTCGTCCGGGAAGTGACGTTTCACACCGAACAAGTGGCGGTATTCGAAAGCATTCACTGGTTTCGGCTTATACAAATGGTGCTTTTGAGTATCAGACAATTGATGCAGAAAATAATTTAAGTGCCATTCATCCTTTTGACAAGCTTCCTGCTGATATTACCTTTGGATTTACAGCAATTGTTTTTGCAAACCCTGATACAAGTATTACACGACAGGTAAGTGAAGAAGATTCCTTGTATTTTGGACTAAAGCTTCCAAATTCTACAACAGAACTCCGCACAACTTACATTATTTCATATAATCCATCTAGGGGTATGATTACCGACCTTGCAGGAAATCGATTTGGTGGAGCTTTGGACGAAAATGGAATAAAAGCAGTTAAATCCATAGATATGACACCTCCAAAAATGGTAATGACTGTTGCTCCAATCGGAACAAAACGACTTTATGTTTTATTCGCAAAGGAACTCCAGATTGGAAAACTGAACCTTACAAACAGTTCAGGCCAGATTCCAACTGCTCCAACAGCTCTGACTGATATTCCAAAATCTTTGGGATTAATTTCTCTATCTACGGATGATATTCCAGTTGAAGAATACGCAACAAAGTCTTCTGGAGAAATTGATATTGATTCTTCTGTTCCAGCAAAGCTTTTATTTAAAAATTCAAATTATACTGGAATTGAACTTACTCTTACAAAAGAAGCTACTCTCGAAAACATCAGCAATCTTTATCTTATTGTAAAAAATGAAAGCTCTGTTGAAAATGCAATGGATCCAATTACCGGAATAATTGGAAATATTTCTTTCATTCAGGATGATATTGGAAATTTCCTGCCAGTAAATTCGGCCCATGCATTCAGCGATTTTGCCGTAAATGCCGTAATGCCTCTTTATGCCTACAGTACAAGTGATGAATTGAATGGTGAAGTGGTTACAAATAATCTTTATGGGGACGGGCAGCATTCTGTAAGAGATTTTAGCCGGGATCAGCAGAATTTAGGAACAATGATTCCTGGAGATGATTATACCTTCATTGTAAAAACCTGCGATGAAATTACAAAAACAGATCAGCTTGTAATGATTACAAGTGGCAGTCCAGATGCAGGTTCAGTTTCCCAGGTTTATAATGAAACTACAAAATCAGATCTCCGTGTCTGGCTTCCTGAAAGCTTTAGTGCAATTTCATCTGTGGCTAATACAAATGTAATTAAAAGTGAAGTTTCTTCAAAAGTTTCCAGCGGTTTTAGCTTTGAATTCTCTAAAGAGGGAGCAAATCCTGTTGATTGGGGTAGTGGAGATGAAATCACTTTCCTTTATGAAATTAAAAAGGATAGTAGTGGAAATGATTTGAAAATCTGTCATTTACCAGTTACTTCTGTAACAGGAAAAGTAAATGTTGATGTAAAAAGTCCTTTATATGCTCTTCAGCTGGACAACCCACAAGATCTTCTTTCCATTGATCTGTGGTCATTTAAATTGAAGACTCCTGTAAGCCAGAGGGGCGGTGTTTCCATTTTGAACAACGTAATCAATTCGGTTTATGGTGAAAAAACACTGGTTAAACTTGAAGTTCCAAAAGCTGGAGCAAATGTTACTGTTGCCGTTATGACACTGGATGGAAATATTGTGAAATATCTTGTATCCGGTTTTGTGCCAGGGGGTACCTGTTACTACGATTGGGACGGAACCAACTTGAATGGTGGACAGGTTGCCCGAGGAATGTACTTTATCCGTGTATTTGGTGACGGATTTGACGAAACACGAAAAGTTATGGTAGTAAAATGATGAAGCTGATTGCAGGTCCAATGGCCACTGTAAGTCACACAGGATTTCGTATTCTGGTGGAACAGTTTGGTTTTGTTGATGAATATTTTACCGAAATGATAAACGCGGGCACTCTTTTAACTGGCGGAGCTTTTGAAAAATTCTATATAGATCCTCTTCCAGTTCCAGAAAAAGTAGTCTGGCAGCTGACAGGAAAAGATGCAAAGAATATGGAAAAGGCTGCAGAACAGCTTTGTCTTTTGCCAGGGCTTGGACTTGATTTGAATATGGGTTGTTCCGCTCCAGATATTTACCGTTACGGTGCTGGAATTGCCTGGATGCTAAAACCTTCTGAAGAAACAAAGGCTATGGTCCGTGGCATAAAATCTGTTATTGATAATGCCTTATACCAGGGGCAAAAAAAACGTTTTTCTGTAAAACTCCGTCTTGGTGATGATGACTTTACTGATGAAGGATTTTTCTCCTTCTGTGATATGCTGGTTTTGGAAGGTGTAGAGCTTTTGACTCTTCATCCCCGCACCAAAAAAGAAAAGCTTGCACGACCGGCCCGTTATCATTATGCAGAAGATTTAAAAAAACGATATGGAAACAAAATCCAGGTTTATGTAAACGGAAACATAAAAGATGAAAATTCCTTCCGCCACGTACAGTCTGTTTGTCCAAGTGTTGATGGTGTTATGATAAGCCGAGCCAGCGTTGAAAAACCCTGGATCTTCAGACAGCTTTCTACTTCAGAAAGTTTTTCCATCAATCTGGAAGAAATTGCCTTAAAATACATTGATCTTGTGGAACAGTATCAGCCTCCTGAATTTTGGAAAACAAGACTTCAGCGCTTTTTCTCTTATTTCGCCATGAATTTTCAGTTTTCTCACTATGCTCAGACAATGTTTATAAATGCAACTGATAATAATGATCTTAGAAAAAAAATCGGGGACTTCTTTGAAAAGTGCCCCGACGAAAGAATTAAATCTGTTTAATTTAACTTGGGTTTCTGCAGACTAGAGATCCTTTTTTGCAGGAATAATCAGGTTCAAAATAATACCTACCAGTGTGGCAAGTGCAACTCCACCAAGAGAGAAGTTGAAGCTTGAACCTACAGAGAACTGGAGAGTAGCTCCACCAATTCCCATTACCAGGATTACAGAAGAAATTGTAAGGTTTCGTTTGTCCTGATAGTTTACACCGGCATCTACAATTGTTCTAAGTCCAGAAGAAGCAATAAGTCCGTAAAGCAGAGTACAGATACCGCCAAGTACAGGTGTTGGAATTGTAGAAATCAAAGCACCGAATTTTCCACAGAATGAAAGAATTATTGCGATTACGGCAGCACCACCGATTACCCAAACTGAGTAAACCTTTGTAATGGCCATAACACCTACGTTTTCACCGTAAGTTGTATTTGGAGGTCCACCCCAAACTGCGGCCCAGGCTGTAGCAACACCATCACCAAGGATAGTGCGGTGAAGTCCTGGATCTTTGTAGAAATCTTTTCCTACAACCTTTGATGTTGTAAGTGTGTCACCAAGGTGTTCACAAACTGTAGAAATTGAAACGATTACGAAGGTCAAAATTGCAACAATATTGAATTTTGGAGCAATCCATTTGAATCCAGTTGAAGAGAGTGTTTCGTCTGTATGAAGGAATGGAACACAGAACCAAGGTGCATCTGAAACTGTCTTGAAGTTGATCATGTGCCATGGAGAATCAGGCATAATCAATCCCATAATAAGACAGAAGATGTATCCACCAATCAAACCAATAAGAATTGAAAGTGTGTTGAAGAATCCTTTGAAGAAGATTGTAGCAATAATGGCAATTCCAAGAGTAACTACGGCAACACATGCAGCAATCAGAGAGTAATTTCCTGAAACAGGATCATTGAAGAATTCTCCAATGGCTGTAGGAGCGAGTCCCAGACCAATTACAATAATTACTGAACCGATTACTACTGGTGGAAGAGCTTTATCCAGCCATTTTGTACCGGCAAACTTGATGATCAAAGCTACGATTGCATAAAAAATACCGGCGAAAATAGCACCACCCATGGCATACGGAGCACCGTATTTTACGCCAATGGCAGTTAAAGCCGGTATAAAAGCAAAAGATGAACCCAAGAAAGCAGGAACTTTTGCACCTGTAATAAGAATGTAGAGCAAAGTACCGGTACCAGCGGTAAACAATGCAGTCGATGTGCTCAGTCCTGTCAAAAGTGGAACAAGAACAGTAGCACCGAACATGGCAAACACGTGCTGGAACGAAAGTGGAATCCATTTCGATAGCGGTGGTTTGTCATGTGGACCATAAAACTGATCTGACATTTGAAACTCCTTTTAGTTAGTTTCTACAATTATAAAATTGACCTTAGGAAAATTCAAGAAAACAGGATAAAAAAATCTAAAATCTTTGGTATTTTTTCCGATAGTTTATGAAGAGGACTATTATGAAAAAATCTGTAATTTTTGCCATTTCTTTATCAGCACTTCTTATTTCCTGTACAAGTACACCGGAAGCCAGAAAGGAAACTCCACATGAACTGATTAAATCGGGCCGTATCAATGAAGCCAAAATGCAGTTCCAGATGCCAAGTGATATTAACGGACAGGATGAAGACGGTAACACAGTTCTGCATCTTTCTGCCGCTAACAACGATGTTGATTTAGTTACATTCCTTTGTATCCGCGGAGCAAACACAGAAATCAAAAACTTTGAAGGCGATACTCCTCTCCATGTTGCCATCAAAAACGGAGCTTATGATTCGGCAAAAATGCTTGTTCAGATGGGTGCTAATCTTTTTGAAAAAAATGCAGAAAAGAAAACTGCCCTTGACCTTGGACTTAAAACAGATCCTATTTATTATGATTATTTTATCACCACAAAATCAGGAGAAATCCGTGATGTAGATGGACAGACAATCGTTCATTATTTTGTACTCACTCAGAATTTAAAAGGTGTTGAATACTGTATTAAGAATGGAATTCCAGTTTCAGTTATGGATAATTTCGGTAAAACACCTTTGGATGTAGCTTTCTCCATGGTAGAAAGTGATACAGCTGTAAAAATTGCCGCTGCTCTTATTATGGGAGGCGCAGAACCTGTAGAAACAGATTTTGCTTACTTCCAGGATGCCATCAGTTCCCGAAATCTGAATACTCGTTTTGATGATGGACAGACTCCTCTTCACATGAGTGCAATTTACGGTCATACAGCAATCGCAAAATATCTTATTGAAAATAACGCCAACCTGGATGTACAGGATTCAAGTGGAGCAACTCCTCTTCACGAAGCTGTTCGTTATGGCCGTCTTGATATTGCAAAAATGCTTCTTTCTGTTGGAGCAAACGTTAACGCTAAAGATAATCTGGGTAAAACTCCTGTAATGCTGGTAATTCCACAGGAAAAACTTGTTGATACATACCGTCTTCTTATTTCATACAACGCAGATCTTGCCGAAAAAGACAGTTTTGGTGATACAGTCATCCATACAGCAACAATGATGCATGTACCTGTACACGTGCTTCGTCTCCTTGCTTCAAACGGTGCAGATATTAATGCCAAGAACAAAGAAGGTGTTACACCTTTTGAAATTGCCGTTCAGTACAAAGACATTGCATCTACAGAATTCTTTGCCGTAAGTGGTGCAGATATTCACTCAAAAGATACACGTGGAAACAGTCCCTTGCTTTTGGCCCTTGCCAACGGAGATGAACTTTTTGAAAGAACAGTTTCAGTTCAGAATGTTCAGACTCAGGATTCTGACGGAAATACACCTCTTCACGTAGCACTTCTTCAGGATGCATCTCTTTCAAAGATACGTTACATTATCCGTCTTACAGAAGATGTAAATATCCGTAACTCTGAAGGTAATTCTCCTTTGTTCCTTGCAATTCAGAAAAACCGCCGGGAAGTAGGGGAAATGCTTTTGGAAAAAAATGCTGACATCTTCTCCACAAATACAAATAACCAGTCTCCTCTTCGTCTTGCACTTATCAACGGTGGCGATATTCAAGACTGGCTCATCACATCAAAAACAATTAAGTCAACAGATGGTTCTGGAAATACAGCTCTTCATTATGCAGCAGAGTGGCAGCTCAAGAAAGCTATTAAATCTCTGGTAGATAAGGGAGCAGAACCAAATGCCAAAAATGCCAATGGTGAAAATCCATTATTCAGTGCTGTAAAAACAAATAATCCTGACATTATTACACTGCTGGTAGAAAAAGGTACTTTGATTCATGAACGTGATAACCTTGGAAGTACAGCTCTTCACATGGCAGTAAGATGGGATGCTGATAAAGCCCTTGAAAAACTGATTAAAATGAAGATTGATATTAATGCACAGAATTCAAGCGGAAAATCAGCTCTTGCAGAAGCTGCCCTTGCCGGAAAAACTGACCTTGCAACAATTCTTCTGGAAAACGGTGCAGATGTAAACTCCAGCGATGTTACAGGTGTTACAATCCTTATGGATGCCATTCGCAGTCAGAATGCAAAGGTTGTAAAGCTTCTTTTGAAATATAACGCAAACTCACAGATTCAGGAAATCAACGGACGAAATGCTTACCACGAGGCAGCCGCTTCTGGAAATCTTGAAATCATCAAAATGATTTACAAAGCAGGTGGAAATCCTCTTTCAAGAGATAAACACGGAAATACTCCATTCGGACAGGTTCTTGATAAGGATACAGAGATTATTCTTGCAGTACTTGGAAACAACGTAAATATTACAGACAGTGACGGAAACTCTCCAATCCATATTGTGGTTCAGAACCGCTGCTCTGTAAAACTTTTGAACGAGCTTATTTATCTTGGATACCCAATCGACAGCCGCAACAGTGACGGATTTACACCGCTGAGTCACGCTGTAGAAAAAGGCTATGCAGAAATTGCACTTAAACTTTTGGAAAACGGTGCAAATCCTTTCCAGTCTATCGACAAAAAAGGTGCCAATGCTGTTACAATTGCCCTTGAGAAAAACAATAAAAAGATTATTTCTGATATTGTAAAATATGCAGGCTCCATGACCGACATTCAGGGAAATACAATCCTTCACTATGCCGCTAAATCTTCAAAAGCAGACACTGTACGTGATCTTCTTTCTTATGGTCTTAAAAAAGACGTTAAAAATATCTCCGGCGACACTCCATATATGGTTGCCGTAAGATGGAAGAAAAAGGATAACGCAGATCTGCTTAAATAAGCTATTTAATGAAGGGAGCTTCTCCGGTTGCTTTGTATTCGCCGGCCAGAGCTCCCATCATTGCTTTAAACGTCCAGTCACTCCAGCTGTAACCCATGATTATGGTGTCTGCCCATTCCAGTTTTTCTGCAAATACCGGTGACATAATCGAAAGAATGATGATCTTTTTTCCACTTTCACGAAGCTTATTTGCAATTGTAGCGTGCCTTTCGTTTGCTACGTTTATGATGATAGTGTCATAGCTTTTTGCTGTAGCAAGAATATTGTCACATACCCATTGTGTTTCATTTGGACCAAGCTCATAATTGAACCTAAACTCCTTTGCTTTAGGATAACGGCTTTTTCCTTCTGCAAAGAATTCAGGAAGAGCGCCAACAAGAAGAATATTTCCACTGTTTTTTTCTGTAGCTGGAATCAGATTTGCGGTGTTTTTATAAACAGTGATTGAACGGCAGGCCTGTTCCAAAAAGAATAATTCACCTTCCTTGTCCGGCACCTGTTTGTCAATGTTTGACTGGCTTGGATCAGGATAAAGTGGAGCTGCATTATCGCTTTTAAAATATTCCAGTTTAGAAAGAATAACCCGACGTGCCGCATCTTTTACACGAGCCTTGAAAGCTTCGTCAGTTTGCATCAGTTTCAGGTTAACTGTCCAAAGAGCTTCATTCAGACGAGCAGTGGTAGATGAAAGAATAATGTCATTACCAGCTTCAATTGCCATGCGGAAGGCGCTGGAAAGAGAACCTGCGTAAAGGGTAGCTCCGTTCATCATCATATCGTCGGTAATAATGAGTCCCTGGTATCCCATCTGGTTTCTTAAAAGATCAGTAAGAAAATATTTTGAAAGGGAAGCCGGGGCTCCACTTTTGTCAATCTGAGGAAATGCCAGATGTCCGCTCATGACTGCAGGAACTCCGGCTTTTACAAGATAGCTGAAAGGTACCAGTTCACGGTTAGAAAAGGTGTCCCAGTCAATATTTACTTCAGGAAGAAAAACGTGAGAATCGTAGGGAGTGTCTCCGTGTCCAGGAAAATGCTTTACTGTAGGAATAACTCCCGCTGCAATGCTTCCTGCGGCCCATGCTGCTCCCAAAATTCCTGATTTATTTGGATCTTCTCCAAAGGAACGGGAACCAATAATTGTAGAATCATGGTCCGTAAAAAGATCTACTGTAGGTGCAAAATTCATGTTGATGCCAAGGCACTTGATTTCTTTGCTGATGTAATAAGCGCTGTACCATGAATCACTTATATAACCTGAAGCACCAATTGCCATGTTCCCTGGAGTGATAGAAGTATTGCCTTTTACGTGGCGAATCCATCCGCCTTCCTGGTCTGTTGCAACAAAAAGAGGAATCTTAAAACGACCGGCAGAAGCTTTTTTCTGAACTGATGAAATTGATTTTGCCACCTGATAAATGTCGTCAGTGTTCCATCCAAAAACCTTTACACTTCCAAGTCCCCGGTCTACCCAGTCATTTAAAAGTGCACTTGGTTCAGCTCCGGCCCAACCGAACATAAGAATCTGGGAATACAGTTCTTCATCGGTCATTTCATTTACAATGTAGTCAGCCAGCTGGTCATTTGGTGCATCTGTCCAAAAGTTTATTTCTGCAAAAACTGAAGATGAAAGTCCTGCCAGTAAAAGTGACAAAACTCCGACTATTTTTTTAATTGTTTTTTTCATAAATATACTCTTTTGCACTGTAGGCGGCTGTAGCACCATCACTTACAGCTGTTACTATCTGTCGCAGCGGTTTTGCCCTTACATCACCTGCAGCAAAAAGTCCTGGAATAAGGGTTGCCATGTTTTCATCAGTAATGATGTAGCCCCCTTTGTCCTTCTGCAAAAAGTCTATAAGCTCTGTCTGAGGTTCCATTCCTGTAAAAATAAAAACTGCATCTGCTTTTTCTGTTGATTCTTCACCGGTTTTTGTATTCTGGAAGGTTACCTGTTCAACAAGATTTGTTCCTGCAATTTCTGTAATCACTGTGTCGTATTTTATTTTTACACCAGCGGCAATCATTTTCTCTACAACGGCTTTCTGGGCTCGAAGTTCATTTCTGCGGTGAACAAGAGTTACATCCTTTGAAATGGAAGAAAGATAAATTGCTTCAGCACAGGCACTGTCTCCACCGCCCACAACAAGAATCCTTTTGTTTTTAAAGAATGGTCCGTCACAAACGGCACAGTATGAAACGCCCCGACCATTAAATTCTTTTTCGCCTTTTACTTCCAGTGTTCTGTGTACAGCACCAGTGGCCAGCAAAACGCAGAGTGCAGTGTAGGTTTCTTTTTTAGTGTGAACCTGAAATTCATCTTTGATTTTATCCAGAGAAATTACTTTTTCTGTCTTGATTTCAGCACCAAAATCCAGAGCCATTTTACGCATGTTGTCGGTAAATGTTTTTCCGTTGGTGTTTCCCATACCAGGATAGTTTTCAAGCTGTGTAATCTGCATTACCTGTCCGCCCGAACTGTCGGTTTCAAGAACAAGAGTTTTCAATCCAAAACGGGCACCATATTGTGCCGCTGCAAGTCCAGCTGGACCTGATCCGATAATGATAAAATCGTAGTTACTCATAAGAAGATTATAGAATGAAAATCCAAAAATTGCATCCTATAATATATCTAAAATCTCTAATAAATACTTGTCATTTCTTCATTCCTGCCTTATACTGATTTCACTAACGAATGAAAAAACTTACATTACAATCTTCTCTCCTTTTAGGACTGCTTTGGGTGGGGCTGTCAGGATGTAAGTCAGGGCTATTTATGGATGTTGGATTAGCCATGACTGAAGCTGCCAGTACGGGAAGAACAGATAATGGAAGTAGAACATTTTTACAGACCTCATTTCCTCATTATCCCGACATTTCTTCGGACAATGCTCTTGTTTTCGATGATCTTCTGAATAATAAGAAGATTTTTTCACGGGTGATTTCTAATTCAAGCGAAAAGAAAATCCTTACATCCCAGATTGTCATTGATGTTCCAGACGAATCTGCCTGGGATGATTATATTGATGACAGTTACAATCATGTTGATAACTACATGCATCACCACGGTCCTGATTTTTACAAAGGTGTTTTCCGCCGTGGCAGAACCATTACCCTTAAGCCCTACGCTCTTGGTCAATTTGAAGTTACCCGAGAGCTATATGAAGCTGTTCTCAAACTGGAAGATTCTTCTGAAGTTAATAAAACACCTTCCTATTTTTCAGGCTATGGTGATAAATCCACTGCAGAAGGAGAGTCTTCCGAAAAAAGACCAGTAGAATCTGTTTCCTGGTATGATGCCGTATATTTTTGCAATGCCCTGACAAAGTGCACAATGCCTGAGTCAAACTGTGTTTATGAAATCAGTTCCATTGTCCGTGATGAAGATACCCGTTCCATTGTTTCAGCTGTAGTCCGTGCCAACTATGACCGCTATGGTTACCGTCTTCCAACAGAAAATGAATGGGAATTTGCTGCCCGAGGTGGTGATGTTGATGGTTCTGACTGGCGCTATGCTTTTGCCGGAATTGATTCCAACGGAACTTACAAGGTTTTCTCATATTATTACAAGGCCAATGTTGATGTACGATACCGTCTTTACGACGGAAGATGCTTGTGGCTTATAAATGATGATAATTTAAGAAAAGTAGCCTGGTATTATGACGACAACCTTCAATACAATCACCAGGGTTATGCAGAACATGAAACCGGCAAAAAACTTGCAAATATACTTGGTCTTTACGATATGAGTGGAAATGTCCGTGAGTGGTGTACAGACGGCTATACGGCAAGTGTATTTGACAAAACCGAAAATAATCCTGCAAAACCAGTTGCCTTTGATACTGCCGTAATACGAGGAGGAGCCTGGAATGACCCAGCCTATGACTGCAGCGTAAGTTCCAGAAATTATCACAAGCTTTCAACTTCATCTAACGCCACCGGCATCCGAATATGCCGCACACTCCCGTAATAAATATTAGTATAAGTTATAATGAAAGGACCTGCGAGGGTCCTTTTTTTAGTCAGTTTCGTATAGGCGGAGCCGGGGTTCGAGTCAGAGAAGCTCTGAGAGTAGGACATAAGGCACTTCGGGGAGAACCGTAGAATGTCCGTTAAACTCTCATTGCGAAACTGACCCGGTTCCCGGCGTAAGCATATACACGCGTAAAACTGAAAGGACCCTGGCGGATCCTTTTTTAGTCAGTTTCGTATAGGCGGAGCCGGGGTTCGAGTCAGAGAAGCTCTGAGAGTAGGACATAAGGCACTTCGGGGAGAACCGTAGAATGTCCGTTAAACTCTCATTGCGAAACTGACCCGGTTCCCGGCGTTAGCATATACACGTGTTAAAGTGAAAGGACCCTGGCGGGTCCTTTTTTTAGTCAGTTTCCTATTGTTTCAGTGCCTGTTCTAGAAAGTCAATTTTTTAATTTTCCAGATATCACGAACGTAGTCTTCGATTGTTCGGTCGGAGCTGAATTTTCCTGCATTTGCAATATTGATGATTGCTTTTTTAGCCCAGGCTTTGCGATCACTGTAAGCAGCAGCAATTTTTTCCTGTGCCTTAACATATGAATCAAAGTCAGCCAGCAGGTAGTAAACGTCAGGGCGCTGTCCTTCAACACCGTAAACAAGCGAATCGTGAAGTTCTTTGAAAATATGATGGCTTGGATCATAAGTACCGTCAACCAGCTGATTAAGAACTTTAGCAAGAGCAGGATTTCTTGAAAGAATTTCCTGTGGATTGTAACTGTGTTCTGCTTCCATCTTGATGATTTCTTCAGAAGTAAGTCCAAATACAAAGGCGTTTTCTGCTCCAGCTTCCTGAACGATTTCAATATTAGCACCGTCCATTGTTCCAAGAGTCAAAGCACCGTTCAGCATGAACTTCATGTTTGATGTACCTGAAGCTTCAAGACCGGCAGTAGAAATCTGTTCAGAAATATCAGCTGCAGGGAAGATTTTTTCAGCTACAGAAACACGGTAGTTTTCTACGAATACAACGCGGATCTTTCCACGAACACGGCGGTCGTTGTTAATGCGGTCAGCTACAGTGTTAATCAGTTTAATGATAGATTTTGCACGGCGGTAACCAGAAGCAGCTTTTGCACCAAAAATGAATGTACGTGCAGGTGGATTGAAGTTTGGATCTTCTATCAGACGATTGTACAGATACATAATGTGGAGAACGTTCAAAAGCTGACGTTTGTATTCATGGAGACGTTTTACCTGAACATCGAAAATGCTTTCTGGATCCAGGAATTCGTTCTGTTCATGTTTAAGGTAGTCTGCAAGAGCCTGTTTGTTATCCTGTTTGATTTTAAGGAATGCATCAATTGAAGCTGGATCATCAGCAAATTTTTCAAGTTCCTTAAGCTTTGAAAGTTCTTTTTCCCATCCGTGACCGATTCTTTCAGTAATAAAATCAGAGAGGGCAGGGTTTGCATTCAAAAGCCAGCGGCGCTGTGTAATACCGTTTGTCTTGTTATTGAATTTGGCTGGATAAAGCTCGTACCAGTCTTTAAGTTCCTGTGTTTTAAGAAGCTCTGTGTGAAGCTCTGCAACACCGTTTACGCTGAAACAAGAGTGGATTGCAAGCCAGGCCATGTAAACTTTGTCGTTGTGGATAATAGACATGTGCTGGTGTTTTTCGTAATCATTTGGATATATCTGGCGCAGTTCAATAAGAAGACGGCGGTTGATTTCTTCAACAATCTGGTAAACACGTGGCAAAAGTCCCTGGAAAATCTGGATTGGCCATTTTTCCAAAGCTTCGGCTAGGATTGTGTGGTTTGTGTAAGCAAATGTTTTTGTAACAACATCCCATGCTTCATCCCAACCAACACCGTATTCATCAATAAGGATGCGCATAAGTTCAGGAATAGCAACTACTGGGTGAGTATCATTCAACTGAATTACGTGGAATTCTGGGAATTTCTTGAAATCTGTTCCGTAGTCAGCTACATAGTGGCGTACAAGGTCCTGAAGAGAAGCTGAACTGAAGAAGTACTGCTGTTTAAGACGAAGTGCTTTTCCAGAAGGCCCGTTGTCGTTAGGGTAGAGTACGCGGCTGATGTTTTCTGCACTGTTCTGTCTTTCAACGGCACGGTTATAGTCCATGTTGTTGAAAAGCTGAAGATCAAATCCGTTTGGACTTGAAGCTGACCAAAGACGCAGTGTGTTTACGGTTTTTGTATCATAACCGATGATTGGCATATCGTAAGGAGTTGCAATAACTTCTTCTGCATTTTCCAGGTAGAAGCGTGGCTGTCCGTCAGGAGTTGTTCCGTAACAGATGTTTCCGCCAAATTTAACAGTTACTGCAAGGTCAGAACGTTTAATTTCCCATGGGTCTCGGTGAGCAAGCCAGTTGTCTGGATATTCAACCTGGTAACCATCTTCAATGTGCTGTTCGAACATACCGTATTCATAGCGGATACCGTATCCGTGTCCAGGGTAGTCCAATGTTGCAAGTGAATCCAGGAAACAGGCAGCAAGACGTCCAAGACCACCGTTACCAAGACCAGCATCAGGTTCTTCGTTTTCAATCATGTTGAAATCAATGTTCATTTCCTGAAGAACTTCTTTTACTGCATCTTTAATTTTAAGGTTGATGAGGTTGTTTGAAAGTGCTCGTCCCATCAAGAATTCAGCAGATAAGTAATAAAGCTGCTTTACAGGTTTTTTTTCATATTCATGACGTGTAGCCATCCAGTTATCCATAACCAGTTCCAAAGCAGATGCAGATACTGCATCAAAAAGGTCGTGTTTGTTTGCCTGGCTGATATCTTTTCCATACTGACGGCGAAGACGTGCTGAAAGGCTTTCCTTGAATTTTTCTGTATTAAATTCCATCTAAAAATCTCCTTTATATTAGAGCAAAATCGCCATATTCTACAATATTTCCTCAAAAATATCAAATATCTCCATAAAACAGAAATGCGTAGAATCTCCTATTATGCAGTCTTTCTTTCTGTGTTAAAATGTAATTATGAAAACACACAACATTTCTTTGAATGATAATAATACAATTCCTTTTAACAATAACGTGGACTTCTGTGTGGGAACTGGACGTATGGGACTTGCTCTGCAGTCAGAATATCTGAAACAGCTGGAGCTTTGCCAGAAATATATTGGCTTTAAACATATACGTGGCCACGGACTTTTCTGTGATGATATGGCCATATATCAAAAACGTACCGACCGTGTTACAGGTGAAGTTACAATCGAATACAACTTTACTTACATTGATATGGTAATGGATTCGTATATTGAACGGGGCCTTGAACCCTTTTTGGAACTGGGTTTTATGCCTTATGCAATGGCCAGTGGGGAACAGACTATCTTCTATTGGAAAGGAAATACAACTCCTCCTGCCGATTACGAAGAATGGAAAAAGATGATTCAGGCACTTCTCCGACACCTTATGGCACGTTATGGGGCTGACCGTGTAGTAACCTGGCCTGTTGAAGTATGGAATGAACCTAATCTTCCGGGCTTTTGGTATAAAGCCGACATGGATGAATATTTCAAGCTTTTTACAGAAAGTTTTTACGCTGTAAAGGCTGTAGATTCCCGTTTCAGAGTTGGTGGTCCTGCTGTTTGCGGTGGCACTGATGAAAAATGGATTAAAGCTTTTATGACTTACTGTCATGATAATAAAATTCCTGTTGATTTTATTACCCGCCATCACTACACAACTGAACTTCCAGAACCAAAAGGTCATTACGGTTATGCTGAACTTCAGGATGATGAAGCAGGTTTTGCAAATCTTAAAACAACCCGTGATATCATCGATTCATTTCCTGAATACAAAGGTCGTGAAATCCACATTACTGAGTTTAATACCTCTTATATTCCTAACTGTCCTATTCATGATACAAATCAGAATGCAGCCTATATTGCAAAACAGCTTTCCCGCCTTGGTGATGGAAATGAATCATATTCTTACTGGACTTTCGGTGATATTTTTGAAGAACAGGGAGTTCCATTTACGCCATTCCACGGAGGATTTGGACTTGTAGCTAACGGTTGTATACCAAAACCAACTTTCTGGACTTTTGCCTTTTTCAAAGCACTTAAAGAAAAGGACTGTGTTTGTGTTCATCGTGATGATTTTTCAGTAATCGTAAAATGTTATGACGGGGCTTACCGTGGAGTGCTTTTTAACCGCGTAAATAAACGTGGTGATACAGGTACTGTTTCTGTAGATATTGATTTTGCGGTTTCTGGAGAATACACTCTTTTAACAAAAAGAGTAGATGAAGAAAGTTGTAATCCGCTGAAAGTTTGGCATGATTTGGGAGAACCTTCTTATCCTTCAAAAGATCAGGTTGAACTTCTTAAAATGAGCGCATGGCCAGAAATTCAGACTGAAATCCTTAAAAAAGCTGATGTAAAAATCGATCTTCAGGAAAATGCTGTGGTTTATTTTGAGCTTAATCCTAGAACTTTTACTCCAGATTGTGGCTATGATTATAACAGGGTTATCCAAGTTAAATAGAAGAAATCTTAACTTTATTTTGACAAAAAATGCTATCTTGTCAAAATAAAGTAAAAGGGGTAAAATAAAGATATCTTTTCTATATGATTCTTATTTGAGTAGGGGATTTAAAATGGATAACAAACCAATGATTCGCAGTAACATTTGTATCAACTCACATCCTATCGGTTGTGCAAAAGAAACTGAACGACAGATTGAATATGTAAAATCACAGAAAGTAAAACGTGGAATTAAGACTGCAAAAGAAGGCGGAAAAGCACCAAAATTTGTTCTGGTACTTGGCTGTTCTACAGGTTACGGTCTTGCTTCACGAATTACTGCTGCTTTTGAATACGGTGCAGATACAATTGGTGTTTCTTTCGAAAAAGAAGGAACTGAAACTCGTTGCGGAACACCAGGCTTTTACAACAACAAAGCTTTTGATGAAAATGCCACTAAAGCAGGTCTTTATTCAAAAACCTTCAATGCCGATGCTTTTAGCCACGAAACACGCAAAACCGTTATTAATGAAATTAAAGCTCAGGGTAAAAAAGTAGATCTTATTGTTTATTCACTGGCAAGTCCTGTTCGTTCTGATCCTGATCTTATTGATGAAGCTACTGGTCAGCACGTACTTTATAAATCAGTGATTAAACCAATCGGGCAGAATTACGGTGGTGCTGCTCTGGATATTATGACAGAAACTCTTTCTGAAAAATCAGCTGAACCTGCCAATGAAGAAGAAATTGCCAATACAATCAAAGTAATGGGTGGTGAAGACTGGCAGCTCTGGATTGATGCAATGCTTAAAGAAGATGTTCTTGCAAAAGGATGCCGTACAGTTGCTTATTCATATGTTGGACCAGTTCTTTCTCACGCAATTTACCGCAACGGTACAATCGGTATGGCAAAAAAAGATCTTGAAGCTACAGCACGCAAGCTTTCTGACAAGCTTAAAGCCGCAGTTAATGGTGATGCATGGGTTTCAGTAAATAAAGGTCTTGTAACACGTTCAAGTGCAGTTATTCCTATTATTTCACTTTATCTTTCAGTTCTTTTCAAAGTAATGAAAGCTAAAGGAATTCATGAAGGATGTATTGAACAAATGGAACGCCTTTTTGCAGAACGTCTTTTTACTGGTGCCGACAATGGGGCAGGTGAAGTTCCTGTAGATGCAGAAAAACTTATCCGTATTGATGACTGGGAAATGCGTGAAGATGTTCAGGCTGAAGTTGATGTACACATGAAAGCCATTACACAGGATAATCTTAAAGAACACTGTGATCTTGAAGGTTACCGTCACGACTTCCTTGCAACTAACGGTTTTGATGTTGAAGGCGTTGATTACGACGCTAAGATCTAATCCAGCTATTGACTAAACTTCGGGTTTTCTTTAATATAGAAAAACCCGTTGTAAATTTTTTAAGGTAGGTATATACGATGTCAAGAACTTGTGATGTTTGCGGAAAATCACCAATGAGTGGTAACAAAGTTTCAAAATCATACAATCATACACGCAGAACATGGAGACCAAATCTTCTTAAAGTTCGCACAGTACTTGATGGTACAACAATGAAACTGAACGTTTGCACACGCTGTCTCAAAAGCGGCTTCATTGAAAAGAAAGTTAACGTTCCAAAACCAGCTGTAGAAAACAAATAGTTTTTTGCTTCAATTGAGTGAATAAAGGCCGTCTCCTGTAATGAGGCGGTTTTTTTTTATACATATAATTTCATCTTTTGACCTTCATCCTATAGACTAAAAAGCCGATTTTCGGTATATTATTAGAACGTGTATTGTTTGTATCCACGGCGTTTAATCCCCGTTTTACGTTGCGGAAAGAACCTTGCACCAGTCCCAGGCAGATTAATGACTGTTTCCTTACATTGCTGCTTTGGATGTTTGTAAAATGATTTTACAAAATTAAAATAGAGGTAACTCATGTACGCAACTATCGAATTCAAAGGAAAACAGTACAAAGCAGAAAAAGGTGCTGTACTCACAGTTGACAAACTTGACGCCGAAAAAGGCTCAACAATCGACATCGACACAGTTCTCCTGGTTTCAGACGGAGACAAAATCAGTGTTGGAGCTCCTTATGTAAAAGGTGCAACAGTTAAAGTAACAGTTGAAGAATCTTTCAAAGATAAGAAAGTAATCGTTTACAAATACAAATCAAAGAAAGATTACCACAGAACAATCGGTCACAGACAGCAGTACACAAAAGTACGTGTTGAAGACATCGTATTGGCATAATTAAAGGAGTCTAACTATGGGAAGAACTAGAGGCGGTAGCGGTGCCAAAAACGGACGCGATTCAAACCCAAAAAATCTTGGTGTAAAAAAATATGCCGGTGAATTTGTAACAGCCGGTTCAATTCTGGTTAAACAGCGCGGAACAAAATTCTATCCTGGTGACAATGTAATGAAAGCCGGTGATGACAGCTTGTTCGCTACAGCAGACGGAACAGTACTTTATCACGAAAGAATGAATCATAAGTACATTTCAGTTGTTGCTGAAAAATAATTTAGGGGTGTTTTAAGCCCTAAATAAAGCCCGGTTGACCAAAAGACCGGGCATTTTTTTTATAAGGTAGATAGATGTTAGGATTTGCAGACGAAGCTCTTATTGAAGTAAAATCTGGAAACGGCGGTAACGGTTGTGTTTCATTCCGTCGGGAAAAATATATTCCTCATGGTGGCCCAAACGGTGGAGACGGCGGAAAGGGTGGAGATGTTATTTTCTGCGTTAGACGTAATATGCGAACTCTTGCCAATATTCGCCATAAACATTTCTTTAAGGCAAAAAATGGTGGTGACGGCTCAGGATGGAACCGCTATGGAAAAGACGGGGAAGATATTGTAATTCCTCTTCCTCCAGGAACAACTATTTGGGATGCAGAAACTGACGAATTAATTCATGATTTTACTACTGAAGCAGACAATGAACAGTTTGTTTTTCTTAAAGGTGGTAAAGGTGGATGGGGAAACGTTCATTTTAAGACTTCTACAAACCAGGCTCCTCGTTATGCACATCCTGGTACTCCTGGTGAAACAAGAATGCTTCGTGTTGAACTTTCAATTATGGCCGATGCAGGTCTTGTAGGTTTCCCTAGTGCCGGTAAATCTTCACTTCTGGCTGCCTTTACAAATGCCCGTCCAAAAGTTGCACCTTATCCTTTTACTACAAAAATTCCTAATCTTGGTGTGCTTCGTGTAGATGAAGAAACTGACGTAATTATTGCTGATATTCCTGGAATTATTGAGGGTGCCAGCGAGGGTAAAGGGCTTGGAGATCAGTTCCTTAAGCATATTACACGTACCAGCTGTCTTATTTTTATGATTGATGCAGCTGATACTTTTGAAGGAACAAACTGCTTTACAGCCTACGAATCTTTGAAAAACGAGCTTGGTAATTATTCACCTGAGCTTCTGGATAAACCACGTATTGTTCTTTGTAATAAAATTGATGTTGAAGGTGCTTACGATAACGCAGTTAAAATAATTGAAGAAATCCGTAAAAATGAACCTAATACCATTTGTGTTCCTGTTTCTGTACAGTACAATCGGGGTATGAAAGAAGCCCGTGAGGAAATCGTCAAACTGGTAAACCGCCTGGAAGGACGTGATAAAAAATACGAAGCTGAAGTTGAAAAAGAAAAGAACTTTGGAAAAGCTTTTATGGCAGAACGGGCTGGTTTTGATGACAACGATATGGATGAAGATCAGATCCAGTATCCTGGAATGGAATAAGACTTATGAAGATTGCGGTCTTTGGCGGAAGTTTTAACCCTTTACATACAGGACATGCGGTAATGGCAGATACTGTATTAAAGGAACTTGGCTATGACCGCATAATTTTCATTCCAAACTCAACAGCTCCACATAAAACAGCAAAATCAGAAGGTTATCGTTTTCCTACCGGTGAAGAACGTTTTTCTATGGTGGATGCCTTCTGTAAATCAAGAAAAGACGGGTGCTTTATTGCCGATCCCTGCGAAATCAAAAGAGGTGGTGTATCTTATACAATTGACACAATTCACTGGATTTACGAAAACTATGTTTTTGACGGAAAACCAGGGCTTATTATGGGTGAAGAAATCGCCGCAGAATTCCACAAATGGAAATGTCCTGATGAAATTGCAACTCTCTGTGATATCATTATTGTCAGAAGGGATACCAGTCAAAAAAAATCAGATAATTTTGAAAAATCCTGCAATATTCCTGTAGGAGATTATAAAGGAGATTCAGGTGCTGTTTTTGAAGAAGCTTCCTTTTTATATCCTCATGTTACCTGCACAAATACACTTGTAAATCTATCATCAACACAAATAAGAGAAAAAATTGCCTCAGGAAAAAGTTTTTATTACCTTTTGCCCGAAACTGTGGCACAATATATACAAGGAGAAAATTTTTATGGAAGACTTGATCAATAAAGTGGATGAATATTGTAAAGAACATTTGAGTAAGAAACGCTATGATCATTCGGTACGTGTTGCACAACTGTCTTCTGAATTATGCGCTGTTTTTGGCATGGATGAAAAAAAAGGCTATCTTTGTGGTATTGCACATGATATCTGCAAAGAAATGCCAAAAGAAAAAATGATTGAAATGGTGAGGGATGGTGGATATGAGATTTCTGATTATGAACTGAAAAATCCTACTCTTCTTCACGGGAAAGCTGGAAGCCTCAAACTTATTCAGAAATTTAATATTGATGACAAAGAAGTTCTCCGCGCAGTAGAATCCCATGTTTGTGGCGATAAAGATATGGGAGATTATGGAAAAGTGCTTTATGTTGCTGATAAAAGTGAACGTGGTCGCCCTCATGTTACGGAAGAATATCTGCAAAAGCTATTTGCCTTGCCTTTGAATGAAATGATGAAGCTGGTTGTTGGTGATACATTGGCACACATTAAGAAGATGGGTTATGTTGTTTACCCCGAAACTGAACTGATGTATAATAGTCTCTAGGATTATTTTGATGAAAAAACTGTTTTTTGTTCTGTTATTTTTTTTTACCGTTTCTCTTTGTTTTGCCTATGACAGGCCTCTTGTAAATAATATCAATGCGGTTCCTGGAAGTGGAACTAAAATCAACCTAATGTGGAATCTTCCCGAAAACCTCAAAACACCCCTGAAAAAGATTCTTGTTTATATTAATACAAAACCCATTTCATCCTATGAACAGATTAAAAATTCTTCACCTGCTGCAACATTAAAACCTACTGCTACGGCATGGTCACATAAAGTTGAAGATTTGAACGACTGGTATTACGCTGTAGTCTGTGTTACCGATAAACCATACGATATTATTATGCCGTCCATAAATGCAACTGTGCGCGGTGTTCATCTTACTGGAAAGAAAATTTCTGCAGATCAGGTGATTACCCGGGAAGAAAAAGTTTATCCTTCAGGAACTCTCCGCGAAACACCACTTCCTTATCTTGATCTTCTTGATAATAATAAAACTGAAAATGTCATTTCAAAAGCTACAACAACCGAAGCTCGAAAACTTGGAGTAGCAGTTGTGAAAAAAACTGAGCGTCTGAATCCTTATGTTTTTGAAGAGGATCTTGTTTCTCCTGATGGCGGTGATGCTTATCTGCTTTTTGATATTTTGAGCCGGACTTTCATTCAGAAAAAATATGTTGAAGGAATTGAGGAATTAAAGCGGCTTATTGGTACAAATGTCACTGAAGATGTTCTTGCAAGGGCTACATTTTATTTGGGTGAGTGTGAATATTTTGCAACTGATTATGAAAGTGCAGTTCGATCTTTTGTCCGCGTTCAGCCTTATTTCCCAGACCTGTGTACAAGATGGATTACATCAAGTCTGGATAATATTACAATCAGTAAATAATCAGCGGATACTTTTAATCAGTTCAAGAATTGCCGGTTTTTCTACAGCCTTTCTGATTTCTTCAATGAAGGTTTTATTATTTGTTACAACACTTTGTTCAATAACGTTATTTCCCCTGGCATCGGCAGTTGGTGCGGTATCAACAGCATCTTCATTTTCTGACTTTGGCATTGAAATAAGAACAATTTCATCATTTTCGTTGATTCTGTCGTAGAACCCTTTGTTTTCAATGATTCCTTCAGAGATTTCTTCACCTGCCTTTGTTATGCGGATCTGCCCAAGAATATCATCGGTTTTATAGTAAACACCGGTTCCTGTGTCGGCGGTAAGTATTTTTCCTTTTTTTACAATGTCGAATACAGCACCTTCAACCATGTGTTCAGTTTTTCCAAGGTCAATTACTACGTTCTTTGTTTTTCGAGTAATGATTTTACCGCGGACAGGAAGACTTGAAAGAATGCTTTCACGGAGTCTGCGCAGAATTATTGAATACTGACCGTTTCCTGTGGCATAAAAATGCATGTTCTTTGTTTCTGTACCAGTTCGTGCAGAATACATGGCGGCAGAAAGAGTCATATCTTCTTCTGCTTCGTTGAGAGAAAGAATGATGAAATAATCAAAACCAGCTTTACGTGCTTTACTGAATGCCTCACCATAGCCTGAAACCGGTGTTGTTTCTGTTCGTACCGATGTAAATGCAACTCCTGAGAAAATATCTGAAGCAGCCATGGCAGTAAGTCTGTTTTCATCTGCATGGCCAAAACTCATGGAAGTGTCTGTATAATAAATGCCTATATTCCAGCGGATTTTATCCAGGAAGAAGGTATCAATATTCCATTTTTGTGCAAGAGTATCTGTAAGAATGGAATCATAAGCTTCTACAGTATCAATAAGATCGTTCTGTTCTTTTTTTGAAAGGGCAGTTGTAAAATCGGAGTTTTCTCTTGTGAATTTAAGCTGGTCCAGGTAAGTTTCGTGCATGCCGTTCAATTCCAGCATTTTTGCATAAGAAAGTCGGGCTCGAGAATTTGTTGGATCAATCATAAGAGTGCGCTGATATTCGTAAGAGGCTGTAGCACCATCGTATCTTTCATAAGCCTGATCAGCGTTGTTTAGATGATATTGGGCCCATGTTTTTCTGCGTGGATCCTCCAGGGAAAGTGTTTCACGTACGTCCAATTCCAATGCCATGCGCATCAGTTCATCATTTGGAGAAACGGTAAGTCCCATATCCCATGTTTTAATGGCTGATACTGTATCTCCAAGTTTTTTCTGATTTAAGCCTTTTAAATACCAGGTTTTACCTGAATTTCTGTTGTGAGAAATAAGATAGTCACATAAATCAATTGAAGACTGGTAATCACCACGGTAATAAAGAATTGATGAAAGCAGTTCGTAAGCGCTGGTGTAGTTTCCGTTGATTTCAACTGCAATGCGTGCCTGTTTTTCTGCTTCCTGGAGATTGCCTTCCATGCAGTAAATTATGGAGCTTAAATAATGTACGTTTGCATCACCAGAATAATAATTCATGGCTCGTCGTACATAGTTCTGTGCTTTTGTAAAATTTCCGTTGCTTGCGTAGAGGAGGGCCAGTGAAAGAAGAGCTTTTTTATTGTTGTTCTGTCTTGCCAGTGATTCTACATACTGTGCTTCAGCACCGGAAAATTTGCCGTTGTAAAGCTCCAGTTCAGCAAGACCAAAATGTGCTTCTACATCATTTGGATAGATTTTAAGAATGTTCTGAAAAATATTTTTTGCAGCTTCTGTATCGCCAGTTTCCAGATAAATCATTCCTTTCAGATTCTGGATTCTCGAATTGTTTTTTTCTATTTTTTCTGCGTTGGCAAGGTATTGAAGTGCCAGGTCGTATTCACCAAGATAATAGGAACACTGTGAAAGACTGAACCAGGCATCGGTGTAATTGGGATTTACACGAACCGCTTCCAGAAAGTTTTGGGATGCGGTCCAGTAATTTTCTTCGTTCTGGTATGCAATTCCTTCTTCATAAAGGGCAACTGCTGTTTTTGAACTGGCACCGTTTTTATTCTGTGCCGTTAAAAGACACAACGAGAGTGAAAAAAAACAAATTAAGAGTCCTGATTTACTGATCTTTTTCATCGGGATTTTCATTTTCCTTTTTGATTACTTTAATCTGGTTGATACGGTGACCTTCCATATCCTGAACAATAAAATCGAAATTGTTCCAGCTGGTTTTTTCGTATTTTACAGGTACTTTTCCAAATAGATCGAATACAAATCCACCAAGGGAATCAAATTCTTCGTTAGGCAGATTTGCATTAAGTGTTTCATTCAGATCGTCAAGATCAGCACGGGCATCACAAAGCCACATGTTATCGCCTATAGTAAGAATTTCGGCTGTTTCCTTGTCAAACTCATCCTGAATATCACCAACAATTTCTTCAATAATATCTTCCATTGTGATAATACCTGCAATTCCACCGTATTCATCAATGGCAATTGCGATGTGAAGGTGATGTCTTTTGAATTCACGCAGAAGGGAATCAATGCGTTTTGACTCTGGAACAAAGTAAGCTTTTCTAATAATTGATTTAAGATCAATATCCTGTTTTTTTGAAAGGGCTTTAATAAGATCTTTTACATAAAGGACACCGATAACATTGTCAATGGATTCCGAATAAACAGGGAATCTTGAATGACCAAATGAAAGTATTTTTTCGATAAGTTCATCCTGAGTAAGATCCACATTGATGAACTCAACATCAATTCGGGGAACCATTACTTCTTTTACAGCAGTAATTGAAAGATCTTCAACTCCCTGAATCATGTCCTGTTTTTCTTCGTTGAGTATTTCTTGTTGGAGACTGTCTGCCTCCGAAACATTTTCTTTTTTCTTATTTTTTTTGAAAAACATATTTTTCCTATTTGTCCCACAAAGATTCAGGATAGTAACCATCCTTGATCTTGTTGGCTATTTCTGCTTTTACAATTTCACGATCTTCCGGATAAGTCATGCCGAACCAGGTTTCAGTAGAATTGAAGAATTTAATGATTCCGTGTCCTTTCTGAATGATTTCACTGGCATTGTTTGGAAGAAGACATTCTGCTTTTGGATTAGCGGCATTTTCTGCAATGAATTTGTCCCAGGAAACCTGGAAATCTTCAAAAGCTTTTGGACTGAAACCAAAAAGGTTCATGCTAACCCATTCTTTTCCTGTAAGCTCAACTTTTTTGTCAGGCCATTCAGAAATGATTTTGTCGCCTTCGTAGTAAATCTTAAGATTTTCTTTGATTGCTTCCAGTTTGTTGTCACCTGTAACAGTACATACACCACGAGAAACTGATCCGCTGCGACTCATTGTGTTTCCAAGAATATAACCAACCATGGCGTGTTCTGTTGAATCTACAGAAATTGATGAAAGATAATCTCCCAAAGTCTGGAAAGCCTGTCTTCCGTAATAATCATCGGCATTGATAACGGCAAAAGGTTCTTTTACTGCATCTTTTGCACAAAGGATTGCATGTGTTGTACCCCAAGGCTTTGCCCGGTCTTTTGATGCCAGTACCTGTTCTGGAGTCAAAAGAGAATCTCTGTTCTGGAAAACATATTCTGCATTAAAGTTTGCTGCAACACGGTCGAAAAGTCGTTCCCGGAAATCTTTTTCAATATCTTTTCGGATGATAAAAACTACTTTTCCGTAACCAGCCTTTCGAGCATCATAACATGCAAAATCCAAAAGACATTCTCCGTGAAGGCCTACTGAGTCAATCTGTTTTACTCCGCCATATCGACTTCCCATTCCTGCTGCAAGTACAACTAAAGTTGGTTTCATATATTAAAACTCCTGTTTTATATTCAAATGAAATAAGTTTTTTCATTATATATAAAAAATTGATGTAATACTAGTTACAGTTCCAATGCAGTTTCCAAAGCAAGCTTCATCATGTCGGTAAAAGTGGTCTGTCGTTCTTCTGCAGTTGTAGCTTCACCAGTTGCAATGTTGTCGCTTACTGTAAGGATTGCAAGTGCTTTACGGTCAAATTCGTGGGCCAGTGTGAAAAGCTCTGCTGCTTCCATTTCAATGCCGGCAACACCGTATTTTTTCCAAAGCTTCCAGTTGTTGTTGTCATCATAAAAACGGTCACTTGATGCAACTGGTGCTACAATGGCATTAAGACCCATTTCCTGAGATTTATGCCAGGCTTTATCCAAAAGCTCAAAGTCCGAAGTTGGTGCAAAATGCAGATTTCCAAAACGCTGGTTCAAAAGACATGAATCAGAACAGGCTGCGTTTGCAATAATGATGCTTTTTACAGGTACCTTTTCGCTTACTGATCCGCAGGTTCCAATACGAATGGCATTTTTTACACCGTAATCTGCAAAGAGCTCGTGAACATAAATGGAAAGAGAAGGCTGTCCCATCCCTGTTCCCTGAACAGAAATTCGTTTTCCCTTATATGTACCGGTATAACCCAGCATGCCTCTAACTTCGTTGTAGCATACAGGATTTTCAAAAAAAGTTTCTGCTATGAACTTGGCCCTAAGTGGGTCGCCTGGAAGCAGAATTGTGTCAGCGATTGCTCCCTTTGGAGCGTTAATGTGTGTACTCATAAAAGTATTATACCACAGTTTTTTTAATCAGACAGAAATAAATTGGCCCGGCCCCCTCACTGGTATCTGGAAGAATATGATAGCCGTGCCCAGTTTTTTCAGCTTCAGGAAAAACCTTTAGATTTGTAAAATCCTTTACTTTGGAATCTGCTTTAGGTTCTTCAATACTAACCTGACCTGGAAATTTTTTTAAAAGGCGATCAATCATTTCGTCATTTTCTTTTGGGCAGAGGGCGCAGGTGGAATAAAGAAGATAACCTTCAGGGCGGAGGAGGCGGAATGCACAGGAAAGAAGAGCCCATTGTTCACTGGCAACTGTCTTTACCCGGTTTTCTGTCCAAACATTAAGATATTTTGGATCTGCAATTACGTGGCGTTCAGAGGAACAGGGTGCATCAAGGAGAATTGCATCAAAGCATTCTGTTTGTCTTTTACACCAGGTAGCACCGTCAGAACAGGAAGTGAGAATCCTGCTTGAAATGTCTTCTGGAAGTGATTCTGAAACTACAGTAGAAAGACGGTGTTTCCGTTCAGGGGAGCGTTCATTGGCAGATAGGTGTGCATCTTCATTCATACGGGATGCAAGAATCAGGGTTTTTCCACCAGGTGCTGCACAAAGGTCTAGAATGTCAGTGGCGTCTTCCAAAGGTAACATGGAGGCTGCAGTGACGCTGGCAGAATCAAGATAATAGGCTTTTGTGCTGCTGGTTTTCTGAAAAGTGATATAATCGTTCTCTTTTTTAAAAGCTTCCTTCAGTTTTTCCCAGCGTTCATTGAAAACTTCTGAATAATATTTTTCAAAAGCGGCTTCACCTATCAGCTTTTCTTTTTTTGCCATTATTTACCTGCCTGCCAAATGCCTTTTTTATATTTCCACATAAGAATACGTTCAACTTTTCTGTTGATTTCGTCTTCAAAGGTTTTATCGGTTTTACAGTGTTCAAAAATGATATCGGCAAGTTTACCAAATCGTTTTTCACTAATCATTATAATATCAATTCCTGCTTCCAGTGCCATAATGGCTGCTTTTTCTGGAGGATAGCCGTTATCTGCCAGCGCACCCATGTAAATATCATCTGAAAAAATAAGTCCCTGATAATTATGTTCCTTCCGCAGTGTGTCTGTAATCCATTTTTTTGAAAGACAGGCTGGTACTTCTCCATCAAGACAGGTGGTTCTGGCGTGGCTCATAAGAACTGCATCAGGATTCCAGGCAAGTACATTGTAAAAAGGTTCAAGGGATTTGTTCAGTTCTTCCATGGAAAGCTTGATTTCTGGAAGACCAGTATGAGGATCAGTGTTTGTATTTCCCGGAAAGTGCTTTATTACTGTGGAAATACCGTTATTTTCGTAAGCAAAGACTGCTGTTCGGCTGTAAAGTTCAGTCTGTTCTGCATTTCCAAAGCTGCGTTCCATAAGAAAGTCAGCATTTTGATTTGTACAGATTTCTACAACTGGAGCAAGGTTCATATGAAAACCCATTTCTTTCATGTAAGCGGCCTGTTCTGTATAAATGGCCAGTGCTTCTTCAATAGAGTATTCCTGGGCAACTTTTTCGGCAGAAGGAAGCTTTGGTGAAAGATTTTTAAGCCGCTGAACCCATCCGCCTTCCTGGTCAATTGTAAGAAAAGGTGGAATAAAGGAGCGGGAAGTGCACCAGTCTCTGATATTGCTGGTAAATTCTTTGACACCATCAATTGAGTCAGATAGATTATATGAAAAGAAAAGATATCCACCTGCAATACGAGAATTTTTTTTGCTGTCGTATTCAACGGGTGTAAAATCTTTGTTTCCTGTAAGATTTACTACAAAAAGCTGGCCTATTTTTTCATCAGAATCCATTGCTTCTACAAAATTTTTGATGTAGGTTTCAAGAGAAGCTTTTGACTCCAGTACATATTTGTGAACAAGAAGGGAGGATTCATGAAGTGCCTTTTCTTTTTGTGAAACAGAATCTTTTTTCTTGCAGGATAAAACTAAAACTGAGAAAGATAAAGCTGTCAGAAATATAAAATATTTTTTCATAAAAAAAAGCGGACACTTCGTCAGGCTTCAGTGTCCGCCCCTTATAGATTATTTTTAATCTACTTATTTAACAAATTCTTTTTTCAAGAAGTCCAGATCCAGTTCAGGATACAGAACGTGAGCTGAAAGGAGCTTGTTTACTCTTTCTTTTGCAGCTTTAACTGTATCGTCAGAAATGTCAATCTTTCCTTTAGCTGGTTTACCTTCTTTTGTAAGGCCAGGTTTTGTATTCTTGAGAACAAAGTCGATGATAAAAGCAACCTCTTTCATGTCGGCTTCATTCATGCCAAGTGTTGTAAGGGCTGGTGTTCCAAGACGGAGACCACTAGTCCACCATGCACCATTTTTGTCGTATGGAAGTGCGTTTGCGTTAGCTGTAACACCACAGGCGAACAATGCTGCTTCTGCCTGTTTTCCTGTAAGACCATAACCTGTGACATCAACCAGCATAAGGTGGTTGTCTGTTCCGCCAGTCTGGAGTGGAAGACCGATTGTTTTAAGAGCATCAGCAAGAGCTGTAGCATTTTTAACAACGTTCTTTGCATATTCCTGGTAAGCAGGTGTATTTGCTTCTTTGAAAGCAATAGCTTTGGCAGCCATAACGTGTGGAAGAGGTCCACCAAGAACCATTGGACATCCTTTGTTTACATAGTCTGCAAATTCTTTTTTACAGAGAATAATAGCACCACGTGGTCCGCGGAGAGTTTTATGTGTTGTTGTTGTAACGATATCTGCCCATTTTACAGGATCAAAATCACCCTGGAAAACTTTACCGGCAACAAGACCAGCAAAGTGTGCCATATCTACCATGAGGATTGCTCCACATTTGTCAGCGATTTCACGGAAGCGGCGGAAGTTGATGGCTCGTGGGTAAGCAGAATAACCTGTAAGAAGAATAAGAGGTTTTACTTCCATGGCCTGTTTTTCAATCTGGTCGTAATCAAGAAGACCTGTTTCCTTGCTTACTCCATATGGGTGTGATTCGAACATACGGGCAGAAACGTTCATTTTGTAACCGTGTGTAAGGTGTCCACCACAAGAGTAGTCAAGTCCCATAAGGCGCTGGTTTCCGAATTTTTTGCGGAGGTCGTCAAACTGTTCAGCAGTAAGATCGTTCAAAGATTTTACACCCAGTTCTTCAAGAGTTGGAGTTTCTACTTTTGCAGAAAGAATGGCCCAGTAAGCAACCAGGTTTGTATCAGCACCAGAGTGTGGCTGAACGTAAGCATAGTCTGCACCAAAGAGTTTTTCTGCTTCACGGGCAGCTGTATTTTCAACAGCGTCAACGTTTACACATCCACCATAGTAACGGTGTTCAGGATATCCTTCAGCATATTTGTCTGTAAGAAGGTTTCCCATAGCTGCCTGAACTGAAAGTGAACAGTAGTTTTCAGAAGCTACAAGTTTAAGGTGGCTTCTCTGGTTTTCCAGTTCATTTACTACGTCTGCAGCAATGTCAGCACCAACTTCACTAACTTTCTGCAGGTTTGCAACGTAAGCACACATAGCGGCGTTTGGTTTTCCACCGCATGATTCAAGGTAATTTTCCAATGGTGTAGCCATTTATTTCCTCCAAAGGGTCACTGGATGTGCCCATAAGTTTACTAATACTTAAGTAAGATAATTATAATGAAAATGGGAGTTAAAAGGAATAGGGGTTGTCTAATTATGATTAAACAAATCAGACAGCCCCTATGGAAAATCAGAAAGTACTGTTAATATATCATTTTGTAGATGTCCAGCATTTCCTATAAGCGTTCATTCCTGCTTTGATTGTTGATTTCATCATTGCAATATATATCCTAAACATTATCCAGATCTTTTTCTGCTACAAGTTTGATGCCGTTTTTCTGAAGAATTTCTGCAGCTTTTTTTGTGTCGGTGAAGCGCATTACCATGTAGGCAGAGTTTGTTTTCTTTCCTGTGAATCCGTACATATATTCAACGTTTCTGTCGTTTTCTGCTGTAAGGGTAAGAATATTATTCAAAGATCCTGCTGTATCAGGAATTTCTACAAGAAGAACATCTGTAATGGTTGAAACATAATCATTTTTTTTGAGGATTGCTTTTACTTCATCAGGATTGTCTGTAATAATACGGATAATTCCAAAGTCTGAAGTATCAGCAAGGGAAATGGCTCGCATATTTACTTTGTTGTCTGCCAGAACCTTTGTTGCAGCGCAAAGTGATTTTGGAGTGTTTTCAATAAAAATAGAAAGCTGTCTGATTGTCATTTGTTTTTCCTCCTTTTGGAATTAGTCGTGAAGCTTGCGTTTGTCGATAACGCGTTTTGCTTTTCCGATTGAACGTTCAATTGATTTTGGAGCACAAAGTTTAACATCTGCCTTAATCTGAAGAATTGAGAGAAGGGCAGCCTGAAGTTCTTTTTCCTGTTTTGTAACTTCTGCTACTACATCACTGAATTTATCTTCAGGCATTTCAACCTGAACTTCAAATGTATCATTGTTATTTACTCGGTCAACAACAATCTGGTAATTGGCAGGGTAACCTTTTTCCATAAGTACACCTTCAATCTGGCTTGGGAATACGTTTACACCACGGATGATGAGCATATCGTCAGTACGTCCCATTGGTTTTGACATACGTACAAAGGTTCGTCCACAAGGACAGTCTGCATGATTTAAAACACCGATATCTTTTGTGCGGAATCGGAGAAGTGGGAAAGCTTTACGTGTAATACAAGAGAATACCAGTTCACCTTTCTGTCCTTCTTCTACAGGAAGTCCTGTTTCAGGATTGATTGTTTCAACAATAAAGTGGTCTTCATTTACGTGCATACCTTTCTGTTCACTACATTCGTAGGAAACTCCAGGTCCCATGATTTCTGTAAGACCGTAAATATCATAGGCTTTAATTCCAAGTGATTTTTCAATGCCATGGCGCATTTCTTCGGTCCAAGGTTCTGCTCCAAAAATACCAGCTTTAAGGCAGATATCATCAGTTGTGTAACCCATGTCTTTCAAAGTTTCTCCAAGATATGCTGCATACGATGGAGTACAGGCAAGGATTGTAGAACGGAAATCTTTCATGATTGTAATCTGGCGCTGTGTGTTTCCTGAGCTTACAGGAATTACAGTACATCCAAGCTTTGTGGCTCCACCATGAAGTCCAAATCCGCCGGTAAAAAGTCCGTATCCGTAAGAAACGTGAACAAAGTCATCTTTTGTGGCACCAATGGCAACCAGCTGGCGGGCTGCAAGATCATCCCAGATATCCAGATCTTCTTTTGTGTAACCTACAACAATCTGTTTTCCAGTGGTTCCGCTGGATGCATGAAGGCGTACAACATCACTCATTGGAACTGCAAAAAGTCCGTATGGGTAAGTTGCCCTTAGATCATCTTTGTACATAAAAGGCAGCTTGTGCAGATCTTCAAGTCCGTTTACATCTGCTGGGGTAACGCCTGCTTCATTACATCTGTTTCTGTAAAATTCAACGTTTTCATAAGCCCATTTGAACTGATCTTTAAGGCGCTGGCTTTGCAGTTCCTTAATCTTATCTCTAGGCATACATTCATACTCTTTCTGGAAAAATCTCAAGTCCATATAATCCTCTGTAATTTTTTTTTGTTATACTCAAATTGTATGTTAGTTTTAGTATTTGTAAAGAAAAATGTAAAAAAAAAACAGTTATCTATTTTCATTAATGTATGATATAATGATGGTAATAAAAAAAAAAGGAGATTAGTATGAAAAAATTCATTCTTGTACTTTTAGTGTTGGTTTCAGCTGTATTTGTTTTTGCAGATGAAAATTTAATTTTTGATGATTTTCCAGGAAAATTCGCTCTTTATGAAGATTCCCGGTTTGGCGAAAAAACAATCATCGGTTTATGTTATCTTGGAAATAATTCAATAGTAGCAAGATCTTATGAACCAAAAACTGAAAATGAACTTGTTCTGATGATGGATTTTGTAATCACTGAAGACGGAATTGCACCAGGAGATAATTTAAGGGTATTAAAAGGTAATTTTAATTCCAGTGAAAATGCCCAAAGGCTGCTTCCAATGATCATGAACTGGTCTGCCAGCTGGTATGCATCAAAAGACACAATCAAAGAAAAGGGCAGCTATTCATATTCGTCAGACGATGAATTTAATTATTTATCCTATATTCCTGTTTTTCAGATAGATTCCATTGGAACTGACAATAAGTTCAAGATCTTTTCAATGGGAACATTATCTGATCTGAGTGATGAACGTTTTAACAATTTAACTGGTATACCTGAGGCCGTTGAAGCAGAATCTTATAAAATTTCAAAAGGTAAAAAAACAGAAGTAATAATCGATGGTCTGAAAATTACTTTGGACAGTAACTGGAAAACCACAGATGAAAGAATCTATACTCTGGACAAAGTAACTCCACAGGATGCAGTTTTTTTAGTTGAAACATTTAATTATGTAGAAAACGGATTTAATTCATTGAAAGAACTTGCAAATCTGCTGCTGGGTGCAAATCAGAATATAATTTTGCTTGCAGAAGGCTCAAAAATAGTAGAAACAGAGGGATCAATTTTTATTTACAGCCGTATGTACGATCCTATACAAAAGAAAAACTCTTTTCAGGAAACTCAACTTATTGAACGAAATGACGGTTATGTAAGTGTAGTAACTCTGAGCTGTTACGAAACCTTATATCTGAAAAACAAAAAATACTTTGACGGCATTTTGCATTAAAAAAAATACACCCTGAAACAGAACTAAACAATTCGGTTTCAGGGTGTTGATTTTAACTGCTGCTTAAGGAAAATTATTTTCTTCCCAATTCAAAAGCTTTCTTGTTGATATCAAGGAAGGCTGGTTTTACAAGTTTTTCGATTGCAGAAATCCATGAACTTTCAGAAAAATCCATAAACTTTGAAAGACAGCCCATAAGCACAATGTTTACGGCTTTGGCAGAACCGGCTTCATTTGCAAGACTGAGACAGTCCATATCTTCTACATCAAAACCTTTTCCTTTAAGTTCATTTACCAGGTCTGCAGGATATTCTGCGGCTCCTGTAAGAACAGGCATAGGATCAAGCTTTTGTGTATTTACTACGATTTTTCCCTTTGGCTTAAGGTATTCTGCGTAGCGGGCTGCTTCCAGAAGTTCAAAAGAAACGATGAAATCAGCTTCACCTTTATCGATGATTGGAGAGTAAACTTTTTTTCCAAAACGAACGTAAGTTACAACACTTCCGCCTCTCTGGCTCATTCCGTGAACTTCACTTACTTTTACATCATAGCCAGCGTCCATAAGAACCTGGCCCAGTGTTTTACTGGCAAGAAGGGCACCCTGTCCGCCAACACCAACAATCATAATGTTTTTAACGTCACTCATTTTTCAATAGCCCCCAGTTTACACATTTGTGTACAAAGTTCGCAGCCTACACACATTGTTGGATCAATGGCAGCTTTTTTGTTTTTGATTGAAAGGGCAGGACAGCCAAGCTTCATACACATTTTGCAGCCCACACATTTTTCTTCGTTAATTTTAAGTGGGGCTTCGTGTTTTACGCTTTTCAGAAGGGCACAAGGACGGCGGCTGATTACAACAGAAGGACCTTCAAAAGCAAGTTCTTCAAGAATCACTTTTTCAGAAGCGGCAATTTCGTTTGGATCAACTACGCGTACGTGTGAGGCGTCAATTCCCATGGCAATACAAAGGGCTTCCAGATTGATTCTTCCTGCTGGATCGCCATAAAGGTTTTTTCCGTTTGCAGGATTGTTCTGGTGTCCTGTCATACCGGTGATTGAGTTATCTACGATAATTACTGTGCTGTTACTCTGATTGTAAGCGATTGTAGCAAGACCAGTCATACCTGAATGGCAGAAAGTTGAGTCACCAATTACGGCAACTGTATGTTTTGCATTTTCAGGATTTGCTTTGTTGAATCCGTGAAGGCCTGAAACTGAGGCTCCCATACAAAGAACCATGTCGATGGCATTAAGAGGCTGGGCTGATCCCAAAGTGTAACATCCAATGTCACCCATAACGCTGATCTTGTTTTTTGAAAGAGCATAGAAAAGACCGCGGTGAGGACATCCTGCACACATTACAGGTGGACGAACAGGAATTGGTGAGTCAACTTTTGTTCCTGCTGGTACATCCATTCCAAAAGCCTTGCGGATAATGTTCTGGTTGAATTCTCCAGTGATTGGAAGAATATCTTTTCCGTGGCAAGGTATTCCAAGAGAACGAACGTGATTTTCAATAACAGGATCAAGTTCTTCTATTACATAAAGTGTTTTTACTTTGGAAGCAAAATCTTTAATCAGTTTAACAGGAAGAGGATTTACAAGTCCCAGTTTAAGAATACTTGCGTTTTCGCCAAAAACTTCTTTTGTATATTGATAAGAAGTTGAGGAAGTGATGATACCAATGTCGGTTCCACCCATTTCAATCCGGTTCAATTTTGTTGTTTCAGCGTAATCAACAAGCTTTGCAGTGCGGGCTTCTACTTCCGGATGGCGTCGGATTGCATTTGCCGGAGCCATAATGTATTTCTGAGGATTCTTTTCGTATTCTTTTGCAGGCACTTCAACACGGTCAGAAAGTTCTACCATGCTCTGGGAGTGGGCAATGCGGGTACATGTTTTGAAAATAACCGGAGTGTCAAATTTTTCACTGATTTCGTAAGCTTCTTTTACAAAATCAATACATTCCTGGCTGTCAGAAGGGTCAACCATAGGAACTTTTGACGCAATGGCGTAGTGTCGTGAATCCTGTTCATTCTGGCTGGAGTGCATTCCTGCATCATCTGCAACAAGAACCAGCATACCGGCATTAACACCTGTATAAGAAATAGTAAAAAGAGGATCTGCAGCAACGTTCAATCCAACGTGTTTCATACCACAAAGAGAACGTCGACCTGCAAGACTTGCACCAAAGGCAGTTTCACAGGCTACTTTTTCGTTAGGTGCCCATTCACAGTAAATTTCTTTGAATCGGGCAGCTTCTTCTGTAACTTCAGTAGAAGGAGTTCCAGGATAGCTTGATACAATGGAAACACCGGATTCGTAAAGACCTCGGGCCACTGCTGCATTTCCAAGCAATAATTGTTTCATTTTTAATTTCCTGTAATCAATTGAAATATTAAAATATATTCTAGCATATATACGAGCAAACTACAAACTGGAAAGAGGGCTTGTTTGGTTTAGAAATATACAATTATCTAATAGATTTCACGCATCAAGTTTTTTTTACCCGTGGTATAATGACCTCATCAAATATCTTTACAGGAGATTTTGTAGATGACAATTTATGTAAATGCAACTGCAAAACGAAGTGGACACGGAACAAAAGAAAGTCCTTTTAAACGAATAAATGATGCTGCACAAGTTGCAAAACCGGGCGATGAAGTACTTGTAGCCCCAGGAATTTACCGTGAGTATGTAAATCCAAAGAATGGCGGTACTGAAGATGCACGAATCACATACCGTTCAGAAAAACCTCTTGGAGCAGTTATTTCTGGTGCTGAACCTGTAAAAAACTGGAAACCTCTTGAAGGCTCAAAAAATGTTTGGGTTGCTCGTATTCCAAACGGTATTTTTGGTGATTATAACCCTTATAAAACTTTGGTTAGTGGTGACTGGTTTATTGCTACGTTCATTGCACACACTGGGGACGTTTTTCTTAATAACAAATCACTTTATGAAGTTACAGATCTTGAAGGAGTAAAAAATCCTGTAGTTTACGAAATTTCCTGGGATCCTGATTTTACAGTTTATACCTGGTACACAGAACAGGATGAATCAACAAATGAAACTATAATCTATGCAAACTTCCAGGGAAAAGATCCAAATAAAGAGGATGTAGAAATTGCAGTTCGTGAAAACTGTTTCTACCCAAGTGAAGAAGGTAAGGGTTATATTACACTTTCGGGATTCAATGTAACAAAAGCTGCAACTCAGTGGGCTCCTCCAACAGCTTATCAGGAAGGTATGATTGGTCCTCACTGGTCAAAGGGCTGGATCATTGAAGATTGTGAAGTAAGTCATTCAAAATGTTCGGGAATCTCTCTTGGAAAATACAAACAGCCAAATAACGACAACAAATGGCTGAAATGGAAATATAAGGATGGAACTCAGACTGAACGTGACAACATCTGTCAGGCTCAGATTGAAGGCTGGACTAAGGAAAATATTGGTTCTCATATCATACGTCGCTGCGATATTCACGACTGTGGACAGACTGGTATTGTTGGGCACCTTGGTGGAGTATTCTCAATTATTGAAGATAATCATATTCACAATATCAATAACAAACGTAACCTGGCAGGAGCTGAAATCGGTGGTATAAAAATGCATGCCGCTATTGATGTTATTATCCGCAGAAATCATTTCCATCACTGTTCCCGCGGTTTGTGGCTGGACTGGCAGGCTCAGGGTACTCGTGTTACCCAGAATCTTTTCCACGATAATACATTGCCAGCAGATTATAACTGTAACATCAAAAATATGGATGGTTTGACTCCTGGTGAAGATGTATTCCTTGAAGTTTCTCACGGTCCTACATTGTTCGATAACAATATTCTTCTTTCAGATCATTCATTTAAGCTGCCTACACAGGGAGTTGCAATGGTTCACAACTTTATTGCAGGTGCTTTTACTGCAGTTGGACGTGGTGTAAACAATGGTGCAGTTTCTAAACCGGCTCCTCGTTATACTCCATACCATGTACAGCACCGAACAGAAGTTATGGGCTTTATGACAATTCTTCATGGTGATGCTCGATTCTACAACAATATTTTCGTTCAGAAGGAAAAGCGTCCTGGTATGGTAGAAATTGAAGCTGCCAACAAAAACAATGAATGGACAGATGCAAATCTTACTTGCGGTACAATTCCTTACGATGAATATCCAACTCAAGCTGAATGGGAAAAACAGTTTGAAGGTTACTGCGGAATGGGTTCAGAGGCCAGTGACCGTTACTACAATCCATTGCCAGTTTGGGCAGGTGGAAACGTTTACTTTAATGGTGCTGTTCCTATGAAAAAAGAAACAGATGCACTTAAAGTTGATGGAAAAGCTACTTTTGAACTTACAGAAAAAGATGGAAAATATACATTTAAAACCAACGTATATGACCTTCTTCCAAAAACAAATGCTGCCTGTATCTGTACAGAAACTCTTGGTATGGCTTTTGAACCTGAACAGAAATTTGAAAATCCAGATGGATCACAGATTGTATTCAATTACGACTTCTTTGATAATCCACGAGGAGCAAATCCTGTTCCAGGACCATTTGAAGATTTTAAGGGTAGTGTAGAACTGTAATTCCTTCAGATTAAATTTAATTTTCAAATAGGGCTGTCCCAAAAGTAATGAGCGCTACACTCATTACTTATTGGACAGCCCTATTTCTCTAACTTCCTGAAAATTGACAAAACCCTTTATTTTTCATACACTAAATCAATTATTTGACAGTTCGAAGTCCTTCCTGTCGTAAAACAAAACCAGGTCAACTCAAAAAATTCAAATCTGTTTTTTTTACGTTCAAATCTACGTTGACTTCGCAAGAGGTGTCTTGTGAGAAACGAAATTTTAATCGTAGTTTCACTATTGTTGTCTTTCGGTGCAAACCTTTGTGTACTGAAATGTTTTGGAAAATCCGGTCTTTTTGCCTGGATTGGAATCTGTGCTATTCTTGCCAATATAGAGGTTACAGTTCTTGTAAATGCATTTGGTATGGAACAGACTTTGGGAAATACCTTGTTTGCATCAAGCTTCCTTGCCACCGATATTCTTTCTGAACGCTTTGGCAAAAAAGATGCTCAGAAAGGTGTTTGGATTGGAATCTTTACAACCATTTCCTTCATTATTTTTTCGAATATCTGGCAGTTTTATGTACCTTCGGAAAATGACTGGGCTCATCCTTTGATTTCAGGACTTTTTGCAAGTACTCCACGTATTCTTCTGGCCAGTCTTTTGGGATATGCAGTCAGTGAGCTTGTTGATGTAAAGCTCTATCATTTTTGGTGGGAAAAAACCGAAAAAAAATACGGTGACAAAAACCGCTTTCTATGGTTGCGTAACAACGGCTCCACACTGATTTCTCAGGCTGTAAACATTTTTGTGTTCAACTTCGGGGCCTTTTTTGGTATTTACGAATTTCCAACTCTTGTAAGTATTACTCTTTCCTGCTATGTAATTTACATTTTTACAAGTCTTCTTGATACGCCATTCGTATATCTTGCAAGAAAGATTAAAATTACGGAAGAGTAGGCTGCTCTTTTTTTTCAAGGAAAATGTCTGTGAAAGTTCCATTTTTTTTACTCCAATTATTTCTTTATGTGTTATACTAAATAGACACGGGTGTGAATATAAAGGAGCTGTCCCAAAAGTAATGACTGCTACACTAAATGACCGTAATGCAAACTTATTGGACAGCCTCTTTTTGCGTTCGTTTGATTAATAGATATGGATAAATTTAAGAATTATTTAACAGAAGATAACATAAGTTTTTGCGGCGAAACAAAAGTTTTGTTTGGTCAGTGTGGTTCTAACAAGCATATTCATCTTACTGAAATCATGGAGTACTGTGCGGATTTTGTAATGGAGATGTATACACAGAACGGGCAGGATAGACAGTTTTTAAGTGATCATGGATACGTTCAGATGGTTTCAAGATCAAGTATACATATCAACAGATTGCCAAAAGAAAATGAAATGATGACAGTTCGTGTCCGTGAAGAAAAACCTGAAGGTTTCCAGCTTATGCGATATTACGAGTTCATTTCAAATTCTGGCGAACTGCTTGTTCAGGGAAAAAGTCTTTGGGTTATAGTAGAACCATCAACTAGGGCTATTGTGGCTCCTGCAAAATTTCAGTACCTTTTACAGTCAGAAGTGCAGACTGAGTTTGAAAGAAAACCAGGCAAAATAAAAGTTCCGGAAGAATTGCAGTTTTTAGGAGATCAGAAAATCCTTTTATCTCATCTTGATCCAAACGGTCACCTTACAAATGCTAAATACATTAATTTTGCTTTGGATTATCTTCCCGATGCTTACCAGGAAAAAGAACTTACAGATTTCCGCTTGAACTTCTGTAAAGAAATTAAGAAAAATGAAATAATGCACGTTTATGGTGCCTTTGATGATGAAAATAAAAAGATTGTTGTTGTTGGAAAACGTGACAATCCTGAACTCAAAGATAAAATGGAAAGCTCCTTTGAATGTGAACTTTTCTATAAATAATTTAAAAGAAAGTGTTTTATGGCACAGTCATGTCCTGCCGCACAAAGTTATTGATTTTTATTCGTTAAAGCCGTTATTACAACTTATATCATGCTTTAATATGGATTTTTTTAGCAGGCGGGTACAACAAGTTTTTCCAATGCAGTAAGGATAGCTTCCATTGTTGTTGCTGCACTTTCTGTAAGATTTGCTTTAGAATCTTTTTCAGTGTGGAACATTTTCCATGTTTCAGGTATCTGTCCTTTCATAAGTGCAATGCTTTCGTCTTCCGGAAGAAGTGTGATTGTAACAGCTGGAATACCGCAGGCTAAAAAACTTGCATTGTCGCTGTAGGCAGTAGGAAGGCAAAGTCCTTTTTTGCAGGCTTCTGTAATCATGGCTTTGGTACGGTTTTCAAGTTTATTATATTTTTTGATGAAAGAATCTGGGGTTAGGGAAGTAAAGTTCATCTGCGAAATGATAGGAATATTACCTCGTCCACAGGCGTCAAAAACGAATACATCATCATTGGAAAGCTTCAGTTTTTTAAAAGTTTCT
The DNA here is from genome assembly GCA_016296575.1 of Treponema sp. Classification (GTDB taxonomy): domain Bacteria; phylum Spirochaetota; class Spirochaetia; order Treponematales; family Treponemataceae; genus Treponema_D. The sequence goes on from JAEDJA010000001.1 coordinate 105,298, forward strand.
GCCAGTTTAAAAGCGCCCTGATTCTTTACTCCACCAAAAGCTTCTTCTCCGTCCGTAAAAATTAGTCTTACATTATGAAAATTCCGGGTTTTTGAAAGATGAAGTGCCCACTGCATTAAAAAATAAACTGCTGCACTGTTGTCATTGGCACCTGGACTTCCTTCAACACGGTCATAATGGGCAATAACAGTCTTGATACGGAACATGGGATTATATTTATTTCGTGGAAAATTTACATAAAGATGGTCACGTCCTTCAAATCTAAGAACAGGACATGACAGACCGCCTTCTTCAAGGAATTTTTGAATAAAGCTTTTCCGTTGGGCAGAGGAAGCGATAAACTGGTCAAATTTTTCATCTATATGCAGCATTTCTTCCATTTTATCATGTTTTTCTGTATAATTATACAATCTTCTATAATATAAGCAGGTAATTTATGAAACTCTGGAACACAGGTGCCTATTTAGAAAATGGCAAATTAGTTGAAAAATCAAACATTTCGGAAACAGAAGCCCGCAAAAACACAATGGCATGGAATATCATGCAGGGCCACAATACCTCTGGTGATGAAAAAGCACTTAAGATCAAATTCGACAAAATTACATCCCATGATATTACATACGTTGGTATCATTCAGACTGCTCGTGCTTCAGGTCTTGAAAAATTTCCTATTCCATATGCCCTTACAAACTGTCACAACTCGCTTTGTGCTGTAGGTGGAACAATCAATGATGACGACCACATGTTTGGACTTACATGTGCACAGAAATACGGTGGAATCTACGTTCCTCCACATCAGGCTGTTATTCATCAGTTTGCACGTGAAATGCTTGCTGAATGTGGAAAAATGATTCTTGGTTCAGACAGCCACACCCGCTATGGTGCTCTTGGTACAATGGCTATTGGTGAAGGCGGTGGTGAACTTGCAAAACAGCTTTTGGGTAAAACTTACGATGTTAATATGCCTGGCGTTGTTGCAGTTTACATGACTGGAACTCCTGTATTCGGAGTTGGACCTCAGGACGTTGCCCTTGCCATCATCAAAGCTGTATTTGATAATGGTTACGTTAAAAACAAGGTAATGGAATTTGTAGGACCTGGAATTAGTAATCTTTCTGCCGACTTCCGTATTGGTGTTGACGTAATGACTACTGAAACAACATGTCTTTCATCAATCTGGACAACAGACTCAAAAATTGAAGAATTCTATGCAAATCACGGACGTGCTGCTGCATATAAAGAAATTAAACCTACAGGTACTGCATACTATGACGGTGTAATCGAAATTGATCTTTCAGAAATCCGTCCGATGATTGCAATGCCATTCCATCCAAGTTGTGCTTACACAATCGATGAAGTAAACGGCAATCTTATGGATGTAATTGAAGCCTGCGAAAAACGAGCTAAGGTTTCTTTTGGTGATAAAGTAGACTTCACTCTTAAAAATAAAGTGATCGACGGAAAGCTTTACTGTGATCAGGGAATTATTGCAGGTTGTGCCGGTGGTTCTTACGAAAACATCTGTGCTGCTGCCGATATCCTTAAAAATGCAAACACAGGTAACGATAAGTTCACATTAAGTGTTTATCCTGCTTCTACACCAATCTACATGGAAATTATGAAGAATGGTGCTGCAGTTGAACTTCTTAAAGCTGGTGCTATTGTTAAAACTGCATTCTGTGGACCATGTTTTGGTGCCGGAGATACACCTGCCAATGGTGCTTTCTCAATTCGTCACTCAACACGAAATTTCCCTAACCGTGAAGGTTCAAAAATCCAGAGCGGTCAGCTTTCTTCTGTTGCTCTTATGGATGCACGTTCAATTGCAGCAACAGCCGCAAACAAAGGCTTCCTTACAGCTGCAACAAAATACGAAGAAGATTATTCAAAGAAACCATATTTCTTCGACAAGTCAATTTACGAAAACCGCGTATACGACTCAAAAGGTGTGGCAAAACCTGAAGTAGAAATTCAGTTCGGACCAAATATTAAAGACTGGCCAAAAATGGAAGCTCTTGGTGACAATCTTCTGGTTAAAGTTGTTTCAGAAATTCATGATCCTGTTACAACAACAGATGAACTTATTCCTTCCGGCGAAACTTCAAGCTACCGTTCAAATCCACTGGGACTTGCTGAATTTACATTGAGCCGAAAAGATCCTGCTTACGTAGGAAGAGCAAAAGCTGTTCGCGATAAAGATGCTTCAGTAAAAGCTGAAGTAGAAAAAGTATGCAAGGCTCTTGGTGTTTCTGTTTCTGATGTTCAGCTTGGTTCTACAATCTACGCAACAAAACCCGGTGATGGGTCTGCCCGTGAACAGGCTGCTTCCTGTCAGAGAGTACTGGGTGCTTCTGCAAATATTGCCTGTGAATATGCAACAAAACGCTATCGCTCAAATCTTATGAACTGGGGTATGCTTCCATTCCTTTACAAAACAGGTGATCTTGAAGCAAGTAAAAAACTTCCATTCGCAAATGATGATTACATTTACATTCCAAATGTAAAAAAACTGGTTGCAGAAAAAGCTGATTCTTATAAAGCCTATGCTGTAACTCCAGATGGAAAAGTAACAGAATTTGAACTTACAACTGGTGATATGACAGACGACGAAAGAAAGATTATTTTGTCTGGATGTCTTATTAACTTTTACCGCGGTTAGTCCGATTGATTGAATAAATTGGAGTAAAAAAATGGCAAAAGCAGATACAAAACTGGAAGAGATTATTAAAATCGAAAATGAATTGGCTGAAATCAAGGATGTTGATGTTCTTTTGGAACGCATTCTTACCGAAACCAGAAAAATTGTAAATGCTGATGCCGGCTCCATTTATGAAGTCAGTTCTGATAAAAAAAGTCTTCATATCAAGTTTGGACAGAATGATACACGTCAGAAGCTTCTGAAACCTGGTATGAAGCTTCCATATACATCCTTTTCTTTTCCTATAAGCGAAACTTCAATTGCCGGTTATGTAGCAAAAACTTTTGAAATCCTGAATATAAAGGATTGCTACCAGCTGGATCCATCACTTCCATTTAAGTTTAATCCAAATCCTGATCTTCTGTCCAATTATCGTACTACATCAATGTATGTTCTGCCTCTAAAATCTGACAAGGAACTTTTTGGAGTTCTTCAGATTATCAACAAAAAAGATAAAAATGAAGTTTCCATTCCATTTACAAAACAGGATGAGCTTTATATTACCCATTTTGCAAACAGTGTGGTCAATCTTTTGAAAAATGCCTACCTTACTCAGGATATGGTAAAACGAATGAATGATATGGCGGCACTTCGTGATCCAAAAGAAACTGGCGGTCATGTAAAACGTGTTTCTACCTACGCCCTTGAAATTTTTGACCGATGGGCTTTCAATCATTCAATCTGCCTTGAGGATACTCACGAATTTCGAAGTAATCTTGCAATTGCAGCCCGTTTTCATGATATTGGAAAAGTTGGTATTTCTGACCTTATTCTTAAGAAACCAGGCCGCTTTGATGAACATGAACGTAACGTTATGAAGGCTCATACCTGCATGGGTGCACAGCTTTTTAATCCAGACAAAAGCTTTATGGATCAGCTCAGTTTTAACATCAATCTTCATCACCATGACCGATGGGATGGAGGAGAGCAGGGATATCCTGGAAAAGTTGATCTTTCAAAATATGTTACAGGTGATCCTATTCCTCCAGCAGAACCACTTTCTGGTACAGACATTCCTCTTGAGGCCAGAATTGTTGCAGTTGCTGATGTTTTTGATGCTCTTTCCAGCCAGCGATGTTATAAGGAAGCCTGGACTATTGATCAGGCTTTTGATGAAATTAAAAACTGCTCTGGAAAACAGTTCGATCCTGAAATTGTGCAGGCTTTCCTTGAAATCAGGGAACGTATTACTGCAATTTACGAAGATCTTAAAGATTAGTTTTACTTTGTAAATAAGCTCACAAATCATTTGATTTTTCTCCATCTTTTGTTAAAATATTTGTGAGGTATTTTGCTATGGAAGAAAATGAACAGCTCCAGCGAATAATTGAACTTGAACGCCAGCTTGGTGAAATTCAGGACGTTGATGTTCTTTTGGAACGCATTCTTACAGAGACAAAAAAAATCGTTAATGCTGATGCTGGTTCTATTTATGTATTGGACGGAAATAATCTTAAAATCAAATATGCTCAAAATGATACCCATCTTCGTGAACTGAATGCTGGTGATAAACTTCCATATACTTTCTTTTCTTTTCCAATTAACGAAAATTCAATTTCCGGCTATGTTGCACTTACAAAAAAACCTCTGAATATTCCGGATGCATATCAAATTTCCGAAGATATGCCTTTTAAATTCAACAAAAATACAGACCGCACTACAAATTACCGTACAAAATCCATTTATACATATCCGCTTATTATGGCAAATGGAACTCTTCTTGGTGTTCTTCAGATTATTAATGCTATGGATTCCGACGGTAATCTTATTGAATTTAACGAAAATGCAGAGCTTTTGATTTCTCATTTTGCTTCTGCTGCGGTTCAGGCTTTACAGCACGCATATCTTACCAGCAACATGGTTAAACGAATGCTTAAAATGGCTGAATTTCGTGATCCTAAAGAAACTTATCCTCATGTAGAACGCGTTTCAAACTTTTCTCTTGAAATATATGACCGATGGGCTTTTAATCACAATATTAATGAGGCTGAACAGCATCGTTTCCGTGATACATTAAAAATTGCTGCTAAATTTCATGATGTTGGAAAAGTTGGTATTTCCGATGTTATTCTGAAAAAAGCTTTTCCTCGTTTTACTGACGAAGAACGTAATATTATGAAAGGTCATACCTGTATCGGTGCCCAGCTTTTTGACCCTCCAGAAAGTTCTCTTGATGAAATGAGTCAGGAAGTAGCACTCCATCACCATGACCGCTGGGATGGTGCTGATATTGGTTACCCTGGTAATATTGATTTCCGCAGTTTCTGTATTGGTGGACAGGTTGGATTAACAGAACATATTTCAGGTGAAGATATTCCTCTTGCTGCCCGAATTGTTGCCGTTGCTGATGTTTTTGATGCACTTTCTCACAAACGCTGTTATAAAGAATCCTGGTCTATTGATGATTCATTCCTTGAAATTCAAAATGAAGCTGGATTTCAGTTTGATCCGGAAGTTGTTCTTGCTTTCATGCAGGTTCGTGACAGAATTTGTTCAATTCTCATGGCATACCCGGATGATACTTCTTCTGACTAAAGCTAAGGTCTGTAAAGCCAGATTAATTCCTGCATTTCCTTGTCAAAGCAGTTGCAAAACAGTTTAAAATGTTTTTGGGAATAACCTGAGCTTTTGTGGTTATTCAGTCCCATCTGTGCAAGTGAAAGATTAAAGTCTCTTTCTGAAACCAGTTCACGGATATTGTCTTTTGTAAATTTTGTACCTCTGTCATTTATACAGGTGATTTCCTTTTCGACAAGCTTTTCCGCGAATAAAAAATCTCTGGTTATTACCAGGTCACTTTTTTCAGCATGCTCACAAATGTAATTATCTGCAGCGTCTTTTTCAGTGCCTGTAATAATCATTTCAAATTTTATGCCGGTTTCACTTTTGATTTCTTTATTTGCAACAAATATTACGGGGATGTTACGGTTTTTTGCGTATTTTAGAGTATGATCTCTGACTAAAACAGGACAGGAGTCAGCATCAATCCAAATTCTGATTTTCATCCAGAACCTTACTGATTTTTTCAATCATGCTTAATGTTCTCTGTTCTACTTCGTTTGATTCCTGTTCGTAAGCAGAGTTATCAACAGAGCGTTTGTAATCAACAAGCTTCTTTTCTGATTTTATGCTGGAATCTTTTGCTTTTTTAACTTCATCACAAAGCATAAGTCCTGCAAGAATTGAAACCTGAAGTGGAGTTTTAAGGATTTTGGCTTCTTCAATGCTGTTGACTACACGAGAGTAGTATGAGAGCATTTTTTCCAGATATTCTGAATCCTCTTCAGCTTGAAATGAAAATGATGTACCAAGAAGATTTACGTTAAGTGTACCCATTAGAAAATATCAAACCCCGGATTTTCTTTTGGTTCTGAATCGTCAGGTTCAAAAGTTATATCACTTTCTGTCTGTGGCATTGACTGATCGATTCCCTGATCATAAAAATCAAAAGCAGAATCCTGTTCTTCAGGAATTTCTTCATCATCACCTGCATTAAAGAACATATCCAATGCTGAGTTGCTGTTCATTGCAGCAGAAGAAACTGGGGCAGACTGAACTGCTGGTGATACAGGAATTTCAATTTCATTTGGGATTTCAGATTCTACCGGAGTGTCAGTTACTGGTGGAATTGTCTGAACTGGTGCAGGCTGTTCTGCAATTTTTGTCTGTACTGTTGTCTGTGGGGCAGGGGAAGGCTGTACAGGAGCCTGTGGTTTTGCAGCTTGTGCTGAAATTGTGGCCTGAGAGGCTGCATTCAATACAGTGTTTTCGATTGAATTCAGCCTGTTCAGTGCCTTTAAGATTCCACTTTCAATGCGATTCTGATCCAATGTGAAAGCATCCAGTTGCTCCGACTTTACTGATAACGCATTTGTGAGCTCTGAACATTTATTGCGCAGAGCATCGTTTTCAGCTTGCAGCTGTTGTATTTTTGCAACAGCACTTTCTACTTTCTGTTCCAGAAGAACAACATTTTCAAGTGAAATCATAAGCTTATGCCTTCAGTGCTTTTTTAGCAGCTTCAACTACGGCTTTGAAAGCAACTGGGTCTTCAATAGCCATGTTTGAAAGTGCTTTACGGTTCAATTTGATACCGGCTTTTGTTACACCGTTGATGAACTGTGAATATGTAATTCCTTCTTCACGAACTGCAGCGTTGATACGTGCAATCCACAGTGAACGGAATTCATGTTTACGGTCACGGCGGTCAACATAAGCATGGTTCAATGCTTTTACCAAAGCATCTTTGGCAGGTTTGTAGTTTGATTTGCGATCGCCACGGAAACCTTTTGTAAGTTTTGTAATCTTATTGCGGCGATTCTTTCTTTTTGTTCCGTCTATTGCTCTTGACATCTTCTACACCTCATTAACCGTAAGGAAGCATCTGCTTTCTGATTTTTTTTGCATCAGCTTCTGCTACATAACCATTAGCGCGGAGCTGTCTCTTTCTTTTTGGTGAACGTTTTGTCAAAATATGACGAAGGTTCATCTTCTTGTGCTTAACTTTGCCAGTGCCAGTCAAAGAATAACGTTTGGCAGCTGACTTCTTTGTCTTCATTTTAGGCATTTCTTTACCCCTTAATTATTTGGCTTTTGCTGAGATTGTCATCGACATGTTTCGGCCTTCCATAGCAGCCTCTTTTTCGATAACGTACGCCGAAGTAAGCCTCTTTAACACTTCATTCATTACATCAAAGCCGAGGTCGGTGTGTGCAAGCTCACGTCCGCGGAAACGGATTGTTACTTTTACTTTATCGCCTTCGTCCAAGAATTCCTGAATATGTTTGGCCTTGGTGTCAAGATCGCCTGCACCAATCTTAGGCTGCATGCGGATTTCCTTGAGCTTAAGTACTTTCTGATTCTTTTTGGAGTCACGGAGCTTTTTCTCCTGTTCGAACCGGTACTTACCATAGTCCAGTATTTTACAAACCGGTGGATTTGCATTTGGTGAAACTTCAACAAGATCGAGACCTTTGTCTTTTGCCATATTGAGAGCTTCAGAAGTAGGGATGATCCCCATCTGATTTCCCTCGTCGTCAATAAGTCTAACCTCACGAATACGAATCATTTCATTGATACGTAATCCTTTATTGTTGTTGTTGTTCTGGTATGCCAACTATCCTCCTAGTGTCTGTAAACACTTTTAACATAAGCGTGTTCTAGCATTATACAAAAATAAATTGTTATATTCAAGCGATTGAAACTTTAGAATCTATAATATAGAATAATAAACGTAAATTTTTTTTATATCAGGTGGTCCATATTATGGAAAATATAGTAAAAGGTGGATGGCGCGCAAACAAATGGGTTAGAGCCGCTATTCCAGGTCTTCTGCTTCACTGCAGTATCGGTACTGTTTACTGCTGGTCTTATGTTAGTACAGGAATTGCAAGTCAGATTGGTTTTGATGTTTCAACAGTAAACTGGGCATTCAGCCTTGCTATTCTTTTCCTTGGGCTTTCAGCAGCTTTCCTTGGTAATGTAGTAGAAAAGGATATTCATAAGTCTTCTCTTATTGCTACAATTTGTTTTGCAGCAGGTATGATTGGTACAGGACTTTTTGTAAAGCTTGGTACAAATGCTTATAACGGTGGAAATGGTGCTCCAAGCATTCTGGCCCTTATTGGTATTTTCGTTTCTTACGGATTTGTAATGGGTGTAGGACTTGGTACTGGTTATCTTTCCCCAGTTAAGACACTTATGCTTTGGTTCCAGGATCGTAAAGGGCTTGCAACTGGTCTTGCTGTAGCAGGATTTGGTGCTGCAAAAGCTATTGGTGCTCCTATTATGGAAGAAATGCAGAAGCACATGGATATCGACAAAATGTTCTATATTCTTGGTGCTGTTTATTTTGTAATGATGTTTGTTGGTCATCTTTTTCTTGCAAAACCTGCAGACTGGCATGAGCCTTCTGGAAATGAAAAGAAACCTACAATCATGGAGGTTCTTAAAACAAAGCCACTTGGAAACTACATTGGTATCTGGCTTATGTTCTTCCTGAACATTACTTGTGGTCTTGCAATCATTTCTTACGAAAAACAGCTTTTTATTACAGTTGGATTTGTAGCAATTGCAGGTACACTTGGTGCTGTTTCTGCCGTATTTAATGCAGGTGGACGTCTTGGTTTCTCTGCCTGGGCTGACAAAATGAAGGATAGAAATACGATCTACAAAATGATTTTCATTCTTTCTATTGCATTTACAGCAATCGTTCTTGTAACAAACGGAATCATTAAAGCTCCAGAAAGTACAGTTCTTGCCATTATCGTTGTTTGTCTTATTATGGTAGTAAATGCAGGATACGGCGGAGGATACTCTAACGTTCCAACACTTCTTTCAGATCACTATGGAATGGGATCAATTTCTGCCATTCACGGAATTACACTTTCAGCATGGGGATTCGCTGGTATTGCAGGACCTCAGCTTGCCGCATTTATCATCAAACACTTTGGTGGAGAAGTACAGAAAGTTGAATACCACGGAAAAATGATGTCTATCAATCCTGTTGGTATGCAGAGAATCCTGGTAGCTACATTGATTCTTTACGTTGCTGCTCTTCTGCTTTCTTTGTTCCTTGTTAAAAAATCAGGAAAAGCTGCTGAATAAAAGATAATTTCTGAATTATTCAGGACAAAAATTTACTATTTATATAGAGAAAATCACCTTTTTTTATGCGGATTTGTGCCTGTATAATTAAGGTGATTTTTTTTGTATTTTGGAGATGAATATGGCAGTTACAAAACGTAAGATAGAAAAACTTGGTATTGATGCATCTTTGCTTGGCTTTGGTTGTATGCGTTTTCCAATAAAAGATGGAAAGATTGATCAAAAAAGGGCTGAAAAAATGCTGGATCAGGCATATAAAGCTGGTGTTAATTACTTTGATACAGCCTGGCCTTATCATGGTGGAGAAAGTGAACCTTTTGTTGGCCGCGTGATGAAAAAATATCCTCGTGAATCATTTATGTTTGCAACAAAATTACCGCATTGGGAAATTAAAACTATTGAAGACGCTGAACGGATTTTTAAAACCCAGCTTGAACATCTCCAGACAGACTATGTTGATTTTTATCTTTTGCATGCCATGGGTAAAGACAGCTGGACAAAAATGCGGAATCTGGGAGTAGTGGAGCTTCTTGAAGAATATAAAAAAGAAGGAAAAATTAAGAACCTGGGCTTTTCTTTTCATGACTCTTATGCAGTTTTTGAAGAAATCCTAAATTATCGGGATTGGGATTTCTGCCAGCTTCAGTTGAATTATATGGATACAAATGAACAGGCTGGAATGAAAGGGTATGAACTTGCAGAAGAGCTTGGTGTACCGGTTGTAATTATGGAACCTGTAAAAGGTGGCTCCCTTGCAAATCTTCCTTCCGAAGTAGTAAATCCTTTTGTAAAACTGGCAAAAGATGCTTCAAATGCAAGCTGGGCACTTAAATGGGTAGCAAGTCTTCCAAATGTTATGGTTGTACTTTCAGGTATGAGTGATGAGGCTCAGCTGGAAGATAATCTTAAGACTTTCACAGATTTTGTTCCTTTTGGTGATACAGAAAACAATGCGGTAAAAGAAGTGGCTGAAGCAATTCGTGCCCGCGTAAAAAATGGATGCACAGGATGTCGTTACTGTATGCCTTGTCCTGCTGGAGTAGATATTCCTGCAAACTTTGCAATGTGGAATTTTGCCAGCATGTACAATAATAAAGGTCATGTAACTTGGGTTTTAAACAATCAGTTAAAGGGAAAAGCACGGGCTGAAAACTGTGTAAAATGCGGAAAATGTGAAGAAGCCTGTCCTCAAAAGCTTAAAATCCGCGATGATCTTGAACAGGTTGCAAAGCTTATTGCAGAATGCCAGTAAAGATTTGAAATTCTTTTAGAATTTGTTTGACTTACCTCCTGAAGTGTCGTAAAATAGTATTAATAATATAACCCTTTAGGAGGCCAAATAAATGGCAAAAGTAGAACTTAAAGGTATTGGTAAAGTATACGATGGCGGTGTTCGCGCTGTTGATAATGCCAATATCACAATCGAAGACAAAGAATTCTGTGTATTCGTAGGACCATCAGGATGTGGTAAATCAACAACACTCCGTATGATTGCTGGTCTTGAAGACATCACAGACGGAAAACTCTACATCGATGGTGTAGAAATGAACGATGTTCCACCAAAAGATCGTGACATCGCCATGGTTTTCCAGAACTACGCTTTGTACCCACATATGACTGTATATGATAACATGGCTTTCGGTCTTAAAATCCGCAAAATGGACAAACAGGAAATCGACCGCCGTGTTCGCGATGCTGCAAAACAGCTTGACCTTACACAGTACCTTGATCGTAAACCAAAGGCTCTCTCTGGTGGACAGCGTCAGCGTGTTGCTGTAGGACGTGCTATCGTTCGTAACCCTAAAGTATTCTTGTTCGATGAACCATTGTCAAACTTGGATGCTAAACTCCGCGTTACAATGCGTTCTGAACTTGCATCTCTCCACAACAGACTTCAGGCTACAATGATCTACGTTACTCACGACCAGATCGAAGCTATGACTCTTGGTACAAAAATCGTTGTAATGAAAGACGGTGTTATCCAGCAGATTGGTGCTCCTCTTTACCTCTACAACAACCCAATCAACAAATTCGTAGCTGGATTCATCGGAACACCTCCAATGAACTTCCTTACAGTAAAAGTTCTTGAAAAGAACGGTGCTATCGTATGTGACGAAGGATCTTTCGAAATCGTTCCAACAGAAGCTCAGGCTAAAGCACTTAAAGACTACGTAAACAAAGAAGTATCTTTCGGTATCCGTCCAGAAGATATGCAGTACACTGAAAAACCAGCTGCTACAAACAACATGCAGATGAAGATTACTAACAAAGAACCACTTGGTGCTGAAACACACCTTTACCTGGTTTCTAACAAAGGTCAGTCTATCATCGCTAAAACAACTGCTAACGCAGAATTCCGCCTTGGTGACAGCGTAAACGTTGTTCCAAATATGGAAAAAGCTAAGTTCTTCAGCATGGAAGAAGGCGAAGTAAATATCGTAGATCCTATCGAAAAGAAATGGTAATTTAAGCCAGATCTTAAATAAGATTTTCTGATAGAAAGCACTCTCGTAAAGGGGGTGCTTTTTTTTGTACAGAACTTGTTTTGTTATATCATTGAATAAAATATTTAAATATAGTAAATTTCCCCTATACTAATTCAATGAGGAGTGAAATCAATATGAAAAAACTGATTTCTTTTATCGCTGTAGCTTTCTGTGCATTTTCACTTTCAGCACAGGTTATGGGCTATAAAGGTGTAATCAACACATTGTGGACTGGTTTTGGACGTCCAAGAGCAGAAATCAACCAGGATAAACAGAGTATCCGATGGTATGGACTTCATGAAACAGCTCAGGCTCGTGTTGATATTGGAAAATTTACAATGGATGGTATGCTTAACTGGGCTGCTGCCACAAACTACAATGGAACAAATGATTTGCAGGGTCTTATGCTTTCAAATGTTGGTCGCACACCGCTTTACTACATTGCAGATGATTTTACAGATGAAAACTATCTGAACTTTGTAATTCATTTTACAGATTTCCTTGATTTTGGTATGGGTACACGTCTTGAATGGAAAGCTGGTCCTGCTCCTGTTTCTTTGGGATACTGGTGGGAACCATATGCTCATGCTCCACAGGCTGGACTTTTGGAAGGTGTTCCAGGTGAACGTGATGTTGTCGGTTATGTAACTTATGCAAATAACTATGCACGTACAGCTATTGGTGCAAAGCTTCACTATAAAAAAATCTTTGAAGTAGGCTTTGTTGTTGGTGACGGAGAATTTACTGCAAAGGATAAATTCAAGGCTAACCTTGGCATTACATTCAATCCTATTGAAAATCTTTCACTGGGATTTACTTATTTGAGTATGTTTAATGGTCAGGGAGAAATCTACACAGGAACAAATATTGGAATCAATAAGAATTTCAACATTGCAGTTTACGCTACATTCAAGAACGTAGGTGACAGTGCAGATAACGGTGTTAGTGGTACAGGTGCCACATTGAACATTGGTGTTCCAAAAGCTGGTTTGACTCTCCGCCCTGAAATTGGTTTTACATTCTACGAAAATGACAATTATTCTTTAGCATGGTACACAGGTTGTCGTTTTGACCTTGCAATTGATCAGTTAAAACTTGGCGTATATGGAAGTTACGGTGCAGGTTCATTTGATAAACGATGGTACGATGACAAACAGCCTATGTATAACACAACAAAAAATTATACAGGTGGACACGTATTCAATATCCGTCCAGATATTACAATTTCAATCAATAAACAGAACAGCCTTTCTGCTGCCTTTGATTACCAGTTCCGTCAGTCTTTCTATGGACGTGAACAAAATGTTTGGGTAACAGGTGTTTACTGGACATACCTCTACTAAGATTAATTGATATGCCGGCAAAAAACTCTCTTGTTCTTTACAAAAATAATGCCGCAATCATTACCGACCGTGAAGGCGATAAGTACATTGTAAAATATTGTACTCAGCCTGCCACGGTTACCGGTAAGAAGGCTGTTTATGCAGAACAGAAAATCCGCGACAAAGATTTTATTCTCCTTTCTGAAGCTCCTGTTTCTTCATTAGACAATGTACTTGCATTTTCAAAAGATTATACATCTGCTCTTGAAGAAGCACGGGAACTCTTTCTTTCAGATGATCAGTTGTCCCAAATCCCGCTGAGGGATCTTATGGAAATAACTTGTGGAGAAGTGAAGAGTGATGAGGTTTTTTGCTTTTTGACAGCTGTACGATCGTCACTTCTGTTCAATCTAGATGATCAGAATTTTAAGAATGGTTTAATTACTTTTTCTATCAGAAGTGATGACGAAATAGCCAGATTAAAAAAAGAGCAGGATGAAAAGGAACATGCCGGTGAAATTCGGGCAGCCTTTATATCCAGACTTAAAGAGAAAAAACTGAATCTTCCTGATGATGCAGTTTATATGGGTGATGTTGAAGCATTAGCATTGGGAAAAATCGATAAGTCAAAAACACTTTCAGAAGCCGGCCTTCCACAGACTCCAGAAAAGGCACATCGCCTGCTTATTGATACAAGGATATGGCCTGAAACAAAGAATCCTCATCCTACACGATTTGGATTTTCTTTTTCTTCGGCAAAAGAAACTTTGGGAGCAGTTCCTGAAGAAGAACGTATGGTGCTGGACCATAAATGTTATGCCATTGATTCAGAATGGTCTTCTGATCCTGATGATGCAATTTCCTGGGATGGACAGTATCTTTGGGTTCATATTGCTGATCCTGCCTGTTATGTTCTTCCTGACAGTCCTATAGATAAAGTTGCCCGGGAACGTGGAACAACTCTTTATATTCCAGAAGGTGCATCACGAATGCTCTGCGAAGAGTGCCTTGAAGATTATGCTCTGGGCCTAAAAGAGTGGAGTGTAGCACTTTCCTTTAAACTGAAACTAACAGAAAACTGTGAAGTAGAATCCTGTGAAGTAGTCAAAACAAAGATTAAGGTAGAACGCCTTACTTATAAATATGCTGATGAACATAAAGATTCTCCTGAACTTAAGGTTTTCTTTGATATAGCACGAAAAAATATTGAACGCCGTAATTCCAACGGTGCAATTTCCATTAATTTTCCAGAAGTACACATCAGTGTAGATAAGGAAACTAAAAAAGTAAGTCTTGAAAACGACGAAAAATATGAAAGTAATTCAATGATTTGCGAAATGATGCTGCTGGCTGGAGAAGGTGCGGCACGTTTTGCTTTCAAAAATGGTCTTCCTTTTCCATATGTTAGTCAGGAGGCACCAGATCTTCCTGAAAATATCCGTGACGGGTATGCAGGACAGCTTCAGATTTTGAAAAAGATGCATAAGCGGTCAGTTGGTGTTACGCCTTCTCCTCATGCAGGACTTGGACTTTCATTTTACAGCCAGGTTACATCACCTTTGCGTCGATACGGGGATTTAATTGCTCATGAGCAGCTGCGTGCATTCCTTGATCAACGACGTACACTTACAAAAGATGAAATGCTTGAACGAATTGCAGCTGGTGATGCCGCTAGTATTGCCGCTAAAAAAGCAAGCCGTCTTTCTGATACACACTGGAAACTTGTTTATCTTCTGCAGAATCCTGAATGGGTTGGTGACGCTTATTGTATTGATATTAAAGGTAATGACAGAGTGTTCCTTATTCCAGAGCTTGATATGCAGGGGACAATTCCTCTTACCAATGAAGATTATAATGACTGTATAAAAGTAAGGGCGGCCGACATTGATGTGACCACCCAGACAGTAAATTTTATTAAAGTGTAATTATTGTTTTTTTTATACGTTGATTTCAACCATACTTCCCACATTTGAAGTTTTTGCGTAAACGCTGCGGATATTCTTGTAAGGATTTTTGAAATTGTCCATCTGATTTTTAAGATTTTCAATGTGAACACGGAGAAGATCTCTGTTTTTCTGATTTTGTACAAGAACTTTATTCTGAAGCTCATTTAATTCCTGCTGCAGATTTTCAATGGAAGCCTGTTCTGCAGAAGAAGGTGTAGTAGCACTGTACATTTTTCCCATTGGAATGATTGCTTTCTGAAGATTTGCAATGTTTTTTACAACCTGCTGTTCAAGTTCAGTGTGGGCAATAAGGGCATTTGTATTTTCTGAGTTAATTGAAGCCTGCTGTTTTTCAAGAACATTAAGATATTCTTTGAATTTTTCACGCTGCTGTTCCAGTAAGCTTCGGAACCGTTTTAATATTGCAACTCTTTCGTTTAATTCTTCCTGTGTAATTTCTGCCATATTGTCCTCCCGCTGCATAATGCAGGTTTGTTTTTTATCCCTGAATATTAATAAGCTTTTCTGTTGGTTTTGGTGCATTCACTGTTGATGCAATTTTCTGCCAGCTTTCACAAAGGTCTTTCATCATTTTGTGTACTGTATCGATTTTTGATTTTTCACGGCTGATTGTTGCACTCATAAGCTGTTCATTGAAGAAAACGTAGAGTGACATAAGATTTTTTGAAATTTCACCACCTTTTTCCATATCTAGAGAAACTTCAAGCTCAGATATAATAGCCTGGGCTTTTGAAACAGCTTTTCCGTAGGCTTCAATGTTTTTTGCTTTCATTGTTCCGTCGGGTTCAAAAAGTGATGAAGCCAGTGCCAGTTGTTTTACTGCTCCTTCATAAAGGAGTACAACCAGTTTCCCCTGACTTGCCGTGCTGATTCCGGTTTTCTGATAAGCGTTGTAGGGGTTGTTATATGCCATTGTGTTTCCTCCGTGGAAAAATCGATTACTATACTGATTATATTTTCGGACGCATATCCGTACACTTTAGAAAAAGTTGTTAAATGTTTTTGGAAAAATAGACTATTTCCCTGTGTTTTAGTATATTATATAGTAGGAAAAAGTATATTGGGGAACGCACTGGGGTTTTTTATGAATGAAGACGAAAAAAAAGATATTGACAAAGATAATGATCCGTATAACTTTTTCAAGTTTGGCGGAGTAAAAGAAGATAAAAACAAGCCGGAAGGAGAGGGGCCAAAAAAGAACGGCCGTTTCCCATTTTTCCTTGTTCTTGTTGGAATAATGCTTGTAATCACTATTGCTGATTTTCTCTTTGCAAATAAAAATGACAATTTAATTGATTATTCTGTTTTTAGAGAAAAAGTAGAAAATGGTGAAATTCTGTCTGTAGAAATCAGTGATAACTATATTATAGGATATGGTGCAGTAACTGCTTCTGAAAATGAACAGAAAGGTTTGTTGTTTAAAAATCAGTCTACACCAGCTGTAACACAGTATAAGACTGCTGCTGTTCTTATGCAGAGTTTCATTGATCTTCTTGATGAAAAGGGAATCAACTATAAATTTGTTCACAAAAACAACAGTTTCCTTCTTTCGCTTCTTTTGAATCTACTGCCGTTTATTATTATTCTTGTAATTTACATCCTTATTTTCCGTAAAATGAGTGGTGGAAACGGTGGTGGCATTGGAAGTATTTTCAGCATGGGAAACAGCCGTGCAAAAGCAGTAGAAGAGGGGAAGGTAAAAGTCCGTTTTGCTGATGTTGCTGGTGTTGATGAAGCTAAAGAAGAGCTTGTAGAAGTTGTTGACTTCCTTAAATCTCCAAAAAAATACACTGATATTGGTGGAAAGATTCCAAAAGGTGTTCTTCTTGTTGGACCTCCAGGAACTGGTAAAACTCTTCTGGCCCGAGCTGTTGCAGGTGAGGCTGGAGTTCCATTTTTCCGTATTTCAGGTTCTGACTTTGTTGAAATGTTCGTTGGTGTTGGTGCTTCCCGTGTACGAGATCTTTTTAAGCAGGCCAGAGAAAAAGCACCTTGTATTATCTTTATTGATGAACTTGATGCCATTGGTAAAAGCCGAGTAAATAATCTTGGTGGAAACGATGAACGGGAACAGACATTGAACCAGCTTCTTGTTGAAATGGATGGTTTTGATAACGATAAGGGACTTATTATTCTAGCCGCAACAAACCGTGCTGATATTCTTGATCCAGCTCTTCTTCGTCCTGGCCGTTTTGACCGTCAGGTTCCTGTAGAAAAACCAGATGTAAAAGGCCGTGAAGAAATCTTACGTATCCATGCAAAGAATGTAAAACTTGATAAGGATGTAGATTTTGTTTCTATTGCTCACGGAACTACAGGTTTTGCAGGAGCAGATCTTGCTAACGTAGTAAATGAAGCAGCTCTTCTTGCGGTACGAAACGGACATAAAAAAGTTTCAATGAGTGATTTCAATGAAGCTATAGATAAAGTAAGCATTGGTCTTAAAAAGAAAAGCCGAAAGGATAATGAAAAGGATATGCGGCTTGTTTCCGTACACGAAACTGGTCATGCGCTGGTAGGTGCATTTACTCCTGATTATCCTCCAGTTAATAAGATTACTGTTATTCCTCGAAGTCATGGAGTTGGCGGATTTACTCAGTATCGCGAAGAAGAAGAAAAGAATTTCCAGACACGTAAAGATATGATCAACGAAATTGACACTCTTCTTGGAGGTCGTGCCGCAGAAGAAATTATCCTGGGTGATGTTTCAACCGGTGCATCCAACGATATTGCCCGTGCAACTGAAATTGTAAAACGAATGATTGTCGATTTTGGTATGAGTGAAAAATTCAAAAACATGACTTTAGGAAAAGGTGTTCTTGGAAATAGTGGTGGGGAACCTACTCTTGTACGAGAATTTTCTGAAGAAACACAGAAGTATATTGATGGCGAAATTGCCCGCATTATGGACGAACGTTATAAGTATGTTCTTGAACTTCTGGGATCTCATAAAGACCTTCTGGAGTACATTGCAAATCTTCTAAAAGAAAAAGAAACAATAGAAGGAAAAGAATTCGACGAAATTGTAAAGGCTGAAGGACGTTGCAAGGAGCTTACAGAACAGGCTTCTGAAGAAACTCCTGCTTTACCAGAAGATGCTGAAACACCAAAGGAGTCAGAATAATGAAGAAAATAATTGTTTCAATTGCTTTACTGGCAATTTCTCTTGGACTTTTTGCACAGAATATTACAACTGCCAGTGCTTATTTTAAGACCGTTTCTGATCAATATGCTACTTTCAAGGATTACGAGGCTGATTTTGAATTTTCGGTAGATGGAACTGAAATGGCTGGTCATTTTTCTTATAAGACTCCTAATCTGATTCGTCTGGATTTTACAAACCCTGAACAGCAGGTAATCGTTTTCAATGGAGATTTGCTGACAATATATCTTCCTGGTTCAGATGCTGTTCTTCTGCAGAACCTTGATGAAAGTACAGCTGATGATGATGAAAATCTTACTACTCTTGGTTCACCTAAGGGATTAAGTCTTTTGAGCCGCTATTATACCGTAGCATACGAAACAGGACAGGATGCAGAATTGCTGGAAGAAGGTTCTGATGAAATGGTAGTAAAACTGATTCTTACCAAAAAAAGTGCAGCCGAAGCTTTCCGTTATATCAAGCTTTGTATCAGTGAAAAAACTAAACTCCTTAGAAGAATGGAAGCTGTAACACCAAAAGGACAGACATATATCTTCAATTATTATGATTATAAAATCAATCAGGATATTTCTGACCAGCGCTTTATTTATGAAGCACCTTCTTCTGCCAACAACTTCAACAATTTTTTGTTTACGGATTAAAAAATGGACAGTTACGGAGAATTATTACGACAGACTCGCGAGGAAAAAGGACTCATTTTTGACAATATAGCCCGCGAAATTGCTATTGATAAAAAATACCTTCAGGGGCTCGAAGATGAAGATGCTTCGGTTTTTCCAGGAGAACCATATTTTGTAGGTTATCTTAAAAACTACGCCGAATATCTTGGAATTGACAGTTCTATTCCAATGCGCTTGTACAATAACAAGAAGATTCAGGAATCACCTGTGCCAGAGGGCCTTATTCCTACTCATAAAGATTTTCCGTGGGGATTGATTATTATTCTGTCGGCAATTCTGGTTCTTGTTGGAACAGGAATCACCTTATGGTTTACTGTTTTCAAAAAAGCAAAACCAGTGGATGAAACTCTTGTTGTTGATGGTACAAAACAGTACAGAAAGTATGAACTTGATAATACAAAGTTTACAAACCGTCTTTACAAAGGGGATCAGCTTATTGTTCCTTCAGAAAATGGAAAAATCATTCTTACTGTAAAAAGTACACTTAAGGACTTTGCTCTTGATACACCAGGTGGAGTTTTTTATACAGAGCTTTCTGAAGAAGCTGAATATGACATTAATGGCGATGGTGCTTCTGATATGATTCTTTACGTTTCTGACATTTCCGCAACCGATGAACGCCGTGGTGCAGAAATCAGTGTAATCCTCCGACATGGAGTACCAACTTTAAGCGAAGTAAATATTGCTGAAATTCCTATGAATGATGCAGAAACTACAAAACATACACAGACAGTTATTCTTGAAGACAATCGTGCATATCCATTTACGCTTAATGCATCTTTCCGTGGTGCATGTCTTTTCCGTGACAGAGTAGACCGAAATGATTCTGTTGAAACTTACTTCAGTAACGGTGAGATTTTTACAGCAACTGCTCAGAACGGTATACGTATCTGGATGAGTAATTCCAACGCTGTTAAATTTACTGTAGTTGCAGGTTCTGTTTCTAAAGATCTTCCAATCGGTAAATCAGGTGAAGTTGGTGTTCAGGATATCAAATGGGTTCGTGATACTGATGGAAAATATAAACTGGTGGTAGTAGATCTTGACTAGTTCAAAAACATATTCATTCTTTATTGATCAGCACGGTTGTGCCAAAAATCAGGTGGATGGAGAAATCCTTATTGGTCATCTGGAAAAAGCAGGTCACAAGCGGGTTTGTGATGCAGCTTTGGCAGATATTATTATCATTAATTCATGTGGTTTTATTCAGTCTGCAAAAGAAGAAAGTCTTGAATCCTTTTACGATGCAAAAAAAGCATATCCAGATAAGAAAGTAGTTATGGCTGGCTGTCTTTCGGAACGTTATGCTGATCTTTTTGAAGAATCAATTCCGGAAATGGACGGTATTTTTGGAAACGGAAAATTATCTGATATCGTAGATTTTGTTGAAAAAACAATGGAAGATTGCCGCCCAAAAATGAAGGCTCCTCAATCTGGTGTTTGCGGCGGTGACAGACCTTTTATTAATAATTTTGCAGGTTCTGCCTACGTAAAAATTACGGAAGGCTGTTCAAATCATTGTGCTTTCTGTGCTATTCCTATTATTCGCGGTGAACTTAGAAGCCGAAAAATTTCTGATATTATAGATGAAATAAAGATTCTTTTAGGACGTGGTGTTTACGAAATTAACCTGATTGGTCAGGATCTTGCAGCTTATGGTACAGGTGCTACTGATACTGAAGAAGAAGGGAAAAACTTACGTGGTGACTCGCCGTTAAAAGTTCTCCTTGAAAAAATATGTGAAATTGAAGGTAACTTTGTTGTCCGCCTTCTGTACATTCATCCAGATCATTTTCCAATGGATATTCTTCCGCTGATGCAAAAAGATTCAAAACTTCTCCATTATTTTGACATTCCTTTCCAGAGTGGAGATGATCAGATAATCAAAGCTATGAATCGCAATGGTACTGCACAAGGTTATGCTCTTATGGTTGAAAAAATCCGTCAGGCACTTGGTGATGTTGTACTTAGAACCACATTTCTGACAGGCTTCCCTGGTGAAAAGAAAAATAATTTCTTAAATACTCAAAATTTCTTAAAAACAATCAGACCAAACTGGTCAGGTACATTTGCCTATTCTCGGGAAGATGATACTCCGGCCTATAACATGAAGAAACAGGTTTCTTTTAGAAAAGCTCAGAAAAGGGCCAATATTCTCCATGAAATTCAGGAAGAAATCACATTTGAAAAGCTTAATGAATTTATAGGTCAAAAGGTCTCTGTTCTGATTGAAGAAGTCATTCCTAATGAAGACGAAGGAATTGCAATAGGTCGTGCATGGTTTCAGGCTCCTGATGTTGATGGAAGTGTTGTTCTCCGTTATGAAAATGACGATCCAAAAGAAGCCTCTCTTGTAAAAGAAGGAAATGTTGTTTTTGCAAATATTTTGGGGACTGCTGGAGTAGATTTAGACGCCCGTTTAATTGTAGAATAGAAATCTATGGCACTGGACGATTATCTTTCGCTTTTGAATCCTGAACAGATGGACGCGGTAGTTCATGATGGTAAATCTCTTCTGATTCTTGCAGGGGCTGGTTCTGGAAAAACCCGCGTAATTACCACTAAAATTGCCTGGCTTATTTCCCAGCGCGGCATTGATCCAAAAAGTATTCTTGCAGTTACCTTTACAAAAAAAGCAGCCAATGAAATGCGTGAACGTGCAATCCGCATGGATGAAAGAGCTTTTAAAACACAGATAAAAACTTTCCATTCTTTTGGTGCATGGTTTTTAAGGCACTATGCTAAAGATGCTGGTATTTCTGAAAATTTTACGGTTTATGATGATGAAGATTGTGCTACTCTGATAAAAAATGCAGTTCCATCTTTAACAGCAAAGACTGCAAAACAGGCTGCACACGAAATAAGTCTTGCAAAGGATTATTTTCTTACACCGGAAGATGATCTTTCCATTCTGGCAAGCGACCTTGACATCAACAGCATTTACGCAGCCTATGAGAACCGCCTTCGTGCCACAGGAAATGTAGATTTTGGCGATCTTATTATGCTCCCTGTTTTTACAATGCAGCAGAACGAAAGGATAAAAAAGAATATTCACAAGCATTTTAAAGTCATTCTTGTTGATGAATACCAGGACTCTAATATTGCTCAGTATAAATTACTTGAAGCTCTTTCCGGTGTTTCAGAAGGAAATGATTGTTATGTATGCGCCGTAGGTGATGATGATCAGTCAATTTACGCTTTCCGTGGTGCTGAAGTAAAGAACATTCTTAATTTTTCCAAAACTTTTCCCAATACAGATATTATCAAGCTTGAAAGAAATTATCGTTCTACTAAAGAAATTCTTGACTGTGCTTCAATTGCAGTAAGCCGTAACCAGAATCGACTTGGAAAAACACTTGTATCAGAACGTGGTGAAGGTAAAAAACCTGTTCTTGCCTTTTTGCCAAATCAAGAAGCAGAAGCACTTTTTGTGGCAGACTTGATAAGTCAGTCAGTTGAAGCAGGACGTGGGACATTCAGTGACTGGTGTATTACTTACAGAACAAATGCCCAGAGCCGAATTTTTGAAAAAGAATTTCTCCATCGGCAGATTCCATATAAGGTTGTTGGCTCTTTAAAATTCCTTGAAAGGGAAGAGGTAAAAGATGTAATTGCTTATATGTCCCTTCTTGCAAACCCAAAAGATGAAGTTTCTTTCCGACGTATTGTAAATAAGCCGGTTCGTGGTATTGGATTAAAAAGTCAGGATAAAATTGTTTCTATGGCTCTTATGGAAATGGAAAATGATGATGATGGAAATGTAGATTATATAGAAGTAACCCGCACAGTTTCTGTTTCCTTTACAAAAAAAGCCCATGAAGGAGCTGAGGAATTTATAAAACAGATGGAAAGTCTTCGAAACTGCTTTGTTCAGGAAGAAAAGCTTTCTTATCTTATGAAAAAAATTATTGCAATTACAGGACTTGATGAATACTACCGTGAAGAAGATAAAGCAGAAGGAACACAAAAAGTTCAGAACCTTGAAGAACTTGTGAATGCAGGTATTCCTTACGACTGCTCTATTGAAGGACTTAATTCTTTTCTTGATGATGTGAACCTGGATCGTTCAATTGGTGAAAATCAGAATGATGAAGAAAATCAGAATAGTGTTACACTTATAACTCTTCATAATACAAAGGGCTTGGAATTTCCAAAGGTTGTAATTACCGGCCTTGAAGAGGGGACATTTCCTCGCCGTGATAAATACGGTGATGAGCTGGAGGAAGAGCGCCGTTTGTTTTATGTTGGCATTACCCGGGCAATGGATGAGCTTTATGTTACAAGCTGTGCCATGCGTGCACTTTTTGGACGTACCGAAGTAATGGATCCAAGTATTTTTATTAAGGAAAGCCAGTCAGGATTTAAAATTATAGGACAGAAACCATTTTCTTTTTCATCTTCCAATGCAAAAATCGGCTATGGTGAAGACGGTGGCGGTACTTATGTTCAGACACGGGAAGAATTCGGGGAAAAGCTTGAGTATGCGGAAAAATGGAAGAAGGGTACCCGGGTTTATTCCGATGATTTTGGCTACGGAAGTGTGACAGACCGCTATTTGAATGAAGGGGAATTTGTAATAAAGGTTCAATTTGAAACTGGAACTAAAAAGACTTATCTTCCTGAATATCAGATAAATGCCCTGATGATAGTAAAAGATTAGACCTTTTGGATACATTTGGATACATCTATTTGACAATACGTTTGTAATCGGTTATTATTTAACGGAAATTTTCCAAATTTTTTGTATTCAGATGATTTGGAGAGTTGACCTACATTTGGAGACGAATAAAGATGACTAATGTGATTTTGTACATCGTTCTCCCTGTTGCAGGTGTTGTACTTGGATGGATTATTCGCTGGATTTATGCCAGATTTCAATTGTCTGCTTCTGAGCAGAAGGCTGAACGCGTAAAGCAGGACGCCATCAGAGAAGCTGAAGCACAGAAAAAAGAAATTATTTTAAATGCAAAAGATGAGCTCATTCGAGAACGCAACCAGCAGGAACGGGAGAACCGGGAACGACGTGCTGAAGTGCAGCGTTTTGAAGCCCGCGTAAACAAAAAAGAAGAACTTTTGGATCAGCGAGCAACAGAATTCGATAAAAAAGAGAAGGAAGTTGCTGAAAAAGCCTTACAGCTTACAAAAAAAGAAGAATTGCTGGCCAAACAGGAAGAACTTTATCGAACAGAACTTGAAAAAATTTCAGGCATGACAGCCCAGGAAGCCAAAGATTTAATTATCAAGGATCTTGAAAACGAGGCTCGTCATGATGCTCAGGCTCTTATCAACAAAATTGAACAGGAAGCACAGCTTACTGCAGATAAAAAAGCCAAAGATGTTCTTATTACAACTATCCAGCGCATTGCACCGGAAACAACAAGCGATATTACTGTAACTACAGTTTCACTTCCAAGTGATGAAATGAAGGGACGTATTATCGGTCGTGAAGGACGCAATATCCGTACACTGGAAACTCTTACTGGTGTTGATATCATCATTGATGATACACCTGAAGCAGTAGTTATTTCATGTTTTGATCCTGTACGTAAAGAAATAGCCAAGGAATCATTGGAACGCCTTATTTCTGACGGACGTATTCATCCTACACGCATTGAAGAAATTGTACAGAAAGTTACACATGAAATTCAGAACAAAATTTACGAAGAAGGTGAAAAAGCCCTTTTTGATCTTGGTATCCATAACATGAATACAGAAGGTGTTCGTGCACTTGGACGACTTTATTTCCGTACAAGTTATGGTCAGAATGTTCTGAACCATTCAAAAGAAGTTGCTATGGCAGCTTCAATGCTTGCTGCTGAAATTGGTGTAAACCGGGAACTTGCTAAACGAGCTGCTATTCTTCACGATATTGGTAAAGGTGCAGAAAATGACAGTGACCAGAACCATGCAGAAGTAGGTGCTGAAATGGCACGTAAAATGGGTGAAGATCCAAAGGTTGTTAATGCCATTGCCGCTCACCATAATGATGTTGAAGCTACAAGTATTGAAGCAGTTATTGTTCAGATTGCCGATGCTATTTCAGCTGCACGTCCTGGTGCCCGTCGTGAAACCGTAGACAATTATGCAAAACGTCTTGAAAACCTTGAAGCTATTGCAGAAAGCTTCCCTGGCGTTGAAAAAGCTTACGCAATTCAGGCCGGTCGTGAACTTCGTATTCTGGTAAACAATGAAAAGGTACCTGATAGCGAAGTAAAAGATCTGGCAAGAAATATTGCAAAACAGATTGAAACAGATCTTCGTTATCCTGGACGAATCCGTCTTACAATGATTCGCGAAACACGAATTGTTGAATACGCAAGATAGTTTTTATCACGTTGAAGAAGGGGCTGTCCAATAAGTTTGCATTACGGTGGTTGAGTTTACGATCCCTGAGCCATGTCGAAGGGTGGTATCCTGAGCCTGTCGAAGGGTCGAAACCACCACATTTAGTGTAGCGCTCATTACTTATTGGACAGCCCCTTTTTTTTGTGCCTAATTATTTGCAAGCAGAATTGGAGAAAAATGCATCCTTTGCCGATAATAATAGGTATGGAAGACGGAATTAATAAGTCCAATTTTGATCGTTTAGTTGCAGGTTTAAGCACAGAAGAACGCCAAAATCTGCTTAGAAAATTAAATGCCTCAAGCACCCCTGTAGAATTTTCCGAAAGCTCCAGGGGATTTGATAAGTTTACTGGTACACTGAAACTTCGTCTCGAAAAGGAATCTTTAATTTACAGAATAGTTTTGTGGTTCCGATCCATGTTTTCTAAAAAACCAATGGTTGAACTTTACAATGATGATGTTCTTCTTGGTCTTGCACGAAAAATAAACCGTGATCATCCAGGTGTTCTTGATGTTAAAAATGAACTTCTTGATTCACTTTTTTATGATGCTCTTAAAAACATGAAAGAAGCTGCAGATTTTTTTAAGCCATATATGCTTCTTGTAAATGATGATCCAGGAGCATTTTATGTATTTCTAAGTTCCTTTATTGTTCCAGAACTTGCTGATCAGATAAACGCATCAGTTGATCCATATAACCTGCCACCTGAATCTCGTCCTACTCAGGAATTGAGACTGGAAATTTTACGTAAACTGGATGATATGCAGAAAAACTTAAAAGGAAATGCTAAAGCTGATTTATATGCAGCGGTTCAGACTACGGCCTGGCTGTCGGATTTTTCAGTGCTTCCATACATTCACTTTCTTGCTCAGTTTACTGATATCAGGTCTGGAATCTATACTTGTCCTTATAAAAATGCAAGGGTAGATTTTGACTCTTTTGCCCGGCTTTTTGAAAAAACAGTCTATGTTTCTAACGAAGTTCTTGAAAGTATATTTTTATATTCACAACGAAAAGAAATCACCAAAACACATTTTGATGAAGATGTTGTGAATGCTACAAGAAGCTTTCTTGCAAAAGCTCATAGTTTCCTTGCATCAATAAAAACTTTTCTTTCAATATGTCCAGTTTCCCTTATGGGTAAGGTAATCAATCAAAATTATGACTGGACCTGTGATACCTGGGGTGGAAGTGAAGACTGGTTTGCAAAATATAAAAATCAGTGGCGAAAAATTGTGGATTTGAGATGGAATCAGTGGATTCGCGACAAGAAAAAGGAAACGTTGGAAATTGGATTAAAAAAAGATTTTGGGCTTGATTCTTTTCCGCAGATTCCTTTCCGTCCGTGGGCTAAACTTTGGGGAGGAGTGCCATTTTCCTGCGAGCTTACAGGAGGTTTTTTGTACTGGCTTTTTGATGAAGAGTTTGATTTTATTATGTCTACTCTGAATCTTCTGGTTATGGAAGGCGTGTTCTTTAAGAATGAAAACCGTACTGAATTCTCAGAAAATCTGAATGAATTTTCTCAGGTTGGAGCAGACATGCGTGCTCTTTTTGAAAGTCTAGATACAAAGGGTTCAGTTGGGGAAGTTTTTGCTAAAATGCAGAACAGTTCACTTAGAACTTTCCAGTCACAACAGACAATTGAAGCCTTGGTAACTGAAGTTGAAAATCAGATTAGAAATGCAATTAAAAAAATTGGAAATGCATTGCGAAATATGGAACTTGTTTTCAAAGGAATATACGATGATAAAAAGGATGGTGTTCATTCTGGTCTTCAGAATATTAACAGTATCCGAGGTCATGATAATGCAAAATTCCGTGATGATTTGCGCAGAACCCGTGAAATTTTATCGCAAACATTGTATTATTTAAGGGAACTCGAACCAATCGAATCAAAATAATACATATATTTTCAGGTAAAACATGACTTATTTCTTTGAAACTTATGGATGCCAGATGAATATTGCGGAATCTGCATCAATTGAACAGCTTTTTATTTCCCGAGGATGGGAAAAGTCTGAGTGTGCTGAATATGCAGATATTGTTGTAATCAATACTTGTTCTGTACGTGCTACTGCAGAAAACCGCATCTTTGGACGATTGGGCTGGTATGCCGGTCTTAAAGCTGTAAGAGCCTGTCACCCTGAAGCAAAAAATAAATCACTTGAAAAAGCAGCTGAATATGTTAAAGACGGAGCAAAACCCCTTACTCTTGTTGTAACCGGTTGCATGGCTGAACGGCTTCTTGAAAGTCTTAAAAAAGATCATCCATTTATTGATTATGTTGTTGGTACTTATGCCAAGAAAAATTTTGGTAAAATAATAGATGAAGTGGAAGGAAAACTAGATCCTACGCTTATTGATGACAGTGAAAAATACAAGTTTGCAGCAGTTTCTTATGAGCCTGGAAGCTTTTCTTCTTATGTTCCAATTATGCACGGCTGTAACAATTTTTGTTCTTACTGCATTGTACCATATGTTCGTGGACGTGAAACCAGTCGTTCTATAGACGAAATCATTTCTGAAATTGATGTTCTTTCAAAATATAATGTGCGTGAAATCTGTCTTCTTGGTCAGAATGTTAATTCTTACAATTACAACGGTGTGGATTTTGCCGAACTTTTGAAACGTATAGAAAATCGCATTAAAGAAACTGATTCTCCTATTGGCTGGGTTCGTTTTATGTCCAGTCACCCTAAAGATTTGTCTGACAATGTTATCGATGTTATTTCAAAATCAAAAATTATCTGTCACCATATTCATCTTCCGGTTCAGCATGGTTCCAGTCGAATCCTTTCTGAAATGAACAGAAAATATACCCGGGAACAATATCTTGAAACAATTGCAAAAATTAAAAAAGCCATACCTGATGTCTCTTTAACTACAGATATCATGATGGGCTTTCCTGGTGAAACAGATGAAGATGTAGAAGAAACACTTTCCCTTATGAAGGAAGTCCGATATGAAAATGCTTTCATGTATTATTATAATGTACGTGAAGGAACTCCTGCTGCAAAAATGAAGAATCAGATTCCAGTAAAAATCAGAAAAGAGCGTCTGCAGAAGGTAATTGATCTTCAGCTAAAGATTACAGCTTCTGAGATGGAAAAACGAAAGGGCAGTGTGGAAAAAGTTCTTGTAGAATCTGTGAGCCGTGATAATAAGGAAGAACTTCTTGGAAAAACAGAAAGAGATGAAAGAGTTGCTTTCAAGGCTTCAAAGGATCTGATTGGAAAATTTGCAACAGTTAAAATTAACGAACTGAGTGGAAATACCTTCCGCGGAAGTCTCTGGGGTAAATAAAAATTTGGAAATAGGGATGCCCAATAAGTTTGCATTACGGTGGTTGAGTTTATCGAAACCACCACATTTAGTGTAGCAGTCATTTCGACGAGCTCAATGAGCGCTACACTCATTACTTATTGGACAGCCCCATTTTTTTTGTCTTACCAACTCTGTTCCAGACCGCCGACTTTTTCCTGGAAGTGGCTGAATTCCATACTGAAGCTTGCACGTCCCTGTGTGGCTGATCGAAGGTTTGTTGAGAAACCGAACATTTTTTCCATTGGGGCAGAACCGTGAATCACTTCGCCAGAAGATTTTGAATCCTGACCCATGATTGTTCCTCCACGCTGACTGAACTGGCTTCCTGCAGGACCAACAAATTCTTTTGGACAAGAAATATCAACACTCATAACTGGTTCAAGAAGAATTGGTGTAGCACTGTTACATGCCTTATCAAATGCCTGTACGGCACATGCTTCAAAAGCAAATGCTGATGCTGTAAGTTCATTGTATTCAAATGAAGTAACTGTAACTTTAAGGTCAGTACAAGGATATCCATATTTAATTCCTGAAGCAAATGATCCTTCAATACCGTGTTTGATTGCGTCCATGATTTCGTCAGGAGCATCTCCCTGTTTTGCAGTGCATGCATAAGAACAGCCGCTTCCTGTTTCCTGGCTTTCCACAGTAAGTGTGATTTTTGCTGTATTTTCCTTTCCGCCAAGAACCTTTGAATATTCTTCTGTTATAGAAGCATTTCCTGAAATACTTTCTCGGTAAGTAACCTGAGGTGCACCAACGCGGCATTTTACACCAAAATCATCATGCATACGGGTAACAAGAACGTCCAGATGAAGTTCACCCATACCGGAAATAATAAGCTGACCTGTTTCTGCATCTTCATGATATGTGAAAGTTGGGTCTTCCCGTGAAAGAATGGCAAGAGTTTCATTCATCTTGTCTTTTTCACTGTTACTTTCAGGTTCAAGAGAAACAGAAATAACTGGCTGTGGGAAAGAAGGTTCTTCCAAAAGAACAGGAAGTCCTTCACTTCCAATGGTGTCACCAGTCTGAGCAAGTTTTAAACCGATAAATACGGCAATATCCCCAGCACTTACTGAATCCATTGGTTCATTTTTATCAGCATGCATTCGGAGAATTCTGTTGACGCGTTCACGTTTTTTCTTGTTTACATTGTAAAGCTGAATTCCAGAATTGAATTTTCCTGAATACATTCGAACGTAACACAAAGGACCCATTTCTCTGTCATACTGGATTTTGAATACAAGTCCCAGTGGCATTTTTGTAGGATCACATGGAACTGTAGTTTCTTCTGTTGCGTCTTTTTTTATTTTAAGACCTTTTGCAGCAGGAACGTCAGTAGGACTTGGCAGATAGTCGATTACTGCGTCAATAAGAGGCTGAACTCCCTGATTGTGGCGGGCAGATCCCATAACAAAAGGTACAAAGGCTCGATTTATAGTTCCTTTACGGATGGCGGCTTTAAGCTGATCAATAGAAATATCACCACCTTCAAGGTAGATTTCCATAAGTGAATCATCACTGCCGGCAACAGTTTCTACAAGTTTTTCGCGCCATTCATTGGCTTTATCAAGACGACTTCCATCAATATCACTTTCAATGATTGTTTCACCATCGTCTTCAGCAGAAAAGCGAAGCTCTTTCATGGTTAGAAGATCAATGACACCTTCAAAATCTGCACCTTCACCAATAGGAATCTGGAGGGCAAGTGTTTCACATCCAAACTTTTCGTTTACGTCGGCCATTGAACCAAAGAAATCGGCACCAATACGGTCCATCTTATTCATAAAGCAAAGACGAGGTACATTGAATGTGTCGGCCTGTTTCCAAACTGTTTCTGTCTGAGGCTGAACACCGTCAACGGCACAGATTACTGCTACCGCACCATCAAGAACTCGGAGTGAACGTTCAACTTCTGCAGTAAAGTCTACGTGACCTGGTGTGTCAATAATGTTAATCTGGTGATTTTTCCAGTAAGTTGTTGTAGCGGCAGAACAGATTGTGATACCTCGTTCCTGTTCCTGAGACATCCAGTCCATAGTAGCCTGACCGTCGTCAATTTCACCAATCTTATGGATTTTTCCAGTGTAAAAAAGAATGCGTTCTGTAGTAGTAGTTTTTCCGGCATCAATATGAGCCATAATGCCGATGTTTCTCATTTTAGATAAGTCGTTTGCCATAAATAATATTATAGAAGAAAAAGGTGGTTTTTTCAATAAAACGCATTGAATCACGTTAAATCTAACCGAAAAAAAAGTGGTGAATCAAGTAAAAA
>JAEDJA010000017.1 GCA_016296575.1 Treponema sp.
GAGCCATGTGAATATAGCGAAGCTGAAAATAACTGAGGTACATTACACCAAAATAAGAACTTGGTACAAAGAAAAGAATAAATCGTTTAAAAATATTCATAAACTATTTCTCCATATATAAAAACACTATTAATCAGTATAAATTAATATGTTGAATTTGTTAATAAAAAATTTAATGTTTTGGAGATATTTAAAGAGTGATATGGCAAAAAAAATCCCCGCTCTAGGCAGGGAGTTTTGGTTCCGAAGATTTATTGCGTCCGACACGATTCGAACGTGCGACCTACGGATTCGAAGTCCGTTGCTCTATCCAGCTGAGCTACGGGCGCAAAGTTGGGTGCCTAGTCGGGATCGAACCGACGACAACCAGATCCACAATCTGGCGCTCTACCGCTGAACTATAGGCACCGTAAAAGGTTTTTATAATATATCAGAAATGCATTTTTGTTTCAAGTGCAAAAATCCTTAAATGTCCAAAAATCCTTAAAGAGCCATTTCTTCCATAAAACATTGTGATTTGTTATAATCAATTTATGAATATTTATCTTGAATTATATCTTACCTTTGCAAAAATAGGAGCTTTTACCATTGGTGGTGGTATGGCTATGATGCCTATGATGCAAACTGAACTGGTAGATAAACGTCATTGGATAACCGAGGATGATCTTATTGATTATTATGCAATTGGTCAGTCAACACCTGGAATTATTGCAGTAAATGTTTCTACATTCGCAGGTTTTCGTCAGAAGGGGATTCTTGGTGGAATTGTTTCAACACTTGGAATGATAACTCCTTGTCTTTTCATAATTACTATTCTTGCTACCTTCATCAACTCTGTAAATGATTTTCCTCTTGCAATAAAGGCTTTAAAAGGTGTGAATGTTGCAGTTGCAGCTCTTCTTACAAAAGTAACCTACACCTTCTGCAAAAAAACTGTAAAAAACTGGTGGTCTTTAGTCCTTCTTCTTGTTTCTTTCAGTTTGATTTTCTTTGTAAAAGTACCAAGTGCCATTGTTATTGTTTCAGGTGTAATTCTTGGTCTTATAGTTTCTGCTGTTCAGGTAAATAAAGAAAAGAAAGCTTTGAAATCAGAAAGTATAGATGATAAAGGAGGTAATGAATAATGGAAAATTGTCCTTCCTTGCTCTGGCTGTTTGGTACTTTCTTTTATGTAGGCCTTTTTACTATTGGTGGCGGTCTTGTTGCTGTTACTCTTATGGAAGAAGCTATAGTTCAGAATGGAATTATTTCTGCTGAAACTTTCTATAATATGGTAGCCATTTCTGAATCAACACCAGGTCCTCTTGGTATCAATATGGCAACCTATGTTGGTTATAATCTCTATGGAATTCCTGGAGCTTTAATTACAAGTATTGCAGAAGTTCTTCCATCTCTTGTAATTATAATGGTGATTGCAAAATTCCTTCAGAAATACAGCGAAAATAAATCTGTTAAGTCGGTTCTTTCAGTAATTCGCCCAATATCTACTGGAGTTATTATTGTTGCTGCTGCAAATATTTTCCTTCTTGCTTTGGTAAATTTGCCTTCATCCTGGTCAGATTTTGATATTAAAACTTTATTTGAATTAAAATCACTTATTGCATATACAGTATTTGCTTTTATTTTCTTTAGATTTAAGGTTCACCCGATTTTTATTATGATTTCAGGGGCTGTATTTGGAATGATTTTCCTGTAGGTTCTTTGTTTCAGGTTTTCTACATGAATATATTGAATTAGTCAAAGTTTTTTGATAAAATATATAAACTTATTCTTGTAAATTTATTTTAAAGGAGTTCCCATGTCAGGACACAGTAAATGGGCCACCATTAAACATGCTAAAGGACTTGCCGATGCAAAACGCGGTAAAATCTTTACAAAATTCATCAAAGAAATCTCTATCGCTGCTCGTATGGGTGGTGGAGATCCTAACTCAAACCCAAGACTTCGTACAGTAATTCTTAAAGCACGTGCTGCCAACATGCCTAAAGATAACATCGAACGTGCTATCAAAAAAGGTACTGGTGAAGATGGCGGAGCTGCTTACGAAGAATTCCTTTATGAAGGATACGCTCCAGGTGGTGTTGCTGTAATGGTTGAAGTTCTTACAGATAACAAAAACCGCGCTGCTGCTGATGTTCGCAATATTTTCAACAAATCTGGTGGAAACCTTGGTACTTCTGGATCTGTATCTCGTATGTTCCAGCGTAAAGGTCAGATTGCTTATGATGCAGAAAAAGTATCAGAAGATGAACTTATGGAAGTAGCTTTGGAAGCTGGTGCTGATGATATCGTAAATGAAGATGGAGTAATCACAGTAACAACAACTCCAGATTCATTCGCTGATGTACTTGATGCATTGAATGAAAAAGGATATGAATCACTTTCAGCTGAAGTAGCCATGGTTCCAGATGCATACACATCAGTTGATGCAGAAACAGCTGCTAAAGTTCAGAAAATGATCGACAAACTTGAGGACAATGATGATGTTCAGAACGTTTACCACACAGCTGAATATCCAGATGACTTTGTTCCAGAAGAATAATTTTTAGCGTTTGAAACGTCTTCTAGATGGCCGCTCAATTATGAAGGCCACGGAAAAAGGTCTCCACTTTATTAGCTAAAAGCCGTCCAAAGTTTTGAGTCACTGGGCGGCTTTACTTTTTAACTCTTTCTATCTTTTAAGTAAGAAAGGGCTGCTAGAATGAGAATGGCTAAATCAATAGCCAACGAAAGAATTTCGTATAAAGTCATTCCGCAAAGCTCCCTAAAATCAAATAGAAAATATCATAAACAGCGGCTCTAACTGCGGAATTCAGATTCGTGTTGAGTATAAGGATATTCAGCAGGCTGGAGAAAAAACCGGGCGCCAAAAAATTGACTTGCGTGCAAGCCTTGCAACAGATGAACAGCGTGAACTTTTTGACAACTTAAGGATTTTTCCGAAGAACTGTTCAGTGAATATCAAAAAATCTTGAACGAAAGAAAGTATTTTGATTCCATCGACCACACTGTATTAAAGCAGTTTTTATGCAGGATTATAAAAGATGCCTGTTTTAGGCTGGCGCATTACAAAAGAAAAATATTTTTGCTTTACAAAATAAAACGCCGAATGAAAAACCGTTTGAAAGAAATCCAGAAACCCTTTGAAAATGGTAAAATCACCGAAGAAAAAGCTGTGGAATGGACAAAAGCCGTGTTTGCAGCACGGAAACTTCTTGAATTCTTTTGTATCTTCCATTGTTTCCTTCAGAAGATTCATTTTTTCGATGATTCTTGGAAGATTTGATACAATTGGCATTCCCTCGATTATCTTTGGAAGTCTCTCACAATATTTAACTTCTTTTTCGATTGAGTCTTCTTCATTTTTTGCTAGGCTTTACTGAAATTTAATTCTTGCTGTGACTTGAGAAAAAAAAACACCACCTGAATAAATTTTACTCTATTCAAGTGGTGTTTGTAAATGCAGTCTTTTACAGACTTTTTCAGTGGCATTAAAATATAAAACTCCCATTTTTTGAAAGTTTACTTTTAACAGCCCTTTGTATAATCAAAAATTAGCTACTAATTTTTTTGTAAATGGTGCAGAAACCTAGGCTTCTTATACACCAGCAGAAACTTTTGCCCAACCAACTGGTGTTATTTTAATAGCTTGTAGATTCTTCTTATTTACTTACAGCAGGTGTTTGTTGTCCTGGTTTATTTGGGTCTAGTGTAACTGGTGGTTCTTTACCACCGCCACCCATAGCAGCTTCTACTTTTGCCCAACCAGTAGCTGTTAGAGTGATTGTATTTGTTGCATCGTCTTTAGTATAATCATTCTCTTCAAAGTCTTTTAAAGCGATATCCAATGCTTCTTCAGGCATTTTGAAGGTAAAATCTTTGTCAGAATCTGGAATGTCATAAAAAATAGTCCACATTGTTCCAACTGCATAACTTACAACAATGTCTTCTTTGTCTCCAGAAACAGCTGGTGGAATAGTAATTGTAAATTTACCATCAGTTAATTTTGTTGTTGATAACTGATGCTCGGCATATTTACCTGTTCCTTTTAATGTTGCAACATCATCTGCAACTGTATAGGTTGCTGGTATTGACTCTCCAAAAAAAGACACTTCACAGTCTTTATCTGAAGTAAAAATAATATAACTGGCAAAAGATGCTTTTTCACCTTCGCCTGTCATTCCAACAAACACGTTTCCCTTAAATTTGTTTGTTACAGCAGGTGTTTCTGGCTCTAGTGGAACTGGATCTGTTTCTGTCTTACAACCAATAAATCCAACTACCAAAAACACTACCATCAATGCAAAAATTACTTTCTTTAAGTTTTTCATAAAAAACTCCTTCAAAAAATTTTGGAAAGTTCACAACGTAAACTTACTAAAAATGACTCTCATTACGTCAGTTTTAGCACTCCATTTGAAATAAGACTTCCATGTCTTACAGATTGCACAACTAGATACTTACGCTATACTTTTTTACAATCTATATAATTATGATAATCTACATTTAGATATTGTCAATGTATTTTTAATTTAATTAGATATTCTAGTTCTATGTAATTGAATTGTATTTTTATTGATACTAAGACAATGAAATTTGATATTCAAACAAGATTAGCCCACAATTTGAAACGCCTACGAAAAAATCTCAATCTTACTCAATTTGAATTAGCAGAAAAAGCAAACATATCTGAAGCAATGGTAAAAAGCATAGAACTTTCCCTTGCTTGGCCTAGCGACAAAACACTTTCCCAACTTTCTGAAGCACTGAATGTTGATGTTATAAATTTCTTTCTTCCTACTAATACAGAATCTTTTATAAATTCATCATTATTTTCAAATATCAAAGATATAGTAACAGAAAATTACAACGAATATCTTCAAACCATTTTGTCTGAAATCAAAATTTAATTTCTTTTCCGCAACTTTTCCAAAGAATTTTCTATCCCTTTTTTTTATTATTTTTTTCAGATATAATTAAAATTATGAAAACTTATCTTGGAAAACTCGGTGAACTTACATTAAAGGGTTCAAATCTTCATGAATTTGAACTGGCACTTGCTAAAAACGTTCGCTTTTATATGGATGGAACTGGAGCTAAAGTTGCGGTTCGTGGTGGACGACTCTATATTACTTGTGAAGATCAATACGCAGAACAGGCAGAATTTTGTCTTACTCATCTTATCGGTATTGCTGGATGGGCTCTTACTAATGTTTGTGAAAATGAAGTTGAGACAATGAAGCTGGTTGTAGAAAAAATAGCAAAAGAAGAAAGTGAAAAAGGGGCAAAAACTTTTAAAATTGAAGCCCGACGTTCTTTTAAACAGTTTCCATTGAATTCCTATGAAATCGCCTGTGAAGTAGCAGATTATGCTGAAAAATATCTTAAGGTAGATGTTCATCATCCTGATGTTGTAATTAATGTTGAAGTTCGTGAACAATGCTATATTTATGCCGCTTCTAATCAGGGATGTCGTGGACTTCCAGTAGGTACATCTTCAAAAGGACTTTTGCTTCTTTCTGGTGGTCTTGATTCACCTGTTGCTGGTTATAGAATGCTTCGCCGTGGTATGAAGATTGAATGTGTATATTTCCATTCTTATCCATATACTTCTGAGGAAGCTCAAAAAAAAGTTGAAGATCTTGCACAAAAGCTTGCTGATTTTGGTCTTGTAACTTATTTAAGCATTGTTCCATTTACAGAAGTTCAGATGAAGATTAAAGAAAAGGCTCCTGAAGCCTGGAGTACACTTATGCTCCGTGTCTGCATGATGAAAGTGGCAAATATGCTTGCTCAGCGTGTAAAAGCCTCTGCCATAATTACAGGAGAAAGTCTTGGACAGGTTGCCAGTCAGACTATTGAAAATATGACTGTAACAGAACATTTTGCAGAAATACCAATGCTTCGTCCTCTTGTAGGTCTTGATAAAGAAGAAATTATTACAACTGCAAACTTTATCGGCACATATGATATTTCCATTCTTCCTTATGAAGATTGCTGTGTTCTTTTTTCACCACGTCATCCTGTTTTGCGTGGACGAATTGAGGATGCAGAAGATATTTACAACAAACTTGAAATTGAAGATCTTATCAAAAAATCTTTTGATGAAAGAGAAGTTAAGAAATTTGAAGCAAAAAAATGGAATGCCTAAAGTACTCTGATAAGCACCATGTAGGTTATTGTTCCACCGAAGATGCTTATTAGAGGATTATGTTTCCACAAGTAGGTTAATACTGTAACTGTAACGCCACAAAGTTCAGGCACAAAACTTACCGGAGAAGTAAATCCTACATTTTTAAGACAGTAAAAAGTAAGACATCCCATTACCATTGGCGGAATATAACGTTCTATAAAGCGGATAACCTTTGGTGGTTCATGCTTTGAAAATAGAATAAAAGGAAAAGCTCTTTCAAGACAGATGACTGCTGCAATGCAGAAAGTGGCAATAAGGGCTTGTCCTAAAGTCAGCTGTGTTGGATTCATTGATTACCTTCCTTGTTTTTTGTTTTTCTTGTTCTGAGCAATGTAATTGTTGCAATTCCAGCGGCCAAAGCAATAAGAAGAATGTTATTTGCGTCTGCAAAAAGACCAAATCTCCATAAAATAATGGCAATAATTGTTACGATGGATCCAATAATTGGAGGAAGCAGGTCTTTTGTTTTTTCAATCTGATCAATAAGAAGAACTACAAATAAGGCTGTAAGTGCAAAATCAACACCAGAAAAATCAAATGGAATAAGGGAACCTGCAACAGCTCCTATAATGCTTCCCAAAATCCAGTAACTGTGATCCAGAAGAGCAATGAAAAAGTAGAAAGGACCTGGTTTTGAACCTTCTGGAACTTCTGTTGTTGTAAGAAGAGAATATGTTTCATCAGTAAGTCCAAAAATAATGTAATACTTCCATTTTCCGATGCTCTGAAATTTGGTAATAAGAGAAAGTCCGTACACAATGTGTCTTATGTTTACAAGAAGCTCTGTAAAAATGATCATTGAAAGGGGAGTTCCAGCAGCAAAAAGCCCGACTGCAACATACTGGCCTGCTCCTGCAAAAATAAAGAGGCTCATTACAAAACTAAGCCACCAGGGATATCCTTTTTGAACAAGCATCAGTCCAAATGCAATACCGATTGCTATATATCCGAAGAAGACTGGTAAAGATACCTTTAATGCTTTAGAGAATGTTTTATTCATGGGGCAGTATTATAGTAGAAACGTTGAAAAAAATCAAAATTTGTGGTAATGTGACCCTACGAGGATTAAAATTTTACTATGAATTTTGTAGATGAACTTTTGAAAAAATCAGCTAAGGCTGGTAAAAAAATTGTACTTTGCGAAGGCGAAGACAAACGTGTTGTGGAAGCCGCCTCTAAAATTGTAAAAGACGGTATTGCAAAAATCGTTCTTATTGGAAATGCTGAAGAATGTGCAAAGGTTGCTCCAGGTGTTGATCTTTCTGGTGTTGAACTTGTTGATCCACTTACTTCGGACAAAACAGATGCTTACGCAGAACTTCTTTTCAAAGCCCGCGAAGGTAAAATCAACAAAAAAACTGGTGCTGCTGAATATCCAACAGTAGAAGATGCAAAAAATTATATCCTTAAAGACCGCACTATGTTTGGTGCACTTATGCTTAAAGCTGGTGATGCAGACGGATTTGTTTCTGGTGCATGCCACTCAACAGCTAATACACTGCGACCAGGCCTTCAGGTAATCAAAACTGCTCCTGGAATCAAAACTGTTTCTTCAAGCTTTGTTATGGTTGCTCCAGAAGGTGGAAATCCTTACATTCCTGAAGGTGTATGTATGATGGGTGACTGTGCTATCAATATTGAACCAAGTGCAGAAGAACTTTCTGATATCGCTCTTGCTACAGCCGACACTGCTAAAAAAATCGCAGGACTTGAACCTCGTGTAGCAATGCTTTCGTTCTCTACAAAGGGCAGTGGAAATGATGCTAAATTCTATGACACTGTATCAAAAGTTCAGAAGGCTACAGAACTTGCAAAAACAGCTTGTCCTGATCTTGCTTTGGATGGTGAATTCCAGTTTGATGCTGCAGTAGCTCCTGAAGTAGGAGAGCTTAAAGCTCCTGGTTCAACTGTTGCCGGTCATGCAAATGTATTTATCTTCCCTAATATCAATGCTGGTAATATTGGTTACAAAATCTGTCAGCGTATGGGCGGATGGATGGCAATTGGACCAATCTGCCAGGGATTTGCAAAACCTTTGAATGATTTAAGCCGCGGCTGTTCAGTAGAAGACATTGTTGCAACAGTTGCAGTAACAGCACTTCAGGCATAAGGTTTGCGAGTTTTCGTAAGAAAACTCGGTAGTGAGCGAAGCGAACGGCCAACAGTTGCAGTAACAGCACTTCAGGCATAATAAAAGGCCTAAATACTAAAGTCAAAAATAAAATTAAAGGAAATATAAAATGGCAAACGAAAAAGACGAACATGCATGTACTCTTGATAAAATCATCAGTCTTTGTAAAAGACGTGGTTTTGTTTATCAGGCTTCTGAAATTTATGGAGGACAGGCAGGGGCATGGGATTACGGTCCTTTGGGTGTAGAATTCAAAAGAAATATTCAGAATGAATGGTGGCACTACATGACACAGCTTCATGATGACGTTGTTGGACTTGATTCTGCAATTTTCCAGCATCACACAACATGGAAAGCTTCAGGTCACGCTGATCACTTCTCTGATCCAATGATCGACTGTCTTGAATGTCAGGCTCGTCACCGTGCAGATAAAATGATTGAAGATTTTGTAGCAGCTAATCCGGATAAAAATCCAGGAAAACCAGTTGATACAATGTCTCATGAAGAAATGGAAAACTACATCAAGGCAAATATCAACTGTCCTGTTTGTGGAAGCAAAGAAAAAAAATATACACAAGTTCGCGAATTCAACCTTATGTTCAAAACATACCAGGGACCAATCGCCGACGAATCACACCTTATTTATCTTCGTCCTGAAACATGTCAGGGTATCTTCACAGATTTCAAGAACATCGTTCAGTCAAACCGCATGAAAGTTCCTTTTGGTGTTGCTCAGGTTGGTAAATCTTTCCGTAACGAAATCATTTTCAAAAACTTCATTTTCCGTACAGCTGAATTTGAACAGATGGAAATGGAATATTTCTGTAAACCAGGAACAGAAGACGAAGTATTTGACCGCTGGAGAAAAGACCGCTGGGCATTCTACCTGAAATACGGTATTCCAGAATCTCAGCTTAAATGGCACCACCACGATAAGCTTGCTCACTACGCTAAAGACGCTTACGATATTACTTACAATTTCCCAATCGGTTTTGAAGAAATTGAAGGTATTCACTCTCGTACAGACTTCGACCTTAGCCAGCACATGGAATACTCAAAGAAGGATATGTCTTACATCGATCCTGATGATCCTAAAAATCGCTACATTCCATACGTTGTTGAAACATCTGCTGGTCTTAACCGTAACTTCCTTATGTTCCTTTGTGAAGCATACGAAGAACAGAATGTTGGAACAGATGGAAAAGATGATTACCGCACAGTTCTTCACCTGCATCCAAAGCTTGCACCAATCACAGTTGCAGTTCTGCCTCTTATGAAGAAAGATGGTCTTGCTGAAAAAGCAAAGGATATCCAGAATCTTCTTAAAGATAATTTTGTTACTGATTACGATCAGAGTGGTACAGTTGGTAAACGTTACCGCCGTCAGGACGAAGTTGGTACTCCATTCTGTGTAACTGTTGACTACGATACAATGGACAGTGCAAGTGAACTTTTCGAAACTGTAACAGTTCGTAATCGTGATACAATGGAACAGGAACGTGTAAAGCTTTCTGACTTGAACGGTTATATTTTCAACGCTATTGCCAATTACAAACCGGTACAGCGCTAGGAAAATTAATTTCCATGGAATACGTTCGACTTGGAAAAACAAACCTTCTTGTAAGTCGTGTAGCTTTTGGAGCTATGCGTCTTAAAGAAGGCGGAAGTGATGAAGCTGCTCTGGTTGTTCGTAAAGCATATGACGCCGGAGTAAACTTTTTTGATACATCAAGAAAGCGGGAAGGAAGTGAAAAACTTCTTGGTGATGCGCTTTTTGATATCCGAAAAAATGTTTTTCTTTCAACAACTACATCTGCTCTTAATTTAAATGATATTCGTGAAGAATTGGAGCAGAGTCTTCTCACTCTTCACACAGATTTTGTTGATTTGTATCAGTTTGAAACCGAACATTTTGTTCCACTTCCTGGATACAATGACAAGGTTTATGATACTTTACTCAAATTTAAAAAGGAAGGAAAAATCAGACATATTGGTATTTGTACACAGGATTATGATACTGCTCTTAAGGCTGTGGAAAGTGGTGCTTATGAAACTCTTCAGTTTCCATTTAGTCTTGTAAGTCCTGTTAAATATTCAAACCTTGTGAAAAAATGTGATGAAATGGATGTTGGCTTT
Organism: Treponema sp.; assembly: GCA_016296575.1. GTDB lineage: Bacteria > Spirochaetota > Spirochaetia > Treponematales > Treponemataceae > Treponema_D. The sequence goes on from JAEDJA010000017.1 coordinate 10,461, forward strand.
ATTGCCATGCAGCCCCTTGGTGGTGGACTTCTTGAAAACATTCCTCTTGCATTTGGATTTTTAAATCAATTTGAAAATGTCATTCCACTGTGGGGTGCTACAAAAGAGGATGAATTAAATCAGATTTTATATTTTAATGAACATCCGCCTGTAATCGATGAAAAATTCGAAAATGATGTTGAAAAATTGAGGAATTTCTTCAATTAAAGTCAAAAATAACAACAAAATCGATTTTATTCGAACATACTTATATCGATTTCTTCTTCACCGTTTTTATTTACCTTTGGTGGATCGACTGATACTGCTGGAGAAGGTGGTTCAAGGATAATTTTATTCTGCTGAACTGGAGCTTCCTTGTTTTCGGCAGATTCAGATTCTTTTGTTTCTGCTTCTTTCTGAGCTTTAAGTTCTTCTGCTTTTTTTATACTAAGATTTACATCTTTTGTTTCTTTCTGATTTAAAACTCGGATGATTGCATAATTCTCTGTGTTTGTCTGAATTAATTTTGGTGTTCCATCAGCTTCAGTTTCAGTAAGCATCTGTACGATTGGAAGACGTGGATTATCCTGGTTTACATCAACAACTACAGCACATTTTCCGTTTTTAAGGAATACATAAGTACCAATAGGGTAGAGAGAAACAGTGTATAAAAGAGCCTTGATAATCTGGTCATCATAAGGGTGCCCTTCGTTTTTCAAAAGCTCAAGAATTGCATCAAAAAGCGAACGTCCTTCCTTGTAACTTCTGTTTGATGTAATGGCTTCAAAAGCACATGCAACTGCAATGATTTTGGCATAAGAAGAAATTTTATCTCCAGAAAGCTGACGTGGATATCCTGTACCATTTTCTTTTTCATGGTGTTCAAGTACTGCCAGCTGAATACTCATTGGAAACTGCATGTTTTTGGCAATTTCATATCCTAAAACCGGATGAGTATATATTTGTGCTTTTTCTCCGCTGTTCAATTTCCTGTCACTCATATACAGCTGTGGTGGAAGTCTGATCATTCCAATTTCGTGGATAATTGTAGCCATTCCCAATTCAATGAGTTTAGATATGGAAAGATGAAGCTGAAGCCCAATTGCAAGTGCAAGAACTGTACTTCGCATTGCATGAATAATGATGAAATTGTGTTCTTTGTGTTCTGAATCAGGATTTATTCGAAGCATAAAACGCTTGTTGTCCTTGATGAATACACAAAGCTCCTTTACTGTTTCACTAAGTTCATTAAGATCAATTTCTGTGTGTGTTACATAACGTGTAAAAAGTGAATTGATGTAATTCATGTATTCGTTATAAACACCTTCAATAACAGTCATACGAGCTTTGTCGTTATTTCCAGTAAATGTTTTCTTGGATTTTTCAAAGGCTTCAATAACTGACTGTCCGATTTTTGCATTGGATGTACTTTTTTCTTCTTTACTATTTTGGGAAAGACCAATGTCTCCGCCTAAGGAAATACCTCCCTTACACTTGAACTCACTGAAATCCCATTCTTTTAATGCCTTTATCAGGTCTTCAGTAATCTGGGCTGCATGAGGAAGAACAAGAAAATTTGTGTCAATAAACAGATCACTGGTAAAAGTGATTTCGTTTTTCAGCTGATCAATATGAATATTTTCCATAGACATTTTTCCCTTTATATTATCGGAATGATATGTGAAAAACTTGAATTTGTGTACTGTGCTTTAAGACAAAAAAAAGCTGAGAAATCTCACACATTCCTCAGCTTAATTTACTAACGATGAAGTATTTCAAGATGTCTGGATGTCTATCACCCTGAATAACTTACATTTATATTATCGGATGACAGACAGTTCACTTTAGTAAAATTCAGAAAAATTAGTTAAATTTTTTCAAAATAAATCAGTTTTGCAGCAAAATCTCCCCACATCCTGTTGATTGAAAGTCCTGCTTTTTTAAGAGTTCGTCCAGTCAGACTTATTGGAGGAAATTCCTTCTGATCTTCATCAGGGTATGTGATTTTGTATATTGCATTTTCATCAAGTCCCGGAATTTTAATAATGAAAGTTTTGTAGTTGGCATGATTAAGTACCTGAACAAAAGTCATAAGGGCTTTAGATTTATCTTCACTAACACTGATCCACGAATCGTACAGGTTGTTTTCTCTGAAGCTTGCTATTTTATAATAGTCACCCTGGCGGATAATTTCATTGAATTTCTTATAAAGTGAAATCTGGTTAGGAATTTCCATCCTGTCTTCTTTTGAAAGCTTTGTGATGTCAAGTTCATATCCAAAAGTTCCTGAAAGGGCAACGTATCCTCGTGTTTTAAATGGAGTATTTCTTCCTACTGCATGATTTGGACAGACTGAAACATGGGCTCCCATACATGAAAGTGGATACATAAGGGCAGTTCCTTCCTGGATAGATAGCCTTTCAATAGCATCAGTATCATCGGAAGTCCAGATCTGTGGACTGAAATATAGCATTCCAGGATCAAAACGTGCACCACCTCCAGAACAGTTTTCCAAAAGCAGGTAAGGGAATTCTGTGACAAGACGGTTCTGCATTTCGTACATGGCCAGTACATAGCGGTGGTAGAATTCACCCATCTGGTCTGGTGGAAGTCCCACTGAACCTATATCTGTAAGCTGACGGTTCATATCCCATTTTACATATTCTATATTTGCACTTCTAAGAATCTTTGCAACACTTTCATAGGCATAATCGCGAACCTCTTTTCTTGTTATATCAAGAACCAGCTGGTTACGTGCAAGGCCTGGAGTTCTTCCCTTTATCTGAATTGCCCAGTCGGGATGTGCCCTGTAAAGATCAGAATCAGGACAGACCATTTCCGGTTCAAACCAGATACCAAATTTCATGCCCAGTTTGTTTACTTCATCTACAAGGTGTTTTAATCCTCCTTGTATTTTATTTTCATTTACTACCCAGTCACCAAGTCCTGAATTGTCGTCATCTCGTTTTCCAAACCAGCCGTCATCCATTACAAGCATTTCAATGCCATCTTTGGAAGCTTCTCGGGCTATGTCCAGAAGCTTTTCTGTGTTAAAATTAAAGTAAGTTGCTTCCCAGTTATTTATGAGGATAGGACGCATCTTGTTTTTGTAAGGAGCACGGATCAGATTCTGGCGGTAAAGATTATGGAACTGGTGGGTCATTCCATTAAGTCCGTTGTCAGAGTAGGAAAGTACAGCCTGTGGACTGGTAAATGTTTCACCCTTAGTAAGCTTCCATGTGAAATTTGCTGGATTAATTCCCATCTGAATACGGATAGAATTGAATTGATTTGACTGAACCTGTGCCAGAAAGTTTCCAGAATAAATAAAATTTACACCATAGGCTCTTCCACTGTTCCAGTCAGTATTATGATCTGTTACAGCAAGAAATGGATGTTCCTGATGGCTGGTTTCTCCGCGGTTTGAAATAACTCCTTGTAGTCCCATGTGAATTTTGTGGCGTTCCATTTTTCTTTCCCTTGCCCATGAACCATGGAGGGTAATGACATCAAAATCTTCATTGTCCATATCGAAGGATAAAGAAAGACATTTTTTTAAATATACAGCTTCAGTACTGTTATTTATAACCTGGACGTTTCTAACTATAATATCTTTGTCCGAAAATACTACATAGTTTAGTATAATCTTTATGCCAAGAACATTGTCTTTGCAGGTGATTTCAAGAGTGTCAGCATTATCACCGAATACGCAAGGAAGTCCCTGAAATGAAGGGCATCCTTTGTAAATTCTGAAGCTGTCATATTCAGGAAATACACCGTTGTTACCGCTGCTTGAGGTAATTGCAATTGCACTTTCGCGGAAATCTCCAAGTCCATCCGTAGGAAGCTCGTGAGGATACATATCCATGAAGGAAAGTTTTTCCCTTGGTAGTTTTGAAGGATAAAACGGATACTGGTCGGCACGAAGCAGATAAGAAATATCATCTTCACCGATGGAAGAACCAAAATATGCATGTCCAAGATAACCGTCTGTTACTTTCATTGCGTAAGTAGAATTTGGCGTGTTCAAAAAGAACATTTTTGTCTGTTTGTTATATGTAATCATAAGTTAAATTATAGTCTATTTAAGTAAAATTGCAATTTTTAACGTGGTAAATTATAATTAGGTTTATGACAAGACAGATTTCTATTGGCGGAAAAGGCCTTACAAAAAAGATTTTGATTGGCGGCGGTGCTCCAGTTACACTTCAGACCATGTGGAAAGAAAGCATTAAAGAAATGGATGAAGAACAGCTTGAGTCCATTGTAAAACGCCTTGATAATATGCAGCAGATGGGATGTGATATTGTCCGTTTTGCAGTTCCTGATTTTGAAAGTGCTGCAAATCTATGTAAAATTTCAAAAAAAACTTCAGTTCCCCTGGTAGCCGATATTCATTTTAATTACCGGCTTGCACTTGCTTGTCTTGAAGGAAATATTGCGGCAATCAGAATTAATCCTGGTAATATTGGAAGCTTTGAAAATACAAAAGCTGTTGTTGATGCCTGTCGTGAAAAGAAAGTTGCCATTCGTATCGGAATTAACTCAGGCAGTCTACCTAAAGATCTTCAGACTGAGGTTGCAGATGGAAAAATTTCACGCTCAGAAGCTATTTGTGAAACTGCAGTACGTGAAATTGAAGTATTTGAAAAACTTGATTTCCATAATGTAGTTGTAAGTATGAAATCAAGTTCTGTTGAAGAAACTGTTGAAGCTAACCGCTTTTTTGCAAAAAAATATGATTATCCTCTTCATCTTGGAGTTACTGAAGCTGGTCCTCTTATTGGTGGTGTAGTAAAGTCAACAATTGCTTTTAGTCGTCTTTTAAGTGAAGGCATTGGCGATACAATACGAGTAAGTCTTTCTTCTGAAATGGAAAATGAAGTTATTGCCGGTAGAGAGATTTTGCATGAATGTGGAAAACGTGATGGTGGTATTACACTTGTTTCCTGTCCTCGCTGCGGCCGTATGGGTTTTGATGTTCACGGATTTGTAGCAAGATGGCAGTCTGAACTTTTAAAGCTAAATGCTACTCTTACTGTTGCTGTAATGGGATGTGTGGTTAACGGACCTGGTGAAGGAAAGCATGCCGATATTGGTATTGCAGGAGCTTCTGATAATGTTATTATTTTCAAAAAAGGTGAAATAGTTCGAACAATTCCAGCAAAAGATGCCGATAATGCATTTAGAGAGGAACTGCAGAAACTTCTTTAATAAGGCAGTTTTTTTTGGGAGAATCTGATGAGAAAATCAGTTATTGCGCTTGTCTTTTTGTCTACATGTCTTTCACTTTTTGCACTTGATGAAAGCCAGCGTCTATATAATGAAGCACTTACTTATTACGAAAAGGCTGACTATGGTCGGGCTTTAAAACCATGCGAAGAGGCAATCCGTCTTCATAAGGAAGATATTCAGGGGCAGGAAGAAATGATTAAAACTGCCCTTAAAGCTCCTCAGGTTGCTACAGTAGGAAACAGTATTGTTGAAATTCTCAAGGTGCTGAATAAAAGGGAAGAGTGGGATTACGTAAATCTGATTCAATTTTACCTGAATAAAAAAGGCGAGTCATATTTTGATGATAATATTGAAAACCTTCTGGCATATCTTAAAAAAATTGAATTTTATCCTGAAGCTCATAAACTGATTGGTGATATCTACAAAATTGAAGGTGAATACGAATTTGCTGAAATGTATTATAAAAATGCCATAGACAATGCTGATGTTCTTGATGTTCTTGATGAACGCTACGAGATTCTTTACCAGCTTGCTGACATTTCCCGCCTTAAGGGTGATGAAAATGAAATGGAAACAAGACTTCTTGGCATTTTAAGTGAAGATGTATATTTTACCAAAAGAACACTTCCTGAAAATATGGTTTCTTTTATACGTAAAAATAAAGCTGATACTTTTGAAAAGTATTTCCAGATGTATCGAGCAGATAATTATTACATGATGAACGCTTATGTGCAGCTTTCTGATTATTACTTTAAAAAAGGGCAGATGGATCGTGCGCTTCAGTTCTGTACACTGGCTACTATTACAGGCTTTACAAAAATTGAAAGTGTAATTTCCAAAAGAGACATTTCTTTTGAATACACAGATTTTAAATCCCTTTTACAACAGGCTTCCTTTTATGATGATATAATAAAATGGGGTGTTGATAATAATTTCTGGAAGACTTTGAATATGCTTGCAATTATTTCAAGAACCGATGGAAATGATAAATTTTCAGATGCGCTTCTTTACGTTCTTAGTGAATATTCACCTATTGAGTACTACAGACGAGAAGCAGTACTTCTATTAAAATAAAAAAAAAGATCAGCATAATTTTTTATAATCACGCTGATCTTCTATAAATCTTTTAAATGTAACAGGCTGCGGTGGTTGAATTTACGCTCCCTGAGCCATTACATTTGGGACAGCCCTTTTTTTAGATTGTCATGCTTTTATTGTTTACATTGTCTGTAATGTAAGAAACAAAATCATTTACGCTCATTGTCTGCTGCTGTTTTCCACTTGATGGTCTGAATCGTACGCATACAGCATTTTCATCTTTTTCACGCTGTCCTACAACAAGAATGTATGGAACTTTGTGTTCTGAAGTAAGCACTTTAATTTTGCTCTTCATATTGTCATCGCTTGTGTATGCATTGGCTCTGAATCCAAGCCCAGCCAGTTTATCTGCAACTTCCTGAGCATAGTCATTGAAATCTGTTCCAACAGGTACAACAGCTACCTGTTCAAAATGAAGCCATGTTGGAAGTGCACCTGCAAAGTTTTCAATGAGAATTCCCATGAATCGTTCAATAGAACCAAGAACAGCACGGTGAAGCATTACAGGGTGATGCTTCTGATTGTCACTACCTATATACTGTGCATTCAAACGTTCAGCACTTGGAAGCTGGTAGTCAAGCTGGATTGTTCCACACTGCCACTGGCGTCCAATTGCATCAATCAAAGTAAATTCAAGTTTTGGTCCGTAGAATGCACCTTCACCTTCCTGAATTTCATAATCCATTCCAGCGGCTTTACATGCAGCACCAAGTTTTGCTTCTGCCTGCTGCCATGTTTCAATAGTACCAACGTGATCTTCAGGCATTGTTGAAAGCTTTACAAGCAGGTTCTGGTCAAATCCAAAATCCTTGTATACATCAAGAAGCAGTTTACAGAATTTAGTAACTTCTGCTTCAATCTGTTCTTCTGTACAAATAATATGAGCATCATCCTGAACGAAACCACGAACACGCATGATTCCGTGTAAGGTTCCGCTTGGTTCATTGCGAACACAGTGTCCAAATTCTGCAAGACGCAAAGGAAGGTCTTTGTAAGAGCGTGGACGAGAATTAAAGATTTCAAGGGCACCAGGACAGTTCATTGGTTTTACAGCAAACTGCTTCTTTTCTGATTCTGTTGTAAACATGTTTTTCTGGTAGTGTCCCCAGTGTCCGGAACGTTCCCAAAGTGTACGAGGCATGATAGCTGGTGTATTTACTTCCTGGTATCCGTCTTTTCTGATTTTTGCACGGATATAATCCTGGAGAGTAACGTACATATTCCATCCGTTTGGATGCCAGAAAATCTGACCTGGATCTTCTGGATCAAGGTGGAAGAGGTCCAGCTCCTGTCCAAGTTTACGATGGTCACGTTTTTCTGCTTCTTCCATCATTTTCAGATAATCTTTAAGCTCATGTGGTTTTGCAAAACAAACTGCATAAATACGTGTGAGCATCTGACGGTCTGAATCACCACGCCAGTAAGCACCTGCAATTTTTGAAAGCTTAAAAGCCTGACCGTTGATTTCCTTTGTAGATGCTACGTGTGGTCCGCGGCAAAGATCAAGATAACCGTCCTGTTCGTAAGTAGTAATAACTGCATCAGAAGGAAGATCGTTGATGAGTTCTACCTTGTAAGGCTGGTCCTTGAAAAGTTCAAGTGCTTCACTTTTGCTTACTTCTTTTCGTACAAATTCAGCGTTAGATGCAAGAATCTTACGCATTTCTTTTTCGATTGCAGGAAAATCTGCGTCAGAAATCTTGATTTCTCCAAAATCAAAGTCATAGTAAAATCCGGTATCGATGGCAGGTCCAATAGCGATTTTAGTGTCTGGGTACAAGTGAAGCACTGCTTCAGCCATAACATGAGCACAACTGTGTCTGATAATCTGCAATTTTTCGTCTGCCATAATTTTACCTCTTTGTCTGGTTAAAAAAATATAGTGTTGTGAGAATAAATCTTCCAACAACACCATATTATAGTAAATAATTAAGTTTGTTTCAATTAAGACTAAAATTTACCTTCGTTGCCGTCGTTTCCAACCAGTTCATTGTGTTCTTTTACAAATTTTACACATTCATCAACTGTAGTGAAACAAAGACCTACTACTGTATCTGCACAACCATAATAAATTGCGATTCGTCCAGTATCCTGATCTGCCAGAGCTGCAACAGGAAAAGCTACATTTGGAACAAATCCTGTTGTTTCATAAGGTTCTTCCGGTGTGAGCATATAAGCATTTGAACGATAAAGAACCTTTGAAGGACAGTCTTTGTCAAGAATTGCAGCACTGAAAGAGTAAACAAATCCATCGCAGGTTGTTGCAACACCATGATAGAAAACCAGCCATCCTTCATCAATTTCAATAGGAGCAGGTCCTGTACCAATTTTAACCCCTTGCCACCAGGCTGAGCCACCTCTCTGCATTACAAGACGATGTTCACCCCAATAAGTCAGGTCAGGAGATTTTGAAAGAAGAACGTCTCCAAATGGTGTATGTCCTGAATCACTTGGGCGGGAAAGCATAATGTATTTATTGTCAATTTTACGTGGGAAAAGTACACCGTTTCTGTTAAAAGGCAGAGTAGGGTTTTCCATGCGTGTAAATTCAACAAAATCTTTTGTTTTTGCCATACAGATTGCTGCACCATCAAAATCACCACACCACATAATGTAGTAGGTGTCATCAATTTTGATACAGCGAGGATCGTATGCATAATATGGGTCCCATGGATTTCCCTGTTCATCTTTCATGTGGATTTTTTCTTTGTTGAAGGTCCAGTGGATTCCATCAGGAGAGTCTCCAACATAAAGGAATGGACGTGCTGTGTAATCTTCGCAGCGGAAAACACCTTTGAAGGCTCCTTTCCATGAAACGACAGCACTATTATAAATTCTACCCATGCCTGGAAAAGGGTTTCGTCCGATTACAGGATTTGCACTGTAACGCCATACAGGAAGATTCCATCCTTCAGGTTTATCCTGCCATGGAATGTTTGGTAATGATTCACCGTTAATAATTTTACTCATAAAAGAGCCTCCATTTCTTGTATTATTAAGTAAAAAATGTGTAAAGTCAAGTAATTAAGTAAATAAATTGATCAAATTGATTAAATATAATCTTTATCTAAATGATTTTTGATAATATAATAAGGTTATGCTTAGTTATATTCACGCCTATCATGCTGGAAATCACGCCGATATCTTAAAGCATTTTGTATTAACAAGTGTAATCAATTATTTAAATAAAAAAGATAAGCCTTATACTTTTTTTGATACTCACTCTGCTTCTGGAGTTTATGCTGTTGATGATGAGCGTGCACAAAAAACAGGTGAAATGTCTGAAGGATTTATTAAGCTTTCCAGAAACTATGTTACCCAAAATCCAGATTTTAATAGTTATCTGAATATTGTTCAGTCTTTTTTAGCAGAAAATAAATATCCTGGAAGTCCTTTTATAGAGCTTTCTCTTTTGCGTAAAACTGATTATGCACTGTTTTCTGATCTTCATCCAACTGAGCTTGAAAATCTAAAATCAAATGTAAAGGAATTTATAAAAAAGCATCCTGATACGGCAAAGACTTCTATTCATCACCGTAATGGCTTTGAAATGCTAAAAAGTATGACACCGCCTTCCACAAAAAGGGGAGCAGTGCTTATTGATCCAAGTTATGAGGATACAGAAGATTATTTTGACGTTTCAGATACAGTTGATGCAGTTCTTCATAAGTGGTCTGGTGCTGTGATTATGGTATGGTATCCGCTTTTGAGCCACCGAAGGGAAGAAATTGAACTTTTGGTAGAAAGACTTGAGGCCAGTGCACAACGTTTTGCCATGGGAAAATGTGCTGATTTTCGATTAAAGGTGCAGGATGAAAATGCTCATGTTGAAACCAGTCTTGAAGACAGAGATACTTCTAAACCGCGACTTTATGGCAGCGGTATGTTTGTAATTAATCCACCATATACACTTAATGAAACAGTTTTACCAGAGCTTGAGAAGATAGAAAAGCTTTTGTATAAACAAAACTAGACTACTTTTTTACAGGCTTATCAAAGAAATCACGGATTTTCTCAAAAAGATGTTTGAAGAAAAGATAGATTCTGTAGAAAATATTAGGATGACGCAGTCTTTGAAGTCTTTTGTAGCCTTCCATAAGTTCAGCATCGGTAAACTCTTTTCGCTGGTTGTTTTCTTCCAGTTCCATTTCAAGTGTATCTGCTTCACTCATATTTTCAATGATATTTGCATTGATGTTTGTCCAGTTTAAAAGCTTTGCTGCCTGCAGACGGCGTTCACCTGCAATGAGTTCATATTTTTTATTGATGGTGATAGGATTCATAAGACCATAGAGACGAAGACTTTCTTTAAGATCGTCCAGGTTTCCAAGATCTTTTCTGACTCTTTTGCGAATTTTAATGTCTTTAATAGGTACCAGCATAAACTTACTCCATCCAGGTGTTGTAGTCCGGATAATCCTGAACTATTGAAGAATCACGTCCTGTGTATGTATCTTCTTCCTCTTGTGAAGGAGCAACATAATCTGAATCCAGGAAGTCAAGGTTCAATGTAAGAGGTGTGTCATCAATTGTCTGTGCAAATCGATAACCTGATTTATACATTTCATTCTGCAGACGAATATAGGCAATTGTAGATCCCGTGTTATTTGAATGAATTGGACAAAGCTGTGTAGGCTGAGTACCTTCAAGGAACCATTGTGTTGTCAGGTGTGTTCCACAATCCTCTGTTGGAAGTCCACCACTTTCAGAACAAACTGTTGCTTTTATAACTCCTGTCTGTGGCTGCTGGAACTGTTTTAATGGAAGTGTACTGTGAATTTCACTAAAATAATCACCCCATGCGTGACCAGCCAGTGTTGAACCTGTGATGTTAAGACCAAGGGATTGACCAGGCTTGTCAAATCCAAACCAGAATGCAGCTGCATAGTATGGAGAGAAACCACATGTCCAGGCATCAGCCCAGTTCTGTGTAGTACCGGTTTTTCCACCCATTGGGAATGTATAAAGCTTTCCTTTTTCGTTTCTGTAATTGAATTTTTTAGCCTGGCGCCACAATGTACCACCGTGGTTAACAGTCTGCTTAAGCAGTTCAGTCATAACAAATGAAGTTTGAGGAGTAATAACCTGAATTTTTTCACCTTTTGCTGCCTGTTCACGGCGAAGATCAAGTTCTGGATTAAGAATTACATTACCATTTTTATCTTCAACAGTTCGGATTGCAATTGGTGTAACTTCTTTTCCACCATTGGCAAAAATAGCATATGCTCTTGCCATTTCTATAGGACGAACAGAACAAACTCCAAGTCCAATAGGATAACCTGGTACAAAAGCCCGGGCCTGTGTTTCAGTTTTAGGAATACCAAGAAGTGCAGTTGCTCTGGTGATAGCTGCTTCAAATCCAATGCCGTCAAGAACCTTAAGTGAAGGAACGTTCATTGAGTGAATCAATGCATACCACACCTGAACGTTTCCTTCCCATTCGCCTAAGAAGTTCTGTGGAATGTATGGTGTTCCGTCTGCAGTATAGAAAACAACCGGAGTATCAGAAATCATTGTTGTAGGTGTGAATTTACCTGAATCTATGGCGGCAGAGTAGTAAAGTGGTTTGAATGTAGAACCTGGCTGAACTTTTGCCTGAATTGCGCGGATAAACTGGTTTTCAGAATCAAACTTGCTTCCTCCTACCAGTGCATCAATATAACCTGTATCAACACCAAGGGAAATCATGGTTCCTTCAATGGTTGTTTTTTCATTTTCCTGCTTTGACAATGCATTTGCTTTATTGACGATGTTCAGCTTGAGATTTTCTGCACCAGTCATCATTGAAACAAGATCAATTACAGGATTGATTGTGTTCATGTATTCAGATTTTGCTACACTTTCTGTTCGCTGAGCTGAAACTTTCATTTCTGGAATATTGAACATAAGGGCAAGCATTTCTGTCATAGGAATATATGTTGAGAAAGCAAGATTTGAACGGCTTGTGTGTTCTTTCTGATAACGGTCGTTTGCTTCTGCAATGTATTTATCCATTACTTTTTGTGCAACGGCCTGGTGAGAAAGATCAAGAGTTGTATTTACAGTAAAGCCACTGGTGTAAATATCGTCAGATCCATAAATCATTGTTGCAAGTTCACGGCGGACATATTCACTGAACCAAGGTGCTTTGTCATCACGCATAAGATATGCAGAAGAAGAAGTACGTGTATAATCAAAACCAGCCCAGTAATCTTCAAAAGACTGGTCAGCTTCTTCCTGAGTGATATAATTGAAGCCTACCATTGAAGTAAGTACATCTGACTGACGGTTTTTAGCACGGTTTGGATGGTCAAATGGATTGTAGTAAGCCGGGTTTGAAAGCTGAATAACAAGAAGTGCAGCTTCAGCCGGTGTGATTTCAGTTGCACCATGACCAAAGTAATATTTTGATGCAGCATTAACACCGTATGTTCCGCCACCAAAATAAATCTTGTTCAGGTAAAGTTCAAGAATCTCGTTTTTTGAATAACGGCGTTCCATCTGAATTGCATACCACAATTCAGAAAGCTTTCGCTTAATGGACATTTCTGTTCGGTCACAATAAAGAGTACCTGCAATCTGCTGTGTAAGAGTAGAACCTCCACCTAAAGGCTGTCCTGTAACTTTACCTACAACTGCACGGAGAACAGCTTTTACAGTAAATCCTGAATGGGAATAGAAAATACGGTCTTCACGTGTAATAAGTGCATCTATCATGTGCTGAGGCAGGTTGTTGAATGCAATAATTTCACGTTTTTCATCGGAAACAAATTCTGTAATTACTTCTCCGTTAATATCAAGAAGCTTTGTTGGCAGAGCTGTTTCAAATTCAGTGATAAATTCAGATCTTTTTAGATTTTCTGTCCCTGATACTGCAAAACCAAGCCCTGCACCAAAAATGACACAGAAGAATAGTGTGAAAAACAAGAAGATAATCAGAGGTATTTTCCGATATTTCATAATGATAATATAGTAGAAAATTCACTTTATTTCAATAAACAAAAAAGGCACGGATCTAAGTCCGTGCCAATGCCCATCAGGCTTATCAGGGATATGGGTGGGAGGGGAAAATATCCCTGACATTTATATTATCGACACTGTGCGTAAAAATCTTTAATCGAAAAATAAAAAAATTAATTTATTTCTGGAAGAAACTGTTCGGGATTCTGTGCAACACCATCGGATCTTATTTCAAAGTGAAGGTGAGGACCAGTTGTCTGTCCTGTGTTACCAGAAAGTCCTATCACATCACCTTTACTTAATTTTTGACCTTTTTTTACTTTGATGGAATTAAGATGTGCATAAACTGAAGTTGTTTTGTTATCATTATGAAGGATAATTATGCAGTTTCCAAAAATATTGTCGAATCCTGCATAGGAAACTGTACCATCTTTTACACACATGACCGATGTTCCTTCATTGCAGGCAAAATCAATTCCATTGTGATTTTTCCAGGCCCCTGTTACTGGACTTATGCGTTTTCCAAATCTTGAAGAAATGTAAAAACTGTCTTTTTTTACCGGGAGAATCATTGATGAATCTGCAAAAAAAGCCCGTTCTGTTGAGTCGAAACGTTGACCTGGAAAAAAATATACTGTTTCATCACCAAAATTAAAGGAAAGTACACCTTCATCCTCAAAATGGCTTTTGTATTTTTCAAATAGAATGATCTGTATGTTGTTTTTTGGATCTGAACTAACAAAAAGCCCCTGAACAGTAGGGAGGATAAGCGTTTTATTTTCAAGATTTTCGCTTAATTCATCAAGATTGTTTAATGTTGCAATAGTGTCATAAAGAATGTTTGTTCGTGCCGAAATCTGGGACAGTTTTGAAAAATCTTTTGTAGCAGTGTAAGTAAAAAAAAGTATCAGCTGGGATTCGCCTTTAACTGATAATCTGTAGTTTTCATCAACGATAGAAATGTATTCTTTAAAAATATCATTGTATGGTGAAAGAGAAGTGAGTTCTGGAAGCTTGTTCAAGCTGATTGTTTTATTCTGCGAAAAAAGGGATGTCAAAAATAAAAGGTAGAGAAAGAATATGACGTATTTCTTCATAAGGTGTGTAAAAAAAAGATTTCCACCGTTTAAGGCAGAAATCTTTCATTACTTATTCTTCAGAAATTGCTTCTGTTGGACAAGAAGCAGCACAAGAACCACAGCTGATACATGTTCCTGCATCAATTTCACGTTTTCCGTCTTTTTCAGAAATTGCTGAAACAGGGCAGTCAGCTTCACATGCACCACAGTTGATACAAGCGTCAGAAATTTTGTATGCCATATTTTCCCCCAATAAAAATTATGCATTTATCATACACTATTTTGAATCTGCTATCAAGAAAAAAAAAGAACTTCCGTTTCCGAAAGTTCTTTTAATTAGGGCCAATAGGGATTGAACCTATGACAACACGGATATGAGCCGTGTGCTCTACCAACTGAGCTATAGCCCCATAAGATGTTATTTACTATATCATTTCTGACAGTATAGTGTCAAGTACTCACAAGTTCTTTTGTGAAAATTTATCTAAGTTTTGCACCCTGAATAAAGGTTCTGGCATAGTCAACCAATGCTTCTTCCTGTGTAATGCTGTAAGGAGTAATTCTGTTGTATCGCGGATCGATGCAGTTTTCATTCCTAAAAGGTGCAAACTGCCAGCTGGCGTCTTTGGGAAGAAGTTCACCCATTGTTTTGATGTCTGTTTCCTCTACCAGATGTGGTACAAGAACAGTTCTGAATTCCCGGGATTCAGGTGGCATTTGTGAAAGAATTTTGATAGTGTGACGGAGCTTTTCTTCAAAAAAATCTGCATCTCCAAAATGAAGATAGTTTTCTCCAATCATTTCGGTAGCATATCGGGCAGGGCTTGTTTTAAGATCCATTGCCACAAAATCAGGACGAAGGGATTTTTCATTCATGAACCGCTCTAGAATTTCTGGATTTATACCATTTGTGTCAATTTTAACATGAAGCCCCATCTTTTTTGCTTTTTCAATTATGGCAGGTGTGTATTGATTTATAAGAGGTTCTCCGCCGGAAATAGCAACACCCTGGATTACGGCACTTCGTTTATCCATAAGGTCAAAGAGTTCCTGAATGGTGGAAAAATTGTCTAAATCTTCCTGGGTAGGGGATAAAACAAGACCCGTATTATAACAATACGGGCACTTCAGATTGCATCCACTTAAGAAGAATGCACATGCCACATGTCCAGGATAATCAACCAGAGTTGTTTTTCTCAGGACACCGGCTTTTTGATTAAAATCAAGCATTGTAAAAAGCTTATGCTTCAACAGCTACTTTTTCGAATACTGCTGTCAGTTCTTCTACTGTGTGGCAGCGTCCAACTTCTTCCCCAGCTTTATTGTAAAGGATTACTGTTGGTGCAGCAAATACACCTTTGCTTGCAGCTTCTTTAAGTCCTGATTCAGAATCAACATCAATACTTCGTCCAATTACTTTTACATCAGACATGTATGCTTTTACAGGAGGACAGTTTGGACAAGTTTTGCGTACGAACATTTCGTATGATGCAACTTCACCAACTTCTTCTGTTTTTGTTTCAACTGCAGGTTCAGTTTTTGTTTCAGTTCCACATCTCTGTGCAGCAAGTACGGAATAACCTTCGTCGTTTACTTCAAACATACGGCGCTGGTTGAATTCGCAGCTTTTTCCTTTGTTCCAGTTTTTTACTGCACGATAGTATCCTACGATACGTGCGTAAACTTCTGTTTCTGTTCCATGTACATTTTCCAGTTCTGCACGAGCAGCGGCAATGTCTTTTTCGATGTCTTCAATTGTTCTTTCTGTAGTTTCCATAAATAAATCCTCCCATTTATGAGTGCAATTTAGTGCACATCTTATTTATGAAGTGTACACTAAATATAGTGGTATTTTAGTGTTTTGTCAACCAAATGACACTAGAATTCTCGGCTATAGCATCAGAATTCTTTAGTCATCCGATTAGTTTTTTTATATTTTTTTTTACAGTTTTATTATTTTTTGCTTTTAGCAAGCATAGCTTTTCGTTCTGCTTCCAGATCCTTCAAAAGCTGTTTTAATTCTTCTTCACGTTCAGCTTTACATTTTGGACATTCGTACTGTTCTCCGTTCAGATATCCGTGGATACGACAGATAGAGTAGGTTGGCGAAATTGTAAAGAAAGGAATACGGTAGTTAGACGAAATACTTCTTACAAGGTTGGAACAGGCCTTCCAGTCTTTAAGGGCTTCACCCATAAATACGTGGAACATTGTACCACCAGTGTATTTAGTCTGCAGTGCTTCCTGGTGATCCAATGCTTCAAATACATCTGAAGTGTAATCAACCGGCAGCTGACTTGAGTTTGTATAGAATGGTTCCTTGTCACCGCTTGTAATGATGTCAGGGAACTGTTCCTTATCGTGGCGGGCCAGGCGGTAAGAAGTTGATTCTGCAGGAGTTGCTTCAAGGTTGAAAAGATCACCTGTTTCTTCCTGGTAGTCCTGCATTCGTTCACGCATATGAATAAGAACTCTTTCTGCAAAATCCTTTCCTTTTTCGGTGGTGATGTCTTCACCAAGGAAGTTGAGACAGGCTTCGTTCATACCACAAAGTCCAATTGTATTAAAGTGGTTTGTAAGAGTTTTAAGATAGCGTCTTGTATATGGGAAAAGACCGCTGTCATAAAGCTTCTGAATAACCTTACGTTTTGTACAAAGACTTTCTTTTGCCAGATCCATAAGGTAGTCAAGGCGTTTGAAGAATTCTGCTTCTGTGTTAGCCATATAACCAATCTGTGGAAGGTTGATTGTAACAACACCGATAGAACCAGTGAATTCATCAGCACCGAAAAGTCCACCACCACGGCGGCGCAGTTCACGTTTGTCCAGCTGGAGACGGCAGCACATTGATCGAACATCGCTTGGATTCAGGTCTGAATTTACGAAGTTCTGGAAGTTTGGTGTACCGTACTGGGCAGTCATTTTGAACAGAAGTTGTGAAAGTTCACCGTCCCAGTCAAAGTCTTTTGTAATATTGTATGTAGGAATAGGGTAAGCAAAACCACGTCCGTTAGCATCACCTTCAATGAGAAGCTGGATGAAAGTTTTGTTAATCAAATCCATTTCTTGCTGACAATCGCCGTAAGTGAAGGCCTGTTCTTTTCCCCCAACAATTGCTTTTTTGTTTTTAAGGTCTTCTGGACATGTAAGATCCAGGGTAACGTTTGTAAATGGAGCCTGAGATCCCCAGCGGCTTGGAGTATTTACACCGTAAAGGAAACTCTGAATACACTGACGTACTTCTTTTGGAGTAAGATTGTCTTTTTTTACAAAAGGGGCAAGGTATGTGTCGAAACTTGAGAAAGCCTGAGCACCGGCCCATTCGTTCTGAAGGATTCCAAGGAAGTTTACCATCTGATTTACAAGAGTAGACAGATGTGTTGCAGGTGTTGAAGTGATTTTGTCTGGAACACCACCAAGACCTTCTGCGATAAGCTGTCGGAGTGACCAACCGGCACAATATCCCGAGAACATGGAAAGGTCATGGATATGGAAGGCACAGGTTTTATGTGCTTCTGCAATTTCTTTAGTATAAATGTTATTGAGCCAGTAGTTGGCTGTGATTGAACCTGAGTTATGGAGGATAAGTCCACCGAGAGAGAAGTTTACGTTGGCATTTTCATTAACGCGCCAGTCACTCTGTCCAAGATAACCGTCCATTGTTTTGTTGATGTCGAGCATAAGGTTTTTTGCATCGCGTACGGCTTCGTGCTGGGCTCGGTAAAGAATGTAGGCTTTTGCAATTTCTACTTCTTTGTTTTCGATGAGTACTGTTTCAACAAGGTCCTGAATCTCTTCAATAGCAGGAATTGAATGTGCACGTTTACCTGCCATCTGAATGCGAAGTTTTTCTTCTACAAGATCAGTGAGTGCTGCTGCACGTTTGTCATCAGGATTTTTTTCAACTGCAATGATTGCTTTGCCAATAGCTTTTTCAATTTTTGATCGGTCGTAAGGTGCAATTTCTCCTGATCGTTTTACAACTGATTTAAGAACGCCCTTTGTTTCTTTGTCTGAACTTTTTCCCAGAAAACTTCTCCATTCTGGAAATACCGACTGGTCACTCATTTTTCCCCTCCAAATTCCTTACTTCCTCTAGGAATTCTTCCAAATTTTCAAAGTGTTTATATACGGATGCAAATCTGATATAAGCAACTTTGTCTGTGTTATATAATTTCTCCAGAACAAGTTCACCTAGGTCTGAAGTTTTTATTTCTCTAGTGTCCTTGCCAATGATGATGGCCTTATCCTCAATGTCGTTTACAAACTGTTCAATCATTACTGGTGAGAACGGTCGTTTTTCAAGGGCGTGTTCAATACCTTTTTCCAGTTTAGCTTTGTCAAAAGGCTGACGGCGTCCATCCCGTTTTACCACCATAAAAGGCTTTTCATCGATTCTTTCATAACTTGTGAAACGATATCCGCATGCAAGACATTCTCGTCGTCGTCTGATGCTTTCACCGCCAGCCATTGTTCGTGATTCCAATACTTTATCTTCAATGTTGCCGCAGTTGGGACATCTCATTTGTGCAATTACCTTTTTGTATATAGTGTTTGTTAAACTTTATTTAATCATATAACACTAGATATATTGTATCAAGATATTTTTTAATTTTTTTTAAAACTATTTTTCTTGACTTATGGCACAATGTGTGATTGATGTTTGTGTGGGCTTGAATGAAACGTTTTTCTTAGATTATATCACGATTTTGCCGATAATTAAGTGATGAAAAATACAGCAGTTTTGATTAAATGTGCTCCAGTTTTCGGAGCTGATGAAAAATGTTTCGACGGTAATTCCGCTTTGGATCTTTCTGTGTCTTTTATGAAAAAAATAACGGGTAATGATCCTGTTGTGCTTTCTTGTGAAGCTGGAAAATATCTTTCAAATTTCCAGGTGCTTTCTCAAATGGTACAGGTTTGTGAAAAAGGGGGATTTGAAAATATAGTTACAGGTTTTGCAGATTGTCCGTTTTATTGTGAAAGTGTTACAAAAGAGCTTATTGATCTTCATGAAAAATTTGGAGCTGAATACACTTATGCCGACGGTTATCCTTACGGACTGGTTCCTGAAATTCTTAATGTGGGTACAGCTAGAATAATCTGCCGCCTTCTGGAAACCTCTGCATCAGCACTAAAAGATAAACCTTTTGCAAAAGAAAGCCTTTTTGAAATCATAAAAACTGATATTAATTCCTTTGAGGTTGAATGCCTTATTTCTGGATTTGATTACCGTTTATGGCGCTACGATTTTTCTTGCACAAATAAGCGTTCTTTTCTGGCCTGTAAAAAGCTGTGGGAGCTTGGCATAAAGGATGTGCTTGGGGAAGGAAAAACTACAGAAGATCTTGAAAAAATTCTTGATAAAACAACCTCTGAACCTTCAATTTTGAAAACTGTACCTGCTTATTACAACCTGCAGATTTCATCGAAGGTAAATCAGAATCCTGTTTACAGTCCTTACGAAAAACTCACTTTGGAAAAATGGGGAAAGAAGCCTTTTGAATGCAGCGATTATATGAGTCTTGAAAGCTTGTCTTCTCTTGCTGATGAAATGATTCAGGTTTCTGACACCGCTGTAGTAAATCTTTCCATGTGGGGAGAACCTCTTTGCAATCCTCAGTTTTTGGAAATTGTAGAAGCATTGCTTTCAAAAAAAGGACTTTCGGTTTTTATTGAAACAGACGGTCTTTTATGGACAGATGAAATAATTGAAAATCTTTTAAGAATTGTTAAAGCTGCACCAGAAGGCAACAGAGAAGAAGATAAAATCATGATTTCTGTATGTCTTGATGCATTTACAGCAGATATGTATAAAAAAATCCGTGGCGGTTCAGAAACTGATTTTGCTAAAGCAGTTGAAACTCTTAACAAGCTTTGTAAGGCTTTTTCTGATGAAAATGGATGTTCCGTATATCCTCAGTATGTACGTATGAAAGAAAATGAAGGTGAACTGGAAAATTTTTACCGCTACTGGTCCAATAAAGAAAATGAATCTTGTGGAAATGTTATAATTCAAAAATATGATAGTTTTGCAGGCTTCCTTCCAGATTCAAAACCTGCTGATCTTTCTCCTGTGGAAAGAAATGTGTGCTGGCATCTTCGACGTGATATGAATGTTCTTTGTGATGGAGAGGTTCCTTTGTGCAGAACCTTCCTTAATGAAAGCCTTGGAAATGTTTTTGAGGAAGGAATTGAGTCACTTTGGAAAAAATATGATTATGAACTTGCTTCACATATAAAAGGAAATTACTGTAAAATCTGCGGAAAGTGTGATGAATACTATACCTTTAACTTTTAACGAAGATCAGGCAAATGTTACGGTTCTTGGGGGAATTCCCAATGATCGAAAAGGTGTGCTTGATGTTTCAATCATTCTTATCAATTCTCATGGCAGTCATCTTAAGCTGCAGCTGCTGGAAGAACTGTTGAAATGCAATGTCCGCTCCATTATATGTATTGAACCTGACAGTGAAAACTTTAGTCTTGAGGAAATTTCACGTAAATTTCCAGAAGTTAAATTCGTTATGCCCCATGAAAATATGAATATAGGCCGTATGATTAATATGGCAGTTTCTGAATGTACAGCTAAATATTTTTATGTAATCCGTGATAACTTTTATATTCCCCAGGGACTCTTGAATGAAAATATGTTCAATCATCTTACTGCCCAGGGAAAATACTGTGTTGTTCCAAGACTGGTTAACAGCGAAAAAGAGGGTATTGCACAGATAAAAGTTCCTTCGGCTAAAAAGGGGCGTTTTGTGGTAGAAAGCCGAACTCTGGTTACGGACGGATTAAAAACTCTTTATCCTTTTGATTTTTCTGCAATTTATGACCGGGAAAAGTTCATTCAGCTTGGCGGGTTTGATTATACTATTGATAGTCCATACTGGCAGAATCTTGATTTAGGTGTAAGATCCTGGCTGTGGGGGGAAGAGACTGTTCTTTCCACTGTGCTTCAGCTTTCTTACCAAACAGAAGTAACTGAAGAAGACCGTACTCCATCTTTGGATTCATTGCGTTTCTTCTTGAAAAATCAGCTTCCAGTATTCAGACTGGATCACGGAGCTGTGCCTCATTTTTCTTTCGGTAGATTTTTTAGACATTCTTCCTGTGGCATTATTGAGGCTCTAAGACTGTTCCATGATGCAAAAAGGTGGATATATAAGAACCGTTACAGATTCAGAATGGATTTGAAGACTTTGGTGGAGACGTGGTAATGAATGAATTGACTAAAAAAGTAGTGATTGTACAATGCCGTATTTCCTCAACAAGGCTTCCTGGTAAGGCTCTTATGGATCTTGGTGGAAAACCTGTTCTTGCATGGGTGCTTCAATCTATGAAAAAACTTTCCTGTGATGATTATTATGTTGCCACGGATAGCGATAGTTTTCCGTTTCTGGAACCGGTTTGCCGCGAAAATGGATTTAAGATTTTTCAGGGGCCTTTGAATAATGTATTGAACCGTTATTGTGAATGTATTAAGGAAGCCGGGGCCCGAATTGTTGTACGTGCTACTGCAGATAATCCATTCCTTTTTTATGAAGCAGCCCAGTATAGTCTTGATCTGTTCGAAAAAATGGAAAAAGACG
This sequence comes from Treponema sp., assembly GCA_016296575.1. Taxonomy (GTDB): domain Bacteria; phylum Spirochaetota; class Spirochaetia; order Treponematales; family Treponemataceae; genus Treponema_D. The sequence goes on from JAEDJA010000017.1 coordinate 32,386, forward strand.
GTAATTCATGTGACTATCTTACACTTACAGGACTTCCTCATGGCTGTGGTGTTGAAGTGTTTTCCGGTCCACGTCTTCTGGAAGCAGAAAAAAACACTGATGATCCATACGATCAGGAACACGCAGGTCCCGCTTTTTACCGGCATACTGATAAATTTCACTGTGAGTTTATAGAAAGTGATGGACGATTCAATTATCCTGATTTACGTTCTACTATTGATACCTATTCAGATTATATTCGAGCAGTGTGCGTAAACAGATGGCTTTGTTCAAAAGGAAAATCTGCTCCTTATGCTGCAATTGATACTGTTGAAGCCCTTATGGCCACGGAAGTACAGCGACCTGTTGTTTTTGTGCCAAGTGTAAAAAAAAGGCAGGGAACCGGTCATCTTGTTCGCTGTATTTCTCTTGCAAAAAAATGTGCCTTATCAAGACCGGCTTTTATTTATATAGAAAAAAATGATGATAATCTGCAAAATCTTGATGATTTAATTAAGGATGCTGTAGAACAGGGACTTGAAAACTGGCAGATTCTTGAAAATATCCCAGGGGATGATAAATTCCGTCCTGTTTTTGTAACAGATTGTTTTATTACGGAAGAAAAGCTTCAGAAGGAGCTTTCTGCAAAAGGTACAGTTGTTTCTATTGATGAAGGTGCTGAAGATTGTACTTTTTCTGACTATCTCCTTGATGTAATTCCACCTTTTTACGAAAAGAAATTTTTGAATCATTTTGAACCTTCATTTATGGAGCTTCCTCAAAATAAGAAAGACCATTCTTCTGATATATTAAATATCCTTGTAAGCTTTGGGGGAGAGGATCCTGCAGGTCTTACTGAAAAATCAGTGGATAAAATCAAGAAAATTTTTCCAGATGCAAAAATAACCTGTATTAGCCGTGATAAAACAGGTGAAGCAGATGGAGTTTGTTATACGGGGCCTGTCAAAAATCTGGCTGAAAAACTTTGTGCTTATGATCTTGTTGTAACTCATTATGGTCTTACTGCCTGGGAAGCTGTTGCGGCTGGATGTAAGGTTCTTCTTGGTGCAACATCTGAACTGCATAAAAAGCTTTCAAAAAAATATGGATTTCCTCTTTTGGATGAGGTTCTAACTAAAAATGACGCTGAAGAAAAGTGGAATCTGGAAAAAGTTCCCTGGAATCTTGTAAAAGAACAGAAATCTCTTCCTGATTTTATTGATTATCTTTCCCGTGGACAAAAGCTTTACTGTCCTGTGTGCCAAAATGTTGAATCATCCTCAAAAGATAAAATACTGGAACGAAATATTTTCCGCACATATAGAACCTGTTCCTCTTGCGGTATGAATTACATCAGCTATACAGTTGATGAAAAACAGAGGGAGTATTCCAAAGATTATTTTTTTGATCAGTATAAAAATCAATATGGAAAAACTTATAAAGAAGATTTTGATCATATAAAAGAGCAGTGTCTCAAGCGCATGGATTGCATTGAAAAAGCTTCAGTTCTTGCCCAAAAAACTGTACTTGATGTGGGATGTGCATACGGTCCCTTTTTAAAAGCAGCCAGTGAAAAAGGATTTACTGCCTACGGAACTGATATTTGTGATGATGCCGTTGATTACGTAAAAAATGAACTTGGATTTAAGGCTGTATGGGGTGCATTCCCAGAACTTGATACAGAAAGTCTTGGTGAAAATAATTTTTCTGTTGTAACCATGTGGTATGTAATTGAACATTTCCAGAATCTTGATTCAGTTTTAAAAAAAGTAAGTCAGCTGGTAAAAAAAGACGGAATCTTTGCTTTTTCAACACCATCCTCCTGTGGCATTTCCGGTTCATCAAATACCCATGACTTTTATATTCAGAGCCCATCAGATCATTATTCTGTCTGGGATTATAAAAAGGCTCAGCTTGTTCTTTCTAAATATGGTTTTGAAGTGGTAAAAGTAGTTTCTACTGGACATCATCCGGAGCGTTTTCCTTATGTAAAAAAGCATGGAACAAAAAAAGACAGTTTCATATGGAAAATTATTGCTAAATACAGCAGAATGAAAAAACTTGGGGATACAGTAGAAATCTATTGCCGAAAAAAATAGCTTTAGGTTTTGCTGATGGGAGGAATTATGAACATTTTAATCCTTGGTGCCGGGCTTATGCAAAAGCCAGCCATTCTTGCCGCAAAGGAACTTGGCTATAAGGCTTGTGTTATTGATGCAGATGATACCGCCGTTGCTATTCCCTTTGCCGACGTTTTCAAAAAAATAGATCTTAAGGATCGTGAAGGAATTTTGGCTTATGCAAAGGAGATTCAGAATAAAGAAGGTCTTGCCGCAGTTTTTACCGCAGGAACAGATTTTTCTGCTTCTGTCAGTTATGTTACCCAAGAGCTGAAGCTTCCTGCCCATAGTTTTGAAGCCGCCTGCAATGCCAGCAGTAAAACCCGTATGAGAAGCTGTTTTGAAAAAGCAGGAGTTCCTTCTCCAAAATACACTGGTGTAAACCGCCATTTCCTTGAAAATCCACTTTCCTATGAAGAATTCACCTCAAGATATTTTTCAGATACAGATACTGTTCTTGTTGTTAAACCAATAGATAATATGGGTGGACGGGGATGTCGAATGGTACGCAATGCACTGGAGTTCATTCCTGCCATAAAAGATGCTGTTTCCAATTCCAAAAGCGGTAATGCTGTTGTGGAAGAATATATGGATGGGGAAGAGTATTCCATTGATGCCCTGGTTTTTGACGGCCAGCTTATTGTAACAGGTTTTGCACTCCGTCATATAAAATATCCTCCGTATTTTATAGAAATTGGTCATACCATGAGTGCAGAACTTGATAAAGATATCCACGATGAGTTGATTTCAACCTTTGCACTTGGAATTAAAGCTCTTGGCCTTACACATGGAGTAGCTAAGGCAGATATTAAGTATACAAAAAAAGGTGCCATGATTGGAGAAATTGCCGGTCGTCTTTCGGGCGGTTATATGAGCGGATGGACTTTCCCTTATGCCAGCGGACTAAACCTTACAAAAAATGCACTTCTTCTTGCTCTTGGAAAACAGCCTGAAGATGCTCTCAAGTTAAAAATCCCAGTTGATTTTAAAGCACCAAAGCTTAATCCTTCAGCACAAAAACCTATGGAACTTTTTGAAATTCCTTGTAGTAATTTTTCTGCAGAAAGAGCCTGGATTTCAATTCCTGGAACTGTAAAAGATGTTTTGAATTTGGATAAAGCCCGAAACATTCCTTGTATAAAAGATGTAATGGAACGGGCAACAGTAAAAAAAGGCGGTAAGGTTGATTTTCCACGCAACAATGTTTCTAAATGCGGAAATGTAATTACCCGAAATTCAACATATCAGGAAGCTGTTGATACGGCAGAAAAAGCAGTTTCTACAATAATAATTGAACTTGAAAAAAACAATCCGGAAACAGATAGATTTTTGAAAGGGGAGTCTGCCGATTACGAAAAAGCATTTCCTCCTTCAGCCTATGAAATTGATTCTGAAACTGTATTAAATATTGATGGAATCTGTCCTGAAAATGAAAAAATCTCACTTTATCTTTCAGAAGATTTCAAAAACGGCCGATATTCAAAGGTGAAGGACTGGAACTATAACACTGTTCTTGAAACTGTGGAAAAAGTTTCCCTTCTTCGCCCTTGTCATCCGTCGTTTAAACTGGCTGATTTTTACAAGTGTCTTTTTCGTGGCGGTATTCAGGGAGCCCTTTACTTTTTGGATTGTTTATGAAAAAACTGATTTTAGCAGCACTTTCAATTCTCTTTATGGCAGGAGCTGTTTTTGCCGAAAATTTTCCTCTTCTTGATAAATCCCGTGAATCAGGTTTTACCCTTTATTATGACAGTCTTTCTGAAGCGGGCATACTGGAAAAAAACGGGCATTATGTATCATTTCAGGTAGGTGATAAGGCTGTTCTTTTTGATGGTATGCTTCTTTCTCTTACAGATGCTCCAGAAATTTCAAATAATCAGGTTGTAGTTAGCCAGAAATTCATGGATGATTCTATTCGTCTTTTTGAAAAATCACTTAATACACCTTCTTATAAAGTTGGTGTAATCCTTATTGATCCAGGTCATGGTGGAAAAGATCCTGGTGCAATGAAATCTTACACTGTAAATGGCAAAAAAGTTGATGTAATTGAAAGCGAAGTAAATCTTAAGGTTGGAAAACTGCTTTATGACAGACTTAAGGCATATTATCCAGATAAAAAGATTATAATGACCCGTTCCACCGATAAATTTGTAAGTCTTGGTGAACGAACAGATATTGCCAATGCAGTTTCTCATAGTCCTGATGAAGCTGTTCTCTTTATTTCGATTCACGTAAACTCAAGCTTAAATAAAACTGCTTCTGGTTATGAAGTGTGGTATCTTTCACCAGGTTATAGACGCAATGTTCTTGATGATTCTTCTAAAAAAGATGTTGATGATCCAACTCTCTTGCCAATCATCAACTCTATGATGGAAGAAGCTTATACTACAGAAAGTATTATGATTGCAAAATTTATTATGGATGGACTTCAGGCTCAGGTGGGAAATTATTCCACTGCCCGAGGTATTAAAGCTGAAGAATGGTTTGTTGTTAAGAATTCAAAAATGCCTTCCGTTCTTATAGAACTTGGTTTCCTTTCCAATGAAAAAGAAGGGCTTCTTCTTGTGGATGATTCATACTTGAAAAAACTTTCCCTTGGAATATATAATGGCATATCTGCGTTTGTAACCCATTACGAACGTTCAAAAGGATTTACATCAGCCGAATGATAAAACTAAAAAAATCTGTAATATTTGTTATAAGTCTCATATTTCTTGCTTTTGTTTCTACGCTTGTTTTTGCTTTGATGGCAAATAATGGAAAACGTTATACCTTTGTATTCCCTTCTGCTGATTCTAATACATGTATAATAGAAAATCGCTATCTTGTAGAAACTGATAATATTGTTAACCGTTATGTTGATGAACTTCTTTTGGGAGCTATTACAGAACGTACAAAACTGATATTTCCCAAAGGAACAAAAGTGATTTCCTGTTTTCAGCGTGGAGATACACTTTATCTTAATCTTTCCAAAGATTTTTTGGCAGCAGACAGTTCCTCTTATCCGTTAAAAAATGGTGCTGAACTTCTTGAAAAGAACATTACAACCAATTTTGCTTCCATAAAAAAAGTGGAAATATATGTAGATTCGAAAAGGGCTTGGGAGTAATCAGCGTAATTTTGTGATTGGAGAAAATTGAACTTTTTTTCAATACACCACAAATAAAACGTTGACAAAATATTTTAGTTATAAGATAATGAACTATAATAATACAAGGCTACATCGAAATTAATAAAGGAGCTTCAAAGATGAAAAAGACTTTGAGTTTATTGGCAGCTGCTATGCTGCTTTTTAGTGGCGTTGCTTTTGCTGAAGAATCTATGCTTATCGACTTTACACTTCTGACAGCAGATTGTAATAACGATGAAAATGGAAATCCGCAGTCAAATAGCCGCACAGTAATGGATTACTCTGTAAGTGCTGGTGCAACTTACACTGAAGAACAGAAATCATTGATGAAAACATCATTAGGTCTTCCTGAATGGGAAATTGTTTTGAACTCTTCAGCACGTAACGTTACAAGTGTTGGACTCTCACAGGTAGTTGCAGCTCCTGTTAGAAGTGAAGCTGATGTACCATTTGCTGGTTCAAACGTTATGGGTGTTCGCATTATTTTCCCTGAATGGAATTCAAATGCCAATGCTAAAATCGTTCCACCATTCGAGATTCCTGCTTATGCAACTCTCGCTGATGCTGACGAAAACGGAAACCGTTTGGAACCAACAGACGAACAGAAAGCATCTGGAAAAACTCTTTTCGAAGATGGTTATGGTCTGGTAAAAAATGTTGGAACAATCAAAGCTATTTCTGTTACAACAATGGGTATGAATTATCCTCACTCATTGTACGTAATGCTTAAAGATAATGATGGAATCGAACGCCGTTACCTTATGGGTGATTTGGATTTTGATGGTTGGAAAGAACTTACTTGGAACAACCCACAGTACATTTCTGAAGTTCGCACACGTGAAATTCGTGTTTACCCAATCTACCCACGTGGACTTCCATTTGTTAAATTTTCTGGATTCCAGATTACACGTGATGCTTCTAACATCGGTGGTGACTTCATTGGTTACTTCAAAGATGTAAAAATCATCTACGACAAAGCTGTTCTTACAAGTGAACGCGACATTGCTGATGAAGACCTTTGGGGAATCGTTGGTAAAAAAGAAGCTGCTCGTCAGGCTTACGAAATGGAAAAATTCGGTAACAAACAGGTTGATCGTTACCTGGAAAGAGTTAAGATGGCTACAGAAGATAGCTTCACATCTTCTCTTGAATCTTCACAGGAAGAATAGTTTAATACTTACCTGATATGGAAGGCACTCCCTCGGGAGTGCTTTTTTTGTTTTTAAATCCTATAATTGTAATAAAGTCTTTTTTTCGATATAATAGAATAAAACTATAAATTTATACTTTTAAAGGTCAGGTTATCATGATTGATAAATATGAAATTGTAATTGGTTGCGAAATCCATACACAGCTTTTAACAACAACAAAGGCATTCTGTGCCTGCGAAAACCGTTACGGCGGTATGCCTGATACACGTGTTTGTCCTGTATGTCTTGGTCTTCCTGGAGCTATGCCACGTGTTTCTAAAGGTTATGTTGAACTTGGTGCTGTAGCAGGCCTTGCTCTTAACTGTAATATTGCACGCTTTACTAAATTTGACCGTAAACATTATTTTTATCCTGACCTTGCCAAAGGATATCAGATCACTCAGTATGATCTTCCACTTTGTACAGACGGTTATGTAGATCTTCCATTGATTCATTATCCTGAAGATCAGCAGCCTGGTGGTGAAAAACACAGACCATTAAACTTTATTGGAAAAGACTGTATTATTGATGGAAAATATCGTCGTGTTCGCGTTGAAAGAATTCACCTTGAGGAAGACGTAGGTAAATCACTTCACCTGGCAGGTAATCACTCTTACATTGATTACAATCGCTGTGGTACACCTCTTATTGAAATTGTTACAAAACCAGATATGACTAGTCCTGAAGAAGCAGCTCTTTTTATGCAGACAGTTCAGGAAATTCTTCGTTATGTAAAAGTAACAAAAGGTAATCTTGAAGAAGGTAATATGCGTTGTGATGCCAACATCAACCTTAATGTATGGGAAGATGGCAAGCTTTATCACACTCCAATTTCTGAAATCAAAAACTTAAACTCATTCCGTGCCATTAAAGATGCATGTACTTATGAGGCAAAACGTCAGCTTGAAGAATTCCAGAATGACCGACAGGAATTTAATGCTGGTTTCAAAGTAACAATGGGTTGGGATGAAGAAAAAGGTGTTACAGTTGTACAGCGTACAAAGAACTCTTTTGTTGATTATCGATTTGTTGTTGAACCTGATATTAAACCATTTACTGTTAGTGAAGAACTTATCTTAGAAGCTTATAAGAAAGTAGGTGAGCTGCCTGAAGCAAAACGTAATCGTTTCAAAAAAGAATTCGGTCTTTCTGACTTTGACGTTGAAACTCTTACTTCAACACGAGAACTTTCTTTGTGGTTTGAAGAAGCTGTTTCAAAATCAAAATCTCCAAAAAGAGTAGCAAACCTTATTCTTACAGAGCTTCTTGCTGTTTTGAACGAAAATAAACAGACTATTGAAGATACAAGTCTTACTCCTTCTCATATTGCTGAACTGGCAGATGCTCTTGAATCAAACAAAATTACTTCAAAGCAGGGAAAAGAGGTTTTTGCAGAAATGCTTGCCTCAAATAAAATGCCATCAGTAATTATCAAAGAAAAGGGTATGGAAATTGTTTCTGACTCTGGTGCAATTGAAGGTTTTGTTGATCAGGTAATTGTAGCTAATCCTAAAGCTATTGAAGATTTCAAAGGCGGAAAAACTAATGTTATCGGCTGGCTTATGGGACAGGTAATGAAGCTTTCTTCAGGTAAAGCAAATCCTAAAGAAGCAACAAAACTTCTTACAGAAAAACTTTCTAAGCTTTAATTAATATTTATACACGGAGGTCTTGAAATGGAAAAAACTTTCCCACTTTCAAAAAATGAACTTACAAATCTTGTAAAGGATTATCCAACTCCTTTTATCATTTATGATGAAAAAGCTATCCGTGAAAACCTTAAAAAATTTACAAAGGCTTTCAGCATTTTCCCAAAATTTCGTGAACATTATGCTGTAAAAGCCTCTCCTAATCCATATCTTCTTAAGATTCTTGCAAGTGAAGGTTGTGGTGCTGACTGTTCTAGTCTTCCAGAGCTTATGCTTTCCGAAATGAGTGGTATTAAAGGAGATCATGTTATTTTTACATCAAATGAAACTCCAGCCCAAGAGTTTCAGCTTGCTTATAAACAGGGAAATATTATCAACCTTGATGATATCACTCATATTGATTTTTTGAAGAAAGCTCTTGATGGTAAATTCCCTGAAACAATTTGTTTCAGATATAATCCAGGTGCCGATAAACAAGGTTGTAATGGAATCATCGGAAAACCTGAAGAAGCAAAATATGGTCTTACACGCAGTCAGATTTTTGATGCTTATAACCAGTGTAAGGCTTTGGGATGTAAACATTTTGGACTTCATACAATGGTTGCATCCAATGAATTAAATCCAAACTTTTTCGTAGATACTGCAAAACTTGTATTTGAACTTGCTGTTGAAATCAAAGAAAAATGTGATGTGAATATTGAATTTGTAGATCTTGGTGGTGGAATCGGTATTCCTTACAAACCAGGTGATAAAGCTGTTGACTATGATTACGTAGCTAAAGGAATTCGTTCTGAATATGATCGTGTTATTGTTCCAGCAGGTCTTGATCCATTGGCAATTTACTGGGAATGCGGACGACCTATTACTGGTCCATATGGCTGGCTTGTTTCAACAGCTATTCACGAAAAACATATTTACCGCGATTATATTGGTCTAGATTCATGTATGGCTGACTTTATGCGTCCTGGTGTATATGGAAGTTATCATGAAATCACTGTATCAGGAAAAGAAAACGCTCCAAAAGATCACATTTACGATATAGTAGGAAGTCTTTGTGAAAATTCAGATAAATTTGCTGTACAGCGCCAGCTTCCTGAAATTGAAAAAGGTGATTTTGTAATTCTTCACGATGCAGGAGCTCACGGACGTGCTATGGGCTTTAACTACAATTCAAAATTACGATGTGGAGAAATCTTGATGCGTGAGGATGGAACCTTCAAAGAAATCCGTCGCCGTGAAACAATAGATGATCTTTTTGCCACTCTTGATTTGAATGGTGTAAAAGATTTTCAGTAAGATCTCCTAAGGAGAAAATAAATGTTAATCAGTGAAAGAATGGAAGGCTTGAACCCATATGTACCAGGGGAACAGCCTAAAGACAGAACATATATTAAGTTAAATGCAAATGAAAATCCCTATGCTCCTTCACCAAAAGTTAAGGCAGCCCTGGTAGATTTTATCAATAATAAGTCAGATAAACTTGGCTTGTATCCAGATCCAGATTCAAATGAACTTCATGCCGCTATTGCCGAAATGCTTAATAAGTGCGGTGGAGTTCTTTGCCGGGCAAATGTAGATGGAACTGAAGTCACACCTTCTGAAAAAGATAAAATTCCATTTACTGTTACACCTGATATGATTTACACTGGAAACGGCAGTGATGAAGTTCTTTCCTTTGTTTTTTATGCATTTTTCTCAAGTAATAAAAAATTTGTAATGCCTGAACATACTTATAGTTTTTATCCGGTTTATGCGGGTTTTTACAATATTCCATATGATGCAGTTCCATTGAAAAGTGACTGGACTTTAGATACAGAAAAAATGCTGGAGCTTGCCAACAAGAATAAATCAGGAATTATCTTTGCAAATCCAAATGCACCTTCTTCGGTAGGACTTACAAGAGATGAAGTTCGTAAAATGCTTTTGAAGGCTCCTAAAGATGAAATTTTTATTGTTGATGAAGCATATGTAGATTTTGGTGGAGAATCTTGTATTCCTTTGATTCAGGAATTTGATAATCTTGTAATTGTTCGTACTTTCAGTAAAAGTCTCTGTGGGGCAGGAATGCGACTTGGTTACATTGTTTCAAATCCTAAATTGATTGAAATTGTAACTACAGTAAAAAATTCTGTTAACCATTTTCCAATTGATGCACTGAATCAAATTGCAGGAAAAGCTTGCTGTGAAGATACTGCATATTACGTAAAAACAAGCCGTGATGTTGCAGAAGTTCGTGATGATTTTATCAATTTTTTACGTTCTAAAGGATATTATGTTCCTCAGAGTCTTACAAACTTTGTTTTCTGTAAAAAAGAAGACATGGATGGTGACGCTGTTTATAAAAAAATTAAAGAAAATGGAATCCTTGTACGTCATTTTTCTACTAAAGGAATTGAGGATTTTATCCGTATAACCATTGGTACTAAAGAACAGATGGAAGAACTTAAAAAATATATGTAATAATTGGAGGTTTTAAAATGAAATTGCTTTTACTTTCAGACATTCATGGTAATGTAAAAGAAATTGAAAAATTGAATGATGAATTCAAGTCTTGTGATGCAGTGCTTTTTGCAGGAGATTTCGCTGAATGTTTTAAAACCAAAACTTCTAAACCTGTTCTTGAAGAATTGTGCAGACATCATGATAATATTTTTGCAGTTATTGGAAACTGTGATGATCCTGATTTTTCTGACGAGCTTGATAATGCAGATATTAATTGCGAAGCATCACTTAATTTTTTTGAAGGACTTTGTATCTGCGGAAGTGGTGGAGGAACTGTATTTACAGGAAAAACACCTAATGAACGAACAGAAGAAGATATTATAAGTGATTTTGATATTCTCAAATCAGAAACTCTTTCAAATCTTATTCTTATAAGCCATAATCCACCAAAAGATACCTGTGACTCAGTAAATGAAAATCTTCATGCCGGAAGCCCAGCTTTTACAAAACTTATTGAAGAGGTAAAGCCTTTACTTGTTGTATGTGGTCATATTCATGAAGGGAAAGGAACTGGTAAAATCGGAGATACACTTGTAGTAAATCCTGGTAGTTTTGGTGAAAATGGAACATATGCTGTTGCTGAATTGTTAAAGAAAGATGGGGAATATACAATTGCAGCTTGTGAAATGAAACGAGTTTAATTCTTGTTTGTTTTATTTTGGAAAGGAGGTAGTTTGTGATTACATACTGGCAGCAAATAAATGGTCAATTCATTAAAGTAAAAAAAGACAAACTTGACTCCAATAATCCGCTTTGGATAGATGCTCGTTCTGTTACAAGGGATGAAACAAATGATCTTCAACAGGAATATTCTATTGAACAGGATCATATGCTTGATATCCTTGACCCGGATGAACTTTCCCGTATTGAAGAAGGGGAAGGTTATATTCTTCTGATTGTTCGTGTTCCAGTTTTTGATCCATCTGCTGAAGTTCCTTACTTTACAGTTCCAATTGGTATCATTATCAAGAATAAGGTTATTATTACAATTTGCTGGACGGACAGTGAAGTAATAAAAGATTTTGGTGCCAACAGGGTAAAAAATGCAAGACTTAATGATTTTCCTTCGTTTATCGTTCAGATTATAAACCGTTGTGATACAAACTTCCTTCGTTACCTTAAAGAGATTAACAGACGTTCTACAGGCATCCAGAGTGAAATGAAACTGGAAATTGAAAATAAAGAAATTATCCAGCTTTTAGGTCTTGAAAAATCCCTTGTATTCTTTACTACTTCACTTAAATCAAATCAGCTGCTTCTTGAAAAAATGAGCCGTACCAGACTTTTAAAACTGGATGAAGAAGATTTGGATTTGATTGATGATGTTAAGATTGATAACCGTCAGGCTATTGAAATGGCTGATACATATTCCAGCATTCTTTTTGGTGTAATGGACGCTTATTCAAGTGTTATCTCAAATAATATGAATGTTGTAATGAAGAAGCTTTCTGTAATCAGTCTTGTAATGATGGTTCCAACTTTTATTACAAGCTTCTTTGGTATGAACTTCCCATTACCATTTGAAAGTTTCGGCCGTTATGCAGTTGTAATAGTTTTTGCAGTTTGTCTTCTTTCTATCTTTATTGGAGCATGGATATTCAATTTCAAAAAGACGGAAATTGATCTTGGAGTGAAGAAGCCTAAGAAATCCAGACGAATTTCCAGAAAACAGCGCCGTGATCTCCGCAAGGAAAAAAAAGCGCTAAAGCGACAGGAGAATAAAATCAGGTGAAAAAAATTCTTACAGCTGTTTTTTCTTTATTTTTCTCAGCACTGATTTTTGCACAGGAAGCCTTTAATCCCCTTCAGTTTGTGACTTTTAAAAACAATTTATCTTTTACTATTGGTGAAGATGGACAGTCCTATACATCTGAAAGAAAATTAACTCCTTTTTCTATCTCAAAATTCGAAACCACTTATGGACTTTGGTATCAGATCAGAATTAAAGCAGAAAAAATGGGCTATGTTTTTGCCAATAAGGGGATGGCTGGAAGTAATGGAAAGGTAGGTGTTAAACCAACTGATGACAATATTAATCAGCCTGTCTGTATGATCAACTGGTATGATGCCATTGTTTGGTGCAATGCACTTAGTGAAATTAAAGGCAAAAAACCATGTTATGAATTTCAGGGAAAAATTCTTAGAGATTCTTCAGATACAGCCAGATGTGATCTTGCCGAATGTAAATGGCAGAATAACGGATATAGACTTCCTAGTGAAAGTGAATGGGAATTTGCTTCCAGAAAAACCAGAAACGGCCTTCAGAAAGGAAACTACGCTTCTGGTCAGACATCAGATGAGCTTGATGAAAATGACTATGCCTGGAGCTTTATGAATTCTGATTTAACTCATACTGTTGGGACTACAGGAACTTTATTTACACCAGATACAATTCCTTTGCCAGGTAGTGGTAATTCCAATGGAGCAGGGCTTTTTGATATGAGTGGAAACGTAATGGAATTCTGCTGGGACTGGTTTGACGAATACACTAATTTTACCGGAAATTACGGACCTTCTTCTGGTTTTCAGCGGGTTTGTAGGGGAGGAAGTTATTCTGAATATACACCTTTCCTTTACTGTGCAGACCGATATTCTTATGATCCTAATGAAGCCTACGACTATACTGGATTCAGGCTTGTGTATACAGCTGAATAATTTTCCTGTTTCGTTTTTAATTAAACATTTCTTTTACAGCTGACATGAATTTATATCCGCGGTCAAATTCATTTGTAAACATTCCAAAGCTAGTTGCACCAGGAGAAAAAACTATAGCAAATTCTTTAGGTTTGTTTTCGGATGATACACTAGATGTAGCGTAGGTGTATTCTTTTAGTTCCTCGAGAAGCTTTAAAAGATTTTGGTATGGACCATTATATTTTATACCGTTTTCATCAAGGATTGGTGTTAGTTTTTCTGTTGCTGTTCCTTGTAAAAGCCATAAACTGTCTGGTTTTTTGTACAGTTTTTTACTATTTATAAGTGTTTCAGTCAGTTTATCAAAAACCAGCCCTTTGTCGGTTCCTCCACAGATAAGAATAACAGGTTTTTCAAAGCTTTGACTTGCTGCTGCTGTTGCTTCTGGAACTGTAGAACAGGTGTCATTATAAAATTTGTATACAGTTTTTGAACTTTTATAAGTATGGAAATACTGAAGTCTATGTTCAATTCCACTCCAGCTTCCAAGAACTTTTATTATCTTTTCTGCAGGAATGTGCATTAAGTAAAGAACTAAAGCTGCATTAAGGACATTTGTTTTCATGTGTTCACCTGGAACAGTGAGTCCTTTTAAGATAACTTCGGCTTTTTCCATGTATGGCAATAGTACTTTTCCTTCAAAACTGCCATTTTTATTTTTTTCCTGCCAGACTCCAAATGTTCCTTTTGGAAGGTTAGTTTTGGAATATCTGAGGACTGTACCCTTTGTTTCACTGGCAAAAACAGCTCCCCAGGATTCAAAATTGGCTGGTTTTATAGCTGGTTCATCTTCATCAAAATCAAAAATAGAGTAACAGCCTTTATCCTGATCTGCATAAAGGAGTTTTTTATCTTCAATGTAGTTTTCCATGTTGCCGTACCAGTTCTGATGGTCAGCAACAATTTTAGTCATCAGGCAGATATGTGGTTTTAAAAGTCCACGTCCACGAAGGTCAGCCAGCTGCCATGATGACAATTCCAGTACTACAGGAGTTTCTTCGTTTGTCTCTTCAAGGAAAGTTAAAGGACTGACAGTAATGTTTCCACCAAGGAAGGCTTTGTATCCACAATTGTTAAGACCGTAGTGAATTGCACTTACTGTGCTGGACTTTCCTTTGCTTCCTGTGATTGCGATGATTGGGCTTTTTGTAAAATTCAAAAATATGCTCATGTCACTTTCGATAACACGAGCTTTTTCAAGATATTTATTGCCTTCGATTTTAACACCTGGATTTTTTATAACTACATCTGCATTTTCAAAATCTTCAATGCGGTGTTCCCCAAAAATGTAGGTAATTCTGCTTTTATCAATAGATTTATCATTTTCAATTGTGTCAAGAGTTGGTTTTAACTGTTCAGCAGTTTTCATATCGGTAACAGTAATCAAGGCACCATGCTTTGAAAAAAAACGAACTGCAGCAAGTCCACCTCCGTTTAATCCAAGTCCCATAATGGTGATTTTTTTGTCTTTAATATCATTAAAACTTTTGAAAAAACAACCTTTTGGATAAACGTGCATAATCTGCTCCTGAAGAAAACGACTTCTAGTAAAAGAACAAAAAAAAGCCCCTTCGGTTCTGAAAGGGCTTTTTGCCGAGGACCGGACTCGGACCGGCACGCCGATTGCTCAGCAAGGGATTTTAAGTCCCTGGTGTCTACCAATTCCACCACCTCGGCATAACTATAGTATATAAAAAAAGGGCAGTTTTTACAATAGAAACAGGCAAAATATGCCGATAATATATAGGTAGAAATCTATTTGGGGTTTTTTAATGAAAAATATGTCACCTATGGCCCAGAGACTTATTGGTGCTCTAGCCCAGGATGAAGGGCGTCTTTCGGGAGTTGATCATCTTCTTCCCGAACATGTAATTCTTGCTCTTTTGAAAAGTAAAACAGGAATCGGTTATGAGGTTTGTAAGGCTTTGAATATCAATCTTGACCGATTCGAATACCGTCTAAAAAGTTATTTTGGAGAACATGAAAGTAAAGATGGCTTTGAAGATTTGCCTTACGGGCATCGGTATGTCAAAATGCAGGATATTGCGGATATTGAATCAAATACACTTGGAAATGATTATGTAGGAACAGAACATTTTCTTTTGTCAGCTATCCGTGAAGAATACAGTCTTACTGCCCAATATTTTTCTCAGTATGAAAAAAGTCTATCAGATGTTAGAAAAGAAGTAATTAAACTGCAGAAAAAGGGAATGTCTTCTTCTGTAAAGCCAATGGATGTATCATCAGTTTTTAAAGATATTATGGCAAAAACTGATGAAATAAATATGCTTGCAAATTTGGAAGAAGAAACAAAAGCAGGTAAATCTAAAAATAAAAAAGTGCCTCAGAGTCTTTCAGAATATGCCAAAGATCTTACAAATCAGGCAAAAAATGGAAAACTTGATTTAGTGATTGGCCGTGAAAAAGAAATCAATCGTCTTATTCAAATTCTTTTACGCAGAACTAAAAATAATCCTGTTATTACGGGTGACAGTGGTGTTGGAAAAACATCTGTTGTAGAAGGGCTTGCCTTAAAGATTGTAAACGGAGATGTTCCAAAAGATCTTCTTGGAAAGAAAATTTATTCTCTTGATCTTGCCCAGATGGTTGCCGGTACAAAATATCGCGGTGATTTTGAAGAAAGAATGAAAAAGATGATGAAGGAAATTATTGACCGCAAAGATATTATTCTTTTCATTGACGAAATCCACATGATGATTGGGGCTGGTGCTCCAGACGGTAATATGGATGCTTCAAATATTCTAAAACCTGCTTTAAGCCGCGGAGAAATCCAGATAATTGGTGCAACAACTACAAAAGAATATACAAAAATTATCGAAAAAGATCAGGCACTTGAAAGAAGATTTCAGAAGGTCCTTGTTGAAGAACCAACTCAAGCTGAGGCGCTTGAAATATTAAATGGCATCAAAGAAAAATATGAAAATTACCACCATGTAAAATATGATGATGATGTAATTCCAGCTATCATTTCACTTTCCTGCCGCTATATTCCAGAACGTTCTTTACCTGATAAAGCAATTGATATTCTTGATGAATGTGGATGTGCAAAGAAAATTTCTGAAGAGAATAATCCTGAAGAAATTGTTGAAATCGAAAAGGCCATTGATGCTCTTGCTGAAGAAAAACGTCTTTTGGTAGAAAATCAGGAATATGAAAATGCAGCTTACGTGCGGGATAAAGTAATTGAACTTCGGGAAAAGCTTACTTTGCTTAAAGATAATACATTCGACAATCATTCTGCCAGTGAAAGAATCGTTTCAAAACGTGATGTTGAACATGTAATCAGTGAAATGACTGGAATTCCATTGGAACAGATGAACAGTCAGGAAACATCCCGTCTGATTAACATGGAAAAAGAAATTCATGAAGAAGTAATTGGTCAGGATGAAGCAGTAAATGTAATTGCAAGTTCAATACGCCGAAGTAGAGCTGGTATTTCATCACCAAAAAGACCAGTGGGATCATATATTTTCCTAGGTCCAACTGGTGTTGGTAAAACTAAGCTTGCTAAAACTCTTGCAAAATTTGTATTTGGAAATGAAGATGCACTTATCAGAATTGATATGTCTGACTTTATGGAAAAACATAATGCTAGCCGACTTGTAGGTTCTCCTCCAGGATATGTTGGTTATGAAGATGGTGGAGTGCTTACTGAAAAAGTTCGGCATCATCCATATTCTGTAGTGCTTCTTGATGAAATTGAAAAAGCTCATCCTGATGTTTTCAATCTTCTTCTTCAGATTCTTGAGGAAGGTGAGTTGCAGGATAACCTTGGTCATACAATCAACTTTAGAAATACAATCATCATTATGACAAGCAATGCAGGAGCTCGTCAGATTACTAATGAAGGTCGTGCTGGATTTACTCCTTCTGATGGTGCAGTTTCATTTAATGAAATCAAGCATAATGCTGTAAATGAACTGAAAAAACTCCTTAGTCCTGAGCTTTTGAATCGTATTGATGATGTAATTGTATTTAATGCTTTGAATAAATCTGAAATTTCAAAAATTCTTGATCTTCAGATTAATGAACTTCAGGATAGACTTGCCGATAAGAAGCTTAAATTGAATCTGTCGGATAATGCACGAAACTACCTCATAGAACATGGATATGATCCAGCAATGGGAGCAAGGCCAATGCGTCGTCTTATCCAGAAGGAAATTGAGGATCCATTAGCCCTTGAAATTTTATCTCAAAATATGAAAAACTGTGATATAATTAATATTGATTACGGTGAAAAACTGGAAATCAAGCTGGCAAGAAAGTCTTGCGTAACGGTGAGTGTTGTTAGATAAACTGATTACTTATTGAGGTGTAATATGAAAATTTTAATGGTTACTTCAGAAACTGTCCCATTTGCTAAAACTGGTGGACTTGCAGATGCTGTATCAGCTCTTGCTATTACTCTGAAAGCACACGGACATGATGTTCGAATTGTAATGCCTCGTTATTATAAAATTGACCGTTCAAAATTAACAAAACTTGAAGGTCCTATGGGAGTTCTGGCAGGTCAGGTAGAAGCATGGGTTGCAGTTTATGAATCAAAGCTTCCTGGTACTGAAGTTCCTGTTTATTTTATCGATCATGAACAATCTTATGGTCGCGACGGTGTTTACGGAACAAAAACTGAAACTGATTTCCACGATAACCCATACCGTTCAGCTCTTTTGTGTCACGGTGCTTTCCAGCTTTGCCGAAAATTGGACTGGTATCCAGATGTAATGCATGCCCATGACTGGTTTACAGGACTTGTTCCAGTTATTCTTAAATGTGTTTGTCGAAACGGAAAATTTGCAAATACATCTTCAGTTTTAACAATTCATAACCTTGGTTATCAGGGTGTTTATGGAGAAGAACAGTTTCCTGCATTGGGATTAGACTGGAATCTTTACTACGGCGGTGGAATTGAACACAATGGCTGCATCAATCTTCTTCAGGCTGGTATTTCCTGCGCCGATATGATTACAACTGTTTCTCCAACTTATGCTGGTGAAATACAGACTTATGAAGGTGGTTTTGGACTTGATGGTCTTCTTCGTGTAAGAACTGATGTTGTTCGTGGTATTCTTAATGGTTGTGATCTTGATACATGGAATCCTGGAAAAGATAAGCTTATTCCGGCAAACTTTACAGCTACTGCCATGAAAAATAAAGCAGTATGTAAGGCTGAGCTTCAGAAACGCATGGGACTTCCTGTTCGTCCGGATGTACCTCTTATTGGTATTGTAACTCGTCTTGCAAGTCAGAAAGGAATTGCTGAAGTATTTGCTCCAACATATGGTTCCATGTTTAATATGTGTTCTACAATGGATATTCAGTTTGCAATTCTTGGAAGCGGTGAAAAATGGTGTGAGGATGAAATCAATATTCTTCAGTCAAAACTTCCAAATATGCGTGCAATGATCGGCTATGATGAGAGTCTTTCACATCTTATCGAAGCTGGATCAGATTTCTTCCTTATGCCTTCTCAGTATGAACCATGTGGATTGAATCAGATGTACTCTATGCTTTACGGAACACTTCCTATTGTAAGACGCACTGGAGGTCTTGCAGATACAGTTGAACAGTACAATGAATCTACTGGCGAAGGAACTGGATTCCTTTTTGATCAGCTTACTCCTGGAGCAATTTATGACACTGTAGGTTGGGCTGTTTATGCTTACTACAATAAAAAAGATCATATTAAAGCTATGCAGAAACGAGGCATGAAAAAAGACTTCAGCTGGGATCTTTCAATTGAAGGCTACCTTAAGGTATATGAAGAAGCTCTTGCCCGTGGATGTGGCAGATAGTATAAGTAAAAAAAGTGTGCCCCAAAAATTATCTCCAACTTTTGGGGTACACTTCAAGTTTCGGTATGGTGAATTTTTTATATTTTTGATTTTGTATTAAAAACAAATAAGAATTTGTGTGTGAAGAGAAATTCTCTTTGAAAAGCAATTTTACTTTTCCAGTTCATATCGTCGACTTTTGTAAAGCTCAGCAATATCAGAATCTGTAAATCCTAGTTTTCCTGTTTTATGAAAATAGTTGTTACAATCCCATAAGAAAGGTGCATAATTATTTTTTTCACAATTATCAAGAACATTTTCCAGCCAGAGAACATCATTTTCTTTACGACTGTAGCTTCCATCTTTATTTTATAACATTGCAACCGCATATTCACCAATTACAACACCGATTCCATTAAAATGAGTGCGTAAAACAACACAGAAAAAGGAGCAGATTTAAGGTGCAAACA
>JAEDJA010000075.1 GCA_016296575.1 Treponema sp.
GATATTGGTGGTGCTCAGATGAATATTGATGGTTCATTTTCTGTGAAATAATCACTGAAGAAACTGTAAAGAATATTGAGCTTTCAAGGTGTTGGACAAGTGATAAAAATCTTGCAAAACTTACAAAAGCTTTGCAAGTGGACATCCATTGTCTTTTTTTACCGGTTTGTACTTCATTTGATAAAGATTCAGAAGATTCTACGGTAATTAAAAAGGCTATAGCAGAAAATTTAAAGAATTATGTTAATTCCGTTTTGGATGATCTCACTTCTAAAAAATAAAATAACAATGCCATGGGTGGTAAGGGATAAGATTTTTATGGCATTGTCATTAAATACTACATTACTAATTTGCTGTTTCTGTTGCTAATGTAATTGTGTTTTCATCAGGTGTTTCACCAGTAAAAACTCGTCTTGTAGCATCCAGAACTTCTTTACAGTTTGCAGAAAAATCTTTTCCTGTTTTCTTAAGCTTATCTTTTACATTTTTCAAAGCAGGTTTTGTTTCTGCATAATCTGAAACTACTTTTCCAGTAACTGCAAGTACTGTGGCAGCAATACAGGTTCCAATTAATCTCTTTATCATAAAAATCTCCTTTAAAAATTCCGCGTTAGCGGTCGTGCAGGAGGCACGAAATTGCAGTTTTGCCAACGGCAAAATCTGCTCATAGTAAAAATTACATGGATGTAATTTTTACTATGCCTCCTTGAGCCTTTTTACATGCTCTTACTTATATTATAGACTGATGATAATGACAACTAATGTCATGGGTGTTTTTTTTGTTTCACTTTTATGCATCCTTAGAAGAAATAATAGTAAAACCAGTAGCTCGATCGTGTTTTACAGTTTGTATTGAACCATCTTGCCTTGTCTGAGTTTCTGTAACAAATCTTGTGTTTTTGTCTGAAGCCTTTGGATTCTTGTATGTGTAAAAATTACAATTATCCATGAAATCTGACATTTCATTGTATCTGTCTACTAATGCATTGTAGTCATTTACATTTTTGTCATACTGCTTACGGACTTCATTTATGACATAACCGGCAAGAGCAATGCCACCTGTAATTAAAAGTTTTTTGAACATAAAAAATCCTCCTGTGATTAATATGTAAATAAAGATTAACACAGGAGATATGACAAGAATTGTCGTACTTTAAATTATATGCTCGTGAGCCCGTGCTTCCACTACACTATCCTTAATTTCTGGCGGCATTATTACCAGCAATAGTTGAAATTCAAATTACCGTTCGGGCCTGCTTTTTATCTGTTTAATTCCATTTGCTGATAATGTCTACTCCATAGTCTTGTATGCTTTATCAATCGCTTTTATATCATTCTTGAGAGATTTGTTTACAGCGTTTTTATTAAAGTAAGTAATGTCCAGATCTTTTATTCCCAGCCATTCAGAATAATTTTCATAATCATCTCCTGACTTTTTTTCAAAAGCCTTAACACAGTCTGACATTGCTCCAACTCCGCCAACATCTTCAATTATTCCAAGTCCTTCGCCATCAAGAACCAGAGGAGATGCTTCTTCGTATACTTCATCATCAATGATTTCTTCAAGGCGGATAGGGAAAGTCCAGCCGTCGCCAAAGTCATAAGTAAAAGTAATCTTATCACCCACCTTTTTTAAGCAGTCTTTTACTTTATAATTGCGGACATCAGCATATTTTTTTGGCTGAATATGTTTATGTTCAACCGCAAACTCATCATCGGTCGCATTCATTTCTTCATCAACGTACACCTGCAGACTGAGGTTTTCTGAAGGAACATCAAAATCATAAATGTGACTGGCATTACCATCAAACATAGAAATCATACAGGAAGCAAGACTCAGCATGGGCGTATTCTTTTTAATTAGAAAAGTTCTGTGAATCTTTGGTTTAAAGCCTTCAAGTTCAGTATAAAGCTTATAAACACCACCCTTATTGTTCTGAGGCTTTTCCTTTTCCCCAATCACATTAATCTGGCAGAGCTTCATTGCAGAAAGTGCAGTTTTATGACTTTCCGGAGTTACACAGGCACAGCAGCTAGCATCAACTGTAATCTTAACTTCTGGCAGTTTTGCTTTAAGAATAAATGCATTGCTGATAACGCAGATTCCCGTGCAAAGGCCAACAAGTTCTATTTCTTTAAGATTGCTTAAAGTTGCAACATAGTCAGAAAGTTCCATTGAACCAAAGGATGGCTTATCAAAAATACGGCTGTCCCCTACTTCCAGTTTGCTCGAAATCTGCCAGCCGTCGCTTCCTTCTACACAGTGAAGAACCGGAAGATTCTTTCCTTCCTGAGTTTTAAGATAATTGCTCTGGTGAGTATCGCGTGTAAACACAACGGTTTCGCCTGCTGCTCGAGCCTTTGCGATTTTCTTTGCAACATTAGGTACGATTGCCACAGCTTCTTTTGTTCCAAGGGAACCGTCTATAAAATCATTCTGCATGTCGATTACGATTAAAAGTTTCATTTTATTGCTCCCATAAAAAGTCAAGAAGATTGTTTCAACAATCGATTGACTTTATCTTTTTAATGAATAAGTTCTGTTCTTGTTCTCTCCAGTCCCTACAATCAAACCTTCAGCTTCCAGCTTTTTAAAGATTTTACGAACCGCAGGAGCTGTAAGCAATTAAAATGATTGCAAAATGAGCAATCTGTTTAATTTCTTCATATGTGTAGACTGTAATTTGTTTTTCCAAGACCATAGAACTCACTGTCAAATACATTCTGTAAAGT
>JAEDJA010000039.1 GCA_016296575.1 Treponema sp.
AAGCGGTAAGCCCCCGGCTTTTGGTGCCGGTATTCCACAGGTTCGAATCCTGTCGTCCCAGCTTTCCTTTCGTATGAAAGGCTTATACTTAATATTTTCCGGATTTAAGGAGCTTAAGATGGAAAAAATGGTTATTACTGCTACTGCACGTGCAGAAACAGGTAAAAAAGCCGCAAAAAAACTTCGAGAAGTAGGTAGAATCCCGGCAGTTGTATACAACTCAAAGGGTGAAGCTACTTGGGTTAGCGTTGATGAAGTTGAATTCAACAAAGTATGGCGCTCAATCACAGCTACAACAGTTATTACTCTTGATGTAGATGGAAAAAAAGCTGATGCACTTATCAAAGATACAGAATACTGTATCCGCACAGACAAAGTTCTTCACGCTGACTTCTTCACACCAGATGCAGACCAGCTTGTTTATGCAAAACTTAAGGTACACCCAGTAGGAACTCCAGCTGGTGTTCTTAAAGGTGGTTTCATGCTTCGTCACTACCCAGAAGTAGAACTCAAAGCTACTCTCAAAAACATGCCTGCTCGCATTGAAGCTGATGTTTCAAAACTCAACATTGGTGAATCTTTCTATCTAAAAGACCTTGGTCTCAAAGATGTAACACTCATCACTGATGAAAACTGCGAACTCGTAAGCGTTGCTCCAGCTCGCTAATCTCTGTTTTTTGTGATATAATAAAGGCTGTCCCAAAAGTAATGAGTGTAGCACTCATTACTTTTGGGACAGCCCATTTTTTATGTCCGACGATATTTTTGAAAAGTTCAAATCCTCATTTTATGATCTTCTGCCATCATCATCACAGAATCTGAATATTGCAGCTGGTGTTTCCGGGGGTGCTGACAGTGTATGTTTGCTGCTTTTGTTAAATCGTCTTTTTAAGCAGGAGCTTTCAACCAGAAATTGCACTTTGTCCGTGGTTACAGTAAATCACCATATGCGTTCTGAAAATGAAACCAACTTCGATACGCTTTTTGTTCAGAATCTTTGCTCCTCATTGCAGATACCATGCTTTACTGTTGATTTGGAAAGGGGACTTGTTGATAAAACTGCTGTCCAGAGGGGAGGTGGTTTTGAAGAAGCAGCCCGTTTTCTCCGCTATAACGCCTTTGAATCCTATATAAGTAAGAATAATATTTCTGTTTTTTGTCTTGCACATAATGAAAATGATTTTTATGAAACTGCCCTCATGCGGCTTTTCCAGGGAAGTACTTCTTTAAGTCTGAATGAATCCCGGGGCGTTTTTATAAGACCCCTTCTTCATATTTCACGAGAACAGATTGAAGCCTATTTAAGGGAAAATAATCAGTCTTACTGTACCGATTCTACCAATTTTGATGACCGCTTTTACCGAAATAACATAAGGTTGAATCTTGTGCCTCTTTTGGACCAGAAATTTCCTTCATGGAAAAAAGGTCTTTTATCATTTTGCAGCAAGACAGAAAGTAAATCGTTAAAATTTGAACAATTCATTCCGGCAAAATTATTTTGTGATCTTTCACTTGAACAAAAAAAAGAAGCGCTTTGTTCTCTTTATAATCAGAAAGGGTATTCAGGACGTGTGAGCGGAGTTTTTCTAGAAGATGTGAGTCATGAAATTTCAAAAGCTTTTTACCTTTCAAAAACATTTGAAAAAACTTTTGGCGGATATACAATTAAATTTGAAAAAAATAGAATTTTTTTGGAAAAAGGCCTTAAAAAACCGACAGAAAATGGATTTTTTGCTATAATAGAAGAGGACGGTGTGTACAGTTTTCCTTTTGGTCAGGCGGACATAAAAAAAGATGAAAACTGCATCAGAATCACTTTAGAAAGCGGTACTGTAACTCTTGATCATGATTATCCTTTTATTGTAAGAAGCCCCATGACCGGTGACAGTAATAAAAAAAACTTATTTCTGGTGGAAAAATTATGAAAAAGTTTTTGTTAATTTCCTTGTTTTTCTCATTTTCTGTTCTTTATGCTCAGTCTGCTCAGAAGGCTAACCGCAAAACAGCCGAACGATATCTGAAATTGGCCGAAGCTGCCCTTACAAACGGCAGTACTGATGAAGCTGGTTCTAATGCAGCAATGGGCCTTTCTTACGATGACAGTATTTCTGATCTTTACTATATTTCAGCCATTTTTTCTAAATCTCAGGGAAGTAATCTTTCAGTTGTAGAGAGTATTTGCCGTACTGCTTTTGAAAAAAACACTTGGATTCATGATAATCAAAAATCGGCACGTATTTTTTATTCAGACATTCTTTCTGATCTTGGACAATATGAACGATCCATGAAGCTTCTTGATTCAAAACCTGTAATTTATTCTGCAGATTCAGAATTGATTCGTGTAAAGAATTTTTACCGCATGGGAACAGAGGAAAGCTTTACAAAGGCCCGCCAGAAAATCAGTTCAGCCCGCCGTGTTTACAAAAATGACCTTCGTTTTCCAGCACTTTTCTTTAATTTTGAAACTCATAATCTTCTTCTTAAGCGTATTTTTGCTAAAGCCATGGAAGGTGATTCTTATAGCCTTGAAAGTGTTCTTCCCTCAGAAGATGTAATGAATCTTGCAGATGTTCTGGAAGCAGATCTTCGTAAAAATGGGGCTATGGATGCTGTTTTTGCACTTTATCCAGCCTGGTTTATGGAAAGTGAAAAACGTCAGCGTAAAATCCTGGAATTCGATGCTTCTGGTTCAAAAGATATTCTCTGGGCTGCACTTGCTTTGGAAGATTCCATTATTGATCAGAAAACTGCCTTTGATTACTTCTTCGATTTTGCCAATGAAAAGGTTGATTATGTCACCCTTATTTATTTTATTAATCTTCTTGATGATCCGGAAGTTCTGGAAAATCTGGAAATGTATCTTACAGCTTATAATGGCAGACTTTATACCGACATCAACAATGACCTTCAGTTTGAGATGGAAGTTGCTTACAACCGTGGAAGACCTTCTGAAATCCTCTTTGATGAAGATAACGACGGCGAGTATAATCTAACAGCCTCCTGTGATTTTGGAGAAATTCTTTCTCTTTCAAATAAAAATCTTGGACTTGAAGTGCTTTATTCTCAGTTCCCTTATGTTGAATCTGCCCGTATTGATACAGGACTCCTTTATCAGATTGGTGATACATTTAATTCAAGCGATAAGGTTCTTTATTTCCGTTTTGCCCAGCAAGATGCAATTTACGAGCCTGTTATTTTCGAAACCATTTCGGGATTAGAGTATTTTGAAAACCAGTTCTTTATTCCTGTTCTTTCTGATACATATTCCTTTATTGACAGTGCTTCTTTTGTAAAAAATGCCACTTTCATCGATGGAGAAAATCGTGAACGCAAATATGGAAGTGTAACATATACTCTTATGAATGGAAAAATTGAACGCTGTTCTTTCATGGAAAACAATATAGTTTATGCTGACTGTGTTTTTGAAAACGGTGTTCCATCTCAACGCCAGCTGGACTATGATGGTGATGGATACTTTGAAACTGTTGAAACATATCTTCCTATCTACAGTATTGAAGAAAAAAATGCCTATGATTGTGCCGAAGTAATCACCAGAACTTTCCCTGTTTTTGATTTTTCTGACTTAATTTATCTTTCTTCTGTTTCCGTTGATTCCAATAAAGATACTGCAACCGACTTTTATGAAGAATACGGTAAGTATGGTGCAAAAACTACTTCCTGGGATAATGATGCTGATGGCATTGCAGAAACTACTTTTATCCGTTACGAAAAAAAATCTGATGAACCATTATGTGAAAAAACAATCTTCGTTTATGGTTTTGAGCAGGATGTTTTTTCAGTTACAGAAATGAACAGCATTCCTGTATTGGTAACAGAAAATGGTGAAGAATATTCTATAAAAAAAGGTGAAGGAGATCATTTCTTCTGGATCTGTCGTGATTTTAATGAAGAAAATGCAAATTTCCTTACAGAAGATATTCTTACTCGAAAAATGGAAAAAGTTGAGCAGGGGCTTCTTCGTGTTTTTGAAACTGATAATGGCAGCTTCTTTGTAATCAGAAGTGGGGAGAATATTTTTGCCCGTTGCATTCCTGAAGTTACTTTTGATGATGAAGAAGTGGAAGATGTACTTGGTGAGTACGAATCCAGTGTTGAACTTGAAGAACTGGGAGCAGGTAATCCTGATGAAGCTTTCTAAATTCCATTATTTTCTTAAGAAAACTGCAGGAGCAGCTTTGTGTGTTCTTGCAGTTTCATGTACATCCCTTCCTGATAAAGCTAGTGGTGATGTTTCT
This sequence comes from Treponema sp., assembly GCA_016296575.1. Taxonomy (GTDB): domain Bacteria; phylum Spirochaetota; class Spirochaetia; order Treponematales; family Treponemataceae; genus Treponema_D. Next base: position 4,257 of record JAEDJA010000039.1, read on the forward strand.
TCGTTGAATTACGAGAAACCTGATGTTGTTGAAAATGAAATTGCCCGTATAAAAGATTTTCTTTCAACTAATCCCTCAAATGCACTTTTTAGAGCCTTTCTTTTAAATAAACCGGAAATTCTTGAAGAATGTATTCTGGAGAATGTTCGTCTGGCTGAAAAAAATTTTGAGAATAAGGACTGGTCTTCTTGTCTCAAAATTGCAAAATCCTTTGAATCTCTTAATATTGAAAACCGACTTTCTTTTACAGCTGCTCAGATAAGAGAAAAGCTTCTTTCTGATGTTCCAGGTATAAAAGTGCCTTCAAAAACTGCACAGACCCTTTCTCAGGCCATTAATGCTACAGTTACCATTTGGGTTGATAAAGGAATCAAGGTAAGTTATGGGACTGGTTATGTTGATACTGTTCTTGGTTCAGGGTTCTTTATTGATGAAAGAGGCTACATTATTACAAATCATCATGTTATAGAATCACTTGTTGATCCTGAATATGAAGGTTATGCCAGACTTTATATAAAGCTTGCCTCCGACAATGAAACAAAATATCCTGCCAAAGTAATCGGTTACGATTCAGTAATGGATCTGGCACTTTTGAAAACTGAAGTAGATGTTCCAAATGTTCTTCTTCTTGATACAACAAAAGATCTTGCTGCTGGTGACAGGGTAAAGGTAATAGGTTCACCTTTAGGATTGGAAGCTTCCGTTTCTCAGGGAATCATTTCTTCTACAGAACGTACTCTTTTTACACAAGGAAAAGTCTTTCAGCTGGATGCATCTGTAAATCCTGGAAATTCAGGCGGTCCATGTATTGGTGAAAACCTGAAAGTCCAGGCTATTGTTTTTGCTTCTGTTATTGGAAGTGAAGGTTTGAATTTTGCCATTCCTGTTGATTACCTTATTCAGGAGCTTCCATATCTTTACAATGGTGGCCAATTTAACGGAGAGTTTAACCACAGCTGGACAGGTTGTTATGGCAAAAACCGTCGTTCTGGAGGCACAAAAAATGGTATTGATGTGTACTACGTTATTCCGGGAACCAGTGCCATTTATTCAGGGCTCAAAAATGGTGATATAATTAAAGAATGTGATGGAAAGACTGTTTCTTCGGTGGAGGAGCTTCAGGATATTTTCAGATCATATCAGCCAGGAACTATATTGAATCTAACAGTTGAAGATCCTGAAAAAGGATTGGTTTTAGTTCCAGTTCTTCTTGAAAAACGTCCCAAAGATCCTGCCTATCTTGCCTATCAAAGTGACCTGATTGAACGTTCTTTTATTCCTCTTTACGGAATGCAGATGACTCATTCATCGACAAACTCAAAAAAAGTGTATAAAATTGACTGGGTTATTCCGGGATCCGAATGTGACGAAGCTAAGTTTTCCGAAAATGATACAGTCACCGTAACCGATGTAAAAACAGACCTGAAAAATAAATATATTTATGCCACAGTATATACAAAGCGGAAAAAAGCTGGCTTCCTTGATGTAGCTATGATACTTACGGCAAATTTTGACAGTCCCTGGTATTTCTAGGGAAAAGGAATTGAAAATGACAGACATGAGCCTTAAACGTAATTTTTGCATTGTTGCCCATATCGACCATGGGAAATCTACACTTGCAGACCGACTTATTCAGAAAGCAAAGATTATTGACGACCGCAAGATGATGAATCAGATTCTTGATAATATGGATATTGAACGTGAACGGGGAATCACCATTAAAAGCCAGGCCGTTACCATTCCTTACACTGCAAAAGATGGAAAAACCTATGAGCTGAATTTTGTTGATACTCCTGGTCACGTTGACTTTTCATATGAAGTTTCCCGTGCAATTGCTTCCTGTGAAGGTGCTCTTCTTCTTATTGATGCAACTCAGGGTGTTGAAAGTCAGACTGTTTCCAATATGTACATGGCTCTTGAGCAGGACCTTACAATTGTTCCTGTAATCAACAAAATTGATCTTGCTTCTGCTGATATTGAAAGTGTTAAACATCAGATTGATCATGAAATCGGCCTTGATGCAAATGATGCAGTTTGTGTATCTGCTAAAACCGGTGTTGGTATTGATGATCTTATGGAAGCAATTGTAACAAAATTTCCTTGTCCTACTGGAGATCCTGATGCAAAAACTGCTGCCCTTATTTTTGACTGCCATTACGATGCTTACCGCGGTGTAGTTGTTCACGTTCGTGTTATGGAAGGCCGTATTAAGTCCGGTTCTACTATCCGTATGATGAGTTCAGGAGCAGAATACAAGGTAGAGCAGTGCGGTATTTTCAAAATTAATTATGAACCAACAGATTATCTTGAAGCTGGTGATGTAGGATACATTATTTCCGGCGTTAAAACTGTATCTGATGTAAAAGTTGGTGATACCATTACTTCTGTAGATAATGCCGTTGAAGAACCTCTTCCAGGATTTAAGGAAGTAAAGCCAGTTGTTTATTCTTCAATTTACCCAATGGATTCAAACGACTACGAAGAGCTTAAAGCTTCAATGGAAAAGCTTAAACTTAATGATGCATCTCTTGTTTATGAAAAGGACAATTCTCTTGCGCTGGGAAACGGGTTCCGCTGCGGATTCTTAGGTCTTCTTCATCTTGAAATCATTCAGGAACGATTGGAACGGGATTTTGATCAAAGCGTTATTTTTACAGCACCTTCTGTTCGTTACAAGGTAAAGGTTCAGGGTGGTGAAGAGATGTTCATTGATAATCCGTCTGAATATCCAACAGGAAAAATCTTGGGAGCGGAAGAACCTTATATCCGTGCATCCATCATTACTCCAGCAGAATATCTTGGTTCCATTATGGCTCTTTGTACCGAAAAACGTGGTGTACAGACAAATATGCAGTACCTGGATGAAAAACGAGTTGAGCTAACTTACGAAATGCCATTGGCTGAAGTTCTTTTTGATTTTTATGATCATCTAAAAAGTTATAGCCGTGGTTATGCTTCTTTTGATTATGAAATCATTGGTTATAGACCAACTGAACTTGTAAAAGTTGATATTCTTCTTAATGGAAAAATGGTTGATGCACTTTCTCTTCTTACTTTTAAGGATAATGCCGTTGTTCGTGCAAGAAAAGTTTGTGAACGTTTGAAAGATGAAATCAGCCGCCAGCAGTTCAAAATTGCCATTCAGGGAGCCATTGGAAGTCAGGTAATTGCCCGTGAAACTGTAAACCCTGTTCGTAAAGATGTTCTTGCAAAATGTTACGGTGGTGATATTACCCGAAAACGTAAGCTCCTGGAAAAACAGAAAGAAGGTAAAAAACGCATGAAGATGGTAGGTGATGTTGAACTTCCACAGAGCGCCTTCCTTGCAGTTCTCAAAGATAAGGTAGAATAGTTTTTTTCTTCACTCAGATATCTTGCCGACAGACACTCTTTGTTAGTATATTTTAGATATGAGTGAAGATTTTGATGCTTTTGAAGAATTCAAAAAAGATTTGAAACAGCTTGTGGTTGGAGATGTAAATCTTCCTAAAAACCTTTTTGTGCTCCCTCTTCAGGGAAAGCCTGTTTTTCCTGGTGTTTTTACACCTATTTTTATTGTTGAAGGTCCTGATTCTCAGACTGTGGAACAAGCCATGGAACGTGACAGTTATATTGCCATGGTTGCTACAAAAAAGACCAGTGAAGCAGTCAATGCTGATGATTTGTATTCCTACGGTACTGTTGCTAAAATCATGAAGAAAAATAAGCTTCCTGACGGTGGCTACAGCATTTTTGTTTCTACAATTAAAAGATTTAAAATCAAAAAATTTATTTCCAAGGCTCAGCCAATTTCTGCCACTGTAGAATATATTGAAGATAAAAATACGGGTTCAAAAAAAGTTAAGGCTCTTATGCGCATTCTTGTGAATGAAATGAAAGAAGTGGCCGATTCAAATCCGTTTTTTACAGATGATATGCGAATCAATATGCTTCATGTTGACAACCCTGGAAAAATCACAGATTTTGTTTCATCAATTTTAAATCTTAAAAAAGATGAACTGGAAATGATTCTGGAAACTCAGGATGTTGAAGTAAGGCTTGAAAAACTTCTTGTTCATGTTAGAAAAGAACTGGAACTGATTCGTCTTCAGAAAAAAGTTGTAACAGAATTAAATGAAACTATTTCCAAAAATCAGAGGGAACATTTTCTCCGTGCAGAAATGAAGGCTATCCAGGATGAACTTGGAAGTGATCTTGACGGAAATCTTACTGAATATCAGAAATTTAAAAACAAGATTGATGAATTTCATTTTGAAGGGGAAATTAAAGAAACCGTTGAAGGAGAACTGGAAAAATTAAAACTAATGGATCCCAATTCCTCTGAATATATGGTGACTAGAAACTATTTGAACACAATCACTCTTCTACCGTGGAATGCCAAAGAAAGTGAATCTAAATCCATTAGGGAAGCTTCTGAAATACTTGAATCAGATCATTTTGGTCTTGATGATGTAAAGAAACGTATTCTGGAATTTCTTGCTGTTCGTGAATATCAAAAGGAGAAAAAAGGTTCAATCATTCTTCTTGTTGGACCTCCTGGAGTTGGTAAGACAAGTGTGGGTCGTTCAATTGCGTCTGCCATGAACAAAGAGTTTTACCGTTTTTCTGTTGGTGGCATGCGTGATGAAGCTGAAATTAAGGGACACCGCAGAACTTATGTAGGAGCTCTTCCTGGTAGAATCATACAGGGGCTTAAGCTTACACATTCAATCGATCCTGTTTTCATGATTGATGAAATTGATAAGATGGGAGAAAGTCATCAGGGAGATCCGGCGAGTGCTTTGCTGGAAGTTCTTGATCCTGAACAAAATATTACATTCCGTGATGAATATCTTGATCTTCCTTTTGACATTTCAAAGGTTGTATTTATTCTTACTGCTAACTCTACAGATACAATTCCAGGTCCTCTTTTGGATCGAGCCGAAGTTATTCGTTTAAGCGGCTATGTTGATCAGGAAAAACTTGAGATTGCAAAAAAATATCTTATTCCTAAAAATGCTAAAAAGAATGGTGTTCCAAAAGGAAAGGTTAGTTTTACAACAAAAGCACTTTCTGAAATTGCAAAAGAATATGCCCGTGAAGCAGGGGTACGAAATTTTGAAAAATGTATTGATAAGATTCACCGTAAGATTTTAAAAGAAACACTTGAAAATCCGGAAGAGCTTTCAAATTCTAAATTCAAAATTGATGCTTCCGATCTGGAAAAGTACCTTGGAAAACCTGTTTTTGATGAAAGTCAGCAGAAAAAAGCTGATGTTCCTGGTACAACAATAGGACTTGCATGGACTAGCATGGGTGGAGATACTCTTCTTATCGAAAGTATGTTCTTCCCAGGAAAAGGTTCTCTTATTCTTACTGGTCAGATGGGTGATGTAATGAAAGAATCCTGTCAGATAGCACTGAACTGGGCAAAAAAATATGTCCTTGAAAAGAAAATAAAGAATCAGAAATGGTTTGAGCAGAATGACATTCATTTGCATATTCCAGAAGGTGCTGTTCCAAAGGATGGACCTAGTGCAGGTATAACTATTGCTACAAATTTTGTTTCGCTTTTATCAAACAAAAAGATTAAACCCCATCTTGCTATGACAGGTGAACTTTCTCTTACCGGTAAAGTGCTTCCAATTGGTGGTTTACGTGAAAAGAGTGTTGCAGCAAAACGAAATGGAATAAAAACAATTCTGATTCCTAAAGCAAATGAAAAGGATCTTGAAGAAATTCCTGAACTGGTAAAAAAAGGGCTCACCTTTATTCCGGTGAGCCACATTTCAGAAGTTCTTGAAAATGCTTTTTAATTTAGGGTTTATTACAAACCCAAAAAACGGCGAATTTAAGCGTTAGCGTGCCTTGAATCGCTCGTTTTACGGTCTGTAAAGATAGGCCGGGTACTGGTCAAATTCACTCACTTCAGCAAAGAGTTTGTCCAGTGCCGAAGATTCTTTGTCTGTTGATTTAACTTTTCCCATAAGACTTTCAATAAAGGTCTGTTTTCTTGCGTAAGAGAAATGAACAGGTTTGATTTCCAGATCAAGTTCATCCTGGATATCTTCTATCATTTCATCAAATGAAGAAATCTGATCAATAAGTCCGTTAAGAAGGGCCTGTTTTGCGGTGTAAATACGTCCGTCAGCCAGTTTTTTTACTTCATTGTATGGAATGTCACGGGCATTTGAAACAATAAGAGTGAACTGTTCATAGCATTCGTCTGCAACTGACTGCATGATGTTAATTTGTTCCTGAGTAATTTTTTCGTTGAAATTACCCATGTTTTTGTTTTTACCTGCATGAATTGTCACATAATTGATTCCATAATCCTGGAAAAGCTGTGTCAAATCAATAAACTGGCCGGAAATAACTCCGATGGAACCGGTAAGTGTATTTCGGTTTGCATAAATTTTATCAGCAGCACAAGCCATGTAATATCCACCTGAGGCAGCCATCTGATTGAAATAGGCATAAACAGGTCTTCCTGTTGTTTTGTAATCCTGAAGAGCAAGATATACTTCGTCAGTTTCGTAAACAGCTCCACCAGGTGAATTAATGGAAAGAACGATTGCAACATTTTTAGAGTTACGTTTTGCTGAATCAATAGCACTTAAAATCCATTGCTGATTGTAAGTTGAGTTTTCTTCTTCAATTGTACCGTTTACATGAATTACTGCAACCTGATTATTTTTATTAGAAGTTCTAAAAGAAATGCTGATATTTGATCCATTAATATTTACTGCTTCTGATGAAGAAACGGAATTATTGTAATTGTAAATGGAAATTCCAGTAACGGAAATAATTACAACTGCAATTACACAAATAAAGATTACAAGACCTTTTTTAGATTTCTTGTTTTCCATTACTGAAGGTCCTCCATACGGATTCTACCTGTATCTAGTGCATCTTTAAGCATAGCATGATAAGCGTTTGTAAAAGACATGTTCATATAAGGAGCAAGCCAAAGCATTCCAATTCCTGCAGTAAAGCAGCACAAAATTGCCCATCCCAAGAAACTCAAGTCCATAATGAAAAGTTCACCTTTGTGTCCTTTTGTAATTGCCATTGAAAGCTTCATAAGCTTGCGTACTGGAATATCAGGATATTCGCGGGCAAGGTAGATCATCTGAGAGTAGGCAATACCTTTTATAATACCAGGAATGATGAAAAGCAATGTCCATAGTGTTATCCACAGAAGCTGCCAGAGTGCAATAAGAATAGCTGTAATTGCTCCTGAAAATCCTTCAATAAAATCACTAAAGGAAACTGGTTCTGGAGAACGTGACATTTTAAGGTAAACACCAACTTCTGCATATGCAAAAATTGTTGCAACAACTGAAGAAATGATGTTAAGAAGCGAATTCAATCGTGTATGAGCTGAAAATGATGCTGCGGTAACAGGATTATAAAGGATGTCATAATCAGAAAGGTTCTGAATCTGAGCAAAACCTGGGATGCTGAACAATGACGATACAACAACTGAAACAAGACAAATAAGAACAGGAACTGTCCATCGGCCTTTCAATTGAACTTTTGCAAATTTTTTGTACTTAACGCGGTCAAACATTAGAACCACCTCCTTAGTAATGTACTTTTTCTTTCAATAGTACATTTATTTTACCATAGATTTTAGCATTTCACTATAAAAATGATCTTCAATCATGGATAGATTTATTTCACAGATTGTGAATATTTTTTTTATTTCATTGTTGATTTCTTCAATATGAGCCGGACTGTCATCCTCTGTAAGGATTTCAATTTCAAGAAAATCGCCCAGTGGTGGAACAGTGCAAAGCTCAATATTTGCAAGGCCCGCTTTAGTGTTCAGTTCCCAGTTTTCTGCAATTTTTGTTTTTTTATAGCGGATTTCACCAATATCAAGAAACAGCTTTTCAAGGACTTGAGCATCTTCTTTGGAAAGGCTGATTTCATTTTCATCATTTACTTCAATGCTTTTTCCATCAAAATCTTTTTTTATCTCTTTTCGTTTGTAGGTGAATGTCCTTTCTTCAGATTGGTCACCGTTCTTTTTTATGGTTTCTGTTCTGATTCTAACACCTATGTCTGTTCCGTCTTTTTTGAAAAGTGTGTAATAAACATCCTCTTTATGCCGAAAACACAGGTACCGTGCCTTTTCATTTAATATTTTTATTACATTTTCCCTGTCATTTACATGGGCTTTAAGTTCAACTTCAAACACATTTTTCATACTAAAGTGATAATCAAAAAAAATCAATAATAGGAAGAGATTAGAAATTCCTTAACTACCGATGGAAGAATATAATATTAAGTAGTTTATTGAAATAAATAAAGTTATGCTTTACAATAAATTATATGAATTATTGATTTGACTAAAAAGAAGGAAAGAGTTTTATGAATCAATCAATCAATCAATCAATCGTATAATTGTATCTTTTTTAGATTTTTATAAAAAAGCAAAAGACGTTGAAAATTTGTAAAAATGCAAATTTATGGCGTCTTTTTTTTGTTTAAAAATATTTGGTTTACAAAGTTTGCGTTGTAAATAAAAAATTAAAGGTAAGGTAAAGAAAATGAAAAAACAAATTGGTTTATTTACAGCAATTTTGTTTGCAGTAAGTACATTAATGGTTGGATGTAAAACAGAAGTTGTTGATATTGCTAAAATTCCAGAGGGGTTTGTATTAGTTCCAGCAGGCAATTTCCAAATGGGAAGTATTGAAGGTTATGACGATAACAAACCAGTACACGAAGTTACAATAACAAAACCATTTTACATGGGAAAATATGAAGTATCCCAAGCAGAATATGAAAAATACTGTAGTTATGGAGAAAATAAACCAAGTTCAAAGTATGGAGATGGAGATAATTATCCAGCATATTTTGTAAGTTGGTATGATGCACTTGTATATTGTAATAAACGCTCTATGGCAGAAGGACTTACACCATGTTACAGTATAAATGATTCAACAGATCCAGCAAAATGGGGAGAACTACCAACCGCAGAGGATGATCCATTGCGTGAAACATGGAATGCAGTAGTATGTGATTGGAATGCAAATGGTTATCGTTTACCAACAGAAGCAGAGTGGGAATATGCTGCCCGTGCAGGAGATAAAACTGTAGCTAGTTTAACATACAGTGGAACAAGTGATGAAAATGAACTAGGCAAATACGCATGGTACGATAGTAATTCAACTATAAAAACACATGAGGTAGGAACAAAGCTACCAAATGCCTTTGGCTTATATGACATGAGTGGAAATGTATTTGAATGGTGCTGGAACTGGCATACAGACAGTTACAATGCAGAAGCAGAAGGAGGCAGTAACCCAACTGGCGCCTCCTCGGGGTCTAAACGCGTCTCCCGCGGTGGTGGTTTGGACGGCGATTCTGGCAACTGTGCTGTTTCTTACCGTTACAATAGCAGCCCGAACCTCCGCCAAGGCTACAGCCTTGGTTTCCGTGTGGTGCGTGCCAGTTTTAATTAATATTATGTGGCAGGTAAAATTTATCGTAATCCACAATAATAGTTTTTAGAACCAGTCTTTTCCTGCGGTAATACGCGAATTGTATTTGTCAGTCTTGTGCTGGTAGAAAATATGCATAGGTGTCTTCGTGAAATGCATCTCCTAAAGTTGAACTTTATTTGTCCAACTTTAGGGGTGTACTTAATTGTTTAATCCCGGATTTGAAGGATCATATATTTTAATTGTCCTTGTGAAATTATCTGAAAAGAATTCGAAAGATGTATTATCAGATGCAAAGCCTAACTCAGATTTTGTTGTTTTAAGATATTCTCCGGCTGCTGGAGAAACTGTAAGTTTTATATGACCTTCATAATCACCTGTTGTAATAAGAGTTACAGTGTATGAAAGTTTTATTATTACATTTGGACTTGCTTTTTCGAATTTTCCAGTAGATTCATTTCTCTCTCCTTTTACTGCGGTGATGGTATTATTTGTTATTTCAGTAATTTGATAGCGGATTTTATTGCCTTTATCTGAAAGCAGATTTGTGGAGACATATCCGAAGGTGTTGTCTGGTGTATCCTGCATTATTTGAATATGAGAAATAACTGAACTGTTATTACTAAGTTCAATAAAGAGTGAGTCTAAATTACTTGTGTTTTCATAATATGGTGTCTGAATATTAATAGCTTTAGAACCGTCTTCAGTTGCTTCTTCAATTTTCCAAACATAAATAGTTTCAAATTCTTTCTTATAATATAGTATGGATGCTTTTTTGTAACTGTTGAATTCAGCTTCATCAGCAAAGTATCCAGATGCTGCGACACTAGAATAGGTTGTAGATTTTATTAAATCTATAATTTCATTATAGGTTTTTGGGCCATCAATGGAAGTTTTGTTCAAACTAAGATACATTTTTTTTGTATTTGCATTGTAGGTATATTTGTATTCATTGTCGAATTCAAAGTCACCACCTGAGTATTTTTTCCAAACTTGAACAATATCACCATCAAATATGTATTGACAGTAGTAATCACCTTTATATGTATTTCCATTAAGAGGATTTGTTCCTACAGAAGCAGGCAGTGTTGGTGGTGTAAAAATAATATCAGTAATATCTGGATCAGTTGGATTACCTGGATTACCTGGATTACCTGGATTACCTGGATTACCTGGATTACCTGGATTACCT
>JAEDJA010000076.1 GCA_016296575.1 Treponema sp.
TTTTTACTTGATTCACCACTTTTTTTTCGGTTAGATTTAACGTGATTCAATGCGACCTATTGACATAGTAGGAAAATAAGATATATTATAGAGTTACCTAGTAGGATAATAGGTAATAAAAACATAGGAGCTTAACATGAGCAATTATAAATTTGAAACATTACAATTACACGTAGGACAGGAAACAGCAGATCCAGCAACAGATTCTAGGGCAGTGCCGATTTATCAGACAACTTCTTATGTATTCCATAATAGCCAGCATGCGGCAGATCGCTTTGGTTTGGCAGATGCAGGAAACATTTATGGTCGATTGACTAATTCCACACAGGATGTTTTGGAAAAACGAGTTGCGGCTTTGGAAGGAGGCTCTGCGGCATTGGCATTGGCTTCGGGAGCGGCAGCTATCACTTACACGATTGAAGCTTTGGCAGCAAACGGCGGACATATTGTTTCACAGAAAACGATTTACGGCGGTTCTTACAATTTGCTGGCTCACACTTTGCCACAGTACGGAATTTCGACGACTTTTGTTGACGCACATAATTTGAAGGAAGTTGAAGGTGCGATTCAGGAAAATACCCGCGCAATATATCTTGAAACTTTGGGAAATCCTAACTCGGATATTCCTGATATCGATGGGATTGCTGAAATAGCACACAAGCACGGACTTCCCCTCGTAATCGACAATACTTTCGGAACGCCTTATCTTATCCGACCAATTGAGCATGGTGCGGATATCGTAGTTCATTCTGCAACAAAGTTTTTGGGCGGTCACGGAACAACTTTAGGTGGTATTATAGTAGAAAGTGGAAAATTTAACTGGAAGGCAAGCGGAAAATATCCTAACATCGCTTCTCCTAACCCAAGCTATCACGGGGTTTCTTTCTATGATGCTGTAGGACCTGCTGCTTTCGTAACATACATCCGAGCAATTTTGCTTCGTGATACAGGTGCAACGATTTCGCCTTTCAATGCCTTCCTTCTTTTGCAGGGTGTCGAAACTCTTTCCCTTCGTCTTGACCGACATGCCGAAAATACAAAAAAGGTGGTTGAGTTCTTGAGCAAGCATCCGCAAGTACAGAAAGTGAACCATCCGTCGCTTCCTGACCATCCGGATCATGACTTGTATCAGAAATATTTCCCGAACGGGGGTGCTTCAATTTTCACCTTTGAAATCAAGGGCGGAAAAGAAGCTGCCTGGAAATTTATCGATAATCTGAAGATTTTCAGCTTGCTTGCAAATGTTGCTGATGTTAAATCTCTCGTAATTCATCCGGCTTCAACAACTCACAGCCAGTTGAACGACGAGGAGCTTGCGGATCAGGGAATCACACAAAGTACCATTCGTCTTTCAATCGGAACGGAGCACATCGACGACATTATCGCTGACTTGGAAGCTGGTTTTAAGGCTGCAAAGTAACGGATTACTAAAACAAACAGGAGTATTGAATACGAATATATAAAGTTGATAAACCTATTGCTTAGTAGGTAATACGTGCTAAACTATAATCATAAAGACAAAGATAAAAAGGGTATTGATTATGTCAAATATTTATACAAGTGCTGACCAGCTTATCGGTCGTACACCACTTTTGGAACTTACACATATCGAAAAAGAATTTGCTTTGAAGGCAAAACTCGTTGCAAAGCTTGAATATTTCAATCCGGCAGGAAGCGTTAAGGATCGAATCGCAAAGGCCATGCTTGATGATGCAGAAAAGGCCGGAAAATTAAAGCCTACTTCTACGATTATCGAACCGACTTCTGGAAACACTGGAATTGGACTTGCATCTGTTGCAGCAGCTCGCGGATACAAAATCATAATCGTAATGCCAGAAACCATGAGTATTGAACGCCGACAGCTGATGAAGGCTTACGGGGCTGAACTTGTTCTGACAGAGGGCACAAAAGGAATGAAAGGCGCAATTGCCAAGGCAGAAGAACTTGCACAGACAATTCCTGATAGCTTTATTCCTGGTCAGTTTGTGAATCCTTCTAATCCTAAGGCGCATTTTGAAACGACAGGACCAGAAATCTGGGAAGATACGGACGGAAAGGTTGATTACTTCGTTGCAGGAGTTGGAACAGGTGGAACGATTACAGGTGTTGGACAGTACCTTAAATCAAAGAATGCAAATGTAAAAGTTGTTGCAGTCGAACCAAAATCAAGTGCAGTTCTTTCAACTGGTGTTGCAGGAAGTCACAAAATTCAGGGAATCGGTGCGGGCTTCGTTCCAGAGGTCCTTGATACAAAAGTTTACGATGAAATTATTCCTGTTGAAAACGATGACGCTTTTGCTACGGGAAAACTATTCGGAAAAAAAGAAGGTGTTCTTGTAGGAATTTCTTCCGGGGCTGCTCTTTGGGCCGCAATTGAAATTGCAAAACGAATCGAAAATGCAGGAAAGACAATCGTAGTATTGTTGCCGGATACAGGTGACCGCTATCTTTCAACAGCGTTATTTGCAGACTAAGTGTGAAATGAAATTATGTGGCCTAGCGTGAAATAAGCGACAGATTTAAGAGAAATGCCTGGAAATTTTATGAATAGATTGGACGTTCCCGGCAGCCTTTGTCAGCCGGTCGGGCTTTTCGCCATTCCGTTGTCGCTCCAGCCTGCCTGACGGCAGTCAGAGCGTGGCTACAATCCCTTATATGTTGTGTCTCCTGTCAAGAAAAAAAAGCAGGAAAGATCA
>JAEDJA010000077.1 GCA_016296575.1 Treponema sp.
ACTTTATCACAGACCTACCTTTTTTGGAATTTACAGAAAGACTTTCACACTGTCGGGAAATGAGTTTTAAAAGTTTTTGCATAAAATTATTCCTGGAACCAGTCTTCAACTTTTAAAAAAGAGCGTTTTGCCGCTTCTTCAAAGTCTGCTGTGTTGCGAGTTACTAAAACCATTCCGTTTGCGATTGCTGTTGCCGCAATCTGAGTATCGCAGTATGGAAGGGTTTTGCCTTCTTTTGCACATTGCCCGGAAAGCTGACCGCAGATTTCTGCCGCAAAACCATCGTAAGGAATTATTTCCATATTGTTCCTTAAATTTTCCACAAAATTTGCAATTGAATTTTTGCGTTTTCCATCTGGCATTTTTTCAGCACCGTAAACGAGTTCCTGAAATGATGTTGCACTGATTGCACACATATTTTTTCTTGCCTCATATAAGGCGAGTACGTTTTGATTCGGATAATCTTTTGTGAATTCCGAAACAATGTTTGTGTCAAGAAGATAAACTTTGTTCATTTTTTTCTCCATGAGAAAGTCTAAGAAAATTTGCAACGCAAACTATTAAAGTTGTAAATAAAATTATTCTTCAAAAATAACCCTGTTTGGATCTTGATAAACTTTCGGCCGAAGAGGAATTCCTTCGTCGTTCAAAACATCGGCATATTCTTTGCGCCATTTAGAAAGCCAGCTTATTTCAGTTGACGAATTCTTTTTTTCGTATTCTTCATAGCTTATAATTACCGCAACAGGTTTATCGTAGCGTGTAAGTTCTACAGGTTCGCCTCTTTCCGCGATTTTTACATAATTGGAAAGGTTGTTTCTTGCCGCGTAAATTGAAGTTCTGCACATAGACACCTCCAGGATATTTTATATAAGAAATAATAGCATGTAAAAATTATATAGTCAACATTTAAAATGTTAGCCAACATATAAGCAAAAGATGATGAATAAAGCGTCTTGCAATGCGTGAGGGTATGGAAGCCCTTTAGTCGACCGCAGACGCGGAGCGGCGAGGACGATGAGCGGTTAGCGAAGGCTGGAACACCCGACGGCTTTAGCCGGCACGAGCGAAATGTGTTTGTGATTATATTGTGGAAAGCTTTTTGGAAAAATTTCTGCCGGAATTGTTGCACCAGAAAAACAACTTTTGGGGTTTCCAAGTTTTATGTAAATATTTGATTTTAGAATTACTTTTTCATTAAATCAGCAATTGTAACACTATCCAAATATGTTTCAATCAGTTCGTCAAGTTTTTGCCACATCCCAACGGTTCTACAAACATTTTGTTTTGGACATTGATCTGCATTTTTTTCCAGACAAGCTACTGGTGCTAAAGTTCCTTCCGTGAGTCTTAAAATATCACCAATGCGATATTCTTCAGGTTTTCGGTTTAACTTATATCCACCACCTTTTCCATGAATTGCATCCACAAATCCATTTTTTGAAAGTAATGTCATAATGGATTCCATATATTTTTGTGAAATCCCTTGTTTTTCTGAAATTTCTTTTAATGGAATGCGTTCATCTGATGAATGTTCTGCCATTTCCACCAAAACACGTAATGCATAACGTCCTCTTGTTGAAACTATCATTCTAATTAACCACCTTAGATAACCAGATAAACTGCATCAGAATTCAATCCATATACAGGTTCTTAAAGTGCTTCATAACCGCAAGGAAATTTAAATTCCTCAGAAACTCAAATCTAAATCAAACGGCGCAGTTTAAGCCATCTTTTTTAAATATTTTTCGCATTTTGTGATTATTTATATCTTTTATTACCTACTATGTCAATAGGTAATCTGCGGTGATTGTCTACATTGTGAGAAGTACCGCTCCTGGAATGTGGCCGGCTTTGTATTCGTCATCGTGGCGGACATCGACTATAATCTGCAGATAATCGTCTACTCCATAGTTTTATAAGCTTTATCAATTGCTTTTATTTCTTTCTTGAGAGATTTGTTTACAGCACTTTTATTAAAGAAAGTAATGTCCAGATTCTTGACTCCCAGCCATTCAGAATAACTTTCATAATCATCACCTGACTTTTTTTCAAAAGCCTTAACACAGTCTGACATTGCTCCAACTCCGCCAACATCTTCAATTATTCCAAGTCCTTCGCCATCAAGAACCAGAGGAGATGCTTCTTCGTATACTTCATCATCAATGATTTCTTCAAGGCGGATAGGGAAAGTCCAGCCGTCGCCAAAGTCATAAGTAAAAGTAATCGTATCACCAATTTTCTTTAAGCAGTCTTTTACTTTATAATTGCGGACATCAACATATTTTTTTGGCTGAATATGTTTATGTTCAATCGCAAACTCATCATCGAACGCATTCATTTCTTCATCAATGTATACCTGCAGATTGAGGTTTTCTGAAGGAACATCAAAATCATAAATGTGACTTGCATTACCATCAAACATAGAAATCATGCAGGAAGCAAGACTCAGCATGGGCGTATTCTTTTTAATCAAAAAAGTTCTGTAAATCTTTGGTTTAAAGCCTTCAAGTTCAGTATAAAGCTTATAAACACCGCCATTATTCTTCTGAGGCTTTTTCTTTTCCCCAATTACATTAATCTGGCAGAGCTTCATAGCAGAAAGTGCAGTTTTATGACTTTCCGGAGTTACACAGGCACAGCAGCTGGCATCAACAGTAATCTT
>JAEDJA010000002.1 GCA_016296575.1 Treponema sp.
TAAGAGACTTTTCTTTCATCTGCTCAAGGGCAGTTACTATTTCTTTTTGAATCGGTGTTAAATCAGTCATCTAAAATAGTTCTCCGTTATTTACCAGTTATGGGGGATATTTTTACATTTTAATCAATATTACACCATAACCAGCTTTTATTACTTCAAAAGTAATAATACCAGCGATGAACGGTTTTATTTTTGATTTTACGGTTTTTTTTGAAAAGATGATAATCCATGGGTTGAAATTTCAGTTGATATTAGTGTTTTGGAAAAAGGTTGATATTATTTTCTGAAAAAATCTACTCCGCCAAAGTCTTTCCATGTTTTATACATGTCTTGATAATTTAATTTAATAAATTTCTCAATGACATTAATTTCTTTATCAGTTAAGTCACCTCTCTTTTGCAAAACAGATGAACCATCTGCCCTTACAAAAAACTTAGCAGAATCAGCTTCAGTCAAATGTTTATCGCTAGCATGAACATGCATCGCTTCTACTATGCACTGAGATGTAAAATATAAATAATGGTTTGCGATTTTATCATGAAAATACTTAGGCATTTTCTTCCTCAAGGAATTCAATATTTTTTTTAGCCAATTCTTTCACGATATTCTGTTCAATTTCATCCATATTCGTTTCGATGATTTCAAAATCTTTGTTAAATACAATTGCACATTCTGGATGCTGTAAATTCAAGATACTTATAAATCCGTCTTCTCTAATTGTGAAAGAATAACCATTGATAATAGCTTTAGCATTTTCAGCAATCTTTTTTAATTCTGAATCAGACATATTCTATTTTCACCTCCTTTATTGGAGCAAGAAATTTCTTTTTATCCATATACAAACCTTCAAGCACAGGTTCTAAATCAATATATTCCTCAATTTCATGATCTAAGTGTCTGTATTTAGCCATAACTTCAATATACCCATTGTCCCAAAGAATTACTTTTGTATAACGCTCAAGATTATTGCATGTCCTAAAAGTAAGCTTTGTATTTCCGAATGAGAAAGTTGTATATTTATCGAAACTGCTTAAAATGGCTGTATCCATATATTAGAATATAACATGAATTTTTAAGAAATTGTAGATGAAAAATATAAATATAAAAAAAGGATTCCTAGTTTTCACTGAAAATCCTGTAGTAGGTGGGCTATCTAAGATTTGGACCAAATGATTATGAGTCCCCAGCTCTAACCGCTGAGCTAATGGCCCAAATTAGTAGAAATTGCATATATATAGAAGGTTTTGCTTAGTCAATATAGACACCGAGGCAGGTGTGTAGGTAAGTTTTGTGTGAAATTTAAAACTTTAAGATTTCTGATTCGATTTCCGAGGCAATTTTATTATCAACGATTCTCATGCAGCATTCTTCATTTTCTGTATAACCTAAAAAGTTGATATTGCCGTACCATATAATCTTTTCATCAATAATTGTAATCTTTTGAGAAATATTTTCCTGTTCTATAACTTTTATTCCGATGTTCTCAAACATTTCTATGCACGGTTCACTTTTTTTCCTTTTGGCTTCATCTTCTTGCTTGCGTACAATTATTTGAATGCTCACACCTTTTACAAGTAATGTTGTAGAACTCAATACAAAATTTTGCACATCTGATTTCGATAGATACGGAACACTAATAATGATTTTTGAAGCAGCTGATAAAATGTCTTTTTGAAAATCTGATTTGTAATCTTCTGCGGAATATAATTTAGATTCTGTTTGTATTTCTGCATTTTCAGAAATATTTTGTTTTATAGAATAACCAAGATGTTTATAACCTTTCAGACGATTCTGATACATTCTATCAAAAACAGGAATCCGATAATCAACATAATCAAAAATTTGAACTTCATTTTTGCCAGCAAAGTTTCTGTGTAAGCGTCCACAATACTGAGCTAAAGTTCCTTTCCAACTAAAAGGCATTGCGAGCATTAAAGTATCAATACGAGGATAATCAAAACCTTCGCCCGCGTATTTTCCTGTTGCAAGAATTATTAATGATTCATCTGCTGGGACAGCTTTCAGTTTTTCAAGGGTTTCATTCTTTTGTTTTTGGGTACCACGGCCAGTTATGAAAATAACATTTTGTGCTGAATTAGAAAGTTTTTCATATAAGATATTCAAATGCTCAATTCGTTCCGACAAAATCAGGGGAGTACGTTCTCCCTTTACAGCATTTTTTACATCTGCAATTATCAGTTCGTTGCGAGTTGAATTAGAAATAAGTTTTTCATAATATTGATTTATTGAAGGATTTTTTGATTCCGTAAGCTCCGGTACATAATGAAAACTGGAAAATCTCGGAATAAAATAATGTGCAAAATCCTGTGCTGCATTCATCTACAATCAACATGCCGTATTTGTATGAGCGAGACTTAAGTTCATCAGAACCTTTTTCAATCAAAGAATTTACAATCGCAATATCGACTATCCCAGTTGACTTATTCTTTCCAGCTGCAATTGTCCCCGGTGTTATATCGAGAAATTGTTTTATTGCTTTCTTCCACTGTTCGAGTAAAGCGTGTGATTGAACAAGTATCAGCGTATTAACATTACGCCCTGCAATTAAAGCAGAAGCTACAACTGTTT
Source organism: Treponema sp. (assembly GCA_016296575.1). Taxonomy (GTDB): domain Bacteria; phylum Spirochaetota; class Spirochaetia; order Treponematales; family Treponemataceae; genus Treponema_D. The sequence continues at coordinate 2,590 of JAEDJA010000002.1, forward strand.
TTCCAAATCCAGTTCCAGCTGATAAGATTCCAACATCTTCTTTCAATAACGCTTTTAAAGCACCTTTTTGTTCATCATAAAGTTTTCCAGTAAATTGTAAATCAATTTTTTGCCCTGTTTCGCGTTTATCTGTGATTTCATATTTGGCATTTGCTTCTTCAAGTTTTTCAATCACCTTTGGAAGATTTCCTCGAGGAAGCAAGAGATTATCCTCGTTTTCCTTTGAACAATCAATGTATCTGGGAATGTTATAAAGAGGCAGATGCATCCTAAGATTTTTGAAATATTCGGGATTAAGAAAAACTGCTGTACGCCTTAAGACTCCCAATGCTTTTTCTGAACTTCCTTTTTTTGATATTTGAACACAGTTTGATAGAACAATCTTAACTGTGCCAGAAAAATCAGATTGATTTAAGGATTCTTTATTTTCTTGAGAAATAATTGTTGTATTAATTTTCTTTGTTTCGTTTTCTGATTCATCCTTTTCAACAAAATCTGGAAGTGACTTTTCAATTTCATTTATGGTTTTTCGTACAAGTCTTTCTGAGATTTTTTGTACTGAGGATAAGAAAGCCCATTGATCTTCATAAGGTATAAAACTTTCATTAACAAAAACAGAGTGTCCTTCTTTTACTGCTCTCCCTTGCAGAGGAAGGGCAATAAGATTTCCATATCCGCCTTTTGGGATTTCATCTTGATTTGGAAAAAATCTATCAAAGCTTTCAAATGGAATTGAATGTCGTTTTTGCATTGCGGCCTTTATAATTGCAGTTCCAAGATTTCTTGCGAGTCTTGTAGAAATGTTTTCTTCAAAGAAAATCCATAAATGGCCACCATGTCCAGAACGGGAGATTTCAATATAACTATTAATTCTAAAATCAGAATAGGTTTTATGAACTGCGAGTATGTCGTCTTTCCAAGCGAGTTGATTTTTTGTCGCATGCGAGTCGAAATCCATCGCAAGAAACTTACAGAAATTTCCATCAATAAGTGGATAAAGTCCGATGACATCACGACAGAATTCATCTTTTCCTGCGAGATGACTGTAAATGTAATTGTCTGTTAATGCCACAGGTAATTTGAAAGGACAAGTCGCACAGGAATATTTTTTCAAGTCACATTTTCCTGAAAGCCATTTATTACCGCAGACTGGAGAATAACCGCTTTTATTAGATTTAGGATTAAACCAGCGAAGTGCAAAAACATCTTGTCTGCCAGAAAACAAAGATTTGAATAAATCGATTTTTTGTTGTGGAGTGCTATGGCGATTGATTGCAGGTGTTGAATTAAAAAGAGTATCTGCCACAGGGAGTATTGGCTTGTTTTGTTCGGAGAGAACCGGAAGAGCATTTTGTTTTTCTGTCAGATAAATTCTAACTTCTTTATTTATATCAGACAAGTCCATCAGTAGAGAAATCAGATTTTCCTTAGATAAGGTTGTAAGATACTCTTTCAAGTCCATAAGGCATTTATTCTTCAAATATTACTCATTTATTTGTCCTTTTATCCTTAGGCGCACGCTTCCTTGTAACCAGCTTTAAATCCTGCAATTTTCTGCCTAATTCATCATCTTTCGCAACTAACAGCATATCCTTTTCAAGTCCCAATGAATTAAGAACCGACATATATATACCCATTGCAACTGACGGTGAACCTTTTTCAACATTTACAAGTGTAGCTCTGCTAATTCCGGCCCGTTCTGCGATAAGTTCACTTGATAAACCTCTTCTTAAACGAGCCAGTTTGATATTTTCACCTAATTCTGTTAGAACCTTCTGAACTGAAGGCAACAAAACAACTGCATTTTTTCCCATAACATCTATAATTATATACATAAATCGATTTATTGTATATAAATATCAACGTTATAAACTGATTTTCTGTTTTAAAATCAAACGGACAAAACCTTCGCTGATTTGTATATTCTCATTTTCCAAAAGCTTTTCGTCATCAACAACCATCTTCATAACTTCCAGTTTCTTCTCATCCTAGTAATTCTCCTCTCTATTATAAGGGATAAAATTCCTTACGAATTAGTTTTTATTTGGCATATTGACATATTTTTCATTGTTATCTTGGTGATTATGAAGTAAAATATAAGTGATTTTAAATCGTGAGGTTTATTATGAAAAAATTGAAACTGATTTTGTTTGGTGCATCCCTTTTTATGCTTGCATCATGTGGATCAAAAGCTCCGGAAGAAACCGAGACAACTACAAGCGCTCCTACAGCAGTAGAACAGGTTGAAGAAACAGAAGACTCTGAAAAAATCAACGATACAGAAGCTTCTGAAACTGCAGACCCAGCCGACATTGATGCTGTTATTGCAAAAATTGAAGACCTTCGAAACAAGGCCATTGAATCTGGTGCTAAAGATTTTGCCCCAGGAATCCTTGATGAATTGGATGAAACTTTCGATTCAATAAAAAAACGTGCCGCTAATGGTGAAGACGTAACAGCAGATCTTACTCGTCTTTCAATGCTCTACGAAGCACTTTCATCATACTCAAAAGCCTGCACTCTTAAAAACAAGATTGATGACATGGAACTGGCTCAGCTTGATCAGAAGGATTATGATGACGGCTTGCTTTATCTGAACCAGTGTGATGAACTTTTTGAAGAAGAAGAGCTTTCCGCTGTAAAACTTCAGGATGCCGCTGCAAAAGCTTACGCATCCCTTAATTCAGTTTATTTTGTTGCATTCAAAAAGCTTGCAAAAGATGCACGTGCTGCAGCCTTTGAAGCAAAAAGAGATGCCGACAGTGTAAAAGCCGCTATTTCTCAGAAAGAACGCTACAATGAAGCCGCAGAAACATTCAAGAAGGGTGATACTTCTTACGCAATGCAGAATCCTGAACGAGCCTGTGACCTTTACATCGAAGCAGGTGAACTTTTTGACGAACTCTACGAAGTAGTTTCTGAAAAACGCGCTGCTGCTCAGGCCGCAATTGACGCTGCAAAATCAAAAGTTTTAGAAAGTGAACAGGCAGCTCTTCAGGCCGATAAAGACCTTCCAATCACCGACGAAAACCTTGCCGGTATTGAAGACGAAGATGCAGTTCTCCTTGAAGAAGATGAATATGATGATCCTGAAGCTGCCGAAGCAGACATCGCCGAAACTTTCGAGGAAGAAGTTATCAACACTGTAGTTGATTATCTGGAGGCAGAATAATGAAAAAAGTATTTTTAGCACTGATTATCATGGCAGCTGCATTTACTGCATTTGCCGCTAGTTACAAAAACAACACTTATCAGAAACTGGCCGATGAATATACAAAAAAAGCTGAAATTGCCCTGGATGCAGGTGAATACGATGATGCTATTGAATATTCTCGACTTGCCGAAGAAAATGCCGCACTTTCAAAAGCATACATTGCAAGCATGCTGGCCCGTAAAGACGCTGGTGATGCAATCCGTCTTGCAGAAAACAAGATTAAATATGCAGAAAGCATTCAGGCTGATCTGAACTTCCCAATGGCATTCTCATCAGCTATGGAAAATCTGGAAAGAGCAAAAAAATGCTACGATGATGAAGATTTTGAAAATGCCATCAGTTATGCCCGTATGTCTTCAGATGCACTTGCCGGAATTAAAGAAATCACACCACTTCCAGAATATTACATTGTAAAACCTTGGGCAGAAACAAAAGACTGTTACTGGAACATTTCAGGACGTCCTTATGTTTACAACAACCCTCTTTTGTGGGAAAACCTGTACCAGGCAAATAAACAGAACATGCCAAAACCTGAGGATCCAAACCTTATTCACCCTGGCATGAAAATGAAGATTCCAAGCATCACTGGTGAATACCGAAGTGGTGTATACGATCCTAAAAAAGAATACGAACCATACAGTGGAAAATAATCAGCAAAAAGGAATCCGCTAAAACGAGGAGTAAATAAATGCGAAGACTTGTAACACGAAGCGACTTTGACGGACTTGCATGTGCCATGATGCTCAAAGAACTGGACATGATTGATGAAATTAAATTTGTTCATCCAAAAGATGTTCAGGATGGAAAGATTGAATTTACAGGTGACGATATCACCACAAACCTTCCTTTCGATCCACGAGTAAAATTATCTTTTGATCACCACATGAGTGAAACTGAACGCCTGGAAGTTCAGAAGTATCCAAACCTGATCATTGATGAAAAAGCTCGTTCCGCAGCACGTGTAGTTTACAACTATTTTGGCGGAGCTGAAAAATTCAAAACTGTTTCAGAAGAACTGATGGTTGCTGTTGATAAAGGTGACAGTGCCGACTTTACTCTGGAGGAAATCCTGAATCCTTCAAAATGGACTCTTCTCCATTTTATTATGGATCCACGAACTGGTCTTGGACGTTTCCATGACTTCCGTATTTCAAACTACGACTTGATGATGGAGCTTATTGATTACTGTCGTTTCCACTCAATCGACGAAATTATGGAACTGCCAGATGTTAAAGAACGAGTTGAAATGTACTTTGACCAGCAGGAAAAATTCAAGGCACAGATTGAACGCATCCACAAAATTGAAGGAAAAGTTCTTGTTCTTGATCTCCGTGATGAAGAAATCATCTACACAGGAAACCGTTTCTTTGTATACGCCATGTATCCTGAAATTGAAATCTCTGTACACGTTGCATGGGGCTTCAAGAAACAGAACACAGCTGTAATGATTGGAAAATCAATCGTAAACAAGAATTCAAAAGTTTCTATTGGAGACATTTGTCTTGAATACGGTGGAGGCGGTCACCACAACGCAGGGACCTGTCAGCTTGAAAATGACAAGGTTGATGCAGAACTGCCTGTAATTATCAAAAAACTTAACGGCTAAGGTACAATCCTATAGCACTAACCATAAGGGCATGCTGGAATTCCGGTGTGCCCATTTTTTTTAGTACTTCACTTTTTTTCATTCGGAAACAGTTTACGTATTCGTCATGATCAAGCTTCTGATCTCCAACTTTAACCAGATCTTTTGCCACAAAAATATGAATATGATTTGAATTGATAGCCGGATTAGGATTCAATACACCGATTTTTTCCAGTTTGCCTGCTCGATAACCAGTTTCTTCTTCCAGTTCACGCTCAGCACCAACAGCAGGATCTTCTCCCCATTCGTTTACTCCGCCTGGAAATTCAATGCTCAAGGCTTTTTCTCCGTGTCGCCACTGTTTTACCATAAGAAAATCGTCATCAATTTCAGGAATTGTAAAAACCCAGTCTCGACAGGTTGTAACAATGTAATCACCTTCAAGGCCGTCTGCACTCCGGGAATGTCGCTGTGTTACTGTAAAAACAGGAGTTTCCAGAAGTTCTTTACAGGAAAGTTCAGTCCATTTCAGTTTTTCATCATTTTGATCTGTCATAATTTTGCCTCTATTATTTGAATTCTTTTTGCGGAATTTGAGATTATGGTTTATCATAATTCAAAGAACATTTGATTTCAACTTATTTTTGGGAGGTTCCTATGGCTATTATCTCAATTTCACGACAAGTTGCAGCTCTTGGTGATGAAGTATGTATAAAAGTTTCCGAAAAAATGGGGTACAGATTTATCAGCAGAACATACATTGAAGAAAAACTTATGAAAATGGGTTTTGATGAAAGAAAAATGCTAAAATATGATGAACGTAAACCGGGCTTCTTTGCATCTCTTTCTAAAGACCGTGATGAATATCTGGCTCATCTTCAGCTGGCTTTACTTGAGGAAGCAGAAACAAATAACGTAGTTATAATTGGCCGCGGAGCATTTGCTACTTTTGCAGGCATTTCCAATCATCTTTCTTTTCGCGTAGTTGCCGACAATAAAATCCGTGTTGACCGACTCATGGCAGAAAAAAACTGGACTGAACGCCAGGCCCGTAATCGAATTGACGAAAGTGACACAAACCGTGAAGGATTTCACAAAGCTTTTTACAATGTAAATGTTGAAGATTCCACAAACTATAATATGGTAATCAACACAGGCATTTACAACGAAGAAAGAGCCTCCAACATCATTGTTGCCGCTGTAAAAGCCGCAGTTTCCCAAGAAGACGAAAAAAACGGCATGGATCAGATTTTACGGATGAAAACAGCACAATCATTTGTAAACAAACTGCTTTTTGAATACAAGGTTAAAGTTGATTTTCTTCATGCTTCTATTGATGGAAATACAATGGTTCTCCAGGGAGTTGCCGATTCAGTAGGCATAGTGGAACAGGTGATTAGTATTGCCCGCCGCGAAGTAAAAGACTATGAAATTAGAAGTGCTATCAGTGTAATTCACGATTTCAAGCAGTTTTAGCTATTCTCCAAAAACTCAACTTAGGTAATGTCACCGATTCTCTAAACCTGTATTATAGTTCAAAATATTCTAAGTGAGGTATAACATGATTCAAAGAAAACCTTTGGTAACTGATAACTATACAGCTGATCCTTCCGCTAAAGTTTTTGACGGAAAAATCTACATCTACCCTTCTCATGACCGTGACATCGATGTAGAAAATAATGATAACGGTGATCAGTATGATATGCAGGATTACCATGTATACGTAATGGAAGACACTGAACATTTCCCAAAAGATTGTGGAAAAGTTCTTGATGTAAAAGATATTCCTTGGGCCAGCAAACAGGTTTGGGCTCCAGACTGTGGAAAAAAAGGCGATACATATTACTTTGTTTTCCCAGCCCGGGATAAAAACGGAATGTTCCGCATTGGTATTGCTACTTCTAAAAATCCTGCAGGTCCTTTTATTCCAGAAGCTGAACCAATCAAAGGTTCTTACTCAATCGATCCATGTATTTTCGCTGATACAGACGGTGAACAGTATTTGACCTTCGGTGGAATCTGGGGCGGACAGCTGGATAAATACCGCAACAATGTTTACGATGAAAAAAACAATGAACCTGTAGGTGATGAACTTGCAGTTTGCGGTAAAATTGCAAAAATGGCTGACGACATGAAGTCTTTTGCCGAAGAACCACGTGATGTAGTTATTCTTGACGAAAACGGAGAGCCTCTTAAAGGTAAAGATCACGATCGCCGTTACTTTGAAGCTCCATGTCAGTTCAAACGAGGAGATACTTACTACTTCTCATACTCAACAGGTGATACACACAACATCTGTTACGCTACTTCAAAAAATGTTTACGGTCCATACACATATCAGGGTGTACTTCTTACACCAGTTCTTGGATGGACAAACCACCATTACTGTGTAGAATTTAAAGGTAAATGGTACCTGTTCTACCACGACTGTGAACTTTCAGGTGGAATCAACCAGAAACGCAACATCAAATTCGTTGAAATGGAATTCAATCCTGACGGAACAATCAAAACTATTGACGGTTCTTTGAACTAATAAAGCAAAGGGGCTGTCCAATAAGTTTGTATTATGGTGGTTGAGTTTATCGAAACCACCATATTTAGTGTAGCAGTCATTTCGACGAGCTCAATGAGCGCTACACGCATTACTTTTGGGACAGTGCCTTTTTAGGTTAGTTCCACATATGCGTAGTTGGGTGGTTTCGACAGGCTCAACCACAGTAAGTTGGACTTTTGGGACAGTCCCTTTTTATTTAACGTGAACAAAGTGTTGTTACTTGGGAAATCTGGCTTACGCTGAAAACTTGAATTGCACATGTTTTTTCAACATAGAAATGAATCTGCAGTCCATTTTCATTGGTAAAAATATCCTGAACACGACCAATATACTTTTTCTGAAGCAGATTATCTTTTTCATCAGGAACAAGCAGTTCCACCAGTGCATCATTCTTTTTGGAGCTGGACTCCAGAAGGTGAAGCTTCCCCTGATAATCAGTTCCACGTGCCTGCAGTACTTCCATATGAATCATATTTGAAGAAAGCTGGCTTTCATTTACAATCAGTCTATGACGAAGCTTATCTAGAAGAACAAGAGTCTGAATTTCTGGCAGTCCCTTTTCCTTAATTTTTTCCGACATGCTGATGTAAAATGAAGCTTCCACGGAAGTACGCTTTTGTTCATCTTCCGAACCAAGAAATTCTTTTCCAATTTTAAGACTGATTCCAGAAGGTTCCCTCAAAACAGGAAACGGCATATATTCTCGTCTTTTAGAAGCAGACCGCACTTTGGAAAGAAGATTAAGTCCTGTTTCCCTGATAAAATCATTTTCTGTGTTCTCAGGAGGAATATCAAGAAGATACACACCAGTGGCAATCTTTTCTACAATATGAGAAGCCACTTTCGGATTTTTTTCAGCAAGATTTTCATCTTTTACACGAAGAACATAACCTTTAAAAAGAGAAACAGCAGAATAAGCGTTGTACCAGTCATCAAGATTGGCAGAAAGGCTTTGTGGAAGTTCATAGGCTGTATGCTCTAAAAGGGTTTCAAGAATTTTTTGTGGATTATAACCTTTGTCAAAAGCCTTGGAAACAGAAGCCTTTGTAATTTCAAATTCACTTACAATACTGCAATTAACAGGACTTAAAAAATCTGTCAACGGAAGAAGATTGAAAAGGGAAAGTCCTGGCATAAGGGTTACCATGGATGAACCAGTCATATTCAGAACCTTTGGATTTCCTTCCATGGAAAGTACCTGTGAAAAATCAGTTTTAACGTAAATTTCCTGATCATTTTCATCAAAACCAGTGCAGTGAACAAGTCCAAAAGCTAGAACTGCATCAAAAACAACTTCCATAAAATCGCCAGACAGGCTGTTATCTTCCGCTTCTCCGCTGCTTTCAAAAGTACTTCTTGCATGCATTTCCATCATACGTGCAAATCGTCCACCACCCTCTGAATTTCCACTTCCAGAAGAAGTACTGCTATCACTTTCAGAATTAACAAAATAGGCCAGGCGCAGTATATCATTTTTGGAAAGTCCTGTTTCTGGAATAGAAGCCAGAAGATTCTGAAGAAGCACTGCATTTTTTTGAAGTGTATATCGGGATGATCCAAGTCTGCTTGCAACTGCCAGAAGAATATATTGTTTTTCGGGATTCAGTCTGGCAAAATCAATAAGACGCTTATCATCAACACAAATGCCAGTTCCATCATCATAAAGAACTTTTAAACTAACAAGCCCCTGAACAAGAAGACGGATACAGTCTGTGCGACCAGGAAATATTTCTTCCAATGCGTTAAGATCACTTTTTCTGATAGCACCGTCGTTTTTGCAGGAAATACCGTGTATCTTTATAAAACACAAAAGGGAAGCAAGAAAAGATGGGGAAAGAACAAAACTGTCATCCAGATTCGAACGGCACTTTTCTCCAGCGTCAAAAAGTCTTCCATGGGAAAGACGGGCTTCAACCTCATTTACAAGAAGAGGATTCAACTGGTAATTGAATTCTTCACTGCTGCGGGCAAAGGGATTTGCTTCAGGGAATATCCACTGACGATTTACAAGATTATCTAAAAGCTCTGCCGGCTGAACAATCGTTCTGTGATTTTTAAAAAATCGTAACAATCGTGTTCTGTTTGGTGATGGAAGATAGCGCACAGCCGATAAAACTGCAAGATCATCTTCATCAAGAAGAAGCAGCATATTGGAAAGATTGTTTTTTTCACGGAGAAAAGAGGCCAGCTGTTCAATAAGGCGCTGTTTATTATAGGGAGTTTTAAAATCACCAAGATAAAGATGCATAATAGAAGAAAAATCTTTGTCGGAAAGTGCAGAAACATAATCCTGCCACTTTTTCATAAGTATTTTCTGATCCATTTATAAAAGCTCCTCCAGTTCCCTGATAATGCGATAACTATACCCCTGCTCTGCCAGGAATTTCTGTCGGTTGGAGCCAAATTCTTCTTCCACTGTATTACGGGTAATAAGGGTGAAGAACCGGCTTTTTCGTTCTTTTGGTCTAAGGATTCGTCCAAGGCGCTGAGCTTCTTCCTGTCGGCTTCCAAAGGTACCTGAAACCTGGATAGCAAGACTGGCATCCGGAAGATCAATTGCAAAATTTGCTACTTTTGAAACTACCAGAACCCTGATTTTTCCATCACGGAAATCCTTATAAATACGGTCTCTTTCTGCGGTAGGAGTTTTTCCCGTAATGATTGGAGTACCGGTTTCTCTGGCAATAGTTTCCAGTTGTTCAATATATTGTCCAATTACAAGAATCTTGTCTTCGGGATTTCCCTCAATAATTTTTTTACATATGTCAATTTTTACAGGATTATTGGATGCAATTTTGTGTTTTTCACGGGCAGTAGAAACTGCATAATCCAGTTCCTGTGCGTAAGGCAAATCCAGGCGTACCTCAATACATTCTGCACTGGCAATCCATCCAGTACGTTCCAATTCTTTCCAAGGAACATCGTAACGCTTTGGACCAACAAGACTGAAAACATGTCCCTGGCAACCGTCTTCGCGAACAAGGGTAGCAGTAAGTCCAACCCGGCGCACAGCCTGAAGTTCAGCTACAACGCGGAAAACAGGAGCTGGCAGCATATGAACCTCATCATAAATAATAAGTCCCCAAGGACGTTCATGGAAGATTGAAAAATGTGGATATGGACTCTGTTCATCTGACCGCCATGTAAGCACCTGATAAGTTGCAACAGTAACAGGCTTAATCACTTTATTTTCGCCAGAATACTCGCCAATCTGATCTTGTGTAAGTTCAGTTTTATCAAGAAGCTCGTTCATCCACTGATGGACAGCAGAAATATTAGTTGTAACAATCAATGTTGAAGTTTGAAGAAGACTCATAATCTCCATACCAACAATTGTTTTTCCCGCTCCACAAGGCAGAACAATAGTACCAAAACCAGTTCCAGCCCTTTTATCGCCAACCAATGCTTTTGCTGCGTTTACCTGATAATCCCGTACATTAAATGGCACGCCACTTTCACAGATTTCCCGCAGTTTTATTTCCAAAGGTTCTCCATCGGCAAGCTGAACTTCATCTTTTACAGGCCAGGAAATATCCAGAAGCTTTTGTTTGATGGTACCCCGGTTTGTCAGCTGGAACATAAAAGCATATTTCTTTTCATCGTCGGAAAGCTCCACTCCATCAGGAACCTGCAGATCACCTGGCTGCAAAGGGACAAGAAGCTCCTTAAATGATTTCAGATGGGAAATTTCACGGAATGCAAAAGGAGACTTACTTACAAGATACAAAACAGGAGTTTCATATTCAACAGCAGCCGGAACAATACGAAGGGCCCCGAATCTTCCACTGACTTCACGAATCCACACTGGAATTGATGCTGGTACGTCATATCGGGCATATTTTTCAAGAACAGCAACGGCATCGTCAGCAGTAAATCCGGCGCTGGCTGCATTCCATAAAGAAAGAGGTGAAAGTCTATATGTGTGAAGATGCTCAGGTGAACGTTCCAATTCCGCAAATGGAATAAGATCGTTACGACATTCATCTGCCAAAGGAGCATGGACATCAAGAAGTAAAGTTCTGTCGCCCTGAACAATCAGTGGATTTTCATAATTCATAGCAAAGAACTATTTTAACAGAAAAGAGACTTTATGTGCACTATATGGGGATTTTTTTGCAAATTTTTATGCAAAATTTTCCAGGATTTTCTTGCTGATTTCGGATTTTGTTATAAGAACAACCCTGTCACCGGTTTCAATACGGGTAGCACCGTTTACCAGCTCCAGATTTTCCTTATGGGCTTTCTGATTAAGAAGCACCAGAAATTCACCAGGACTTGAGATTTCGCTTAAAGTTTTACCATTGAAACGGGCTTTTTCTGAAACTACGCATTCTACCAGCTCAAGCTCCCCTTCATTAATGGTATGAACCTCCTGAACAGCTTTTCCCCTAAGGTGACTCATAATAGAATCAACAACGGAATCCCGCAAAGGAATTGGAACATCTACTCCCAGTTTTAATGCTATGCCTGCAAAAGCAGAACTTGTTACCAGAGAGACAGTCTGTTTAACTCCAAGAGATTCCAGGAAAGCTGCCAGAACCATATTCATTTCGTGGTTGTGAGTAGCACAGATTGCCAGATCAAAATCGGTAATACCTTCTTCGTTTAAAAAGTTTTCGTCTGTTGCATCAGCACAGAAAACTCGGGCATCAGGAAATTTAACTGAAGCTTCCTTGGCAATCTGTTCATCACTGTCAATAATTACGAAGTCAGAATTACGTTTGTTTGGAAGATTTGTAAAAAGCTTTGAAAGAACTGTATTTTTCTGAGGCTTGATGATTTTTTCGGCAACAATTGTACCAATACGTCCGGCTCCAATAAGAGCTATTTTTTTTAGTTCTTTCTGACGGGAACCACAAAGCTCCATAACAGCAGGAAGATCTTTTTTAGAAAGAAGAACACCAACAGTACAACCAGAGTGGAAAACTGTATTTCCCGAAGGAAGACTTGTTTCTCCATCCTGTTCAACATAAGTAACAAGAAAATGAACGTCACTAAGTGAACGAAGATCTTTTAAGGCCACTCCATCAAATGAAGAATTTTCTTCAACACGGATGCGGGCTATTTCAATATCAGAATCATCAAATGAAATAACATTTCCGATGGCACCGTTGGCTACAGTTTCAACAATAGCCTTGGCAGCTTCAACGTCCGGATGGATCATATAATTGATGCCATAAAGGGGACGATGTGAAGCATCATCGGAATGCTTTTTTTCTGCAGAGGCAGTGTTTACATAGTAGGCATAATTTCGTACCCGTGCAATCTTCAGAACTTTAGGATAAACCGCATCCACAAGAGAACAGGTAATCATATTTACTTCATCAGAAGAGGTAACACAAACCAAAGCATCGGCTTTTGCAATATTTGCATCTTCCAGCACTTCAAGATTGTTACCATCAGCACAGATTACATTGCAGTCCAGCTGATTTGAACAGTGACGTACATTTGTTTCATCATTATCGATGATAGTAACCTGATTTTTTTCATTGATGAGCAGTTTTGCCAGCTGAACACCAGTAAAACCTGCCCCTACGATAACAATTCGCACTAATCTTCTTCCTGTGAAAGCTTAGATTTTTTATTTTTTGAAACAAAAAGAAGGCCTGAAACAGCGGCACATACAATTGTTGATGCAGCAGCTTCAAGACAAGCCTGTGGAAGGAGAAGTCCCATTACTGCAAAGTAACCGGCTCCACCCATAGCTTCTTTTACACCATTTCCAAAAATATAAAGGCAACCAATAACCATTACAGTATGAGCTACAGTTGCAATAAATCCTGCAAAAGCTGCAGCAAGTACTTTAGGCATTTTTACTGCAATAAATCCCTTCCACAAAAGCCAGGATACAAGACCAAGAAGTATTCGTGGAAGAATTGAAATAAGTGGATTCACGAAAAATGGATCTAAAACACCAGAAGGACTCATAGCGGCCTGTACAAGAGAAAGTACGCCGAAAGAAAGTCCAACAACCAAAGATTCAACACATCCGCAAAGCATAGCAATGAGGATTACCGGAATCTGGAGAATAGTGATAGAAGCTGTAGGTCCAAGTGGAATCAAACCAAGTTTAGTGATACCAAGAACTACTACAAGTGCACTAAATGAGCCAGTCATGGCAAGGCTTTTTGTTAAATTTCTATTTTTCATGGCGATAAGATAACACAAATAGTTTTTTTTTGGAATATAGTTCCAGATTCTATTTTTTGGTAAGCTCGTAACAGATTATGGAAGCTGCCTGAGCCACATTAAGACTATCAACAAGGCCTTCCTTAAAACCTTCATTCATACCGGCAAAAGGAATGATCACCAGTTCGTCGCAGTTTCGTTCAACCATATCTGAAATACCGCTTTCTTCATTTCCAAGAATAACAAGAACAGGATTATCAGAAGCAATTTTTCCAAGGAAGCTTACATTCTTTTTGGCCTTAAGACTTGTACCAACGCGGATCATTTTACCTTTGAGAACTTCCAGAAGACGTTCCATATTTTGAACACAGAAAATGTTCACATATTCCATGCCGCCTTCTGCCACACGATAAGAACTGGTTGTAATTGAACTTTGTCTTTCATCCATTGGAATAATAATGTTTTTGATGCCAAAAAATGCGGCACTTCGCACAATGGCACCAAAATTGTTTGCATTTCCAATTCGGTCCAGAAGAATGGCGTGTTCATGTTTTTCTACCCACTGGTTTACCACATCTGAATCCAGCTGCTGAATCACAGGAGATTCAATGAAGGCAACAACGCCCTGGTGGTGTACAGTTTTTGCAAGACTTTCCAGTTCTTTGGCATCTTCTACCTGGCGGTAAAATTTCTTTTCTTTTGCCAGTTTTTTACAAAGTCCACCAAAAAGAGGAGCTCTATCTTCCGTAAAATACAGTCTTGTAATTTTGTCTGCATGCTTTTTTTCAAGCTTTTTTACAGCCGCAAATCCGCACACTGCCAGTTCATTCTTCTGCTTATTTTTCATATCTACTTCTTATAGTTTCGTTTTACCTTCTGTGTTGTAGTCATGGCCAGAGGTTCAGCAAGAACTGTAACTCTTGTAATCTTGGCGTAAGAAGCAAGGTTTTTATTTACCTTTTCAACTTCACCTTCAATACAGGCCTTAACCTTTTCATCGGAAGCGGAATTCTCTCGTGATACAGACAATGCATTAAGACAGTCATCGCTTGGGTAGATCAGTGCTTCTATAAGCTCTGATTTTCCATCAGTATCAAGATAGCCTTGAACAACAATCTGCTGAACTTCGCTTACCAGCTGGAAGGCATCTTCAATTTCTTCAGGATAAACATTCTTTCCACCGGCAGTAACAATAAGGTTTTTAGCACGACCACAAAGCATAACGTAATGTTCCTGGTCCATCCAACCCAAGTCTCCGGTTTTAAAGAATCCATCAGATGTAAACATTTTAGCAGTTTCTTCAGGCATGTTGTAGTACCCCTGCATTACCATAGGTCCTTTTACAACAATTTCACCAATTCCTTTTTCTCCAGGTTCAATTCCATCAACAGGAACAATCTTAACTTCCTCATAAGGAGAAAAGTCACGTCCAACAGATTCAATCTTAAAGTGTTCTACCGGATTCAATGTGATGATTGGTGAAGTTTCTGTAAGTCCGTACCCCTGAATGAAATCAATACCCATTGCATTGTATTTTTTGAATACACTTGATGCCAACGGACCTCCGCCACAGATTGCAACTCGCAGTGTATAGATGTTTGCCTGCTTAAGTACAGCCTTAAACAGAGATTTTCCGATATTTTTACCAAATACATTTTTTACAAAGAAAGAAATACCTTCAAGGAAAGACATAAGTCCTACAACAACAGGACCTTTAGCCTTAAGTCCCTTCTGGATTCCAGCCATAAGTTTATTGTAAAGAAGTGGAACTCCCAGCATAATGGTGATTTTTCCTTCCCGAAGCTCCTTCATAAGACGAGTTACCGCCATACTCTTTCCGAACACAATTTCAGCACCAACCTGAAGAGGACAGATAAAAGCAGCCTGCATTGTATAAGCGTGATGAACCGGCAGAAGTGCGTAAAAAACATCTGTGTGGTAAATATCAAGATTTGTCTGGGCAATGAAACCGTCGGAAATAAGGTTTTTATGAGTGAGCATTACACCTTTTGGATTTCCAGTTGTTCCTGAAGTAAAAAGAATGGCTGCTGTATCATTTTCAACACAAGGCTCATTTGGTTCTACTTCACCAGAAGCTTTAAGATCGTATACATAAACATCAGCAAATTTTGGACTGAGGGAAAGTACTTTTACAGATGAAAAATTGTCTTTTAAATATGAAAATTTTTCTTCATCACTAAAAATAAGCTTTGGATCACTTGCACGAACAAGATTAGCAGCTTCATTTTCGTGAAGTCCGTTATCAACAGGAACAATAATTCCACCGGCAAAGAAAGTAGCTAAATAAACAATTCCCCATTGAGGAGAGTTTTTTCCGGTTACAATTACGCGGTCACCTTTTTTTACTCCAGCTTCAATCATGTAGGCTGCAAGCACCTTGATTTTTTCATAAACCTGGCTGTAAGTAAGAGTATTTTTTGAACCATCAGGACCATCAAAATCAGTAAAACAAGGGCGGTCAGGAAACCTTTTTACCTGAATTTCTATAAGTTCAGGAAATGTAGGCCATTCACCTTTAATTATTGATCCACGGTATTCATCCAAATGTTTCCAGGGGTTTCGTTCAATCTGCTTTGCCATATTTACTCCATTTCAATAGAAAAAAAATATTAATTATCGCTATTTTAACCCAGGATTAACAAAATAGCAAAACTTTTTACACCGTTGTAGGCTCTCTGTGCAGGCTCTCAAAAAAACTTTACATCCCCTGATTTTCCTTCGATAATATGAATATGGATAAGATTACAAATAAGGCAGGCATAAAGAAAATCGTTTTCGCGTTTATTACTTTGTTTTTTATTTGCTCTGTAAAGCTTTGTGCCAATGAAATTTCTGCTGAACACGCTCTGGTTCTCCGTCAGAATATGGTGACCGAAGCAAAAAAATATATAGGCTGTCCTTATGTTTTGGGTGCTACAGGTCCAAATCAATTTGATTGTTCAGGACTAATTTATCATGTTGCCCGGGAAGGAGCTAGAAAACAGCTTCCCCGCACAGCAAAGGCCATTTACAATTACTGCAGTAAAATCAGCAATTCTGATCTGGAAGCAGGTGATTTAGTATTCTTTAAAACTACAAGCTCTGGTGATATCTCACATGTGGGCATCTACATTGGAAACAATCAGTTCATTTCTGCAGTAAGCGACGGTCCTAATACAGGAGTTATTCTTTCTTCACTTAAGGAAAGTTATTGGAAAAGCCATTATGCAGGGGGAGGACGTTTTCTTCCTGCGGGAAAAGAAAAACTGGCTTCATCAAAAACAAATAAAAACGGCAGTTCTTCTTCATCTTCATCAGGTTCAATCTATAACACCCAAGGTTCATCTTCTGCTACCGGATTTCAGGGTTTTCTTTCAAATATCACAGTGGAATCATCATTTTACTGCGACTGGTCTCTTTTTCTGCCTAACACTTTCATGCCAAACTTCCGCGGTGTAGATATTTACGCCGGTGCTTTTTACGAAAATAATCCGTTAAAACCTGGAATTGGAACTACAATCCGCATTAACACTGCTATGAATCATATGCAGATTCCAATTCTATTTTCTCTGGCTTTTAACGATTATTTCCGTTTTTATGCAGGACCTGTAATTACCTTGGGCACGCCAAAGCTTCCTGGAACAAAAGACCCTTGTGAAGCATCTTTCTTCCCTGGAATCATTGGTATTTCCGTAAACACACCATCCATTGTAAACAGCAAATGGAAGCTTCAGTTTGTACAGGATTTAAGTTATACCGTTTACAATAAACCTGATGGATCTGTTCTTCCTTTCACTGATTCCGTTTACGCAGGCCTTCTTCTGCAGACCGGAGTCCGCGTATTACTGCCGGTTTCTTCTATTTTCTAAGATGATGCAAGTTCTTCAATTTAAAAATCTGACTGACAACGAAAAAACTCTTGTAAAAAAATTTGTTCTTCAGTGGGAAAGTGCCTGTATCAGACTTTGTGAACTGATAAAAAAAGAAAGCACGGATATTTTTGCTGTTTTTGACAATCAGCAGTGCAAGGCAGTTATTGGAAACGAAAAAATCATCACCCATTGCATACCCAGTCCTTGTGATGAAATTGCACGCCTGATTTCCCCTCTTTTTAATACGGATGAAATTTTTTCCATAAATGGAGATAGAACCGGAACTGATTTTATTGCAGGAATTCTTGCAGCCAAAGGAAAAGCAATAGCCTACCGATACGACTACATTCTTATGGAAAAACGTGAAGGTATTTTTGATAAATCCTATACAGCCCTTTCCGGTGGCGAAGAAATTGTTCCATGTGCTTTTACCATAGACAGTCTTGAATCACTAAAAACCTTGCAAAAAGATTATCTGAATATTGAAGTTGCCCGCCCTGATCACACAGTAAGTGATTCTTATGTACAGGCAACTCTTCACCAGAATTTAAAATCACAGATTGTACTTTCAGTTGAAGTGGACGGTACACCCCAGGCCAAAGCAAATACCAGCGGCTCTGGATGGAACTTTGTACAGATTGGCGGAGTTTACACCAGTCCTCAGTTCCGGCGGTACGGTTTTGCAAGAGCACTGGTTGCAACGCTTTGTAACAGAATTCTCCGCAGTGGAAAATATGCCAGTCTGTTCGTAAAAGAAAAAAACACAGCGGCCCTAAATCTTTACGAGTCCATGGGATTTTCTAAAGTAGGACTGTGGTCAATTGCGTATTACTGAATTTTTTGGTAAAATGTTTCTATTAACAATATCTTTTGGGAGTCAAAAATGACAGCAACACTGATTGGCAAAATTCTTGCCTTCGTACTGTATCTGGGATTCATGATTTATATCGGAGTCCGCAGTTCAAAAAAAACAAATGATGCCAAAGATTTCTTTCTTGGTGGTCGTGGACTTGGACCTTGGGTTACTGCCCTTTCTGCCGAAGCTTCAGACTCTTCTGCATGGCTTCTTATGGGTCTTCCTGGACTTTGTTATCTTGGTGGAATCAAAGAAACAATCTGGACAGCCTTGGGACTTATCGTAGGTACTTATCTAAACTGGCTTATCGTTGCAAAACCACTTCGCAAATGTTCAATTGCTTATGGTGATGCAATCACAATTCCAGGTTTCTTCAAAAACCGTTTCAAAAGCAATCTTTGTGCTGTTATTTCGGTTGTACTCATCGTATTCTTCTTCACAATTTATACTGCTTCAGGTTTCGTAGCCTGTGGAAAGCTTTTCCAGTCTGTATTTGGATTGAACTACCGCATTGGTATGGTGATTGGTCTTGTAGTTATCCTTTCTTACACAATTCTTGGTGGTTACCGAGCCGTTTGTACAACAGACTTTGTTCAGGGAACATTGATTTTCGTTGCATTCATCATTTCTGGACTCATTGCAGTTATTGCTCTTGGTGGACCTTCCGATGCAATTGCAAAAGCACAGGACTTCAGTGTAAAAGCTTTGGCCGGTGAGTTCAACGCTGACCTTCAGAGCGTATTCAAAGCAAATCAGAATTTCGGTGTTATGAGTGCAGTTTCTGCCTTTGCATGGTGTCTTGGATATTTTGGAATGCCTCACATCATCATCCGCTTCATGGGAATCCGATCAAACAAAGAAATTACAACTGCCCGCCGCGTAGGAATCATTTGGATGATTATTGCTTACATCGGTGCTTTCGTAATTGGTACTCTTGGAACTGTTTACCTGCTGCCTTCACTTTTGAACGGATCAACTGCTGAAACAGTATTCAGTGAATCAATGCTTAAAATGTACCCTGCTTTCATTGCAGGTATTTTCCTTTGTGCAATTCTGGCCGCTTCTATGTCTACTGCCGACTCTCAGCTTTTGTCTGCTTCTTCTGCAGTTTCTCTGGACATTTACAAAGGACTTATCAACAAGGATGCAGATGAAAAGAAAGTTCTTCTTGTAAGCCGCATTACAGTTTTTGCTGTTGCTGCAGTAGCTTTTGTTCTCTGTCTTCTTCCAAATAACGATTCAATTTTCGGTCTGGTTTCATATGCCTGGGCTGGATTTGGTGCTACATTTGGTGGATTGATTTTCCTTGCCCTCTTCTGGAAACGCTGTACTTCTGCTGGTGCTGCTTCAGGACTTATTGCAGGCTTTATTACAGTAGTTGCATGGCACAACATTCCTTCTTCAGTTGCTTCAATCTTTGGTGTATACGAAATCCTTCCAGGATTCATTGTAACTCTGGTTGTTGCATTTGTAGTAAGTCTCTGCACAAAACCAGATGATGAAGTAGCAAAAACCTTCGAAGATTACAAAAAAATGGAAGACTAGTTTCTCCCGTTTTGACTAAGAAGAGGCTGTCCAATAAGTAATGAGTGTAGCGCTCATTGAGCTCGTCGAAATGACTGCTACACTAAATGACCGCAATGCAAACTTATTGGACAGCCCTTTTTTTTGCTAAAATACACTGAGGGCACTTGAGAAAATGGAGAAAAATGATATACTCATAGAGATATATTATGACTAATTACAATTCACTTGGCGAATTAAGCGTATTTATTCTTTCACTGGTATTACTTTTTAATGTTATCGGCTCTTCTTCCCGTAAAGGACGAGCACACAAATATTTTGAACTTAACTGTATCCTGCTTACTGCATCCACCTTTACAAATATTATCTCCGTTCTTTGTATAGAAAACTGGCAGTCTCTTCCACATAGTTTTTGCACTACAGTAACTACAATATATTTTTATCTTCTAATGGCATCTCCGTTTGCTCTGGCTTTTTACGGATACATGTTCATGTCACTGCGCAAACGCCATTTTAGAGCTGCAATGTATTTTCTTTTCACCCCTCTTACAATCTCCTTTATTATCATCACTTTGAATATTAAAACCGGTTGCATTTTCTATTACAATGAAGCATCTGGTTATACCCGCGGAGCATTAAAAAATATCACATACGCATTAACTGCTTATTACGCCGCTTTCCTTTTTTACAATTTAAACCACAACAAAAGAATGCTTTCAAAACGGCTTATCGAAGTTTTTATTCTTTATCCTGTAGTTTCCCTGCTTATTTCCATGATTCAATTCTTCAAAAGTGAATGGATTATGAGCGGTACATCTGCCATGGCCACAATTCTTCTGCTGTTCATTACAATTCAGGCAGATATTATGGATTACGACATTACTTCCGGTCTGCCAACTGAACGCCATTTTCAGAAAATTTTCAATAATTATTTAAGATCCAATTTCAAGATGTGTCTCATTCATATTGAAAACTATGGTGAACTTTCTGAAAACCTGGATGAAGCAACAATTAACGGAATTTTCCTTCCTTTTGGTAAACGCCTTGAAAGTAACTTTGGTCAACACGTTTATCTTATGGGGCACGACCGCTACATCATTTTAAGCCCAAAAAAAGATGAAATCGAAAAAAAACTTCCACCCCTCTGCAACGATCTTGCAACTACCGTTACATCTGACGGACGACTAATTAAAGTTGAATTAAAATGTGCAATGCTCACAATTCCTCAAGATGCACGAACCTACAACCAGGCTTTAATCATTCTGAATCGTCTTCTTGCTGAAGGAGTTCGCGGCAAATCAAATGATATCCTTGTCTGTGATTCAAATCTTACCGACAAAATGGAAAGGGAAGATACAATTTACCAGATACTCCAGAAAGAGCTTTATGTTGATTCGTTAAATTATCAGGTATATTACCAGCCTATTTTCGATGTAAAAAACAATAAATTCAAATACTGTGAATGTCTTTCCCGCCTTTTTGATCCAAAGCTTGGTAATATCTCGCCTGCAGAATTTGTTCCAATTGCAGAAAAGAAAGGGCTTATAGAAAAACTGGGGAATGTTGCTTTTGAAAAAATCTGTAAATTCATGAGTGAAAATCCAGATGCAATTCCTGCTGTAACAGTTAATTTTTCCGTTTACCAGTTGATGAACCCTAATATTGTTGAAAACGTAATGTCTGTAATCCAAAAGTATAATCTGGATACTTCCCGCATCATTATTGAAATTACAGAAAGCATTATTATCGATAATTTTGAAGTAATTCAGGAAAGAATGATGAAATTCTCCGAAAAAGGCATTGTGTTCTACCTGGATGATTTTGGAACAGGATATTCAAATTTTGCAAATGTTGTAAATCTGCCTTTCCGCACAATCAAAATTGACCGAAGCTCCATGCTTATGATGGAAGAAAGCTCCAAAGTATGCAATTTTTTTACAAGCCTCATAAATTTTTTCCAGAGCCAGGGACTCAAAACTGTTGTTGAAGGTGTTGAAACCGACATTCAGGACAACATGGTTCGTTCCACAGGAGCCGACTTTATTCAGGGATTCCACTATCAGCGTCCTTTGCAAGAAAAAGAAGTTCTTCAAGTATTTTCAGCCTGCTAAAAAAATGATAAACTAATTATATCAATTTTATTATTCTAGAGGTAAAAATAATGAAAAAATTTGCTATTGTATTAGCAGCCGCTGCTATTCTTTCATCAACTGCATTTGCAGCCAAAAAAAAGGTTGTAATTAACGGACCAGAAGATTTGGTTGGAAAAACAATCGGTGTTCAGGCTGGAACAACAGGTGAAATGTATGCTGAAGAAATTGAAGGCGCAAAAGTAAAATCCTACAAAACCGGTATTGAAGCTGGCATGGCTCTTGCAAACGGTGCCATTGATGCCATCATTCTTGATGAACTTCCATCAAAAGAAATTGTAAAACGCAACAGCAAAAAACTTAAGATTCTTCCAGCTGAATATGCAACTGAAACTTATGCAATTGCTGTAAAAAAAGGTAACACAGAACTTCTTAATTCAATCAATAAAACAATTGCTGCCATGAGAAAAGATGGCCGCTATGAAGCTCTCATCAACGCTTTCATGCCTGCTGACGGAGAAATCAAAATCCCTTCACTTAAAGGTCTTGATGTAAAAGATACTGTAAAAATGGGAACAAACGCTGCTTTCCCTCCATTTGAATACATGGAAGGCTCTGAAGTAGTTGGTTTCGATGCAACTATGAGTCTTTACATCGCCAACGATTTTGGTAAAAAATTGATTATTCAGGATATGGCTTTTGATTCACTTATTGCAGCCGTAAACTCTGGTGCTATTGATTTTGTTGCTGCTGGTATGACTGCTACAGAAGAACGTGCTAAATACGTTGACTTCTCAGAACCATACTTTGAAAGCCGCCAGGTTATCATTATCAGAAAATAGCTGATTTAAGGGGACTTGGATTGGTGCCGGTCCCCATATTTATTTAACAAAACACATTGGAGTAAAAATGTTAACCGATTTTATAGACGTAATGTTTGGCCACGGACGCTGGGTGCTTATTCCCAAAGGTCTTGTTGCCACTCTTTTAATTGCCTTATGTGCCATTCTTATTGGCTCTGTATTGGGATGCATTTTTGCTCTCATGAAAATTTCAAAAAACAAAATTCTTCGCGGTATTTCCAACGTTTACACAACTCTTATCCGCGGTGTTCCAATGGCCACACAGCTCATGATTTTCTACTTCGTTATTTTTTCTCCAATGGGATTGAGCAATGAACTAGTTGTAGCCATAATCGCCTTTGGTATAAACTCAGGGGCTTATTGTACGGAAATTTTCCGTGCAGGTATTCAAGGTGTTGATATTGGGCAGACTGAAGCAGGCCGATCACTTGGTTTATCAAAAAATCAGACTCTTATAAAAATCATTCTTCCGCAGGCTATTCGAACCAGTCTTCCAACTTACGCCAGCGAATTCATTACTTTGATTAAAGAAACTTCCGTTGCCAGTTTTATTGCAGTTATGGATCTTCAGAAAGCCTGTGACAATATCCGCAACGCCACATATAACGCCTGGATTCCACTTCTTTCCTGTGCAACAATTTACCTGTGTCTTACACTTGGTCTAACAAAACTCTTCGGTTTAATCGAAAAAAGGATGGCAAAAAGTGATCGACGTTCGTAATCTTACAAAAAAATTCGGTGACAATATAATTCTCAACGATGTATCAGAACACATCAATAAAGGTGAAAAAATCGTAATTATCGGACCTTCAGGAGCCGGAAAAAGTACTTTTCTCCGATGCCTGAATATGCTTGAAACTCCAGATTCAGGAAACATCTTTTTTAATGGTGTTGATGTAACCGACCAAAATACAAATATTGATACCGTAAGACAGAAAATGAGTATGGTATTCCAGCACTTCAATCTGTTTCCACACCTGAGTGTTCTTCACAATATTACTCTTGCACCCATTACACTAAAGCTCCAGTCAAAAGAAGAAGCAGAGAAAAAAGCCCGTGAACTTCTGGCCAGAGTAGATTTACTGGACAAAGCAGATGCTTACCCTTCAAGTCTTTCTGGAGGACAGAAACAGCGTATTGCCATTGTCCGTTCTTTAGCCATGAATCCGGATGTAATACTTTTTGATGAACCAACATCAGCCCTGGACCCTGAAATGGTAGGTGAAGTTCTTAATGTAATGAAAGATCTTGCCAACGACGGTATGACAATGGTTGTTGTTTCCCACGAAATGGGATTTGCCCGTGAGGTAGCAGACCGTGTTTGGTTCATGTATGGTGGAAAAATTGCAGAACAAGGTACTCCATACGAAATTTTTAACAATCCTAAAACTGAAAGATTGCAGCAATTTCTGGATTCTGTACTATAAAACATGGTAATTTCGTTAAAACTACCATGTTTTTCTACCATATTGTAAAATTCCAATTAAAAAAAATACTAAATTTCAAAATTTTCTAAAAAATTTTTATTTACAGGTACCCCCCTATAAAGTAATATTTAGACATAAGCTGAACAAGCAATTCACCTGGTACCATCCAGTATCTATAAGCGTTGCTCTAATCGGCTTGAGTTTATCGAGGGGTTATCAAAGGGGCTGTCCAATAAGTATGCATTACGGTGGTTGAGTTTATCGAAACCACCGTATATAGTGTAGCAGTCATTTCGACGAGCTCAATGAGCGCTACACTCATTACTTTGGGGACAGTCCCTTTACTTTTTAAAAGCATTTAATTTATCTGTTTTTACAAAAGACTTTCTGTAATTTTTGTACAGGCGTTTTCACCGTCCATTGCAGAAGACACAATTCCACCTGCATATCCACTTCCTTCACCACAAGGATATAGTCCTTTTAGTCCATTGCATTCCATTGTATCCTTGTTTCTAAGAATTCTTACAGGTGTACTTGTTCTTGTTTCAATGGCAATCATTAATGCATCTTTTGAAATAAAACCTTTCATGCTTTTATTGAAATCTTCAAAACCCTGTTTAAGCCTGCTGGAAATACATGACGGAAGCCATTGGTCCAAACGAGAGCTTTTAAGACCTGGAGTATAACTGGTTTTAGGAAAAGAAAGAGATTCTCGACCTTCAAGAAAATCAGTCATCATTTGAGCAGGCGCACTCTGGCCATCTCCCTGGGATTTTGCAAGACCTTCCAGATAAGTTCTGTAATAAAGTCCTGACAATGCTTTACATCCAGCTTTAATTGCCATTTCTTCAAATTCCTGTGGAATATCTTCAGGACGGGTTTCCACTACAATTGCTGCATTAGACCAGTTTGAATTACGTTTTGCAGCAGACATACCGTTTACAACAATTTCATTATCACTGGAACTGGAAGGAACAACAAATCCACCTGGGCACATACAGAAAGAATACACTCCCCTTTCTTTCACCTGAGTAACCAGCCGGTATTCAGCAGCCCCCATTCCTGTTTTTCCATGAAGCTGAATTCTATCAATCAATTCTCTTGGATGCTCAACCCGAACTCCGATGGCAAAAGTTTTTGCTTCAAGACTTTCTGGATCTTCCTTTGCCAGCATCTGATAAACATCCGAAGCTGAGTGGCCTGTAGCAAGAAGAATTGCATCTCCTGTGAACCTTGATAAATCTCCAGTCTTTACATTTTCGCAGATTACACCTTTTACCCGATTCCCTTCTTTTACAAGACCTGTAACTTTTTCACCAAAATGGAACTCTCCTCCCAGCTCAATAATTGCATTTCTCATATTATTGATTACAAGAGGAAGTTTATCTGTACCAATGTGAGGATGTGCGTCAGTCTGAATTTTGGGATCAGCACCAAAATGTGCAAATATAGCAAGAATTTTGGAAATATTACCACGTTTGTTGCTTCTGGTATAAAGCTTGCCATCTGAAAAAGTACCAGCCCCACCTTCACCAAAACAATAATTTGAATCAGAATTTACCTTTTTCTGTGTTGATATAAGGGCAATATCCTTTCTGCGCTGAAAAGTCATTTCTCCCCTTTCAATTACTACCGGTTTTATACCCTTTTCAAGAAGTTTCAGAGCACCAAAAAGACCGGCAGGACCTGCTCCAACAATAATTACACTGTGCTTACCATCGGCTTTTTTCCATTCAGGAAGACGGCCGTTCACCAAAGCTTCATCTTCACCATTTTCAAATACTTTATAGCGTAGAAAAATTTTTACACGTCCTTTTCTTGCGTCCACTGAACGTTTTTCAAGAACAGCTTTATATCCTGTAACAAGTCCAAGCTTTTTGCATTCAATTGAGATCAATTTTCCAAGAAGACTGTCGTTTTTCTCATCTTCAGGTTTTATAGTAAGCGTAATTGTTTTCATAGTAGGCCTGTTAAATCATCCAGTAAATTATCGCATCATTGCGCCGTCGTGAACTTTTTTAGCAGTTTCTTCACCACACAAAATACGTACAAGCTCAATTGAAAACTCTTCAGAAGCACCAGGGCCACGTCCTGTAACCAGATTTCCGTCTGTAACAAAAGGAACGTTTTCGCAGAGAGTTGAATCTTCCAGTTTTTCAAGATCCTCCACAGCTTCTTCGCAACCAGGATAACAGGTCCAGTTTTTACCCTTAAGAATGTCTGTTTTTGAAAGTACAAAGGCAGGACTTGCGCAGATAGCACCTACAAGTTTATTGCTGTCAAACATTTTCTGGAGGAATGCCAGTACAGTTTCATTGATTGAAAGGTTCTTGGCACCGTTTGATCCACCTGGGCAAACAACACAGTCAGGAAGATTGTTTTCAAAAGTGGCCTTAAATTCATCAAAGCTCATATCGGTACAAATCCTGACATTATGTGAGCTTTCGGCCATTTTTGGATCTTTCATAGTAGCACTTGGCACTGCAACGGTAGTAACCTCAACACCACCACGGCGCAGGTAATCAACAGGGCTTAATGCCTCAATATCTTCAAATCCATCTGAAAAAAAAACAACTGCTTTCATAGTTCCTCCGGTTGCCCATTCAGACGAGCAAACAAATGATTTTCTTTTTCTATATTATATGGTAAAATTATAATAATATGAAGAACGTATTGATTGTGGACGCTCATCCGCTTTTCCGCGACTTTATTAAAGATAAGCTGTCTTCCGACAAGGTAAACATCATTACCGCCACCGAAAAACGTGATGCTTTCACAAAGATGATTACAA
The DNA here is from genome assembly GCA_016296575.1 of Treponema sp. Classification (GTDB taxonomy): domain Bacteria; phylum Spirochaetota; class Spirochaetia; order Treponematales; family Treponemataceae; genus Treponema_D. The sequence goes on from JAEDJA010000002.1 coordinate 29,495, forward strand.
CTCTACCTTCCCTCATCATCATTGATAGAAAAACTGAGGAAATGGAAACAGATTTTCTCCTCAAGAAGATTAATGATCCAAACACAGCTTCAATTCCAATCATTATTTCAGGTCCTCTAATTGACCGTTCTCAGATTTCCTACCTTGCAAGATATGGAGTTGTAAAGTATTTTACAAAACCTATTAAATTCGACGTTCTTTTTGAATCCATCGCACAGATTCTTCATCTGCCAATTTACATGGATATTACACCTTGTGTTCTGGACATTCACCGAAACGGAAATGTTATCTTCATTGAAGTTGCACAGGGTCTTAACCGGGAAAAGCTGGCTCTTATGAAGTTCAAACTGGCCGAAATGGTAGAAAGATCGGGCATTGATATTCCAAAAGTTATTATTATGATGACTAACCTGGATCTTTCCTTTATTGACGGTCTGAACCTGGAATATCTGATTGATAACGTTCTTGCCACTCCAAAACTGCATCCCAAAAATGTTAAGGTACTTTCGCTTAGTCCTTTTGTAAAAGAACTGATTGACGGCCACAAGGCATATTCCGAAATTGAAGTAACCAACAACCTTACCAGAATCCTTACTTCACTTGTTGATTCAAGCGTTACTTCCAGCGTTTCAGACCTTATTACCGACAATATTCTCACTCAGTCTGCCAGTTCCGATGATGACAGTTCTTCCATTGAAACAAGATTCTACTCTGATAACGGTTCTATTCCTGACGAAAACAATATGGGAGCTGTTTTCCGGGTTGCAATAATCGATCCATACTCAAAAACCGCAGAACTTTCTCAGAAAACTTATGAATCGGTTGGTGCCACTACTGACGTTTTCAACTCAGGCATTCTATTCCTTAAGAATTTTGAAGCCGGAAAATATGACCTGGTATTGCTGGACGTTCTTATGCCTGACAACACCGGTATGGAAATCCTTAAAACCATCAGAATGAAAGGTGATGGGGAAACTTCCACAATCGTTTATTCTGCAAGCACACAGCGTGACCTGGTAGTTCAGGTTTTGAGCATGGGAGCACAGGCTTTCCTTGTAAAACCACAAAAACCTCAGGTACTTCTTGAAAAGTCTATGGCTCTTCTGCACAAAGCAATCTAAGGAAACTCCAGATGATTATTCCACTTACAAAGGACTCGCTGCCACCCTTCAAGGCTAATTTTCATACTCATTCTGATTTTTGTGACGGAAAAAACACTCTTGCCGAAATGGCCAAGGCTGCCTTTGAAAAAGGATTCACACATCTTGGATTTTCCTCCCACGCTATATTTCCTTTTGCCGGATTCTGGCACATTCCACTGGATAAATATCAGGCCTACCAAGATGAAATTAACCGCTTAAAAGATGAATACAAAGGCCGAATGGAAATTTTCATGGGATTTGAAGCAGACTGGCTTCCTCCTGCCGCAGCACCGAAAAAAAACATGTATTCAAAATGGAAACCCGATTATCTTATTGGTTCAGTTCATTACGTTTCCAGTCCAAAGGGATTAGCTTCTGTTGATCACCGTACTGAAATGGTAAAAAAAGGAATTGACTTGATTTTTGATGGTGACGGCCGCAAGATGGTGCAGGCTTATTTTGAAGCAGAAAGAAGCATGCTTGAAACCTGCAGCTTTGATATTCTTGCCCACCCTGATCTTGTAAGAAAACGAAACAGTGAACTTTCTTTTTTTGATGAAAACGAAGAATGGTATAAAAAGGAACTGGAGCTTACTGCCAACGCCATTGCAAAGGCCAAAGTGATTGTGGAAATAAACACCGGAGCCATTGTTAGAGGATCCATGAACGATGTTTACCCATCCGCCACATTTCTTTCCATGCTGAAAGAGCGGAACGTTCCTATATGCATAAACAGTGATGCTCACACAATACAGAATATTGACGGTGCATTCGAAAGAGGTGTGAAAGCGGCATTAAAAGCAGGCTACACAGAACTTACATACCCTTGCTAAAAGAAAACGGCGCCCGCATATGGAGCGCTTTTTTTTATTGTTTTCCGTATATACGTGCATAAAAAAATAGGCGCTCCATATACGAGCGCCTATTCTTCATATTATTATCGGAATCTTCTTTCCTGGGCGCTGGCACAACCTACACACATAAGGCTGTATGGAAGTGCTTCAAGGCGTTCCACTGGGATTTCTTTACCACAAACTACACATTTTCCGTATTTACCTGTGTAGATTCGTTCCAGAGCGTTGTCAATCATCTGGAGACGTTTGGCATCCTGTGATCCAAGGGATGTAAGAAGAGTTCGGTCAATTGCATCAGATGCAACATCAACTTCATCTCCACTTTCTACTGTTTTTACAAGATCCTTCATATCATCATTCTGAGAAGCAAGTGATTCAAGCAGAGCTTTTTTTTGTTCCAGAAGATTCTGTTTCATATTTTCTAAAAATTTCTCATCCATTTTTTTCCATCCATTTTGCAAAAATTTGACCACTTTTTGTTACGATTTCTGATCTGGTGAGCAAGGCAGACCTGGGTCAGTTGCTAATATATTTAGTTTTGTATATACTAATATAAGAGCAAATTCCCGAAAAAACAACAAAATTCGTATCAAAAATGGGAAAATTCTAGGAGCACAAATGGCTAAAGAACAGGCTATTGAAGTTGAAGGTGTTGTAAAAGAAGCCCTTCCAAACACTACTTTCAGAGTTGAATTGCAGAATGGTCACATTATTCTGGCTCATCTTTCAGGAAAAATGCGTAAACACTATATCCGTATCGTTCCTGGTGACAGTGTAAAAGTTGAACTTTCACCTTATGACTTGAACAAAGGTCGCATCATCTTCCGTCAGAAGTAAGCGACTGGCTTAGCCGGGAAACGATTTTTTCTTTATCGAGCAGCCCGGCTGCTCTTTATTTTTTTAACTGTATTTTTTTTACATATAGGAGTTTATTATGACACTATTTGAAGATTTGAAATGGCGTGGTCTTATTAAAGACATTGCAGGAGAAGAATCAGACTTGCAGAAAACCCTGGACGGTGCAGCATTTTCTTTCTATTGGGGAACAGATCCTACAGCAGATTCACTTCACTTAGGTCATTATTCATCTTTGTGTATGGCAAAACGTCTTGCCAACGCCGGACACCATCCTATTCTTCTTTGCGGTGGAGCAACAGGCCGCATAGGGGATCCTCGTCCTACAGCAGAACGTGAAATCATTTCTGAAGAAAAGGTAACTGCAAATATTAACGGCATCCGTTCACAGATTACACGTCTTGTTCCAACTGCAGAACTTGTAGACAATTACGACTGGATGAAAGGCTACGAATTCCTGAACTTCCTCCGTGACATTGGTAAGTACATCAATGTAAACTACATGCTGGATAAAGACATTATCCGCCGCCGATTGGAAACTGGAATCACTTTTGCAGAATTCTCTTACATGCTCCTTCAGGGATATGACTTTCTTCATCTTTTTGAAGCTAAAAACTGTATCATGCAGGTAGCCGGTTCAGACCAGTGGGGAAACATTACAACTGGTGTTGATCTTATCCGCAAGAAGCTTGATAAAACAGCATACGCATTCACAATGCCACTTATCCTTGACTCAACAGGAAAGAAATTCGGTAAATCTGAAGGAAATGCTCTCTGGCTTGATAAAGATAAGACAAGTCCTTACGAAATCTACCAGTACCTTATCAACACAGACGACGGAAAAGTTGAAGAATATCTTAAAGTATTCACATTCTTAAGCCGTGAAGAAATTGAAAAAATCATGGCAGAACAGAAAGAACATCCTGAAACACGCGTTGCACAGAAAACTCTTGCCTGGGAAGTTGTAAAAGATCTTCACGGAAAAGATGAAGCTGACAACGCTGTAAACGTTTCTGTAAAACTTTTCCAGGGTGATTTCTCAGGACTTTCAGTTGCAGACATTAAAACAGGTATGAAATCGGTACCAAGCTTTGATCTTAAAGAAGCTTCCCCTCTTATTGACGTTCTTGTAAACAATAAAATTGCTTCAAGCCGTCGTGAAGCCCGTGAATTCCTGAAGGCAAACGCTATTACAGTAAACGGAATTGTTGAAACTGATGAAAATAAGATTATAGGAAAAGAAACTGCTATCGGTGGCGAACTAGTAATTATCCGCCGCGGCAAGAAAAAGTACTACATAGGAAATTGCTGAAATTGCTACAGCAATTTCAATTAATAATTAATAATTAATAATAAATAATTAGTTAATTTTAGATTTCAAATTAAATCCGTTGATAAAGAAAATTACCTCTTTACAACGGATTTTTTTTCTGAAAATCAAAGACACCCCACTCACAAACAAAAAAGAGGATGTCCCAAAAGTAATGAGTGTAGCGCTCATTGACCCCTTCGACAAGCTCAGGGACCGTAAACTCAACCACCGTAATGCAATCTTATTGGACAGCCCCCAACTATTCACTATTCACTATTCATTATTCATTAATAACTACTCCGTTTGTGCCAAAAGCTCTGAAATGCTGAAACAGTTGTCGCCGATTTTTTCTATCTGGCGGGTCAGGTCTATGAACAGTAGTTCGGCTTTAACGTCGGCACCGCTTTCAAGACGCTTACGGGCAATTTTCTTAAGATTTTTTCGCCACAAGTCAATGGATTCTTCAAGCTCACGGGCCATGGCAAGTTTATCTTCATTCAGGTGCTTGTTGATATTGATGTGAATAAACTGCAGGAACTGACGGGCCAATTCTACATATGGAATCATCTGTTCCATATCATCCTGCTGGAATTTCATTTTCTTGGTTACGGAACGCTCAATAAGCATACCTGTGGTGTAACAGTTGTCACTCATATTTTCCAGGTCATCAACAATCTGAAGCATAATGGTCAGGTTATTTAACTGCTTCTGAGCCAACGGAAGATGTTCGCACTTAACAAGGTAACGTGTAATCTGCTCGTGCATCTGATCAACATAATCTTCTTCGCTGGTAAGCAAAGGCAGATGCTCTTCAACAAAGTTCTTGTCCCGTTTTGAAAAACCAATCTGGATACGATCGAACATGTTTGTTACAACGTCTGTCATATCGCTTATAGCCTTTTCTGCACTGATAACAAAGGATGTAAGACTTTCCTTTCCTGTAGTTTCGTGGAATTCCAGTTTGTAAGATGCGTTTTTCGATATTTCCTTGTCTTTTATAGCAAGCTGACTCAATTTTACAATCTGATCTACAAAAGGAATCATTATCAATGTAGACAAAGCCTTGAAGATTGTGTGAAGCATTGAAATGCGGATTGCAATATTTGATGTTGCTCCACCAGGTGTACAGAAGGTAACCAGTTTAAGGAATGGTTCAAAGAAGATGATAGCCAGAAGGGTTCCCACAACGTTGAAAAGTACGTGAATGAAGGCAGATCGTTTTGCATCCTGACTTGTTCCCATTGCAGCAAGAACAGCATCAATTGTTGAACCAATATTACTTCCCAATGTAAGAGCGGCGGCAAATTCCCAGGAAATTGTGCCATTGTATGCCATGGTGATTACGATTGCACTGAATGCTGAAGAAGAATGAAGAAGTGCTGTAATCAATGTACCAATAAGGAAGGCTATAAGAATTGAAACTATACCAAGTTCCTGAACACCTGAAAGCCAGGTGAGTTGGGATGCATCAAAACTGAAGCAATCTTTAAGCCAGTCCAGACCGATGAACAGAAGGCCGAATCCCATTAAAGATTCACAGATGTTTGCATATCTTCCTTTTTTTACTTTTGCCATAAAGTAGGCAATACCAAAAATAGGAATAGCAAAGGCTGAAATCTTAAAATTAAATCCGAAAATGGAAACGATCCATGCAGTGATTGTAGTACCAATGTTGGCACCAAAAATAACACCAACCGACTGAGTCAGTGTAAGCAGTTCTGCATTAACAAAGGTAACAACCATAACTGTAGTAGCCCCGGAAGACTGAATAATCATGGTAATAAAAAGACCTGTAAGAAGCCCTACAAAACGGTTACCTGCAAGAGTAGCCAGTGTGCGCTGGAGTTTTTCACCGGCACTTTTCTGGATACCATCACTCATCAGTTTCATGCCATAAAGCAAAAAGCCAAGAGCACCAACAAACTGAAGTATGGTGTTTATGATACTTGTCATAGTGACTGTATTTTACCATAAAAAGGGCCTGCTTTTCTAGACAGGCCCTTCAGAAAATTAGGAGATGTTTTTTATTTTCTACGATTTATACTATCGCTGGATGCGTCCGCTTCCGTTTCCGGCGGCAAGCTTTTCAACTTCATCAACACTTACCATGTTGTAGTCGCCTTCAATAGAATGTTTAAGACAACTTGCAGCTACAGCAAACTCTACAGCTTCCTGAGTTGATTTACCGTTCAAAAGAGCGTAAATTAATCCACCACCAAAGCTGTCACCGCCACCTACGCGGTCAACAATGTACATTTCGTATTTTTTAGAAAAGCAGAAATCTGTTCCATCGTACAAAAGTGCCTGCCAGTCGTTGCGGTTGGCGTTGATTGAAGAACGGAGTGTGATTGCAACTTTCTGGAAACCAAACTTGTCTTTAAGCTGTTTTGCAACTGATTTATAGCCTTCTGTTGAAAGTTCACCTTTTGTTGTATCTGTATTTTCAGCTTTAATTCCAAATACATCGTTTGCATCATCTTCATTGGAAATACAAACATCAACGTATTTACAGATTTCAGTCATTGCTTCACGAGCCTGTTCCTTAGTCCAGAGTTTTCCGCGGTAGTTCAGGTCGCAGCTTACTACAGCACCAGCAGCTTTAGCAGCCTTAGCACCTTCAATACAAGCCTGAACCATATTTGGTCCCAGAGCCGGTGTAATACCAGTAATATGGAACCATTTTGCATCTTTCATGATTTCAGTCCAGTTGAAATCCCTTGGGTCTGCAGTCTGAATAGAAGAACCTGCACGGTCATAAATACATTTTGATCCCCGCTGAGAAGCTCCCCGTTCATTGTAATAAATACCTACTCGATCACCACCGCGTACAATATATTCTGTGTGAACACCGTAGCGGCGAAGACTGTTTACTGCGCTCTGTCCAATTTCGTGTTTTGGAAGCTTTGTAACGTAATAAGCATCAAGGCCGTAATTTGCAAGGCTTACTGCAACGTTAGCTTCTCCTCCACCAAATGTAGATGTCATAGTATCAACCTGCACAAAGCGGTAGTATCCAGCAGGTTCCAACCGCAACATCAATTCCCCAAATGTAACAACTTTCATATAAAAATCCTCCGGATTTTAATTTAAAAATAAAAATTAAAAATTTTTCATTTATAATTTTTAAATTCACGTCAGTGACAATTTTCTATTATTCACTATTCACTATTCACTATTCATTATTAATTATTAATCAACTTACCTGCTTCCGCTGTCAGTTTTTCAATTTCATCAAACTTGTCTTCATTAATCAACTTTCCGGCACACATCCAGCTTCCACCACAGGCAAAGATTTTTTCGTAGGCAAGGTAGTCTACTATGTTCTGGGCATTCAATCCACCTGTTGGCATGAATTTAAGCTTTGTGTAAGGACCAGCCAGTGCCTTGATCATTTTAAGGCCACCAGCCTGTTCTGCAGGGAAAAATTTTACGCGGTCAAGACCGAATCCCAAAGCCATTTCAATTTCTGTTGGTGTCATAATTCCAGGGCAAACAGGGTAATCATTTTTAAGACAGTGTTCTACAACTTTGGGATTAAGACCAGGGCTTACAATGAATTTAGCACCTGCACCCATAGCACGATCAGCCTGTTCAGGAGAAAGAACTGTACCTGCCCCTACCAGCATGTTTGGACAGTTTTTTGCAATTTGTCTGATTGATTCTTCTGCAGCTTCTGTACGGAAAGTAACTTCGGCACATGGAAGTCCACCTTTTACCAAAGCATCAGCCAATGGAACTGCTTTAGTGGCATCATTCAATACTACAACAGGAACAATCCTGATTTTTTCAATTTCTTCAAAAACACTCATATCTATACTCCATATAATTAACAAAAGAATTTTTCTGCATTATTCCAGCAGATATCCTGTACCATTTTACCCAAAAGCTTTTCATTCCAAGGGAACTCTCCGTTTTCCACTTTTTCACCAATGAAATTACAAAGAATTCTTCGGAAATATTCATGGCGAGGAAAAGAAAGGAAACTCCGGCTGTCAGTAAGCATACCAACAAAACCACTTAAAAGATTTGTCCTTGAATAAACTCTCAGCTGTTCTTCAATGCCATCTTTGTGATCACAGAACCACCAGGCTGGACCGAACTGAACTCCAGCAGATTTACCTTCCGAAAGAGTTTCAACACTTACGTCGGCATCATCATTTTCCCAGAAATTTCCACACATGGTTGCCAGTGCTTCATTATCTTTTGGATTCAGATTGTAAAGAACAGTTTTTGGAAGTCCGCTCAATGTGTTGATGGAAGATAAAAGTCCTCCAATCTGAGCAATATAATTGAAATCAGCAAGGGAATCATTTCCAACATTCACCCCAGCTTTAGCCAGAAGAGCTTTATTATTGTCACGGATAGCGCCTACATGAAGCTGCATTACAAATCCCCGCTCCTTGTAAATTACACCAAGCTGGATCAGAAGGTAACTTTGGTAAACAATTACTTCATTTGATGAAAGAGGCTTTCCTTTGAGTGCTTTCTGGAAAATTTTGTCGGCCATTTCGTAAGTTGCAGGTACAAAGAAATCTTTTTCAAGACTCATATCACTTACAACACTTCCAAGAGATTTAAAATAATCAGCTCTTTTTTCCAATGCTACAATCAAATCTGCAAAAGTCTGGATTTTATCCCCGCTGACTTTGGAAAGTTTTTCAATATATTCACTAAAGCCGGCTTTTTCGATTCCCATTGCTCCGTCCGGGCGGAAAGATGGAAGAACTTTGATTTCAAAACCATCATTTGCAATTTTCTTATGCCATTCAAGATTGTCTGCAGGATCATCTGTTGTACAAAGCACTTTTACATTCTGCATTCTCAGAAGATTTCTTACAGAATATTCAGGGCTTGCCAGTTTTTCATTACATTTTTCCCAAATTTCTTTTGCATTTTCACCAGTAAGTGGTTCTGTAATTCCAAAATAGCGCTGCAATTCCAGATGAGTCCAATGATAAAGAGGATTTCCAACAGCACCCTGAATTGTATAAACATAAGCCATGAACCGCTTGAAATCATCAGTTTTTCCCGTAACAAGATTTTCTGGAACACCATAGGAACGCATCTGTCGCCATTTATAGTGATCTCCATCAAGCCAGGCATTGGCAAGATTTCCAAGACTCTTGTCTTCGTAGATTTCCTTTGCCGAAAGATGATTGTGAAAATCAAAAATCGGCATATCCTTTGCATATTTATGAAACAAAATCTGGGCTGTTTCAGATTTCAGAATAAAATTCTCATCTAAAAAGTTTTTCATTCAAAGACCTTCTTAGCAATTAACAGCTTCGTGAAGTGTAGCGCGAACGGCTCCTGTTCCTGCAGTAAGTTTTACAAACCACTTTTCTACAGCATCAGCAAGTCCTGCTTCATACAAATCTACACCAAAAATTTCTTTACGTTTAAGGATTTCACTGCAAACTGCATGAACATCAAAAGCCTGTCCAAGTTTTACATCTTTTACATAGCGGCAAACATCGTTCAAAAGTGGATCCGGGCTCAAATCAAAAGGTTTTCCTTCATCATCAATAGCCATAAGATAACGGAGCCAGGAAGCAAACACGTAAGGTATCAGTTTAAGGTCAGCCACATCCAGATCTTCTCTTGCCTGATAAGCCTTGATAGTTTCACCAAATCGGATTGAAAGCTTCTGTGATGTATCGCAGGCAATTCTCTGTGGAGTATCTGGCATAAATGGATTTGGAATACGGATTTTTACAACTTCATCAATGAATTTTTTTGGTGACAGAATTTTTGGATCAACTACAACAGGAAGACCTTCTTTATAACCAATGATTTCTACCATTTTAAGAAGATCCGGATCAGCCATCTCTTTGCTGATAAGTGTATAACCCAAAAGACAACCGTTTATTGCAAGAGCTGTGTGAAGTGGGTTCAGACAAGTACAAACCTTCATCTTTTCAACTTTGTCTACAGTTGCACGGTCTGTAAAAATAAGTCCGCCTTTTTCAAGTTCAGGACGGCCGTTAGGGAATTTGTCTTCAATTACAAGATATTCACATTCTTCTGCATTTACAAAAGGAGCAACATAAGTATTTTTTGTAGTGATTACAGGGTCCAATCCTTCAATTCCATCTTTCAAAAGGATTTCCTGGATGTTTGCGTCAGGACGTGGAGTAATTTTATCAATCATTGTCCATGGAAAACTAACCTTGGCATCATTTTCAACGTAAGCGAGGAAGCCTTTTTTACAAACACCACGGCTTTCCCATTCTTTTGCAAAGGTATGAACGGTGGCGTAAAGCTTGTCTCCATTGTGAGAACAGTTATCCATACTGACCATTGCCAAAGGAAGCTCACCTTTTTCAAAGCGGCGGTACAAAAGAGCCACAACTTTTCCCATATAACTTTCAGGTTTTGATGGTCCTGAAGCAAAATCGGCTTCAACGGCAGGCATTGTTTCACCTTTTGCATTTGCAAGGAGATAACCTTTTTCAGTAATTGTAAAAGTAGCCATCTGAAGGCTTGGATTTTCAAAAATTTCAGAAAGTCGTTCAAAATCGGCAGAAAAACTGTCAGCACAAAGAGCTTCACAGATACTTGCAACTACAGTTTTATCAACAGAACCATCCGATTTTAATGTAACAACAGCACCTACGTTATTGTGAGGAGTGTACATTTTCTGAATGATTTCATAATCATAACCTTCGGCAACAACAAGTCCCCGGTCAAGATCACCTTTATTCAGCATATTCTGTACAACATTTGCCTGAAATGCACGGAAAATGTTTCCCGCCCCAAAGTGAATCCAGAAAGGATTGTTTTTTGTAGCAGCAGTTACTTTTTCAACATCGAATTCCGGCAGTTTATAGCCTTTTTCGTTCCAATCAGCAGTATTTTTTATTCCAGCAAGGGTAAGTTTCATGGTTTTTGCTCCTGTATCTAACTAACATACTAGTATACCACTAACAGGAGAAAATGCCAAGAAAGATTTTTTAATATCTTATTAAATAATAAATAACATAGCCCCAGCTGAAAATTCCATGCAGGATTGCCCATCCTACTGATTTCCAGGTGGTAAAGCTAATAACCATTGCCAGTGCGCACCCAAATGAGATTCCTTTTTTTACAACTTTTTCTGCATTATTGTTTGAATTTCCCATTTTTTTCTCCTTTTTTAATTTATTCCTTTTATTTTATTTCAAGAAATGCTTTATATCCATTGTAAGCCTGTTCCATATCGTAGGCACTTACAACTTCCCAAGGTGCATGCATGCTCAAAACTGCAACTCCTGCATCAATAACATTCATGCCGTATTTTGCCGCATGGTAGGCAATTGTTCCGCCACCACCCTGATCAACCTTTCCAAGTTCAGCCATCTGATAAGCTACTTTTGCATCATCCATAATTTTTCTAAGCCGTGCAATAAACTCAGGATTTGCATCACTTGCCCCAGATTTTCCGCGAGAACCAGTATATTTATTGAATACCAGGCCTCCACCTAAAACAGAAGAATTATCCTTGTCATAAAGTCCAGGGTTCATAGGATCGAAGGCTGCATTTACATCACTTGAAAGCATGTTACAGTTTGCAAGACAGCGTCTAAGAAAGATTTCGCTGTAAGAAGATGATGATTTTTCCACCAGTTCTGCAACCATGTTTTCAAAAAGCTGACTTGCCATACCAGTTGCCCCTACACTTCCAATTTCTTCCTTGTCTACACAAAGGCAGCAAAGTGTACGGCAGGCTTTTCCATTATAATCAAGAAGAGCTTTTGCACTGGCAAAGGCACAGGAACGATCATCCTGTCCATAAGCAAGAATCATTGAACGGTCAATTCCAAGATTTCGTGCTTTTCCTGCAGGAACCACTTCAAGCTCTGCACTCATAAAATCTTCTTCTTCAATACCGTATTTTTCTTTAAGGAGACTTAAAACCAGTTTTTTGCTCTTATCTTTTTCCTTCTTTTCTGCTTTGTCAGATTTTTCATCAGAAGGTGCATTTTTAGAAGAAGGCACACTTCCAAAAATAAGATCCAGATCTTCTCCTTTAACAAATTCGCTGGCAGTAGATTTCATCTGTTCCTGTGCAAGGTGAGGAAGAATGTCTGTAATGCAGAAAACAGGATCTGCATCATCTTCACCAATAACTACATTCACCGTAGAGCCGTCTTTTTTACACACAACTCCGTGAACAGCCAGAGGTAAAGTAAGCCACTGATATTTTTTTATTCCACCGTAATAATGGGTATTCAGATAGGTAATACCTTCTTTTTCGTACAAAGGATTCTGTTTTACATCAAGGCGAGGTGAATCGATATGGGCACCCAGAATATTCATTCCCTGTTCAAGACTTTCACTGCCCATTACAAAAAGTGCAACAGCCTTGTTCATTTTGGTGATGTAAACCTTATCACCGGCGGAAAGCTTCTTGCAGGAGGCAAGATCTTTAAAACCAGCCTTTTGTGCCATGGAAACAATACTTTTTACACATTCCCGTTCTGTTTTTCCGTTATCCAGAAACTGCTTGTATTCTTCGATTAAATCCATAAATCAAATCTTCCTTTTTCTATCTTTCTATAAGTTTTCCCTGAATTGCATAAGTTTTTATCTCAACAGGGTTCTTTTCAATTTGATCAACAATTAATTTTCCTGACCACCAGGCCATATCATAATGAGGCAGTTCCACCGTGGTAAGTGGTGGCCGCAAATAATTAGTAAATTCACGGTTATCGAATCCTGTTACCAGAATATCTTTTCCCACTTCAAGCCCATGATCATAACACCAGTCATATACACCACCTGCCAAAAGATCATTTTGACAGCAGAAGGTATCAATTTTTTTTCCTGTAGACATTAGTTTTTCACAGGCAGCATAACCATCCTTTCTCATCCAGGTTGTATACTGAACAAGCTCCTTATCAATAATAATTCCATTTTCAAAAAGTACCTCTTCAAGTCCTCTAAGACGTCCTGCAGTATGGTAATTATCCTCCCGTCCTGCAATTACAGCCACATTTTTTCTGCCTTTTTTTACGATATATTCGCCAAGCTCACGGGCACTTTTTTCATCTTCAATAATGACATGAGGAAATTTTTTATCTTTTGGATAAGAATAGGCTATTACCAGAGGAACCGGAAGAGTGTTGTCGAAACATTCAAGCTCTCGAGTATGAACGGCAACATAAATAATTCCTTCAATGCGCATGGCAAGAGCTTCAGAAACAGTTTTATCTACAATTGACTTGAATGCTATTTTATCTCTGTGCCAGTCCAATTCCGGATGATTGTAAAGACGCATATTCAGAAGAACTGAATCATATTTTTTTGACTCAAGATAAATCATTATACCGTTGATGAGCTCTGGAGTTCCAAAAGCAGTAATATCTTCTACAATTATAGCAACAGTTCGTGTATTGGCAGAACGGAGTTTTCGCGCCATGGAGTTAGGCTGATACCCGGTCTCCCGAATTTTTTCCATGATTCGCTTTTTTGTAGCCTCACTAACATTGCTTTTACCATTGAGTGTATTGGAGATGGTGGCAATTGAAACACCGCACAGGTCGGCCAGTTCTTTAAGATTGATCATTTTTTACCTCAACTTTTTCGATTGAAGAGATGCGTTCAATTAAAGTAGGATGTGAATAATTCCAGAATGCATAAATTTTTGGTGGAAGCAGCTCTGAAAGATTTTCACTATTAAGTTTAATCAGAGCATTGATCATATTTTCCTTATTTTCGCAGGTTTCAACGGAAAAACGGTCTGCAGCATATTCATCACGGCGAGATTTGATGTTTCCTAAAGGAGTAAAAATCTCACTTACTGAACCCCAGATAAGGCTTACTACAAAAAGTCCCACGAACTGAAAGTAAGGTATATTTTCAACACCAAAATCAAAACCAAAGCTTGTATACAAAGGTGCAAACTGGGCAACACAGTAAACAAAATACAAGACCAGCACTTCAAGAGGAATGGAAATCAAAAGCCGCTTAAGGATGTGTTTAAGCTTAAAATGACCAAGTTCATGTCCAAGCACAGCTTCTAGTTCTCCCACCGTAAGCTGATTAATCAGTGTGTCGTAAAGCACAATCCTTTTATGTTTTCCAAATCCAGAAAAATACGCATTTGAATGACCACTTCTTTTTGAAGCATCCATTACAAAAAGACCATCAGAAATAAAACCGATTTTTACAAGCAGAGCAGAGATTCTGTCCTTCAATTCTCCATCTTCTAGAGGTGAAAATTTATTAAAAAGCGGTGCAATAAACTTAGGATAAACAATCTGCATTATAAAAGTAAAAATCACAAGAAGAGCAGCAAGAATAAAAGCCCAGGTTGTTCTAAAAAATGTAAAGGCAAAGGCTGCGGCTACTGTGAGCAAGGCGGAAAGCACAAGGGTAACAAGTCCTTCCTTAAAATAATCCTGAATCCACAGCTTTGGAGTCATTTTTGAAAATCCATGTTTTTTTTCGATTACAAATTCCTTAAAAAGTGCAAAAGGAATGGAAATGATTTCTTCAGGAACAGAACCCAGCAGCAGAAAAAGAAAAAAACACAAAAAGGCGGATCCAAATGTGGATGGGATTCCTGTAAAGCTTACAATTTTTCCTAAAAGCCATGGATAGAATCCCGAAAAAACTAGGAGAAAAGAAAGGCAGAGTGTAAAAGGAGACTTAACCACCCAAAAACGATATTTATCATCTTCATAAGCTACGATTTTTCTAAGCTTCTCTTCATCAAAAGTGTCTGTGGCCAGGGAATATTTTTTGAGCACTTCAGGAATATGACCTCCGTTTTTCTGTCGGCTTTTAAAATCAATAAATTCCAGAAAATGATTCATAAAGAAGGTAAAAAGAGTTCCTGCAAAGAAAATAATGATAAACGGATTATCCAAAGAAACAGCCATAATAAACAGTATAACGTTTAACAATCAAAAAATGAAGAAAAAAAACACGTTATACACCTGCCCTTTTAGGTCAAAATTGAAACTTTATGAAATCTTCTATATAATTTCCCTATGGATTTGATTAAAAAACTTGACGAATGTGAACAGCGCCTTAAAGAATTAAACGAGCAGGTACTGGATCCAAACCTTGTAAAAGATCAGAAAAAATACAAGGATGTTATGCGCGAGCACGGACATATGAGTGATGTTTGTGCCCTTTACGACGAATACAAAAAAGTTCTCCAGGGAATTAAAGATGCCACAGAAATGATCACAATGGAAGATGATCAGGAAATGAAGGAAATGGCACGAGAAGAGCTGCGAGCATTGGAAGAACAGCTGCCACAGCTGGAAGATCAGATTAAACTGAAGCTTATTCCACCTGATCCTCTTGATGAAAAGAACATTATCCTTGAAATCCGTTCTGCCGCCGGTGGTGACGAAGCAAGTCTTTTTGTACGTGATCTTTGGGAAATGTACTGTCACCTTGCTGAACGCAAAGGATGGAAAACTGAAGTAATGGAACAGCAGGAAACTGAAGTTGGTGGTTTTAACAAGATTGTAACTTCTATTTCCGGCAAATTTGTTTACGGAAGTATCCGCTGGGAAAGTGGTGTACACCGAGTTCAGCGCGTTCCTGCCACCGAAAGCCAGGGACGTCTCCAGACTTCTACTGCAACTGTAGCAGTTCTTCCTGAAGCCGAAGAAACTGAAATTGAAATTAAACCAGGCGACGTTCGCATTGATGTAATGCGTGCCGGTGGACCGGGTGGACAGTGTGTTAACACTACTGACTCTGCCGTTCGTCTTACACATATTCCAACCGGCCTTGTTGTTATTCAGCAGGATGAAAAAAGCCAGATTAAGAATAAGGAAAAAGCTTTCCGAGTTCTGCGAGCCAGACTTTTCGATCTTGAAGAAAGCAAAAAACAGGCCGAACGAGCCGCTGCCCGTCAGGGAATGGTTGGTTCAGGTGCCCGTTCTGAAAAGATCCGCACTTACAACTACCCTCAGGACCGCGTAACTGATCACCGAATCAACTTCAGCCAGCACAACCTTCCGGGTTTCATGGCCGGTGACATGGATGACATGCTGGACGCTCTGAACGTTTACGCTAAAGAAGAACAGTTCAAAGAACTGGGCTGAAAACCTGAAAACAGCCAAGGCACCCGATAGTCCCTCCTTTTTCACGGCAATAAGACACCAGGACACCCGACTACCGAGGAACTTGGTGTTTTATTGCCATAGTTCTAGTTTTCGTTTGTTTTTTATCGTTACAGTAGGAATTCTTTTAAATTCCCCTCGAACCATTCTTAATGGCAATTTGTGAAAAAAATCCCAGTCTGGAAAACCATCTGGTGACTGTGACAATATGAAGAATTAATCAAATTAACCAAGAAAGAAGAAATTATAGTAAAACTTCAGACTATCGTAAACCAGCTTCCAATTGCCAGAAATATTCCGAACATCGTGTACACAACAAAATCAATTTTTAGAGATTGAGTTTCTGCTATTTTAAGTTTCAACATTTTTATACTTCGAAGAATGATATCAGAAAAAAAATTCCATAAATACATGCCAGCTTAAGAAAGATACATGATGCACAACTAGATTTTGAGTACAATCAACTCTCAAACTGGCAATGCCTAAAGAAATATATTCTGTTACAATTAGTCAATAACGATGAAAAATCCTTTTTCTTGATAAACTGAATTTCTTCATAAATGATGCAAACGGTCTGAACGAATTATACAAATTACTAAATAAAGTTAAAAAATTTGCAAACAAACATGGACTGATTATTATTGCAAATTCTCAAGCAGCAAATATAAAAAATAAGAAAATACTAAACTAAGTGGACCTAGAATCAAACATTTCAGTTAAACTTAAAGGAGTTAATGAAGCTTCAATTCGTTTTATTGAATATCAGCTTGATGCGGTAAATGAAAGCTTATTCCTATTTTCTACAAGTAATTTTTATTTATATTTCAATAATGGAATTTCATTAACAACCAGTGATTTCTTATAGAAAAATATCATTTTTTACTATACTTATATACAGTATCATATAAATAGTGTATAATCAAATTATCGGAAATGCCTGAACAGGCGGTTATCTCCCGACTCAGACAATCAGGAAACTGGTTGATTAAAATGACGGGAGGCTTGCTTATGACTTTTGATCACATTATCGATTTTCTTACTTGTGTAGCATTCGTAGTGGATACAGTTATAACAGTACTCACCTACCTAAAAAAAATAAGTAGCGAGTAAAAAAAATGGCCGCCCAGTCTGAACCACTGAAGCGGCCTTGTGTCCGTATAAGGACATAAAACACATTTGTGGAGATGACCAAATGTTTGGGCATTTCCTTCTTTAATATAACATATATCTTTGTGGCCGTCAAACTTCAACTACAATTCCCAAATACCTCTCTACCTTTTTCCCATCCTCAACTGTACTGTTGTGCCGGTGGAGTTGCTTTTTCCTTCGAAGGTGGAGCCTATCATCTGGGAGCGGTCTTTCATTGAGCGAAGGCCGTAATGCTTTGGTTTTTCAATCAGCCTGATCTCTGGTCTACAGAAATGGAACTGGCTAAATCTGTTATGACTTCTGATGGTGAAAAAGTAAAAAATTCATTTGAGTTTGAATATCCTCTGGTACATCCTAACAAAGAACACAGATTCTGGTTCAAGGTAAACTTTGAAGATGATGCTGAAGGCGAAAGTGCAAGAAAAGATTACAACGGACAGTGGTGTATTTCAGTTGTTCCAAAACATGGAAAAGCAAGAGTTGATCCATTACCTGCCGATTTTGGCCAGACTGAATACTGTAACTTCGAAAACGGGCTGGTACTTTTGAATAATGTTAATACACCTGGCGATGTTGAGGATATAAAAAAAGAAGTTTACCTTAACTTCTGTCCTACTAATGTTAATTCAGAAAAATGGTGTGATACAGACAATACCTTGCTCTATGTAGAAAAGGATATTGATTATGGACAGGCATTGGATTCTTATATTGGTGATATTAAGCCTTTGACTATGGCCAGTAAATCTATAAATATGGCTGAATATCCTTATTTCTTTGTATGGATGATCTATTCTTATAAAATCAAGAACTTCGATAAGTTTACTTTTAGAACACCAAAACTTGAAAACAACTTCTTTAAGGATGCAGAAGCCAACCGAAAAACTTCAAACACTATAATGGAAACTGTTGCCGAAGGTACAAAAGTAACATTCAGCGGTAACGGATACTTTGACGGCTTGTACGAAGGTGACCTTGCAGTTTCTTATGGCGGATCAACTTTTGTACCTGCAGTTTTTGTAAGTGGTCTTGATGTATACATTCTTTCAGTAGATAACGGTGAATACACTGCAAAAGGAAAGAAAAATATAAGCGAATACCTTGCAGAAGGCGGATCCTTTGGAAACATGGACGATGGTGTAGCCTATGCAAAACTCAAAACTGATTCAAGCGAAGCAAACCTTGACCGAACACCTGTTACAAATATTATTGTAAAAGGCAGCTTCTAATAAACAATAAAGGCACCCGGTAACCGGGTGCCTTTATTGTTATTTGTTCTATTCCAAATTCAGCTTCTTTTTATTGATAAGCATACATACTGTGTACATTATAGCAATCGATAAAACCATGTATCCCATACCAATCCAGAGGTTTTCGTTAAGGAACTTACCTGCCCTTTCAGCTGTTTCTACAAAGCTTTCAGCTTTTTTTGCAATGCTTACAATGAATAATACACTGAAGATTTCTTCCACAATATAAATACCTATTCCTGTAAATACAGAAGCAGCAATACGGTGCTTGTTAGAAAGTTGACCTACTGAAAGGCTTGTGAAAATCCACAAAAGCATGTAAACAATTCCAAGTAAAATAGACAGAACTATCTTCCAAAGGAAGCTTATCACATTGATGTTGAACTCTTCATAAAAATCCTGTACAAACTCTGTCCAAACTTCATTAACAAGAATGCTGAACAGTTTACCGTCTGAAGCAATACTACCCATGATTAACAGTGATACAAAAATCATAAGGAAAACTGAAAAAACCCAGATAAAGGAAACCAGCAGTTTACCGTTGAAAATTGAGCTTTCTTTTACAGGAAGTGTATGTGTAAGATAGCCCTGTGTACTAAACATTGTCTTGTAGAATCGCTGTCCAACATAAACAATCACAATAATAAAAACTGCTACAAAAGAAAGGAAGTACAAAACAGTTCCCAGAACCGAAGCTACACTTACTTTTTCGCTTGTCATTGCAAGTGAACGAACGGAAATACCGCCCATAACTGAAAGGAGCAGAAGAAGTCCTAAAATTGAAAGAATAAGCTTGTATGTTGATTTGAATTCGTTTTTAATGATTTTACCTAACATGAAAATACCTCTCTAAAAAGTGCGTCTACAGATTTTCCTTCCTTTACGCGGATGTCATCTACTGATGAGTTCATTACAATTTTTCCGTCGCGGAGGAATAAAACCTGATCCAAAATGTTTTCGATATCTGAAATAAGATGTGTTGAAATAATAATTGTAGCTTCAGGATCATAATTTGAAAGAATTACGTTCAAAATATAATCACGGGCAGCAGGATCAACACCGGCAATTGGTTCATCAAGAATATAAAGATCAGCACGGCGGCTCATAACCAAAATCAGCTGAACTTTTTCTTTTGTTCCCTTAGACATTGTTTTAAGCTTGTCTTTTGGGTTGATTTTCAGTTTTGCCAGCATATCATAGGCTCTTTCTGCATCAAAATCAGCATAGAAGTCACAGAAGAAGTCAATTACATCAGAAACACGCTGATTCATATTAAGATAAGTCTGATCAGGAAGGTAAGAAATAACCTGTTTGCTTTCAGGTCCAACTTTATTACCTTCAACAATGATTTCTCCGTTTGTTGGCTGAAGAAGTCCGTTCAACATTTTAATAAGTGTTGTTTTTCCGCTTCCGTTTGGACCAAGAAGACCAATGATGTGGCCGCCTTCAATTTCCAGGTTGATGTCTTCTACGGCAACTTTTGAACCGTATTTTTTTGTAAGATTTGAAATTGTTACAAGTGCTTCCATTATTATAACTCTCCTTTTTCTAAGATTGCTTTCATCAAATTTAGAATTTCTTCGTTTGTGAACCCAAGTTTGTGCATGTGACTAATAAGTTCAATCACTTTACTTTGGGCAATATTATTTCTCAACTCCGCGATCATATTAGTGTCTTCCGTAATATATCGTCCTGTTGTTCGCTGAGAAAAGACCAGTCCTGTTCTCTCCAGTTCTGCAAATGCTTTCTGCATTGTATTTGGATTAACAGCAGCTTCACCAGCAAGCTCTCTAACCGACGGCAGTTTATCGCCAGGTTTATAGACGCCGGAAATAATATCCAGCTGAATTCTTTCCATAATTTGTGCAAAGATTGGTCTGTCTGAATCAAGATTCCAAGCCATTGCATTCTCCTTTTTTATTAAGTTTTTTATAACGTTATATTGTACTACTGTATTACTGTACTGTTGTACTATCTACATAATACAGTAACACAAAGGAGATGTCAACACAAATTTCAAAAAAAAGTTTAAAAAATATTAGTACTTTCGATGCGTTCTATCACCAACATTTTAAGAAGTCACACGGATTGGCTACGTCCTACGGACTTCGCTATTTGTTTGGTGCGTTTTTATCTCCCAAACAGTGAGCACCGTAGGTGCGAACCAATCCCTGTGATAAAAAAAGAGGCTGTCCCAAAAGTTCACTTTACGGTGATTACTTATTGAACAGTCCTCTTTTTTTGCTTAAAACCAGTAGTTATTTCAACTGTTCATTGATAGCAGCGGCTGCTTTTCTTCCTTCACCCATGGCGAGGATTACTGTTGCAGCACCAAGAACGATATCTCCACCAGCATATACCCTTGGTTTTGATGTAAGCTGTTTTTCATTTACGATGATGTGACCTCGTTTGTCAGCCTCAAGACCTGGTGTTGTTTTTACCATCAGAGGGTTTGAACCGTTTCCAAGAGCAACAATCATTGCATCACATTCAATTTCATGTTCACTTCCTGGAATTGCTACTGGACTGCGGCGTCCTGATTCATCTGGTTCACCAAGTTCGTAAGACAAACATTTAACTGCGCGGATCTTTCCGAATGTTTCACGGTCTTCAGGATTATCGTATCCCAAAACTTCAACTGGATTTTCCAGGAAGCGGAATACTACACCTTCTTCTTCGGCGTGGGCAATTTCTTCAAGACGAGCTGGCATTTCGTTACGTGTACGTCGGTATACAACATTTACTTCTTCTGCACCAAGACGCAAAGCCATACGGGCAGCATCCATAGCAACGTTACCGGCACCACATACGATTACCTTTTTGGCTTCGTAAATTGGAGTGTCAGCATGTTCTTTGTCGTAACCTTTCATAAGGTTTGCACGTGTAAGATATTCGTTGGCACTGAAAACACCAATAAGATTTTCACCAGGAATGTTCAGGAATTTTGGAAGACCTGCACCTGTTCCAACAAAAGCGGCATCAAATCCTTTTTCTGAAAGCAACTGATCCAAAGTATTTGTACGACCTACCAGGAAGTTTGTTTCAAATTTAACGCCGATTTTCTTAAGGTTTTCAATTTCATTCTGAACGATAGCTTTTGGAAGACGGAATTCTGGAATACCGTACATCATAACACCACCAGCTTTGTGGAAAGCTTCAAAAACTGTTACTTCGTGACCAGCACGAGCACAATCTGCAGCAACTGTAAGACCAGCAGGACCAGAACCGATAACTGCAACTTTTTTACCAGTAGCAGGAGCAATTTCCGGCATAGTTACCTGATTGTTTTCCCGTTCCCAGTCAGCAACAAAGCGTTCCAATCGTCCAATAGAAACGGCTTTTTCTGCATTTTTGTATACTTTTCCTACTGTACAAAGTCCCTGACACTGCTTTTCCTGAGGACAAACACGTCCACAAATTGCAGGAAGAAGGCTTGTAACTTTGATTGTATCAACAGCAGCTTTGAATTCACCTTTTGCAACCTGTGCAATAAATCCTGGAATGTCGATATTTACAGGACAACCTGCAACACAAGGCTGGTTCTTACACTGAAGACAGCGGTTGGCTTCTACTACAGCCATTTCTGCAGTATAACCAAGTGCAACTTCACTCATAAGGCGGGCGCGTTTTTTAGGATCCTGACTAGGCATATCCATCTGTGGAATAGCCATTCGATCTTTAGGTGTAAGCTCAGTTGTAGTCACTTTTTTGTATAATTCACTAACATCACTCATAATCATTACCTATTCATTATTAATTATTAATTAGTTAAGTCCAATGCGACATTTATGCATATCTTCAGCTTCTTTAGCTTTGTAAGATTTCATGCGCATCATCATATTGTCGAAATCAACTTTATGAGCATCAAATTCAGGTCCATCAACACAAACGAACTTTGTTTCTCCGCCAACACTTACACGGCATCCACCACACATACCAGTTCCGTCAATCATAATAGTGTTCAAAGAAACTGTTGTTGGAATTTTAAAAGGTTCTGTAGCTTTTGCCACAAATTTCATCATGATTGGAGGTCCAATAGCAATAACTTCAGCTGGAGGACACTGGCTTTCACACATTTCAATTACTGGAACTGTTGAAACACCCTGGCGACCTGCAGAACCATCATCTGTCATAACGATGAGCTCATCTGCAATAGCACGCATTTCATCTTCAAAAATAAGAAGATCTTTATTACGGGCACAAATAACAACAACAACCTTGTTTCCAATTTCTTTATGAGCCTGTACAATTGGGTAACATGGAGCAACTCCAATACCACCACCAACAATCATAACAGGAGCATCTTTCTTTTCAACAATTGAAGGAGTTCCCAAAGGTCCAAGAACAGCTGCTACACTATCACCTACATTTTTCTGAGCCAGTTTCAATGTTGTAGCACCAACTGCCTGGAATACAAGAACCATCCATCCTTCTTTAGCATTTGCATCTGCAATAGTAAGTGGAACTCGTTCTCCAAATTCTGTGTCAATCTGAACAATTACAAACTGACCAGCTTTTCTGTTACGTGCAATCTCAGGTGCTTCTATCTTCATGTAGTAAACATCTGCAGAAAGCTGTTTCTTTTCCAAAATTTTAAACATACTTTATACCCTTAAATATAAATTTACATCCGAGAACATCATTATAATGTTTTTTAAATCTGTAGTCTATTATAGAAAAAAACTATCTAATTTCGTATACTAAGGCTTATGAAAGAATTTGGAATACGCGTACCGGAAATTCTCTTTCCGAAGAATATTGATACAGAAACCTGGGCTGTTGTTGCATGTGACCAGTATACTCAGGATCGTGAATACTGGAAAAAAGTTAGTGAAAAGGTTGGTTCAAATCCATCTACACTGAACCTCATTCTGCCTGAAGTTTACCTGAACGATGCTGACAAGCCTGAACGCATCAAAAAAATCAGAGAAAACATGAAAAACTACCTGGATAATGGAGTTTTTGCCGATGCTGAAAAGGCCTTCATATACATGGAACGCCAGACTGCTTATGGCCGCACACGAAAAGGTCTTATTGCAGAAATCGATCTGGATACTTACGAATGGAAACCTTTTTCCAACGCAAATATTCGTGCCACAGAAGCCACAATTGTTGAACGCATTCCACCACGCATGGAAATCCGCCGGGGAGCTCCTGTAGAACTGCCTCACATCATGCTTCTTGTAAACGATAAAGACGGTCTTCTTGTTGAAGAAGCTGGAAAAACTGCCAAGGCCAGTGGACGAAAACCTGTGTACAACGGAAAACTGATGATGAACTCAGGTGCCGTAACTGGATGGACACTTAAAACTGAAGGTGAAGTTGAATCTGTCCGCCTGGCTCTCTCAAAAATTGCCGATAAAAATAAAAACGCTGATGGTTCTGTCTTCCTTTTTGCTGTTGGCGATGGAAACCATTCTCTTGCTACAGCAAAAGCCGTGTGGGATGAAGAAAAAGCCCGCCTTACCGCTGCAGGAGCTTCAGCCGAAGAAATTGAGGCAAGTCCTGTAAAATATGCGCTGGTAGAAATCGTAAACATTTACGACGAAGGTCTCACATTTGAACCTATCCACCGCGTTGTATTTGGCTGCGATGCTGGAAAAATGATTGCAAGTCTTGCAGAAACTCTGGAAGGAAATCTTTCAAATGTAGATTCAGCAGATACACTTGAAAAATCAGTTCACAATTCTGAAAATTCCTTCGGCTTTGTTTATGCAGGTCCAGACGGCAACACAAAATATACACTGCTTGAAACTTCCATTACAGATTTGGCCGTTTCAAGACTTCAGCCTGTTCTTGACGATTATCTTAAAGCAGAAGAAAAAAGTGAGATTGATTATATTCACGGAAGCGAGGAAGTATTCCGTCTAGGCGGCAAAAATGGAGCTATATCCATAATGTTGCCACCAGTTGCAAAAGACAGCTTCTTCGAAACAATCAACGGGCGCGGACCACTTCCAAGAAAATCCTTCTCAATGGGTGAAGCGGACGAAAAACGTTTCTACCTTGAAGTAAGAAGATTATTCAGCTAAGACTTCATTTACAGCCGCCAATATAAATCGACCGAACTGCTCAACCTTTGCTTCTCCAATTCCATGGATATTATAAAGTTCCGGTTTAGAACGCGGCTTTTTTGCTGCTATATCGTAAAGTGTCTTGTCACCAAAAATAACATAGGGCGGTATATTCATTTCATCAGCTGTCTTTTTTCTCCACTTACGGAGCAGCTGTACAATATCCTCACCTTCCTTATCATCTGCCATAGGTTTTGCAGGTCCCGGCTTACTTTTCTTGTGAATTACAAACTGTGGTTTTTCGCTGCCAGGTTTTGGAATTGCCAGAGAAGAAGCCCCCGCACTTCCACCAGAACGTCCCTTAAACTTCAATGGCATAAACACTTTTTCCCGAGTAATAAGAAGATCCCTTCCATCTGGAGTAATAGACAGTATGTGGTAATCGCCTGTTTTCTCCAGAAATCCCCGTGATATCATTTCTTCCACCAGATTAAGCCAATCATCCTTACACAGATCCTGCCCAATTCCCCAGGTTGATATCATATTATGTCCATTGTCCAAAATTTTCTGCTGACGACTGCCCAAAAGGACATCTACAACATAATTCGTTCCAAAGCGTCCGTCCGTTCGTATAATGCAACTCAAAAGCTTCTGAACAGGGATTGTCACATCATTTAAAGGGATTTCCCCCATACTACATATATCACAACAGCACTCCGGTGGTACAAAAACACTGCCCGCCCCGTCTCCATTTTGCGAAGGATATTTTTCTCCAAATGCACCAAGAAGCATCTTGCGGCGGCACACCCTTCCTGCGCCATAATTCAGCATCTGCTGCAGCAACACCTCGTTCTTTTTTCTGTCACTGGCTTCATCAAAGAAATAACGGATTTTATGGGCATCTCCAGCACTAAAGAATAGCAGAGCACTGGAAGGCAAGCCATCACGACCAGCCCTACCAATTTCCTGATAATATTCCGCCAAAGATTTTGGAAGATCATAATTTACAACAAAACGAACATTTGGTTTATCAATTCCCATGCCAAATGCCACCGTCGCAACCATGATTTTTATATCATCACTAATAAAAAGATTCTGATTTTTGGTCCGCACTGCATCAGAAAGTCCTGCATGGTAGTTCAGTACAGAATATCCCAGATTGTCCAGCGTTGAAGTGAGTTCATCCACCTGGCGACGTGAAAAACAGTATATAATTCCGCTTTCATCCCTATGCTCATACAGATACTCACAAAGCTGCTGAAGCGTATTCCGTTTTGGACGCACTTCAAGATATATATTTTCCCTGTTAAAGCTGAACACCATTACGGCTGGATTCCGCATCTCAAGATTCTTTACAATATCCTTACGCACCTGTTCTGTGGCGGTTGCCGTAAGAGCTAAAAGAACAGCATCAGGGAAAAGATTACGTACGCTGGGGATTTCCATATAATCAGGTCTAAAATCGTGTCCCCACTCGCTTACACAATGAGCCTCATCAATTGTAATGCAGGACACTTTGATTCTGTCATCACTTAAAAGATTCCTAAGTCTTCCTGTAGCAAGTCCTTCTGGTGAAACATAAACAATCTTTACTTCACCACGAACCAGTTCTGTTGTCGATTTTTTATAATCTTCCCATTCCAAAGTACTGTTCAAAAAAATTGAATGAATACCTGCCGCTTCAAGATTTGCTACCTGATCCTGCATTAGTGAAATCAGCGGAGAAACAACTACAGTAATTCCATCAAAAATAAGAGCCGGTACCTGATAACATAAAGATTTTCCACCACCGGTAGGCATAACTGCCATAGTATCTCGACCGGAAAGCACACTATCAATAATATCCCGCTGAAGCAGCCTGAAACTGTCATAACCGAAAACCGTTTTCAGTACCTTTTCAGGTTTCGCGTTCACAAAACTGTTTGATCCAACCACAATTCGATTATATCGGAAGTAAGACACTTGAAAAACCCCGTATATTTTGTTATAGTTACTTTATCTTCGCCGGCGTGGTGGAATGGTAGACACGACAGACTCAAAATCTGTTGAGGGCAACTTCGTAAGAGTTCAAGTCTCTTCGCCGGTAATTAAAAGGGTTGGTCAAAAGGCCAACCTTTTTCTTTTAACCTATATCCATGGGATCAACCCTGAAATTTACAGCTTCTTCCATATGTTTTTCTTCTATAATTTCGGATCCTTCCATATCTGCAATTGTACGCGCCACTTTTACACAACTGGCTATAGCACGGGGTGAGAATCCATAACGTACAGCAGCCATCTCCTGATACAAACGGGCTCCATCAGTTTTCGGACAGTATTTTTCTATTTCCTCAGGCCGCAGGTGAGCATTTTTCTTAGCCTGCCTTTTTCGCTGTATTTCTACAGCCTTCGCAATTGAAAAACGCAGGTCTGCCGTAGAAGCACTAGTCTTCATATTCACGCCCTCTTCAGAATCCACCTCATTCTTTACAAATACTCTAAGATCAATTCGATCCATCAAAGGTGATGAAAATTTCTTCCAGTACTTATCCACGGCACCTGCCGAACACAAACAAATTTTAGAGTCAGAACCATAGTTACCACAAGGACACGGGTTGCTTGCCATCATCAGCTGAAACCTGGCCGGATAAACTGTAGACCTGCCTGCCCTTGAAAGAGTAATTGATCCACTCTCCAAAGGTACACGCAAAGTCTGCAGAACCGAGGAACGGAATTCCGCCGCTTCATCCAAAAACAAAACTCCATTATGCGCCAAAGAAATCTCACCTGGCTTGCAACCAACTCCACCTCCACACATACCTTCCAGACTGGAAGTACAGTGAGGCATCCTAAAAGGAGACTTTCTCATCAAAGACTGGTTTCCCGGAAGTATTCCTGCCAAACTCCAGATTCTCGTTACGCTCTGAGCTTCTTCGTTAGTCAACAAAGGCAGTAAAGCCGGAAACTTCTGGATTGTCATGGTCTTACCGCACCCAGGCGCACCTACAGCCAGAAAATTATGGCCACCGGCCGCCGCAATCTGCAGTCCCCGTATAAGTTTTTTTTGCCCTTTTACATCGGCATACTCAAAACCTTCACCAATCCCGTCAAAATAAACATCACCTATCTTAACAGCACCTGATTCAAACTCCTCATCTTCACAAAACCCTTTTCGTTCCGTGAAATACTTGTCATCTTTCAAGGCCAGAAAAGCATCTTCCAGACTATTTGCACCGTAAACTCTCATTCCCGAAACTTCCCTTGCTTCAGCCGCATTCACCGCAGGAACAATACAACGCATTATCCCACAAGCACTTGCCGTAGCTGCAGCTGCATGAACACCTTTTACCGCACGAATTCTTCCCGATAATTCCAGCTCACCCATTATTAGCACATCATCATCCAAGAAATCCGCAGCCGAAGTACTGTTTTTTTCACTTGCAGACAGCACGCCCAAAGCCAAAGGCAAATCAAATCCAGCACCTTCCTTTTTCAAGTCAGCAGGTGACAAACTGATCAACACTCTCTCCGGCGGAAAATCAAATCCACAATTCTTTATAGCCGCAGTCATTCGTTCTCTTGCTTCCTTCACAGCACTGTCTGCCAATCCAACAAGATCAACAGCTGGAATTCCGCGTCTCAAATCAACTTCAACGGTCACTAAAGAACCCTCATAGCCAAAAGGCGAAAATGAATAAATTTGCATTCAAAAAACCTCTTTGCAGAAATCCTAACAACCTCTGCACCTATATGAATGGCGGCAAAAGAACATTTTCGGCAAATTCAGGAGAAAAAAAGTAAAAAAATTTGATTTTTTTCTGGCATTACAAAAAAGTAAAAAATGATAATGGAGATTTTGGAGTATTAATTTAAAAAACACAGCTATGAAAAACCGTGATAAAATATAGATTAAAAAGTAGAAGGTGTAAGATAAAACCGCTAAAATAGCGCGGCTTTATCTTTCCTAAAGTTTGCGTTGCAAACTTATTATTGAACTGCTGTTCCTCATTACATTACGGAACAGCGTAAAAAGTCAATCGATTGTTGAAACAATCTTCTTGACTTTTTAATGGAGATGTAGGATAAAACCGCTAAAATAGCGCGGCTTTATCTTATCTAGGGGCTGTCCCAAAAGTAATGAGTGTAGCGCTCATTGAGCCCTTCGACAGGCTCAGGAACCACCCTTCGACAGGTGGTTTCGATAAACTCAACCACCGTAATGCAAACTTATTGACTGGAGGTAATATGCGACTTGGAATTTCATCTGGACTTATTTATGATGATGCTGAAAAATGGGCACAAGCTCATTCAGCTTTAGGATTAAAGAGTGTAGTTTTTCCACTGGACTGCAACGCTGACAAATCTCTTGTAAAGGATTACGTACAGGCCGCCTGCGAAAAGGATCTTGTTATTGCAGAAGTTGGAATCTGGCGAAATGTAAACAGTGCCAATCCCTCTGAAAAGGAAGAAATGATCAAATATGCTATCCGACAGCTGGAACTGGCCGAAGAAATTGGAGCCCGCTGTTGTGTAAATGTAGCTGGTGCCATTAAAGGTAAACGATGGGATGGCGGTTATAAAGAAAACTTTTCTGAAGAAGCGTGGAACAAGACTGTAAAAAGCGTCCAGGAAATTGTTGATGCAGTTCGTCCTGTAAAAACAAAATATGCACTTGAACCAATGCCCTGGATGATTCCAACGGGCCCCGATCAATACCTGAAGCTTCTTTCCGATATCAACAGGGACAATGTAGGCGTTCACATGGATATCGTAAATATGATCAACTGCCCGGAACGCTATTTCTTTCAGGAAGATTTTATGACCGATATTTTCACTAAACTGGACGGACTGATTTTAAGCTGTCACCTGAAGGATATTCACAAAAAAGAAGAATATACCTGGCAATTGGAAGAATGTGCCTGTGGTCAAGGGGAACTGAATATTGAACATTACACCCGACTTGCTACAGCCCACTCTTCTGACATGCCTATGATTATTGAACATCTTCATTCCGACGAAGAATATCGACTTTCGATAAAATACGTAAGCAAACGACTTGGACTTTAAAATAGAAAAAAGCCATCTCTGATAAGAAAAAAAAATCTAAAATCAAGGATGGCTTTATTATGTCCAAAATATTTTTATACTTTGAACTTATTAACGGCATCTGTCAGTTTTTCTACCTGAGTTTTTGCCTGACTTGTTTCACCGGAAATTGTATTGGCGCTGTTTGTAAGATTTTCAGCTGCTTCGTTACACTGAGCAAGACCATATGTTGTTTTTTCACCAAGTTCTGAAAGTTCATTACAAATAGAGAATGCTTCTTCTGTACTCTTGGTGATGGAATTAGTATTTTCCATAACCTTATCTGAACTCTGGCGAATCTGTTCAAGTCCCGAAGATACTGTCTGTGCCTGACTGCTCTGAGCATTTGCCATTTCACTTAAGGAAACAACAATATTTTCAATAGCAGAAACTACTTCCAGAGTATTGCTGAATGAACTTGAAACTTCTTCTGAAGAATCAGCAATCTTTGCAATCTTTTCCTGAATTCCTTTAAGCTGAACTGTTGAGCTGTTTGCCTGATTAGAAGTTGTTTCGGCAAGCTTTCGGATTTCATCAGCAACAACGGCAAATCCTTTACCTGCTTCACCAGCATGTGCAGCTTCGATAGCAGCATTCATAGCCAGAAGGTTAGTCTGTTCAGCAACGGCAGAAATTACACTGTTCATTTCAAGAAGAGCTACTGATTCATTTTTAACATCAAGAATCTGCTGAACTGAAGTTTCCAGTTTATCTTTGTTTTCTGTTGTAGCATGAACCAAGTCCCCTACATGTTTTGAAGCACTGTTTGAAATGCGGGACATTCTTTCAATATAACCTACGATTTCAACAATATTTCTGTTTGATGCTTCCAGGATATTGTTCTGAAGGGCAATTTCATTTGAAAGGCTTTCAGCTTCCTTAACAATAACACCAACTGCTGAATTTTCTGCTTCAATAGATTTACGTTCTTTTGAAAGAACATCATTCATTTCAGAAATAGCAGAAGCTACCTGGAAAGAGTTCTTACCAATAGTTTCTGAAGTGTAATTAAGATTGTCCACCATGTTGTCCAAAGAATCTGTAGCAGAGTGGATATTTGTAACAAGCGAACTTACATTGTCAGTAAAATATTCAAATCCCGAATCAATAGCTGCAGCTTCTTTTGTTCCATATCGCATCTTTTTTTCAACCTTACGGAAATCTCCATCAGCAAAGGCACGACAACGGTCTGCAAGATAACCAAAAGATTTTGTAAGTCTTCTTGATACAATGAAAGCAATAATTATGAAGGCAATCAGCATTACGATTACTTCAAGAAGAAGTTTTCTAAGAATAAGTGTAAAATTGCGTGTAAAATCTTTCAAAGGTCCGTAAACCAGAAGGAAATAAGGTGTTCCAGAAATTACAGTCTGATTAAGGAACATATTGTTTTTTACAAGTACTTCACCAACTTTTCCCAGATCGCCTGCACTGAACACAGCTTCACCAAAGAAGTTTTTTTCCATTACGTTTTCAAGCTTTTCGTTAGTAATGTAAAGACCTTCTTTATTTACTACATAAAACTTGGCATTTGGAGATACAATTTTTGGATTAAGCATATTGCCAAAATTCTTGATGGAAATATCTGCTGCAACTACACCTGCAAAAGCTCCGTTTACATTTACAGCCTTTGAAGCAGTAATACAAATATCTCCAGTCTGAACATCAACGTAAGGATCAGTAATCATCAACTGTTTAGGATTTGATTTTGCAGCCTTGAACCAGTCACGGGTAGCAGGAACCCAGTCATCATCAGGAATCCACTGTGAGCTGTCAGCATAAACACCTTTGCCACCGTTATTAAAATCTTCAGAAGCATAATACAGAGCAAAAGCGTAACTCTGATTATTGGCCATATTTATAAAAAGTGGTTCCAATTCTTCATTATTGTAATGAAGAGGAATAATTTCTGAAGCATATTTTACCATTTCAAAAGAAGGTCCAAGTGCTGATGCCAACTGTCCTGCCTGACTTTGAATTCCCGATGTTGTTCTGGATGACAGATCTTTAGTTGCACTGTCCTTAAATGAACCTCCGAAAATGGTCAAGAACACAATCGTAACAATAATAACAGGTGCCAAAGTACTAATAAAAATCTGCGCACCAAGGGGAATCTTTCTGGATTTTGCCATTAAATAAACCTCGTTCTACTGCCAGCAGCAATACTTAAAATCTCTAATATATCAATTTTCTATTCATTTCAAGATATTGTCAATATCTTCTTTTATATTCCACAAAGTGATTTTTTACGGTAAAATGTTTTTATGTATCGTTTTTATATTGAAAGAAAGGACGGTTTCAGAAACGAAGCTAACCGCATTTATTCTGAAATTACAGGTTTTTTGGGCATTTCCGGAGTTACCGGTGTGCGTTTTTTCAACCGCTACGATGTAGAAAACGTAAGTGAAGCTGTAGCAAAAGCCGCTGCCGTTCGCATTTTCTCTGAACCACAGAGCGATTTCTGCGTAACAGACAACATGGACTTTTCTGCCGACGACACAGTCATCATCTGGGAATATCTTCCTGGCCAGTATGACCAGCGTGCCGACAGCGCCGAACAGTGTCTTTCTCTTCTCCGTGCAGACCTGGCAAAAAGTGGATCTGCAACTCTCACAGAACCTCCTGCAGTTCGCTGTGCAAAAATCGCAGTACTTTCAGGAAAGGTAACTGCTGACGAGAAAAAGAAAATCGAAAATTATCTTATCAACCCTGTTGATTCACGTCTTACTGACAATAAAATCCCTGAAACTTTAAAAATGAAACTGGAAACACCAGGCGACATTCCTATTGTTGAAGGCTTCCTTTCATGGGATGAAACAAAACTCCATGACTACCGCGAAAAAATGGGACTTGCCATGGATGATGCTGACGTTAAGTTCCTTCAGGATTACTTCAAAACAGAAAATCGTGATCCAACAGAAACTGAAATCCGTGTTTTGGATACTTACTGGTCTGATCACTGCCGCCACACCACATTCAACACTATCCTGGACGACATCAAAATTGATGAGGGTGAACTTTCAGCTCCACTTACAGCTTCTCTTGAAGAATACCGTGCCCTCCGCGACGAACTTTACGGAGAACGGGCTAAAAAAGGTGCTGCCAACGAAAAGCCTCTCACACTTATGGACATGGCTTGTATTGGTGCAAAATACCTTAAAAAACACGGAAAACTTGATGACATTGAACTTTCTGAAGAAATCAACGCCTGTTCAGTTTTCATTGATGTTGATGTAGCTGATTACAGTGAATCTTCTGATCCTGAACACAAAACAGAACGCTGGCTTCTCCAGTTTAAAAATGAAACACACAACCACCCAACAGAAATTGAACCATTTGGTGGAGCCGCAACCTGTATTGGTGGTGCCATCCGTGACCCACTTTCTGGCCGTGCATGGGTTTACCAGTCACTTCGCGTAACTGGTGCTGCTGATCCTACAGTTCCACTTTCTGCAACCCGGGAAGGAAAGCTTCCTCAGATGAAGCTTACACGTGAAGCTGCTCAGGGATTCTCTTCTTACGGAAACCAGATTGGTCTTACAACAGGTCAGGTTGCCGAAATGTATCACCCAGGCTTTGAAGCAAAACGCATGGAGCTTGGTGCTGTAATCGCTGCATGTCCTGCCGACTGTGTAAAACGCGAAACTCCAGAAGCCGGAGATGTAGTTGTTCTTGTTGGTGGTGGAACTGGACGCGATGGTATTGGTGGTGCAACAGGTTCTTCAAAAGCCCACAACGTAAAATCAGTAACAACAGCTGCTGCCGAAGTTCAAAAAGGTAATGCTGTAGAAGAAAGAAAGATTCAGCGTTTCTTCCGCAACCGCAACGTTTCTAATATGATCCGCCGCTGTAATGACTTTGGTGCCGGTGGTGTTTCAGTTGCCGTTGGTGAACTTGCCCCAGGACTCGACATCAACCTGGACGCTGTACCTAAAAAATATGAAGGTCTTAACGGAACAGAACTTGCCATCTCTGAAAGCCAGGAACGTATGGCTCTGGTAGTTCGTGCAAAAGATGTAGATCGGATTATCAAATATGCAAACGATGAAAACCTCAACGCCACAGTAATTGCCACAGTTACAGATACTAACCGCCTGGTAATGAAATGGAGAGGAAAAGCTATCGTTGATATTTCACGTGAATTCATCGATACAAACGGTGCTTACCGAAACGCAAGTGCCCACATCACTTCACCTGTAAAAAATGATTCTCCACTTTGTGCTCCACTTGCCAATACTGCCAAAGCACTGGAAGAACCTTGTCCATGCAAACAGGGACTCCCTGAAGACAAAGTTGAACACGGTTCAAAACTCAAGAACGCCTGGATGACAAACATGACAGACCTTGCCACCTGTTCTCAGCGCGGACTTGGTGAACGCTTTGACGGTTCTATCGGGTCAAGTTCAGTTATCTTCCCAATGGGTGGAAAATATCAGGCAACTCCTGAAAGTGGTTGTGCTGCAAAAATCCCAGTTCTTCCACCTTTCGAAACAGAAACATCTTCTTTGATGACTTTCGGATACGATCCACGGGTTGCACAGTGGTCACCATACCACGGAGCACAGACTTCAGTTCTTTACTCACTGGCACGTATTCTTGCTCTTGGTGGAAATCCATCAACATGTCGCCTTACTTTCCAGGAATATTTTGAACGCACTTCAAGTGAAGAAGCCTGGGGTAAACCTGCCGCAGCCCTTCTTGGTGCTCTTACTGCACAGACAAAAATGCAGACTGCATCAATTGGTGGAAAGGACTCTATGAGCGGTACTTTCGGTGACATCAAAGTTCCACCTACACTGGTTTCTTTTGCCGTAACAACAGAAAATGCAAAAAATATCAACGGTGGTTCATTCAAAAAAGCCGGAAGCAATGTTTACTATATTCCACAAGCCTACACAAATGAACTTACTCCTGATTTTGACGACTTTACAGCAAAATCAAACAAACTCTACGAACTGAATAAAAAAGGAATGATGAATGCTCTTTACCCTGTAGGAGCCGGTGGTATTGCTGATTCCCTTACAAAAATGGCATTCGGAAACAAGATTGGTGTTCAGGTAGCTCCAGACTTCTTCAAAACACTTAAAGCTGCTCAGCCTGTACAGTCTTCAGTTCTTGAAGCTAACGGTCACACCTGCGGTTCATGGATGATGTTCATTCCTCTCTATGGTGCAATGATTGCTGAAGTAAGTGCTGAAAAAGCTGCTGCCTTTGAAATGACTTGTCCATTTGCAAAGCTTTTGGGTAACACAATTGCTGAACGTGAAATCCGCGTAAAATCAGCTGTAATCAACCTGGACGAAACAGAAAAACTTTGGGAAACAAAGCTTGCAAAAGTATTCCCACCAATCACTGAAGGACGTGACATTCCTGTTGAAGGTGAAAAGCTTCCAGACTTCGCTTTGGAAACACACAAATCACTTTCCGATTTGCGCAAAGCTCCAAAATTCAACCTGGACACTCACGCAAAACCACGTGTAATCCTTCCAGTTTTCCCAGGTACTAACTGTGAATTCGATATGGCTCGTGCCTTCTCTCTAGCCGGTGCTGATACAAAGATTCTGGTATTCCGCAACCGAAACCCTCAGGTTCTTGAAGAAAGTCTTAAAGAACTGGAAGCAGAAATCAAACAGGCAAATATTCTGGCACTTTCTGGTGGATTCTCTGCCGGTGACGAACCAGACGGATCTGGAAAATTCATAGCCAACGTTCTCCGCGAAGGACGTATCTCAAACGAAGTAATGAACCTACTAAAACAGCGTGATGGTCTTATTCTTGGTATCTGTAACGGATTCCAGGCTCTGGTAAAAACAGGTCTTGTACCATACGGTGAATTCCGCGACATGAAAGATGACTCTCCAACTCTTACATTCAACAAGATTGGCCGCCACATTTCACGTTTCGTACGTACACGTATGGTTGCCGCTACATCTCCTTGGGCTATGCATCCAAGTGTAATTGATGAAAGAAACCACCTGATTGCCATTTCTCACGGAGAAGGTCGCATCGTTGTAAGCGAAGAAGAAGCTAAACGCCTCTTTGCCAACGGACAGGTATTCACTCAGTACGTAAATGAAAACGGAATTCCTGTTATGACTGAACCTGACAATCCTAACGGATCTATGTACGCTATCGAAGGTCTTACAAGCCCAGACGGACGCGTACTTGGTAAGATGGGACACTCAGAACGATCAATTGGATTTGGCATGAATGGTTCAAGTGACCAGCTGTTCAAAAACGTTGCTTACGACCCACTTACAAACGAAAGCGATAACAGTACTCAGAACGTATTCGCTGCCGGTGTAAGATACTTCAAATAATTAATACAAGGATAAGGGACTGTCCAAATAGTAAAACGGTGGTTGACAAGCAAACCTGGTGATGGGCAAGCAAACCTGGTGGTTGAGCCTGTCGAAACCACCACACTTTCCAGGCAGTTCCATTTTTTTTATGAGAAAGACACTTTTTATTGCAACTACCTTTCTGGCATCTCTACTTATGGTTTCCTGCGGAACAAAGCCTCTTACTGACGCTCACGGTTGTTTTGAATCAATAGAAGAAGCTGTTGAAGCTGCGGGAAAATCAAATAAAGATATTCTGGTTTTTATTACCCAGGGACCAGACGAATACAGTGATGCTTTTTCAAATGCAATTTTTACCTCAGAGCTTTTCAAAGATGGATTTTCAAAAAACTACACCATTGCCCATTTGGATTTTGGAGATGCTTTTGCAGAAAAAACACTGAACGCTCCATCAGAAAAGCTTTCCCAACGTTACTCTGAAGCACTTTTTGCAAACTCCATTATGGCCACCTGTCTTTCCACATCGTCAATTCCAGCAGTCTATCTTCTTTCAAAAGAAGGCTACTATATTGCGGACCTGAATTACTCTGGCGATACAACCAATTCACAGGAGCTTGAAACAAAACTGGCCGCAATAAAAGAAAAGGCAGCTTCAATTCACAGCCGTATTGAAGCAACAAAAACCGGAACTATTATAGAAAGAATGAATGCAATAAAATGGTTCCAGGATAATATCGATGCAGATTATCTTTACACATACGTTCCTTTATTCTATGAAGGAAGTGAACTTGATAAAAATGATGAAAGCGGTTATGTAAGTCAATTTTACGTAAAATATGTTCTTCTTGATGCCATAAAATTTGCACAGATCAACGACATTGCTTCTGCTGTGGCCACACTTGAAGCTGCGGCAAAAAGCGGAAAACTTAAGTCCCATGAAAAACAGGAAGTTCTTTATCAGGCAGGTGCTTTTCTTCTGCAGAATGGATTGGGCGAGTACGAAACAATTGCCAATTATTTTGATGCAGCCATTGTTGCTGACCCTGAAAGTGAAGTTGTTTCGCAGCTTATTTACGTAAGAGATTACCTTAGATTGATGAACAGCGATTCCCAGGAACAGGTTTTAGAATAATGGCCGGAAGAATAATTCTACTTATAACACTCATTGTCCTCTCCTGTATTTTTTCCATCTCGGAAAGCTCCTTCCTTGGATTAAATAAACTGCGTTTAAAAATTCTAAAGGACAAAAAAGACAAAAAGGCTCTCCGCGTAGGAAAGCTGCTTGAAAACAAAGAAAAGCTCATCAACACACTGCTGGTTTCCAATGATCTGGTAAACATTTTTCTTTCATCCATTCTTGCTGCCATTGCCCTTGATGCATTCGGAGAAAAAGGAGTTGGAATTGCCACCGTTGTAGCAACAATCCTCCTGCTTATTTTTGGAGAAATTACTCCTAAAACCATTTCCACCCGTTGTCCTGACAAAATTGCTTTTTTCCTGTCCCCTTTTGTACAGCTGATTGTGTGGATTATGAAACCAATCGTCTTTGTCGTTACCACCATTGCCCGTGCAATTCTGAAGCTTTTCGGCATTTCTACCGCAAAGAAAAAGCAGTCCTACACGGAAGAAGATATCAAGACTTTTTTTGATATTGGTGAAGAAGCTGGTGTTCTGGAAGAAAGTGAAAATGACATGATGACCCGTGTCTTTAAATTTACAGACCTTGAAGCCCAGGACGTTATGGTTCCCCGTACAAAAATCCGTGCCGTTCCTTATACAGCCACTTACGACGATATTGTTGAACTGTGTCAGCGAACAGGCTTTACCCGCTTCCCAGTTTTCAAAGAATCTATCGATGATATTGTTGGAGTTGTATATCTTAAAGATCTTCTGATTTGCAAAAATCACCGTGAAAGCTTCAATATCTGCAATATAATGCGAAAGCCCCTTTTCATTTTGGGCACAAAAAATATTTCCGATGTTCAGTCAGATTTACCCGAAAACCGTCAGTCGCTTGCCATCGTTGTTGATGAATATTCAGGTACCGACGGATTAATCACTACCCGTGATATTGCCCGTGAAATTTTCGGCACAAGATCAGGGTCTACCCTCCGGGGAAAAGTTTTTGACTACGACGAAATTGAAAATAAAACTAATTTTGAAATCAACGGTTCTGTTCTTCTGCGGGATCTAAAAGACAGTCTCCACATTGAACTGGACTCCGAAATTAATGAAACCATAGGTGGATGGGTCACCGAAAAGCTGAACCGCATGCCTGTTAGCGGCGATGTAATTGAATTTTCAGGATTCAGTTTTATCGTCAAAAAGATTCAGGCCCACCGAATTGAACGACTCCAGGTTATTCAGGAGGGTACAGAATGAACTTCTTGAAAATCCTTCTTATTGTAATTGTCCTGATTATCCTAATCTTCTGTGTAGCTTTCTTTACTTCTTCTGAAACTGCATTTCTTTCACTGAACCGCCTTAAAATACGGCGTATGCTGGAAGAAAAGCGGAAAAATGCCCGAACCGTTGCCCATCTTAAGAAAAATGTGGACACACTTCTAACAACGGTTCTTGTTGGAACAAACTTTTTAAATTCCCTGGCCTCCTCTCTTGGTACTGTGTTGCTTGGTGTAATTATTGGTACAGAAACACAGCTTTCTACTGTAAGCCTTGGAATTGCCACTTTGTGTATTGCCTACTTTATTACCACATTCGGTCAAATCATTCCAAAAACACTGGCTGGTCTAAATCCTGAAAAAGTGGCTGCAAAAAGGGCCCCGATCCTTGCCTTCCTGCAAAAAGCTCTTTTTCCAGTGGTTTTTGTTTTTACAGGTCTTTCCCACAGCGTTGTAAAGCTTGTCGAGCTTTTAAGCAAAAATGACGGTGCTTCAGTAACTGAAGAAGAAATCCACACTCTTATTGATGTTGGTGAAAGTGAAGGCACACTGGAAAAATCAGAAAGCAAAATGTTGAACAAAATTTTCCAGTTTTCAGACCTTAAAGTAAAAGATGTTATGAAACACCGTTCTTTTATAGCCATGGTAAAGGAAAGCTCCTCGGAAGAAGAAGTAATCCAGACATTCCTTAAAACAGGCTATTCTACACTGGTAGTTACAGAAGACGACAGCGAAAACGTAACAGGAATCCTAGGTTATAAGAAAGTTATTTTTGCCGAAAAACCAGGTAACTCAGGAAAATCTGAATCATCCGAACCAGGATTTGCACGTCGTTTAATGGAACCTGCCAGATTTCTTCCAGGCACACTTTCTGTTTTTGAGCTTCTGGAAACCTTCCGCAATACAAAATCTGACTTTGCTGTTGTTCTTGATGAACAGGGCGGAACCAGCGGAGTTGTTACCATGAAAGATGTAATGCGCGTAATTTTTGGCCGCATGAGTGATGAAAACTCCAAGGATATTCCACCGGAAGAACGAATCAAAGTAATTTCCACAAGAGAACTGATTCTCCCAGGTGACATGAAAATTGAAGATGTAAACAATCTTCTAAATTTCAATCTGGAGTCTGAATTCTACAATACTTTTGGAGGCTGGATTCTTGAAACTTACGGAACACTTCCAAAAACCGGTGATATTATGATACACGGAAAAACTCTGTTTATAATGGAAGAAATTAAAAACCGTAGAATTATATCCGTACGCATAAGACTCCGCTAAAAAATGCCGATAAAGTAAAAAGCAATGAAAAAGCTTCTGATTTCTGCAGTCTTTCTATTTTCCTTCTCTGTAATTTTTGCCTGGGATAATTTTACTTTCTCCCTTACTCCAAAGGCCGGCATTATGTATGGTCAGATTGATGAATACGTTTTTTCAAAAATCTCAAAATGTTCTCAGGATAAACTAAGCGAGCTTAACTGGGATATAAAATCCGCTGTAACCATTGGTGCAGAAATTGACGCAACTGCAGTAAAGTGGATTTATCTTGGTGGAAACATGCGCACAGCCTTCCAGGGAAAAACCGGCCTCATGGTTGACCGGGACTGGCAGAACATTGATTTCGAAAAATCAAAGCCTGCACTTGTTAATTCCGGCACCTCCCAGACCGCCCTTACAAACTATTCTTCCCACGACAATTACCTTAAAGATTATTATGCTTTTTCGGGAAAGTTAGGACTGAATATTCCATCCATTCCAAAAACAAATCTGCGCTTTCTTGTAATGGGAAAAACAGAACACATTATGTTTGACGGCATGAACGGTGGTGGAATGGACAGCTATACAATCGACGCTTTTGGAAATTCAACAAATCGTGTTGATGAAAATGGTCCATTTTTTGACATAGGAACCGGGTTATACCGCCCTAAAGATTTTTCCAAAATCGGTAAGGTTATTTCCTATGAACAATTCAAAAGTTATTTTTATATTGGTTTTGAAGCAGATACTAAGGTCATCCCTCGCGTTTACCTTAAAGCTGCCTTTTTCTGGTCACCTGTTTTTTCGGTAAATGCTTATGATACTCATTGGACAAACCTTGCTATTGGTCTGGAAGGTCGTTTCTTTGATTATGTAAAAGGGAATGGTGCCATGGAAACTGATTTTCAGGCTTCCTTCGCCTTCAACAAAAATCATTCCATTGGTGTAGATTTTTTCTGGGATTATATTCCAGTAACCAAGGGCGCCACTTACAACGGCTTTAATCCAGATACAATGAAGGTAAATCCCAAAAACGCAAATCCAGCATATCTTGGTGGAACAAGCTCCAGCATTTTCTTCTTCAATCTGTTCTATAGATTTACCCTCTGATCAATTTTTCACTTTATTCAAAAGCTTATTCAAACTTTGGCACTTCCCGAATTTTGTTATAATGAACATCGTAAGCGTGGGTGTTTGGTCGTATTCCCATAATCCGTTCATTTTCCGCAGTCAGCTGAAGTGTAATCATCTGTTTAAATACATCCATCAGGCATTCAGGATCACAGTTTTTAGCCAGGTTGATTTCCTGCAGCTCCTTTATAAGATAATAACAGCTTTCGATGGTGGAAATGTATTCAGGACGAGGCTCATGCTTAAAAGTAAAGATTGAGCGGTAATCTCCATGGAAGCTTAAACGCGGCAGATCAAGAAGCCACAAATTATGTTCAATCATCTTTTTTGCGCAAAACCAGGTAGCATCCAAAACCAGCACCAATGGAATACGTCCATCTACTGCCTGAAAAAAGCCTTCTGTTTTACTGGTCCAGGCAGTTTCTTCAGGATACAAAAGCAGAGGAAAATATTTTGGATCATTTAAAAGTGATGTCAGATGCTGATTTTGAGTAAAGTCCAGTCCCACAATAATTTCAGAATCTTTTAAAGAAATGTGGGCCAGATGTCCTGTTCCAGTACGGTTTCTTTTGCTCTCTTTAGGATGCATCAAAAAAAGAAACTTAATTCCCGGATCAAATTCGTGGGTAAATTTACACAGACAGTCCTTTTGAGGCTTAAAACATTTGTAGCATCTTTCCATAAGCTGATTATATCAGAAATCCTGCAAAAGATGTATTGTCCCAAAGTATAGAAAATCTACTATTAAAATACTATAATGGAAGAATGAAAAAGCATATTCTTGGGGCCGCTATTGCAGCAGTCACACTTCTTTTTACTTCGTGCTCTGAAATAATGGGTTACAGCACTCTTCTTTGGAATCTTCCTGAGCAGAATCTTTGCGACGGTGAACTGGTTCCTGTTTATATTAAATCAAACATTTCTCACGTATATGTTGCAGGCTTCAATGATGATGAAAAATTTGAAGTTCCTCTCTGGAAAATGACTGAACCTGTAAAACTGAAACAGGCTCAAAAAGAAAATGAAAAGTATAAAGCTTATGCACGTCAGTATGCATCTGCAAAAATTGATGGTCTTCCAATCCGTTCACAGACTGTAAATACTGCAAAACAGGTTTATCGTCTGCGAAAAGGTGAAACTGTAAAAATTCTTTATAAAGGAACTGGACAGCCTGTTATGGCCGGTCAGAACGCACTTGAAGGTGACTGGCTCCGTGTTCTTACAAAAGACGGCACTCAGGGCTGGTGTTTCTCCTACAATCTGTCACAGTTTGAAGCCGATGCAGCTGGAAATCCTATTGGTGGAGTTTCTGTTGTTGTAGAAGAAGAAAAAGATGAACTTTTCGAAAGTATAATGAGCCGCATCTGGTATCCTGACACATTCAAAAATCTTATTGCTGCCGGTAACATTGACCTGAACCAGTTGAACGCCTCTTACAATCTTTCATTCGATCTTGAAAACAAGAAGGTTCACCTGAACATGCAGAAAATTCACGAATCCTGGGATTTTGAAGGCTATTCAAAGCTTGACGATTATGAATACGAGCTTACAAACATTCCAATCAAGATTTACTACAGACGTCAGGGCTTCATTGTTGCCCGCTACACCGACGATAGTGGAAAACCTCAGGATATTGATCTTGTTACCCTTGATGTAAATATCAATGAACTGATTGCAACAGAAAAGGACCGCCGCCAGGAAGCCTTCGAAAAAATTACACAGAACGGCACTTCATACATGTCTTCTAACTACGGTGCACTTACAATCAATGAAGACGGCACTTTCCGTTGGACAAATTTCAAGCTTTTGGTTCCTTCAATCATTGATGCTGGAAGTAAAAATGGCGGAACTGTAAACGTAAAATACTCCATCAGCAAAAAACTTAAGGAAAATTACGATGGTGTTCTTACATTCAAGTTTGACGGCATGACCAACGAAGTAAACTTCCTCTACAAGCTGGAAAGTGGTGATATCCGCCTTGAAGATGCAACTTCAGCTACATTGGATGGAAATATGTTCTCAGCCAGAAGTACAAGTCCAACTGTAATTTATTTTAAGGGAAACTAAAATATTCCATTAAAACTCGAAAAATCGGGCAAAAAATCGGGCTATTTTGACAAAAAAATATAAAAATGTCATAATAGAGAGGATTTTAATACTTAGACAGGAGTTAATATGGCTTTATACCACGAATATTTAATCGACGACAGAGAGTTCAAAGATTACGATGACCTGAAGGCAAACTGCCGCTTTAAGACACCTGAGAATTTCAATTTTGCATACGACATTGTAGACCGATATACAGTCATTGAACCAAACAAAAGAGCAATGGTTTGGATTGACGATAACAACGAAGAAAAAATTTTTACTTTCGAAGATATTTCCCGTGAATCAAAACGTGCAGCATATTATTTTACAACACTTGGCATTAAAAAAGGTGATGCAGTAATGCTTATGCTTCGCCGCCGTTACGAATGGTGGATTATCATGATGGCACTTCACCGCATTGGTGCAATTGCTGTTCCTGCTACAACACAGCTTTTAGCTCATGATATTGAATACCGAAACAATGCTGCTGAAATCAAAATGATCATCACAGCTGACATTCCTGAACTTCAGGCAGAAATTGAAAAAACGATACCAACATCACCTTCTGTAAAAATGCTTATGACAGTTGGTAATGACCGTGAAGGTTGGATTAATTTTCACAAAGAATGTGACAGATTTGACCCGGAATTCCCTCGGCCTGTTGGAGATCTTGCTACACACAATGAAGATCCAATGCTTATGTACTTTACTTCAGGTACATCTGGTTTTCCAAAAATGGTTCTTCACAACTTCCTCTATCCTATCGGACACATTGTAACAGCAAAATACTGGCACGGTGTTGTTGATAACGGACTTCACATTTCAATTGCTGAAACTGGATGGGCAAAATCCACATGGGGAAAGCTTTACGGTCAGTGGATTTGTGGTACAGCCCAGTTTGTATATGATATGAACTCTTTCCGTCCAGACAAAATGCTTAAACTGATTGCTCAGTATGGTATTACTACTTTCTGTGCACCTCCAACAGTTTACCGCTATCTTATCCGCCAGGATCTTACAAGATACGATCTTTCATCAGTTTTACGTTTTTCTACTGCAGGAGAAGCTTTGAACGGTGCTGTTTACGA
Source organism: Treponema sp. (assembly GCA_016296575.1). Lineage (GTDB taxonomy): Bacteria > Spirochaetota > Spirochaetia > Treponematales > Treponemataceae > Treponema_D. Next base: position 73,465 of record JAEDJA010000002.1, read on the forward strand.
CAAGTTCATTGAACAGACAGGCAAAAAGATTTATGAAGGTTACGGACAGACTGAATCAACAATCATCTGTGGAAACTTCATGGATACACCGATTAAACCGGGCTCAATGGGAAAACCAAGTCCTCAGTATGATGTTGAAGTTGTAAATGCCAATGGAAAACCTGTTCCATACGGTGAAGTTGGTGAACTGGTTATCCACGTAGAAAAAGGTCATCCACATGGACTTCTTATTGGTTACTATAAAGATCAGACTCTTACAGCAAACGCATTTTTTGGCGGTGTTTACCACACTGGTGATACTGTTACTATGGACGAAGATGGATACGTTTGGTTTGTAGGCCGTAAAGATGATATCATCAAAAGTTCTGGTTACCGCATCAGTCCATTTGAGGTTGAATCTGTCCTTCAGAAACATCAGGCAGTTCTTGAATGTGCAGTTACTGGAGTTCCAGATGAAAAACGCGGACAGGCTGTAAAAGCAACAATTGTTCTTTCCCAGGGATACAAAGCCAGTCACGAGCTTGAAGTTGAACTTTTTGATTATGTAAAACACGAAACAGCATTGTATAAATGTCCTCGTATTATTGAATTCGTTGAAGAGCTTCCAAAAACTATTTCAGGAAAGATTCGCCGCGTAGAAATCCGCGAAAAAGACAACGGAATCGAAGAAAAAAACATTAAACAGGACTTCTAGTCCTATATAGGAAGATTATGGAATTCAGAAGAGTTGTAATTACTGGTCTTGGAGCAGTTACTCCTGTTGGAAACAACGCTCAGGACTCATGGAATGCAGTTAAAGAAGGAAAAAGCGGAATCTCAAAAATCACTCTTTTTGATGCCGAAAACTACCCTGTAAAAATTGCTGGCGAAGTTAAGGACTTCAATCTGGATGCATACAATATCGATAAAAAGCTTTTGAGAAAAATGGCCCGTCAGACAAAATTCCTTATGGGGTCATGTATCGAAGCAGTTACAGATGCTGGTTACAACCAGGAAACTCTTACTGAAACTAAATGTGGAATTGTAACAGGAGTTGGAATCGGAACAAACCATGTTGCCGACGAAGCTTTTCAAAAAATGTACGATCCTAAATTCGGACCAACACGAATCCCTCCACTTACAGCTCCAATGCTTATTTCCAATGAATCAGCTGCCAACGTAGCCATCTACTATCAGATTCACGGACCTGCCTGGACACTTTCTACAGCCTGTGCATCTGGAACTGATGCAATTAGTCTTTCAACAGATCTTATCCGCAGCGGAAAACTGGACATCTGTCTTGCATCTGGAACGGACGCAAACATTACACCATTGAATATCAGTTCTTATTCAATCCTTCAGGCTCTTTGTTCTTCTTACAACGACAATCCTGAAAAAGCAAGCCGTCCTTTTGACAAAGACCGTGCTGGTTTCGTAATGAGTGAAGGTTCTGCCTGTCTTTTCCTTGAAGAATACGAACACGCAAAAGCTCGTGGTGCTCATATTTACGCCGAACTTGCTGGAACTGGTACTACCTGCGATGCTTATCATATTACTGCTCCTTGTGATGACGGAAAATGGGCCGCTAAAGCACTTTCCGACGCAATGGAAGCTGCTGGAGTAAAACCTGAAGAAATCCAGTACTATAATGCCCACGGAACATCTACCCACGCAAATGATTCAAGCGAAACTACAATGCTTAAATCTGTATTTGGTGAATATGCAAAAAAACTGCACATTTCTTCAACAAAAAGCGAAACTGGTCATATGATTGGAGCTGCTGGAGTAATTGAAGCACTGTTTTGTGTAAAAGCACTGGAAGATAACTTTGTTCCACCAACAATCAACTGCGATAATCCAGATGTAGAAGGTGGTTGTGACCTTGACTACACACCAAACAAAGGTATTTCCGTTCCACTTACTGCCGTTGCATCTTGTTCACTTGGTTTTGGTGGACATAACGGTGCTGTAGTAATCAAAAAACTGTAATTTATTTTATAAGGATATAGAAATGAGCGAAAAAAAAGATCCATTGCTTTGTCACTGGGCCGACCAGATGGCTGAAAAAATCATTGCAGAAAAAGGTGATTTGGACTCATACACTTGTGCCTCAGGAATCACTCCTTCAGGTACAGTTCACATCGGAAACTTCCGTGAAATCATTACAGTAGACCTGGTAGTACGAGCTCTCCGTGACCGGGGCAAGAATGTTCGCTTCATCTACTCTTGGGATGATTACGATGTATTCCGCAAGGTTCCAGCTAACATGCCTGATCCAGAAGTTCTGCAGAATTACCTGCGTTACCCAATTACTTCTGTACCAGACACAACAAAACGCAACGAAAATTATGCCCGCCATCACGAAGTTGATATTGAAACTCAGCTTCCACGCGTTGGCATTCATCCTGAATTCCTTTACCAGAGTCAGCGTTATCAGGCACACCGTTACGCAGAAGGCATGAAAAAAGCACTTCAGAACCGTGAACTGATAAAAAAATGTCTCAACGAATACCGTGATGACGATCACAAAATGAAAGACTCTGACGTTTACTGGCCAACATCAATTTTCTGTGGCAAATGTAACAAAGATACTACAGAAATTACAGGCTATGATGGAGAATACGGCGTATCTTACAAATGTGAATGTGGCTGTGAAGAAACTGTTGATATCCGTGAATTTGGTGGAATTAAACTTGGCTGGCGTGTTGACTGGCCAATGAGATGGAACGAAGAAAAAGTAGTTTTTGAACCGGGTGGAAAAGATCACATCAGTCCTGGTGGAAGTTACGATACTGCAAAACTGGTTTCTAAACAGATTTACGGATGGAACGCTCCTGTAACAATGCGCTATGATTTTGTTATGCTCAAAGGTGTTCCTGGAAAAATGTCGTCATCAAAAGGAAAAGTAATTTCTCTGGTAGATGCTCTTGAAGTTTACCAGCCACAGGTTCTCCGCTATATTTTTGCTGGTACACGTCCTAATACAGAATTCTCTATCAGTTTTGATATGGATGTAGTAAAAATCTACGAGGATTACGACAAAACAGAACGAATTGTTTACGGCATTGATCCTGCCAAAAACGAAGATGTTCTTAATAAAGAAAAACGCATCTACATGCTTTCTCAGATGGACGGCAAAATTCCAGAAGTTATGCCTTACCAGATTTCATTCCGTCTTCTTACAACCCTTCTCCAGATTTACTCAGGGAATGTAGATAAAGTAATTGCTTATCTTGGTGATGTAAAACCTGAACAGGAAGAAACTCTCCGCCAGCGTGCCCAGTGTGCCTGGTACTGGATTACAGAAAGTGCTCCTGACTGCGCTCCAGACTTCTGTTTTGCCCTTATCACAGATGGTTCTAAATCAGACAAAATCGAAGGTGATTACCTTAAAGCTCTGTGCCGCATCCGTGACGAAATTGTTCCAAAAATGGAAGCTTTTGCCGTTGACAAAGAACTTCAGCAGGCTATGTACGACATTGCTACAGAAATGGGTCTTGATGCAAAAACTCTTTTCCAGACTGTTTACACAGCCCTTATCGGAAAGCTTCAGGGGCCACGTCTTGCAAACTTCATGAAAATTATTGGTAAAGAACAGCTTACAAAAATCCTAAGCGTTTACTAAACAAATATCATACTCACAAAAAAGGGGCTGTCCTAAAAGTTTACATTACGGTGGTTGAGTTTACGGTCCCTGAGCCATGTCGAAGGGTGGTATCCTGAGCCATGTCGAAGGGTCGAAACCACCACATTACGGTGGTTGAGTTTATCGAAACCACCACATTTAGTGTAGCACTCATTACTTTTAGGACAGCCCCTACCCCCCCCTTCTCCGGGGATACCTCGTTCCCCAGGTCTTGCGCGTTACGCACAAATATTCAGAACTTTTACTCATTACCACAACCTAATTCTCTTTTATCATAAAACTATATTTTTCTTACAAGAGGTAATTTCTTAGAATTAATTCCCAAAATAATTACCCCACATCTAACGTTTTCGCTCCGTCTAAAATGCTAGTTTTTATTCCAACAAGTTATCAGGCTAAGCAAAACTGTGCTATAATAAGGTCAGGAGGAACCAAATGCCAGTATTATCAATGTTTTATGGAATCATAATCCGAATGCAAAGTGAAAAAGGCGGTAAGCATCATCTTCCTCATATTCACGTAATCTGCGGTGATGATGAATCCGTTTTTTCGCTGGAAGGAGAACAGTTCTTTAAAATTGAACCTTTGAAATAAGGGGGCAAGAATGTTAAGACCGACAGTAATAAAAGCAATTCCCAAGGATAATTATAAACTGCTCCTTGAATTTGATAATGGTGAAAAAAAATCCTTTGATGTAACTCCCTATATTAAAGGTTCTTGGTTTGGGAAATTACATGATAAACCGTATTTTTCTTCTGTAAAAGCAAACGGATTTAATATTGAATGGCCAGACGGGCAGGATATCTGTCCTGATGACTTATATTATAACAGTGTTGAATCCACTGATATCCCCCACATCTAGTATCAATTTAGTGAAAAAAAGTTTCTCATATTAACGATTAAAATAAATAATATGAAGGAACACATTTATCCACTGAAAAATTCATTTTAATTAATTATAAATTAGAATACTTGTTAATACTAATGCAACGATAAATCCACAACTGAAGTGACACAACCTTACGTTACGCGAACGTGCAGCAGGCTAATGTAAGGCATTCGCATCAGAAGTATATCTGCTGAAAATATAAACTTCAACAATCAGCTATTAGATGTAATTTATCATCAGAATAAAGAAATAAATTTGCCATTAAAGGAAAAGAAATTGATATAGAATGATACATAAAAGCAACAAAAATCACCATTGCTATTTGTGCCTATAAGGATTATCTTTAACTTGTAAGGAGGTACAAAAAGCATATGGATATTATTACGATTATGAATAATAACCTTCCCTGGTTGTGGATTGCAGTAACGGTAATTTGTATCGTTATTGAAATTCTTACAATGTCTCTTACAACAATATGGTTTGCTATAAGTAGCTTTGTAATGGTTTTTCTTGCATTCACACCTATTACATTTATTGTACAGGTTTTCCTATTTGTAGTTCTTTCTTTAATTTTGTTGATTTTTACACGACCAATTGTGCAAAAAAAATTAGTACAAAAAAAGATTGCAACCAACTATGAACGGATTATTGGTCAGATTGGCATTGTAACCAAAAAAATTACGCTTTTGGAAAAAGGTACAATCAAAATTAATGGAATGGAATGGACTGCTGCAGTAAAAGAGGACATTGTTCTTGAAAAAGGCTGTAACTGTGAAATTGAAGAAATAGCAGGTGTTACTGCTTATGTAAAAAAAATAGGAGTGTAAAAATGATTTATGTACTTATCGCTGTAATTGTTATTGCAATGATTTTGATTATTGCAAACATTAGAATTGTATCTCAGTCAGATGCTTATGTTATTGAACGACTTGGTGGTTACCATACTACCTGGAATGTTGGTTTACATGTAAAATTACCTTTACTTGACCGTATTGCAAAAAAGGTTTCTTTAAAGGAAAAGGTTTTTGACTTCCCTCCTCAGCCAGTTATTACAAAAGATAATGTTACAATGATGATTGATACTGTAGTTTATTTCCAGATTACAGACCCAAAATTGTATACATACGGTGTTGAAAAACCAATTAATGCTTTGGAAAACCTTTCTGCAACAACTTTGCGTAATATTATTGGTGAGCTTGAACTTGATGAATCGCTTACAAGCCGTGATGTAATCAACACAAAAATGCGTTCTATTCTTGATGAAGCAACTGATCCTTGGGGAATTAAAGTAAACCGCGTAGAAGTTAAGAACATTGAACCACCACAGGCAATTCGCGAAGCCATGGAAAAACAGATGAAAGCTGAACGCGAACGCCGTGAACAGATTCTTATTGCCGAAGGTCACAAGCAGTCTGCAATTCTGGAAGCTGAAGGTCAGAAACAGGCAATGATTCTTGCTGCCGAAGCTGAAAAAGAAGCTGCAGTTCAGAAAGCTATGGGTGAAGCTCAGGCTATTCTTGAAGTTCAGAAAGCTACTGCAGATGGTCTTAAAATGCTTAAAGAAGTTGAAATGGACGAAGCGGTTCTTAAATTCCGCAGCCTTGAAACTATGGAAAAAGCAGCCAATGGTCAGGCAACAAAGATTATTGTACCTGCAGACTTCCAGAATTTAGCTGGTGTTGCAAGTGCACTTTCTGAAATTGCAAAGAAATAACATTTAGCGTAAGAAAATACCATTATAAAGATAGTGTTTATCCTTGCTCAAAAACTATCTGTCTTGTTGTAGAAGGCCTTGTTCTAATTTTTTTTGTATTGAGCATTTTCTTTTACAACAAGCGTTTTGAACGGAAAGTGGTTGCATGAAGTTACGTGATTTTGGGCTACCTTCCGAAGGTCATTTTATCCTCTTAAAATTGACAGAACGATTATCAATTTACTTTTGAATTTTAACATTTTTAACCTATAATTACCTTTGAAAAATGACAATATAAACTGCAAAATACCTTTGAATTCTGACAACTGTATTGTATACTATGAGTAAAGGGATAATCAGTATGCTTAAACGAAATATATGGCAGGAACTTATAGAATGGAAAAAGCGTGAACATAAACCTCTTGTGATTCGCGGTTTAAGACAGATCGGAAAAACTTTTATTGCAAAGGAATTCGGAAAACAGTTTTATGAAAATGTAGTTTATCTGGATTTACGTACGAATACTGCCGTTCATAAAGCTTTTGACGGCGATTTTGATGTAAACCAAATGATTCTTTCTATTACTGCGGTCGAACATACTGCCCGCTTTATTCCGAAAAAAACTCTGCTGATTCTGGATGAAATTCAGGATTGTCCAAATGCCCGCAGCTCCCTTAAATATTGGGCTATAGATGGTCGCTTCGATGTAATTTGCACGGGAAATTTTCTTGGCGTAAAAGGATTCAGAACTCCTTATGTCCGTGGTGTGCCGATTGGATATGAAGAGCAGGTTACAATGTATCCTCTTACTTTTGCTGAATTTCTGATTAACACTGGGATGGATGAAAATGTACTTCTGTATGTACAAAATTCCATTGAACATAAAACTGCCATAGAACAGACCATACATCAGAGTATGCGCCAGCTTTATCTTCAATATCTGATTGTTGGTGGTATGCCGGAAGTTGTTAATACTTTTTTTGAAACTCATGATCTAAATGCAGTACGTGATATTCAGACTCAAATCCTTAATTCAATTAAAGACGATTTTGGCCGCTATAAAGATGAAAATGGAGTTGATAAGGTAAACGAAGTTCTCAAACTGCGTGCAGAAGCTTGTCTTAATTCTCTTCCGGCTCAGCTTTCAAAAGAATATAAAAAATTCCAGTACAGTCTTGTTGATGTAAAAGGCCATTCTCCTGAAAAAGCAGACGGGCTCCAGTATCTTGAAGATGTAGGTCTTGTTGTCCGATCTTATAATACTAAATCCCTTGCTTACCCTCTTGAAGCTGAAAAAAAAGCAAGTGAATTCAAGGTATTTTATATTGATACAGGACTCTTAGTATCTCAGCTTGGAATTGATGTTCCCAAAAAAATACTTGATGGTGATTTAGGTTCGTATAAAGGTGCTGTTGCAGAAAATATGGTTGCTTCTGCTTTTTCTAAAGCAGGTAGAGATTTGTATTATTTCCATGATGCAACGGGTTCTCCAGAACTGGATTTTCTGTTTGAGAAAGATGGCAACACTGTAATTATTGAATGTAAAGCTTCAAATAACCGTGCAACAAGCATGAAGTTTGTTCTTGCAAATCCCAAAAGATTTGGAGTTCATCCTGCCGTTAAAATTGCTGATACAAATGTCGGTACCACAAAGGGTTTTGATACACTTCCATTATACTCTCTTGGATTTATTCAGCAGGAAAAGAAAACTCACATTGTGGAAATGGTTGACGTAACAAATCTTAAGGTGAGAGAGCAACCTGTTGAATAAGTCATAGACATTGTGATCTTCCCCAATAAATATTATTAAAAAAAAAATCACATCAATTTGCCGAAAATCCTCTTTTTCTACCATTCATATAATGAAACTAAAACAAAGAGAGGGTTTTATGAAACGATTTTTTCGTACTATTGTCATTTTATTTGGACTAAGTCTGGTACTTTGTACAAATGTCTGGTGCAACACCTATACCGATGAAATCAATGAGCTTACCCAGCAGATTTCCGAAATGGAGCAAACACTTGATCAAATGACACAAATGAACGACAAAGCTTATCTTACTTCTGAATACAAACAGGTTGAACAGATGATAAGCGAAAGAGAAAAAAAACTGGACGATCTTCGACAAAAAGAGGAAACTGCCCGAAAAAAAGCAGAGGAAATTGCCCGAAAAAAAGCTGAATTCCGAAATCTAACAGAAAAAGAGCTGTTAAAGCTCCTTGATGAAATTAAGCAGCTAAAACAGGAAGACAGTATTTACTCCAGGTCTATTCTGGAAAAAATCAAAAAAATCGAAAGTAAGCAGAACAGCACTTTGGCAGGTGATCCGGTCCTTGTAAGTTCAGGCCAGTACGTAAAAACTGAAACAGATTTTACAGCACTTATTCCTTTTACAAGGTATTACTCCAGTGGCTCTTCCCATGCTGGAGTTCTTGGTAAAAAATGGGCCACGGTTTTGGATATGCATCTGGAATTCGGATTCAATTCTGGAGCCCAAGACATTTATTCAAATCTTATACAGCTGTGCAATTATATTTTGTCACAAATAAATGAATACACCGATCAGTTTGGAGAAGATGATTACACCCAAAGTCTTAACACCCAATATAATGAATATTTTAAGCAGGCTAAGGAATATTATGATCTTTCCTGTGAATGTGATGGAACTGGTATAAAAACAGGCATTGGCAGCCATAGTATTTTACTGATAAACGAAAAAGGAACTCCTGTAAGATTTGAAAAGAACAGCAGAAATACCTGGTCTCCAGAAAACAAACACATGGGCTACAAAAGTCTTTCAAAAAATGATGGAAAGTTCTATGCACTTTTGGAAAATGGCGACACCTGGATTTTTCTGGAGGACGGAACACCTGTTCAAAAAGTTTTCCGAAACGGTAACATTAGTCGCTTTATAAGAGATGAAAAGGGCCGAATAGTAAAAATTGAAAATTCTGTGGGAGGAAATCTTTCATTTAACTACAATGGAAATCTTCTTTGCAGTGTAACGCAATGTGTTTCAAATCACCAAATTACTTACAGCTATGTTGACGGTTTTATATCCTCTGTCACAGATTATAAAAATCACAGTGTAAATTTTTCTTATACAAGCCGCGGACTAATTAAATCCATTACAAAATCTGACGGATCCAAAATTCTTTTTGATTATCAGCAGGTAACAAATGACGGTACTCTTCTTGCTACAAAAACCACCAACGAGGAAGGTTTTTCTGAACACTTTGAATATTTTCCATCTCAGAAAAAAACTGTTTACACCAGCATGGATGGTAACATTACAGTGTTCAAATTTGATGATAATGAACGGGAAATCTACCGGCTTGATCCTGACGGTACAGAAACCAGCAAAATTTATGACTCCAACGGTAATCTAATAAAAGAAACAATAAATGGACTTCAAACGGATTACATCTACGATTCAAATGGTCACTTTACTTCCGTTCAAACGGGTGGTATTTCTAAATATTACAGCTGGTCAGAATTTGGCGATTTACTCACTTATACTGATCCAGACGGAATCACCTTCAAATGGAACTATGACCAGAAAGGAAATCCGGAATCTTTTTACCAGGGTTCAAAGCTTATGTTCAATGCATCCTACGATGAAAGATCCAATCTTATTTTTTACCAGGATTTTAGTCAAAAAGATCCTCTTACTTACACTTTTATTTATGATGAAAACGGATATTGCAAGGAGAAAATATGCAGCTCACAGTTGAAAACAAAATCGAACACAAAACGGGAGACCTGGACTTACAGAGACGGTCAACCAGAGAAATACTATTTAAACGGAGAAGAGTACGCCGCATGGCATTGGTCAGAAAACGTAGAAGAAGAATTGCTCTTCAATGGTCTTAAAACAACATATGAAAGAAACAGCAGGGATGATCTTGTTAAAGTAACTGCTACCGATACTGTAACAGGAAAAACCTTTGTTACTAAATTAACCTATGATCTTCGCCATAAAATTATTTCTATTGAAACTGACGGATTTCGTAAAGAAATGCGTTACACCCCAGAAGGACATCCCGAAGCTCAGATTGTTTACGGAGATATCTGTTATGTAACCTGGTACACGTATAAAAATGGAAAATCAGAAAGTCAGAAAATCTTCAGCATAAATAAAGACAGTATTCCAGATGAGTTTGATTTTCAGAAAGCTGATCTTTCAAAACTTCTAAGCCAGGCCCTTGAATCAAAAATCACTGAACTGGACAGAAAAATATTAAACGGTAATAAAACTCAGATAACTAAAAAGTTTTTTAATACCCCAGAAAACTATCTTACAGAAACATTTGTATATAATGGTGATTCAAATCTTCTGTATTGTACCGATGCTTTGGGACAGACTATTCAGAATGTGTTTTCTCCTGCAGGCCGTTTGTTAAAAGCTCAGAATGAATTCGGCGGTTTTACTGAATTTGCCTTAGATTCAAACGGCTTTTACGAAGATACAGAAAAAACTTCTTCCATTTTTACAGAATATGATGAAATGGGGCGTCCAATAAAAGTACAGGCAGGAAATCAATATGATTCTGACAAGCAGTTGAATCCTGATGTTTTCCGAACCTTTACCTATTCAAAGGATGGCCGTAAAGTAACTATTTGTGATGGTGGACTATTTTCAAAAACAATGGAATTAGATGCTTTTGGGAACATTATTTCAATTACAGATGGGGACGGAAATACAAAACGCTACGAATATGATTTTTTTGGAAACATCACGAAATTTACAGATTCCTATAACAATGCTACCCTGTTCAAATATGATTGTCTGAATCGTTTGATTAAGAATACCTTGCCAGATGGTACACAATGGAACTACATTCGTGACCTAAACGGCAACTGCACAAAAATTTACTGTGGAGATATTGTAACATGGGAAGGAAAATATGATAACAACGGTAATCTTCTTTGGGAAAAAGGCATTCCTGGCATTCAGCAGACCTACCAATACGATGCAATTGGTCGTCCTCTTCAAATCAGTACAGGCGAAATGGTCACCGAAACTTACGAATATTCACAATCTGGTAGAACCGTAAAATTTACAGACGGAAATGGAGCTGATTACATTTTTTACCGTGATGACCAGGGCCGGCTTATAAAAGAAACAAACCGTCTTGGAGATGAATGTTTTTATCAATATGACAATAAAAACAGGTTGATTTGTGAAAAAGATTTTTTAAATCAGACTATCACATATGAATACACCGATGATGATAGAACCACAATTATTCATTATGCTGACGGTACTTATAATTCCGTAACCCGAAATTATGCAGGTCTTATTACAAGGATCCAGAATGATCAGAGCCGAACAGATTTTACTTATGATAAGGCCGGCAATCTTATACTTCAGAAGGATTTTATCACTGGTGATGAAGTCAACTTTCAATATAATTCACGTGGACTTCTTTCTAAGCGCATTTGTAAAAATCAGACTGTAACTTATTATTACGATAAAAATGACCGTCTTATCGAAATGATGGACATGCAGAACCGATCAAAAGTAAGTTTTACCTACGATTCCTGCGGCCGGGAACGCACCAGAACTTTTGGAAACGGAAACACCCAGGAAACACTGTATGACAGTGCCGGCCGCCCTACTATTATTATGTTAAAAAATCCCCGTGGAGAAATTCTTTGGTCTGAAGGATACGTTTATAACTCCAAAGGCCAGCGGGCTATCACCGTAAACGAAAAAGGTAGAATCAATCTTTATCGTTATGACAATACCGGTAAAATTAAGGAAGTACTGAATAGTGCCACAAGCGAAATGGAAAACAAGTTACGTTCCGATGCACTGGAGCTTGGAATTGCTGTTTCTGAAAATGTTAATTGCTTCGAAAACTATTACCTGTCTTCAGAGGAACTTAACAGTGTAAGTCAAGTTTTGAATCAAATGAGTTTAGGTTGGGGCAATATGGTAACAGTTCTTCAAATTTGTATCCGTGAGTCCTACGATTATGATAAGAATGGAAACATAGTAAAAAGAAAAAACGGCTATTTTACCCAGGAATTCGCTTACGATGCTGAAAACCGCATGATTTCTTCTAGGGGATTTTCACCAAATTCTGGAAATTCTTCCAATAATCTTTCAGAAAATGAAAATTTGGGTATACAATATTTTTATGACAAAAATGGTAATCTTGTTATGAAGAAAGGATTGTCATCAGAAACTTTGTATTCATACAACGCGTCTAACCGACTCATCTCAGCTGATGTTACCAAAAAAGACGGGGACTCATTGACAAACAATACTTCTAACTATATTTACGATGCTTTAGGCAGACGAATATTTACTATAGAAGATCAGTTCTCAGCAAAGTACACTCTTTACGAAGGTACCACTTTCAATTCCATAAAAACGGGTCCTGTTTCAAACAGCAGTTTTTTCACAGAACTTCCAGATTTTGTAAAGAATTCAGAAATACAATCTCGTTACCTTTTTGATAGCAGTAATAATGCTACCAAGAATTCAAATAGCGAGCTTGTGTGGCCTTTGGAATACAATTCCACCAGATTTGCTGTATCTGACGGTGTTAGTACCATTTATTTTTCTATAGATCTTCTTGGATCAACCCGTTATACTTCAAACATATACGGTGCTCCAGAAGACAATTTTTCGTATGACATTTTTGGAACACCGGTTCAAGGAAGCTTTACTGAACTATCTTTCAAAGGATTTGCAGGAAAATCATATAGTAAAAACACCGGTCTTTACGATTTTGGTTACCGTGATTACTCTCCTTCTTCAGCATCTTTTACCTCCTCCGATCCTGTTCGAGACGGTACAAACTGGTTCTCTTACTGCCACTCAGACCCTTTGAACTTCATAGATCCTAATGGTCTTGAAAACGTTCCGATTCTTTCTACTTACAAAATGAGTGTAGGTGAATGGAAAGAAGATGAACTTTATGGAACAATATGCAAATTTGACGAAAAAGGAAAAAAAAAGAATATTATAGCAAAAATAGGATGTGCCATCGTTCTTTTAGCGAACATTGACAGTACAAGAAAAGGTCACCTGACCCCAAAAGATGTTAACACAAAAGAATATGTTTCTAATGGTAATGTTCAATGGAGGAATTATGATAAAGATGACCTTACATATTCCAGGGTAAGCACGTTCTCTATTTATGACTATGCTGCCCAGGAGTTTGATAATGCAAATAACTACTATACAGGAATTGAAGTTATCTATTCCAATAATCCTGACAGCAAGCACTGGGTTGGCGTTAACGGTGTAAAAACTGTCGGTGATACGCTGTACTACATAATTTCACCAACGTCTGTTAATGATTCTCAGGTTGATGCTGCAAAATTTCGTGGTTACGCAGGCTGGAAAAAAGATTCGGACGGAAACATCCTTGTCCCTGCATCAAACGTAACCGGTGCTGTCATTTTTGAAGAAAAAAAATGTATAGAAAATTAAATATATAAGGAGTTTTTCTATGAAAAAATTTTTATTGGTGCTGATTTCGGCGATGTTTGGTTTTACCTGTTTGTACTCTAATGACACAAGTTACACTAGAGATGAACCTTACTTATATGAGTCTGAATATGAAACTTATAATACAAGCTTTACGCCACTAACCGCTAATGAAACGCTTTCTTTTGATCCACCTGATAGTACCAAAACAACTAAATTAGTTGTTTACAGAACTTCTTCTGAAAAAAAAGAAATTCTGGGCGTATGGAAGGATGTTATATATGGTGCTATGCAAACATCTGCAAATGGTAAAAAACTGGTTTTTCAAATGGGTAGAACTAAAAAACACCAACCTGTCTTTATGATCAACGGTAACACTGGTAAAATATATTACTGTTGTACAGTCGCATGTGGTTTGCGGGCAGACAAAAATCTTGATTATCTAATAACTGACAATCATATCGAATCCAAATATTTATCAGAACCTTACAATAGTCCTATTGAGATTCCTTTCTATGTAATTAGTCTTATAGATGGAAAATTAATTAGACAACGTACCTGGCCTTTATTAAATCATTTTGGTGATTTAGATTTCAATTTTTCCCTAGTAGAAGGATATGATTTTGCTTTATTTTACAGTATTGAAATCTTTACCGAAGCTTATGCCCTCTATAACGTAGAAAAAGACCTGTTTACTGTCATTACCCCCCAAGATACCAAAGAATATGACTTTTATGATTATGAAAATTAAAATCTCCATTTTACCCTAAGGAGTTTTCACCATTTTTATTTTTTAGGAAAGAATATACTGAATTATATAACATTATTTATCGAAAATATTATTGTGACGAAGATAAAAAAATGATATTGATAAGATAAAACAGGTTATATATTTTCCAGGAGGGATTGAATATGAATGTAGATTTTTCAGACAATTACACAGGTGTTTATAAATTGCGTTTACCCATAAAGAGTGTTTCGCATAAGTCTGTACCGCTTAAACAGCTGTTTCTTCAGCGAGTTGAGTATGTGCCATTCTCTAAAAAATCAGTTCAGAATAAAACAGGACGTTATCTTCATTTTTCTGATTTCATTGATGTTCAGGAAAATACAATTATCGTAGAAGATGATCTTACTGATCTTTCCGATAAGTAAAAATAGGGGCTGTCCAATAAGTTTGCATTACGGTGGTTGAGTTTACAGTCCCTGAGCCATGTCGAAGGGTCGAAACCACCATATTTAGTGTAGCAGTCATTTCGACGAGTGGTTCCTGAGCCTGTCGAAGGGTGGTTCCTGAGCCTGTCGAAGGGCTCAATGAGCGCTACACTCATTCATTTCAGGGGCAGCCCCTATTATATTAAATTTACAAGTGAATTCAAATCTGCTTAAATCACAGATTTGTTTGGACTACAGACGTTTAGCTAATTCCTCTGCGGTAAAGGTCGCAGGCTTGCGCCTGCTTCCCGAGTTTGCTAGTGCAAACTCGCCGTTACTATTTTGCCAGTACTTCAGCAAGTTTTTCTGCTGTGAATCCTAAGTACTCTGCAACTTTGTTTGCTGGACCTGAAGTACCGAATCTGTCGATACAGAAGCAGTCTTCTTTCTTTGCAAACTGGAGCCATTCTGTAGAAATACCAGCTTCTGTACAAACTACGCGTTTTGCATCTCCAATGATAGCTTTCTGTTCACATTCACAAAGTTTTGAGAATTTTCCAAGATCAGGAACAGAAACAACACGGATTGTTTTTCCAGAAACAAGTGAAGCAGCTTTAAGAGCCATGTTTACTTCTGAACCAGAAGCCAGGATTGTTACATCAGGAGTTGCTGATCCTTCCTGTACAACGTAAGCACCTTTTGTTGCCATATTTTCTTTCCAGTTTTTGTCAGCTTTTTCGTAAACTGCAAGTGCCTGGCGTGTGAATGCCATACAAACTGGATGATCTTTTGATGCATAAGCCATGTTCCAAGCCTGCATAGATTCTTCTGGGTCACCAGGACGGATAGCCTGAACTCCAGGAATTGAGCGGAGAGAACACATTGTTTCGATTGGCTGGTGAGTTGGACCGTCTTCACCAACGTAAATTGAGTCGTGTGTGAATACGTAGATAACTGGCTGTTTCATCAAAGAAACAACGCGGAGTGATGGACGGAGGTAGTCAGCAAATACAAGGAAGGTTGCACAGAATGGGCGGAGTCCACCGTGGAGTGAGATACCTGCACAAACTGCAGACATTGCGAATTCACGGATACCGTATTCAATTGTGCGTCCTGCGCGGTTAGCTGGGCTAAATGTACCGTTGTCTGTTGCTTTGAATGCTGTTTTGTTTGGTCCCATAAGGTCAGCAGAACCACCAACCAGGTTAGCAAAACGAGCTGCAATTACGTTCAATGCTTTTCCTGAAGCGTCACGTGTAGCACATGCGTCTCCAACTTTGTATTCAACGTCTTTGATTGTTTCGTCTGTTACTTTGTCTGAGTGGTAAGCATCCCAAAGCTTTGCAAGATCAGGATTTTCTTTTGCCCATTCAGCAAAGGTTGCATTCCAGTCAGACTCTAGCTTAGCAAATTCTGCTTTTTTGTCTTCGAAGAATTTGTAAGCTTCTGGTACAACATAGAAGTCTTTGTCTGTTGGAAGACCAAGATTTTTTTTAGCCTCAATGATTCCTTCAGCCCCTAGTGGAGCACCGTGAACGTCAGCTGTATTCTGTTTTGGAGCACCTTTACCAATTACAGATTTGAGCATGATAAGAGATGGTTTGTCTCCGCAAGCTTTTGCATCTGCTACAAGTTTTGCGATTCCTTCTACATCGTACATGTCTCCACGGAGAACCTGCCATCCGTAAGCTTCGTAACGTTTAGCAATGTCATCTGTGAAAGTAATGTCTGTGCATCCGTCAATAGAGATTTTGTTTTCATCGTAGAATACGATGAGTTTTCCAAGTTTAAGATTTCCGGCCAATGAACAGGCTTCAGAAGCAACACCTTCCTGAAGACATCCTTCACCAACCAGTGAGTATGTGTAGTGATCTACGATTGTGTGTTTTGGTGTGTTGAATTTTGCAGCAAGCATGCTTTCAGCAATAGCCATACCAACAGCCATAGAAACACCCTGTCCCAGTGGACCACCAGTGCATTCTACACCGTCTGTATCACCATATTCTGGGTGACCTGGACAACGTGAACCAACCTGACGGAAGTTCTTAATATCATCCATTGTTACATCGTATCCAGCCAAGTGGAGGATACTGTAAAGCAACATTGATCCATGTCCTGCAGAAAGAACAAAGCGATCTCGGTCTGCCCATTTTGAATTTGCTGGGTTGTGTTTCATTACTTCGCCATACAAAACAGCGGCTACTTCTGCAGCACCAAGTGGAAGTCCTGGGTGTCCAGAATTAGCTTTCTGGATTGCATCCATTGAAAGAGAGCGGATTGAAAGAGCTACCGCTTCAATTCCTTTTTTGTCCATTATATACTCCTATAATATAGAAAAGGTTTATTTATCCAATTCTTTAATTTCGTTTAATAACTGTACTTCAGTTGCCTTATTTTCCAAAAGTTTACGGAAAGAAGGTTTGCGGAACTGTTCCACCAATCCTGAAAGTACTTTAAGATGTGTCTGTGAGTTCGATGTAAGAAGAATAAACATTGTGCTAACTTTTCTTTCATCTGGAGCACTCATATCAATTGGTTCTTTCAAATAAACAACAACGATACGCTGTTCCTCATCATCCTTCATAATAGGAGCACGGGCATGTGGAAGTGCAATTGCATTTCCTACAGCTGTACTCAAAATATCTTCACGTGCACACAATGCATTATACAGATTTTCACGATTCATACTATCGGGTAAATTCATCATTTTACAAACGTTGGCATATACTTCTTTTGCAGTAGATCCTTCAGCATCCTTAATGATTCCTCCCTTGTGAATCAGATCTGCCAGAAGTTGGTTTGTGTCTTTTTCTTCCATTTATTTACCTCTCTTTTATATCTTTTACCTATTTAACTATTTTAAAAATACTTTTATTTTGAGCAGTTGTATCAATTTTCAAGTCGTATTTTATATCTTCAAGAGTTTCCATCATTCCGTCAATTGACAGCAGTATTTCCTCGCCTTCATGAACAAATCTTGATGGAAAATTTTCCATTTCCTCAACCATTCTTAAAAGATGATCAGATATCTGAACCAGTATTATCAGCGAATTTTGAGGCAGTTCCACCAAATCAACTTCATCGTACACCAACGTACACATTAGATTTCGTACCTCCAAGAAGAAAGGCAACAATCGTTTTCTAAGCGGAGCAATCTCAATATCGTTAAATTTCAGATAGTCTTTTAAAATTATACTCGTTCTTTTCTTCAAATTCAACAAGATAAATTTCTTCTCATTATCTGTCAAACTGATACATGCCGGAGTTATTTTTTCACGGAGTTCTTCGTAATCAATTTCCTTTCCATGAGTCCTGACTTCTTCCTTGATAATTGCGTTAAAAACCGGCTCGGAAAAAAACTGCTCAATTTCTGGAATACGATGAAGTCCTGCAAGCTCCCTATTCCAAGGTCCTACGTACGGAATCTCCTCTTTGCATTTCCATATTCGAGATTCAACTCCATAAGGCTTAAAACCAATTTCTTCTGTATATTTCAAAAATTCTTCACAGGAACCACAGTTCAATTTACATAAAGTCTGCTGTTCTTCAAGAAATAAATAAGCCAGCTGAGATTCAATTGATGCACAAGGACCTATTTTTTCAATAATCCGCAAAAGACCTGTTTCAAAATCTTTATACCACTGAACTCTTTCCATTGCAGATTCAGTTATAGCACTTGCCTTTGATCCCGGAAGAAAAGAAACTTCAATTACACTTTCTGCCCAGTCAATTACACGACCAATAATCCTGTCACCATATTGATAACCATTTTCGATAAGTGGTTTTAGTGAGAATCCTGTAAGTCGAACAGTTGCAGGAAGTTGATTTTGCTTAAACGATGCAACATTGAACTTGTCATTTGCCGGGTCATCAAAAATATAAGGCATAATATAACCTTCACCCAACAGCGAATGGATATCCATGGCAAGATTTGTTGTTATTTCCACTTCAACTCGTGGAAGCATTTTCCCATAAGAAATCAGTTTTGCATTATATGGATATTCCCCAGGACTTAAAAATGGCATAAAACGGTGACCAGGCACAAAAGCTTCTGCCTGAAATTCTTCAAGAGTAGGTTTAAAACTAAAAATCCGGTTAGTAAAGGCTCCTGCTCTACTGATGAACATATCATTTTGTAATACGAAAATGAAATCATTATCATACAATATTGATTTAACATCATCTTCCGTACACTTAATCTTCTGATCAGTAAGATAATTTCGTAATTCTGCTACAGAGAAAGGATTCAGATGTGTTCTAAAAAAAGAATCGAGAGCCTTTGGAATATTTTTTTCCATCAATTAAACAGTTCTCACATCAATTACAGCACAGCCAACATCATCAAGAAGAGATTTCATCTGTTCTTCATTGATACCAGTTGCCTTAATTGTACTACGTCTCTGTCCTTTTTCTTTTGTATCTCGAGTTACCAGGGCGATTAAGTTTCCATTTAATTCAGCAATTTTTGTAACGATTTTTGCAAGTTCACCAGGCTTATCTGACTGACTAATTACAGCTCGAACTCCACTTACTCCAGCGCTAAACATATCAGTAAACAAAGTAAAAAGATCGCTTTCTGTAACAATTCCAACAAGTAAATCATCTTTTACAATAGGTATACAACCAATATTATTGTCTACCATTACTTTGGCTGCTTCTTCTACCACTGTATCTTCATCAAGAGAGATTACATTTTTTGTCATAAATTTTTCACATGTAAGTTTTGAAAGAAGATAACCAATTTCAAACATATCAAGTGTAGTTGCTTCAGATGGAAGTGCCTTAGTAATGTCATTCTTAGTAATGATTCCAACCAGACGTTTAGAACTATCCAAAACAGGAAGTTTATTAATTCCATGCTGAGACATTAAAGCTTTAGCCTGAGTTACTGATGTATTTGGTTCAACAGAAATTACATTTTTTGTCATTACACTTTTTACTAACATATAAGCCTCCAAAATAATGAAAAAAATAATATATAGTTTAAATTTAATAATAAACAGTAATAAAAGCAAACAAAAAAACCACTTCATGGAACTGAAGTGGTTTACAAGCAAGATTGATGCACTCAATATAGTGCTGAATCAGTCAGATTATTCTTCTGCTGGTGCTTCTTCAGCTGCAGGAGCAGCTGCTGCAACTTCAGCGCGAGCCTTATTTTTAAGGTTAGCGTTACAGAATTTACAGATATTTACTGTCTGACCGTCAATTTCTTTTTCATAAAGAACTTTGATGTTTTCATTCTTGCAGATTGGGCAAGTGCCTCGTCCTTTAGCAGGCAATGTTCTGATTCCTGCTCCACGATGGTTCTTTGACATACTTACTCCTTGTCAGCTTCAGCTGCAGCAGGTTTTTTAGCTGCTTTTTTTGCTTCAGCTTTAGCTTTTGGTGCAGCTTTTTTTGTTTCTTTTTTTGCTGGTTTTTCTTCAGCAGCTGAACCATTGTCCAGTTTGTAGTCAACCAGTTCAAGGATAACAACATCAGCAGCATCACCCTGGCGGTATCCCATTTTAAGAACACGAGTGTATCCACCATTGCGTTCTGCCATGCGAGGTGCAATTTCTGTGAAAAGTTTATTCAAAATTTTTTCATCTGCAATAAACTTTGCAACTTCGCGGCGATTGTGAACACTGTCCACTTTAGCTCTTGTGATAAGTTTTTCTGCCTTACGACGAACTTCAAGAGCCTTTGATTTAGTTGTAGTAATTCTCTCATATCTAAAAAGAGAAGTTACCATATTACGAGTCATAGCACGTCTGTGTGCTGTGGTACGTGAAAGCGGATTAAAACCAATTTTATGATTCATCTGTTTCTTCCTTCTGCTTTGTTATATTGGCAGCGTTCTTCAGATGACTATAATCTGTCATGCCTAAAGTAAGGTTCCAGTCAAGGAGCTTTTCTTTAATTTCGGCAAGACTCTTTTTACCAAAGTTACGTGTCTTTGCGATGTCATCTTCAGTCTTTTTAGTTAATTCACCGATTGTTCGGATGTTTGCATTTTTCAAACAGTTAGAAGATCGAACTGAAAGTTCAAGTTCTTCAACTGACATGTTCAGAAGCTTCTGAATTCCTTCATCAGTTTCATCACCATCATCTGAACCGAGAATATCTTTATCATTGAAGTTTACGAAAATAGCAAAATGATCTTTTGCAATTTTTGCAGCTTCAGCCAAAGCATCTTCCGGTGCAATAGTTCCATCAGTCCAAATCTCAAGAACCAGTTTATCGTAGTCATTTCTCTGACCTACACGGCATGGTTCAATTGAATATTTTACTTTTGGTACAGGAGTAAAGATTGCATCCATTGGAATTGTACCAACAACTTCAATGTAGTGTTCATTTACTTCAGCAGGAACATATCCACGTCCAAGGTCAACCTGAATTTCAACATCAAGATGTGCACCTTCCATCATAGTGAAGATTACAACATCTGTTGTCATTACTTCAATCTGGCCTTCTTTGAACAAGTCCTGACTTTTTACTACTCCAGGACCTTTAAATTCATAAAGAATCGTGTCCTGTTCGAGATCGTTTGGTAAACGGAAACGAATCTGTTTCAGTGTATTGATAATTTCAAGTGTATCTTCAGATACATGTGGAATAGTTCCGAATTCACTAGAAATAATCTGTGCAACACCATCTTCATTGTACGAAGTAATTCTTATAGAAGTTACAGCGTAACCCTGAATAGATGACAGAAGTACTCTGCGGAGTGTATTTCCAACAGTTGTTCCGAATCCTGTTTCAAAAGGATATGCAGTAAATTTACCGTAGTTCGGATTTGTACTAATGTGTTCAAATGAAATGCTTTTAGGTTTTTTGAAACCCTTGAGCAGATTTTTGCGAGCCATCTGAACTCCTTATAATTATTTAGAATAGAATTCAACTATGAGGTTTTCTTTAACTTCGTAGTCGATATCTTCCTTCGTTGCCAATGCAATAACTTTTCCAGAGAAGTTATCACGATCAACTTCAAGCCAAGATGGAACAATTCTGTCACCATTTTTTGCAAGAATCAATTTGATTCCAGAAGCTGATCTGCTCTTTTCTTTGATAGATACAACGTCGTTTACTTTTACAAGATAAGATGGAATATCTACTTTAGAACCATTAACAGTAATGTGTCCGTGAGTTACCATCTGGCGAGCTTCGTTACGAGTTTTTGCAAATCCGCAGCGATAAACTACGTTATCAAGACGTGATTCCAAAATCTGCAGAAGGTTAACACCAGTAATTCCCTGACGTTTTGTAGCAAGAACATAGTAGTTGCGGAACTGGCGTTCAAGAACACCGTAGATGAAACGTACTTTCTGTTTTTCATCTAACTGAATTCCGTATTCTGACTTTTTACGTCTTGTTTCTTTCTGATTTCTTTTTGGTTCTTTATCGTAACCCATTACTCTAGGACTGATTCCCAAAGCTTTACATCTTTTTAAGATAGGCTGTGTACTTCTTCCCATTGTCTTAAATCTCCTAAACTACATACGACGAGTTTTGCGAGGGCGGCAACCATTGTGTGGGATTGGAGTAACATCAGAGATTGATTTTACTTTAAGACCCAATGCACCAAGAGCACGGATAGCATTTTCGCGACCCATACCAGGACCCTTTACAAAAACGTGAACTTCACGCAAGCCGTAACTTGCTGCCTTCTGAACTGCTGTTTCAGCAACAGTCTGAGCGGCAAACGGAGTAGATTTTTTTGCTCCGCGGAAACCAAGACCACCTGAAGAAGCCCATGCCAAAGCATTACCTTTCAGGTCTGTTATTGTTACGATAGTATTATTGAACGTAGCCTGAATGTATACGTTACCTTCAAATACGCTCTTCTTTTCCTTTCGTTTTTTAACGGTAGCCACTTATTTTTCCTCCGCCTTATTTCTTCTTGTTAGCAACAGTCTTTTTCTTACCTTTTCGTGTACGAGCGTTTGTACGTGTGCGCTGTCCGCGAACTGGAAGACCTCGTCTGTGACGAAGACCACGATAGCAGCCAATGTCGATAAGACGTTTCAAGTTTAAACCGATTTCTGAACGAAGACGTCCTTCAACTTTAAATTCAGCGTCAATAATTTCGCGAATTTTGTTGAGTTCATCCTGAGAAAGATCATTCATCATCTTTTCAGTATCAACTTTTGCTTCTTCACAAATCTTTTTTGCCGATGAACGGCCGATACCATAAATATAAGTTAATGCGATACCTACATGTTTATTAGGGATATCAACTCCCGCAATTCGAGCCATCTGCGTTACTCCTTACTTAGCCTTGTCTCTGCTTATGTTTCGGGTTTGAACAAATGATGCGGATTACACCGTTTCTTTTGATAACCTTGCATTTGTCACAGATAGGTTTTACACTGGTTCGTACTTTCATTTAAAAGCCCCCATGAGAATTCTTACCAGTTTATAGCACCTCGCAATGAGAGCAAACTGGTAATAGCTACTATAGCATAAATTCCCACTTCTTTTCTACTGGTTAATCACTAAATTCTACAAATTTCGTGATCTAATTTTACCCTTCTTAGTCAGACCTTCCTGATGGTGCATTTTAAGAAGAGCTTCTATCTGGCTCATTGTGTCAAGGTCAACACCAACCATAATGATCAGTGAAGTACCACCCATCAACATAGAAATCTGCTGTGGGAATCCAAATGCATTCTGAATTACAGTTGGAATAACTGCGATGAATGCCAGGAACAATGCTCCAGGAAGAACAAGTCGGTTCAATATTTTTGTCAGATATTCTTCTGTCTTTTCAGTTCTAACACCAGGAATGGAGCCGCCGTTTTCCCGGATGTTCTTTGCGATTTCAGTAGGGTTCAGTGTTACCTGAGTGTAGAAGTATGCAAAGAAAACGATAAGAACTACAAGCAAAATATTGTACCAGACACCGCTAGGGGTCAAAACAACTGCCATTCTGGAAATCCAGCGTGGTGCGTTCTGGCCTTGTCCTACGTTCTGAATCAACTGCAAAGGCAATGTAAGAATTGCTGATGAGAAAATCAGAGGAATTACGTTTGATGGGTTTACTTTGAATGGAATGTAAGTAGACTGTCCACCATACATTTTTCTTCCAACTACGCGTTTAGCATAGTGAACAGGGATTTTTCTCTGTCCGCTTTCTTCAAAAATTACCAATGCAATAATTGCAATGAACATTATCAGTACTAAAATTACAAATATCAGCTGAACTTCACCTGAGTTTACTTTCTGAACTAATTCAGAAATTGCACTTGGGAGACGAGCAACGATACCTGCAAAAATCATCATTGATACGCCATTTCCAATACCTCTGGCAGTGATCTGATCACCAAGCCAGATTGTAATCATAGAACCTGTTGTAACAGTGAGCATGGTAAGCATTACGAATGCAAGGTGATTTGAAATCACGATACATCCAGGAATGCTACCAGCATAAACGGTAACAGTGTAAGACTGAAGAAGACAAACGAAAATTGTTCCTACTTTTGTCCATGTTGCAATCTTACGCTGTCCGCCATCTTCCTGAGAAACTCTTTTAAGTCCTGGGAAAATAATCACAGCAAGCTGCATGATAATCTGCATTGAAATAAATGGCATTACGCCAAGCATGAAGATTGAGAAGTTTGAGAATGCACCACCAACGAAGAAGTCCATGTAACTGGCAAAAGAGTTTTTATTCTGTTTTGCCAAGTCGTCAAAGTATGTCAGCAACACATTTGCATCAATACCTGGTACTGTAAGAACGCTTCCAAGACGGAATACAGCCAATACCAAAAGGGTAAAGAACAGACGTGTACGAAGTTCACGAACTTTAAACATATTTACTATTGGATTGCTTGCCATGTTTTACACCCCAAACTATTTTGTTTCTTCAGCTTTTACTGTACCACCAGCTTTTTCAATTTTAGCTTTTGCTGAAGCAGAAACCTTATCTACATCAACTGTAAGCTTTTTGGTGATTTCACCGTTTCCGAGAACTTTTACCAAAGTATCAGCTTTTGCAGAAATAAATCCTTTTGCAATGAGTGATTCTTTGTTTACTGTTTCACCATCATTGAATTTTGCTTCAAGCACTTCAACGTTAATACAATAGTATTCTTTTTTGAATGGGTAGTTAGAGAAACCTTTGTGTGCGATACGACGATACAAAGGCATCTGTCCACCTTCAAAACCTACATATGTTTTTCCACCTGAGCGTGACTGCTGACCTTTATTACCTTTACCAGCAGTTGTACCACGTCCTGAAGAAGAACCGCGTCCAACGCGACGATCTTTTTTATTGGCACCCTGAGGAGCGCTAAGAATTGGATTGTAATCTGACATTATTTAACCTCCTCAATTGTTACCAGGTGGGATACAGCTTCGGCCATACCGCGCATAGCTGGAGTATCTTCCTTGATTACTGAAGAATTGATTTTTCCCAGACCAAGTGAACGTACTGTTGCTACTTTTGCAGGTTTCTGACCAATAATACTTCTTTTCAAAGTGATTTTAATCTGTTTTGCTTTAGCCATCACTTACCCCCACAATTCGTCAAGAGTTTTTCCACGTGCCTGAGCAACTTTTTTAGCATCCATCAATTTAGAGATAGCATCGAAAGTAGCACGAACTACGTTTACAGAAGCTCTTGAGCCCTGTGATTTGGAAAGAATATCTGTTGCACCAGCTGCATCCATGATAGCGCGAACTGCACCACCAGCGATAACTCCAGAACCAGGACGAGCTGGTTTCAGGAGAACTGATGAACTTTTATATGTTCCAATAATTTCGTGTGGAATTGTACCGTTTTTAAGAGGAACAGTGATCAAGTTTCTCTTAGCACGGTCAATACTCTTTTTAATAGCTTCAGAAACATCGTTAGCTTTACCGAATCCGTAACCGATACGACCTTTCTGATCTCCTACTACTGTAAGAGCAGAGAAAGCCATGCGGCGTCCACCTTTTACAGTTTTAGAAGTTCTGTTAAGTGTAACGAGTTTTTCTACGAATTCTTTAGGTTCTTTGTCAAAATTTTTCTGGTGTTCCATACCTACTCCTAGAATTCAATCCCGGCTTTACGGGTTCCATCGGCAAGGGCTGCTACAACACCATGATAAAGATAACCGTTGCGGTCAAAAACCACTTTAGTAATCTTTTTATCTTTAAGACGTGCGCCTAAAGCTTCACCGAGTTTTGTTGCACCTTCAACTGTTGGTTTAACTGATGCAAATTCTTTTTCCAATGTGGAAATTGAAGCCAAAGTAATGCCCTTATCATCATCAATTACCTGAACAGACAAGTTCTTGTTGCTGCGTGTCACAGTCATACGTGGACGATCAGCAGTTCCGCGAAGAGTTTTGCGGATGTGAATCTTTCTGTGCAAGCGTTTTCTGTTTTTATCATTAAGTTTCTTAATCATAAAGCTTCACCTTATTTTACACCAGTCTTTCCGACTTTGCGTCTGATTACTTCATCATCGTAGCGAATACCTTTTCCTTTGTAAGGTTCTGGTTTTCGGAGTTTACGAATCTGAGATGCGAATTCACCAACAAGCTGTTTATCAATACCACTGATAACAAGTTTACCATTAGCATCAGCAGTTACTGTCAATCCTTCAGGAATGAGAGCGATAAAGTCACTTGAATATCCCAAGTTCATTACCAGTTCTTTGCCTTTTACTTCAGCACGATAACCAACACCAGTGATAACCAAAGTTTTTGTGAAACCGTCAGAAACACCTTTTACCATGTTTGCAATCAAGCTTCTGTAAAGACCGTGATCAGCACCAGCCTGTTTTGTGTCGTTTGTAGTAGTAAGAACAACTTCTGTTCCCTGAACTTCTACTTTAATATTTGAACTAATTGCCTGTTTAAGTTCACCTTTAGCACCTTTTACAGTAACCATGTCATTTGCAACAGTTACTGTTACTCCGGCAGGAATAGCAACAGGAAGTTTACCAACTTTAGACATCTTCTACCCCCTATTACCAGATTGAACAAACAAGTTCGCCACCAACCATCTTTTCAGCAGCTTTTTTACCAGTTGTTACACCGATAGATGTTGAAACGATAACTGTACCGTATCCGTTGTAGATACGTGGCAATTCTTTGTATCCAGAGTAAACACGACGACCTGGAGTAGAAATCTTCTTCATGCCGTGGATTACTGGATCGTTATTATCATCATATTTCAAGAAGATGCGGATAACTGAATGTCCTTCTTCCTGAACCTTTTTAAAGTTTTTAATGTATCCTTCTGTCTTCAGAATCTTCACGATTTCGAGTTTCAGTTTTGAAGCTGGAACATCTACTTTCTCGTGGCGGGCAACAGCCGCATTCCGAACCTTAGTCAGCATATCTGCTACTGGATCTGATGCACTCATTTTATACTCCTACCAACTAGATTTTGTGACACCAGGAAGCTGGCCTTCACTAGCCAATTTGCGGAAGCAAAGACGACACATCTTGAACTTGCGCAAATATCCGCGTGGACGTCCGCAAATCTGACAGCGATTGTATTCACGTGTTGAATACTTCTGTTTGCGGGCACACTTAATAATCATTGATTTTTTAGCCATAATTCTTCACCTACTTCCTGAATGGCATATTGAACTTGGTGAGCAAAGATTTAGCTTCAGCATCTGTCTTTGCACTAGTTACAACAGTAATATTCATACCAGCAATCTTTGTGATTTTATCAAAGTCGATTTCTGGGAAGATAATCTGTTCTGTAATACCAAGTGAGAAGTTTCCGTGTCCATCAAAACCAGTAGCTTTGATACCGCGGAAATCCTTTACACGTGGAAGAGCAACGTTAATCAGGCGGTCCAAGAATTCATACATAATTGTTCCGCGAAGAGTAACCATTGCACCCACTTCATTGCCTTCACGAAGTTTGAAGTTAGCAATTGATTTTTTAGCTTTTGTCTTTACTGCCTTCTGTCCAGTAATCTGAGTGAGATCAGCTACTGCAGCATCAAGAAGTTTCTTATTCGTGAGAGCTTCACCAACACCCATTGATACTACAACTTTTTTGATTGCAGGAATCTGCATTGGAGTTGTGTATCCGAACTCTTTTACGAGAGCGGGTGCGATTTCGTCTTTATAGACTTTCTTAAGCCGAGGTACGTAATTTGCCATTAGAGTACATCTCCACATTTACGGCAGACGCGAACTTTTTTATCGCCGTCAATTTTATAACCGATTTTAGTAGCACCGCATTTTTTACATACGATTGCTACATTTGAAATATTGAGAGGAGCTTCGATCTCAGCGATACCGCCCTGATCCTGCTGACTTCTCTTTTTCATTGCTTTTTTAACAATGTTTACACCAGAAACAATTACAGTTTCGTTTTTCAGGTTAACACGAACTACTGATCCGCGTTTTCCCTTGTCTTTACCGGCAAGTACCTGTACTGTATCGTTCTTGTGGATTTTGCATTTTTTCAACATGTTTATCTCCTTACAGAACTTCCGGAGCCAGTGAAATGATCTTCATAAAGTCCATATCACGGAGTTCACGGGCTACAGGTCCAAAAATACGTTTTCCAACTGGGTTCTTGTTATCGTCTACGATTACACAAGCATTGTCATCGAAACGAATGTAAGTTCCATCTGGACGGCGGTATTCTTTTGCCTGACGAACGATAACTGCTTTTTTTACAGCTCCCTTTTTGATTGTTGATGTTGGAATAGCATCTTTAATAGCTACAACAACGATATCGCCGATTCCTGCGTATCTTCGGTGAGATCCACCAATAACTTTGATACACTGAGCAATTTTTGCTCCGGAGTTGTCGGCAACTGTCATACAAGACTGCATCTGAATCATAATTACCTATACTCCTATTATTTAGCGCGTTCAACAATTTCAGCCAGACGCCAGCATTTGTTTTTGCTGAGTGGTCTGCATTCAACGATACGAACTGTATCACCTACATGTGCATCATTATTTTCATCGTGTGCCATGTATTTCTTTGTTCGTGTAACATATTTCTTGTAAAGGCGGTCCATTTTTTTTGTAGAAATAGATACTACAATTGTTTTATCCATTTTTTCACTTGTTACAAGTCCTACAAATGAACGTTTTCCAGCCTGTACAGTCTGAACAGTATTTTCTTCCACGGTTCAGCTCCTACTCTTTGTTACCGGCCAGTTCTTTCTGGCGGATAAACGTATTAAGACGTGCGATTTCACGACGCATTGTACGTTTCTGCATTGGGTTATCTACATGTGAAATTACCATTTTGAAACGGAGATCCATGTATTCCTTTTTAAGCTCATCACGTTTTGCAACCAGTTCTTTATAAGACAGTTCATTGTCATTCTTTTTCTTTGAATTAGCCATCTTATTCCTCCTAGTCCTGTGTTGGCTTATAAGCTATTTTTGTTTTTACAGGGAGTTTTGCAGAAGCAAGAACCAAAGCTTCATGAGCGAGCTTCAGATCAACTCCACCAATTTCAAACAAAATCATTCCTGGTTTAAGTACAGCTGCCCAGTGATCTGGAGCACCTTTACCCTTACCCATTCGAACTTCAGCTGGTTTTTTGGAAATTGGTTTATCTGGGAAGATACGAATCCAAACATCACCAGTACGACCCAATTTACGGTTGATAGCAACACGACAAGCTTCGATGATGCGTGTATCCAACCAAGTTGGTTCCATAGCTACGAGAGCAATGTCTCCAAAGTCGATATGATTATCACGTGTGGCGTTTCCTTTTTCACGACCACGCTGCACTTTACGGTGTGCTACTCTTTTAGGACTTAATGGCATTTACTAACTCCTTGCCTTTGCAGCACTTTCTGCACCTTCAGCTTTTGGAGCACGATTACCACGGCGTGGTTTTCGTACAAGCTGACCAGCATCTTCATTCTGTTCGATTCCGTAATTCATTCCGTTGTAAACCCAAACTTTGATACCAATGATACCATAAGTTGTGTGTGCTTCGAATGTTCCGTAGTCGATGTCAGCACGAAGAGTGTGAAGTGGAACGCGTCCTTCTTTCATTTCTTCAGAACGAGTCATATCGGCACCACCGAGACGACCAGAAACGCGAACTTTAATACCCTGTGCACCAGCGCGCATTGCATTGTTTACAGCCTGTTTCAGAGCCTTGCGGAAAGAACCGCGTCCTGAAAGCTGACGACCTACATTCTGAGCAATCAAACTTGCATTCAGATCTCCACGTTTGATTTCTTTAATTTTGATCTGAACTTTTTTTGTCAGTTTAGCCTGAATGTCGGCACTGATTTTTTCAATGGTTGCACCTTTAACACCAATAATAACACCTGGGCGAGCAGTATGAATAACAATAGTTACTCGCTGTGGGTGACGAACGATTTCAATTTCGGCGATATCAGCATTTTTACATTCTGGAAGATCAGAAACCATTTTGCGGATTTTGATATCTTCGAGAACCAAGTCTGCATATTCACGAGAATCTGCATACCAGCGTGACTGCCATGTTTTGTTTACGCCAAGGCGCAAACCGATTGGATTAACTTTCTGTCCCACTTTATTCCCCCGCCTTTTCGTCAACGATGACGGTAATATGACACATACGTTTCAGAAGCTGATCTGCACGTCCACGTGCACGGAACCAAACACGTTTAAGTCTTGGACCTTCATCAATTCTGATTTCTTTAACGTAAAGCATATCTTCATCAAGCTTGCTGTTCAGATTAAGTGCGTTAGCTGCAGCTGATTTAAGAGTTGCGCTGATAAGTGTAGCACCTTTCTGAGGCATGTTTGCGAGAATAGCCATAGCTTCCGAATAAGACTTGCCTTTGATTACGTTAGCAACTGGGCGAACCTTAGTTGGTGAAGCAATCAGGAATTTAGTAGTAGCTACATAACCTTTTTCTACTTTCATTATATACCTCTACCCTTATTTCTTAGCTGTTTTGTCTGAACCACCATGGCCACGGTATGTACGTGTTGGAGCAAATTCACCAAGCTTATGACCTACAAGGTTTTCTGTTACGTACACTGGAATCCATGATTTACCATTATAAACTGAAATAGTATTTCCAACCATTTCAGGGATGATTGTAGAGCAGCGAGAATATGTTTTGATCATCTTTCTATCTGCTTCTTTGTTCATAGCCTGAACCTTTTTGTAAAGTGATTTTTCTACAAAAGGTCCTTTTTTAACTGATCTTGACACCGTTATCTCCTATGCAACTACTTCTTGCGACGAGAAACAATAAAGTTGCTCGAAGTTTTTCTCTTGTTGCGAGTCTGGTAACCTTTACAAGGCTGTCCCCAAGGAGTAACAGGATTGCGTCCTTTACCAGCACCTTCACCACCACCAAGTGGGTGATCAACTGGGTTCATTGCCATACCGCGAACAGTTGGGCGTACACCAAGCCAACGTCTGTGACCGGCTTTACCAAGCTGTACATTCATGTGTTCTTCGTTTCCTACAACACCGATTGTAGCATAGCATTTACCATTGATTTTTCTCATTTCACTTGAAGGCAAGCGAACGATAACGTAATCGCCTTCACGACCGGCGATCATTGCACTAGCACCAGCAGAACGTACAAGCTGTCCACCGCAACCGAGGGTAAGTTCGATGTTGTGAATTGTAAATCCTACAGGAATTGCATTTAACGGAAGTGCATTTCCAACTGTTGGTGTTGCATTTTCACCAGACATAATTTTCTGGCCAACCTGCAAACCTTTTGGTGCAATAATGTAACGTTTGTCACCATCTGCGTAATAAATCAAAGCAATATTAGCAGAACGGTTTGGATCGTATTCAATTGTTTTTACAGTTCCAGGAATACCGTGCTTATTGCGTTTGAAATCAATTTCTCGATAGCGTCTTTTGTGTCCGCCACCCTGATGACGTACAGAAATACGTCCACCGGCACCACGTCCACCATTAGACTTTTTACCTGACACCAAAGTTTTTTCGGGTCTATCGGTTGTCAGTTCTTCTCTTACCAAGTCAACGCGTCCGCGAGTACCTGGTGTCATTGGCTTATATACTTTAAGAGCCATTTTTAATTCCCCTTAGTCTCGTCGGACTTATACACCTTCAAAAGCTGCGATTGTCTGACCGTCAGCAATACGTACGATAGCTTTTTTGTAAGAAGCTGTCCGACCTGGTCTTCCACGAAGTCGTTTCATTTTTCCCATAACATTCATTGTTGTACAGTTGATAACTTTTACATTGAACAATGAAGAAACAGCAGCCTTGATTTCTGTCTTAGTTGCATCTGGGTGAACGATGAAAACATATTTGTTCTGTTCACGAAGAGCACTGGCTTTTTCTGAAACAACAGGCTCAATAAGAATATCTGTATATTTCATTATTTAGCCTCCTTATCTTCTGCGTAGAACTCTGAAAGATTTTTAGCAGCTGTTTCCAGTACAATAATCTTTCGTCCGTAGAACAAATCATGTGCACGAAGACGATTGTATGAAAGGAAAGAAACATTTTTGATATTTCTTGCAGCACGTTTAAGCATTGCATCATCATCTTTAAGGATGATTACTGTTCTTTCGTCTTTGGCAAAGTTGTTCAAAATATTTACCAAATCTTTTGTTTTACCGCTTTCAACAGTAAAATCTTCAACAACAGTGAGTCTTTCTGACTGAGCATGCATACTCAAAATTGTTTTAAGAGCAAGTCTCTTTTCCTGTTTTGGAATTGAGTAGCTGAAATCTCTTGGTTTTGGTCCAAAAATTGTACCACCACCAACAGTGATTGGAGATTTTTTATCACCACGACGTGCATTACCAGTTCCCTTCTGTTTGTAAGGCTTGTTGTTAGAACCGTGAACCTCTGCGCGTCCTTTTGTACATGCTGTACCAACACGATTGTTAGCCAATTCGTTTGTTACTGCATAGTAAATTACATCATCATTTACTGGGAGACCGAATACTTTATCATCAAGAGTAATTGTACGCAGTTCTTTACCAGCGATTGAATATACTTTCTTTTCCATAATCAACCCCTATTATTTCTTTACTGCGGACTTTACAATCAATGTGCAGTCTTTATTCCCAGGGACAGCCCCGCGAACCATGATTACGTTCAGTTCTGGATCGATTTTTACAATTTTCAAGTTCTGAACTGTAACACGTTTACATCCCATGTGACCAGGCAATTTAATGTTTTTGAAGCTGTGTCCTGGTGTAGTACATTCGCCTGTTCCACCCGGTTCACGATGAAATTTAGAACCGTGAGTAGCGCGTCCACCGTGGAAGCCCCAGCGTTTCATAACACCCTGGAAACCTTTTCCTTTTGATGTAGCTGTTACATCAAGGAAACGAACCTTGTCGAAAAGGTCCAGTCCAACCAAATCACCAACATTAACTTCTTTTTCAAAGTCGCGGAATTCTTTCAGCTGACGTTTTGGGTTAATGTTTTCAGGGAACTGTCCGGCATATGCTTTGCTTGCTCTTGATGCTTTCATATCATTTACACCAAGAACAACTGCATCATAACCGCAATTTTCCTTTGTTTTTTTAGCAACGACAACATTTGGTTCAACGTGGATCACGGTTACTGGTGTCAGATTACCGGCTTCGTCGAAAACCTGTGTCATTCCTACTTTTTTTGCAATCAGACCTTTCATTCTGATATTCTCCTATAAGGAACCAACGTTCCTTCTTTTATTTTAGGCCGTCGTCCCAGATCCAACGGGATCGTACCTTTTAATTTTTTTCTCAGTATTTAATTACTGTTTAATATCTACGCTAACGCCTGCTGGCAGTTCGAGTTTCATCAAAGAATCCATAACATCCTGTGTAGGATTCATAATGTCAATAAGACGTTTGTGTGTTCGCATTTCGAACTGTTCACGTGATTTTTTATTTACGTGTGGTGAACGAAGAACTGTGATCTTGTTGATACGTGTTGGAAGTGGGATTGGACCACTTACTTTTGCACCAGCTTTCTGTACAGTCTGTACAATTGCTTTTGCACTCTGATCGATCAGTTCAACATCAAAGGCTCGAAGTCTTACACGAATCTTCTGATTGGCCATTTTTTTTATTCCTCCAATTATAACAGAGGGTTTTAAGCCCCCTGTTATAACAATCAACTATTCGATAACTTTTGTAACCTGTCCAGAGGCGATTGTGCGTCCACCTTCACGGATAGCAAGTTTAAGACCTTCATCCATAGCGATTGGGTGAATAAGTGTACCAATAACTTTTACGTTATCACCTGGTTTTACCATGTCTGTACCAGGTTCAAGTTCGATTGTACCTGTGATATCTGTTGTACGGAAGTAGAACTGTGGGCGGTAACCAGAGAAGAATGGAGAGTGACGTCCACCTTCTTCTTTTGAAAGAACGTAAATCTGTGCTTCAAATTTTGTGTGTGGGTTGATTGAGTTAGGTTTAGCAAGAACCTGTCCGCGTTCAACATCTTTCTTTTCAACACCACGGAGGAGGATACCAACGTTATCACCAGCCATACCCTGATCAAGAGTTTTCTGGAACATTTCGATACCTGTTACAGTTGTGTCAGCTGTTGGGCGGATACCTACGATCTGTACTGCATCGTTCATGTTTACAACACCACGTTCGATACGTCCAGTAACTACTGTACCACGACCAGAGATTGTGAAGATATCTTCGATTGGCATAAGGAATGGCTTGTCTTCATCACGTTCTGGATCATCAAACCATGTATCCATAGCTGCAAGCAATTCTTCGATACAAGCTGTGTTAGCAGGATCTGACTGTTCATTCAAAGCTTTGAAAGCAGAACCTTTAATGATTGGTGTATCACCAGAGAATCCGTATTCCTGGAGAACATCTTTAACTTCTTCTTCTACCAATTCGAGAAGATCAGGATCATCAACCATATCAACTTTGTTCAAGAATACGATGATCTTTGGTACACCTACCTGACGAGCGAGCAAAAGGTGTTCGCGTGTCTGTGGCATAACTGAGTCTGGAGCAGAAACAACGAGGATAGCACCATCCATCTGAGCAGCACCAGTAATCATGTTTTTGATGTAGTCAGCGTGACCTGGACAGTCGATGTGAGCGTAGTGACGTTTGTCTGACTGGTATTCCAAGTGACGAGTATTGATTGTGATACCACGTTCCTTTTCTTCTGGAGCGTTATCGATTTCATCGTATTTCAATACTTTGTCACCATATTTGTTACCACAGTAAGTTGTGATAGCAGCTGACAATGTAGTTTTACCATGGTCTACGTGACCGATAGTACCAACGTTCATGTGAGGTTTAGTTCGAACGAACTTCTCCTTTGCCATGTTGTTCTCCTTGCCGGCATGATTTTCCTTTTACATCCGACATTCTTTTATTTTTATGTGTTGCACTTTAAGCCAGAATAAAAACGTTTTAACAAAAACAATTTTCATTCGCAGACACACTTAATTGCGTGATTAGATTAGAGAAAGGTTGGTAGACTGGATAAAAGATGTAATCAAGATGCTTCATCATTTCGAAACACCCTTACCCGACACCACCGATCGCTATCCTTCACTGATAACTGGTTTGGTTTTTCGAGTTTATTGGCGAATGCCGCAGAAACCCAAAATACCACACCTTATATGTTTTAATGCCAACGGCACTAATCCCCTAGTAACTGGGCCGTGTTCACCTGAATACTTTCGTAAACTTTACGGTGACACCAGATTAATAAATCTGCCTGTATCTCAAAGAACCCACTACTGTCCATAAAGACAGACGTGTTCAATAAATATATAATTTTTAGAAATAAATATCAATAGCACAACTTAGTATTTATAGATTTTTTCAAAACAAAAATGTATAGTTAGATAGAAAGAATTAATACGTCGAGTCAAGGCACGCTAACGCTTAAAGCCTTGACTTCGCCGTTTTTAGGGTTTGTAATAAATCCTAAATCAAAAAAACGCAGGATTGGATTATGAATATCGATAAACTGATTGACGGAATTGTAAGCTCATATGACAAATACGGCCTTATAAACAGAAACGAGGCT
Organism: Treponema sp.; assembly: GCA_016296575.1. Lineage (GTDB taxonomy): Bacteria > Spirochaetota > Spirochaetia > Treponematales > Treponemataceae > Treponema_D. Next base: position 109,198 of record JAEDJA010000002.1, read on the forward strand.
GAAAATTTTCCTAACCGAGAAAACGTAGTAAATGTTCTTTCTGACATCCAGAGCCTCATCTTCCCTGGATTCCGAGAAGCAGAAGATATCAATCAGTGGAATATCCGTTATGTTACCGGCCAAAGAGTTAACAGCATCATCACCAATCTTACAAAAGAAATTCAAAAAGCCCTCATCTATTCCCTCAGCACAACAAAGGGATGCAGTGACAAAGCTAATAATATAGAAAATTCTCATTGTTTTAATCTTGCTGAAAAAACCGCCTGTGCACTGATTGAAGAAATTCCTGAAATCCGAAGAATGGTTGCCTTGGATACTGAAGCTGCTTTCAAAGGAGATCCTGCTGCAAAAAGCAATGAAGAAATCATCCTGTCTTACCCGGGGCTTCAAGCTATCGTAGTTCACCGAATTGCACACTTTCTTCACATAAATGGAGTTCCTGTAATTCCACGCATTATGAGTGAACATATTCACGGGAAAACCGGTGTTGATATTCATCCGGGAGCAACAATTGGCGAAAGCTTTTTTATTGACCACGCTACTGGAGTTGTAATCGGTGAAACCTGCATCATTGGAAACAATGTAAAGATCTACCAGGGCGTAACACTTGGTGCCTTAAGTGTTGCAAAAACAATGCAGAACACAAAACGACACCCTACTATTGAAGATAACGTCACTATTTATGCTGGAGCAACAATCCTTGGCGGTGAAACAGTAATCGGGAAAGGGGCTGTCATTGGTGGCAATACTTGGGTTACAAAAAGCGTGGAACCAGGAAAGACCGTTTACAACTAAGTTAATCGTTTAAATCTCCATATTTAGTGTTATTAAACTCTCTAAAGTGGTTTTATACCGTCTATATAGTGTTATTTTAAATTTTTTTCGCATTTCATTCCCGTTTTTCATTGTATTATTATTTCGTTTGTAGTATACTAGCTTTGGACGTCGAAAGGTGTTCATGGTCAGGTTTTCTCGTCCTGTCGTTGATTGAACGAGAAGACTTTAGGTGCGTAAAATTAAAACGCATGTGTAACAGTCCTGATTACAAGGACTTTTTACTAAAACAAACAAAATATTAAAGGTATATTTATGGAATTAAGAGAAGAATGGAAAGGTTTCAATCCTAGTGGATTGTGGACTTCAGAAGTTAACGTACGTGACTTTATCCAGGCTAACTACACACCATATGATGGTGATGCAGCATTCCTTGCTGGACCAACTGATGCAACAAAAACTCTTTTTAGCGAACTCATGAAGCTCCAGAAAGCAGAACACGATAAAAACGGTGTTCTGGATATGGACACAAACATCGTAACTGGTATTACAGCTCATGAACCTGGATACATCTGTGCTGAAGGTAAAGAACTTGAACAGGTTGTTGGTCTCCAGACAGATAAACCTCTGAAACGTGCATTCATGCCTTATGGTGGAATCAACATGGCTGTACAGTCATGTGAAATGTACGGATACGAAGTTGATCCAGAACTGAAAAAGATTTTCACAAAATATCACAAAACACACAACGACGCTGTATTCGATGTATACACTCCAGAGATTCGTAAAGCACGTTCAGCTCACCTCCTTACAGGTCTGCCTGATACATACGGACGTGGACGTATCGTAGGTGATTACCGTCGTGTTGCCCTTTACGGTATCGACTACCTTATCAAATGTAAGGAAGCTGATAAAGCTAACACTGGTAACGGAACAATGACTGAAGATGTTATCCGTCTCCGCGAAGAAGTTTCTGAACAGATCAAATGTCTGAAACAGATGAAAGAAATGGCTGCTTCTTATGGTTTTGATATTTCTAAACCAGCAAAAACAGCAAAAGAAGCCTTCCAGTGGCTTTACTTCGGTTACCTGGCTGCTATCAAAACACAGAACGGTGCCGCTATGTCTGTAGGACGTATTTCTACATTCCTTGACATCTACATCGAACGTGATATCAAAAACGGAACTTTGACAGAAGTTCAGGCTCAGGAACTTGTTGACCACATTGTAATGAAGTTCCGCATGGTTCGTTTCGCTCGTATCGAATCATACAACCAGCTCTTCTCTGGAGACCCTGTATGGGCAACTCTCGAAATAGGTGGACTTGGACAGGATGGTCGCCACATGGTAACAAAGAACGACTACCGCTTCCTCCACACACTGGAAAACATGTCGCCTTCTCCAGAGCCAAACATTACAGTTCTCTACTCTAAGAGACTTCCAAAGCTCTTCCGTGACTACTGTGCAAAGATCTCTATCGATACATCTTCTATCCAGTACGAAAACGACGAAATCATGCGCCCAATCTGGGGTGATGACTACTCAATCTGCTGCTGTGTTTCAGCAACTCAGACTGGTAAAGAAATGCAGTTCTTCGGAGCTCGCGCTAACCTGGCAAAAGCACTCCTTTACGCTATCAACGGTGGACGTGACGAAGCTGCAGGTCTTACACCAGGTGTACAGGTAGGACCAGAACTGGCTCCAATTACTTCAGAATACCTGGACTATGATGAAGTAATGCGCAAATACGATCAGATGCTTGAATGGCTTGCTGACCTGTATGTAAATACATTGAACGCAATCCACTACATGCACGACAAATACTACTACGAAGCTGCAGAACTTGCTCTTGAAGATACAAACCTCAAACGCACATTCGCAACTGGTATTGCCGGATTCTCACACGTTGTTGACTCACTTTCAGCTATTAAATATGCAAAAGTTAAGGTTATCCGTGGCGACGTTGAAGTTAAGAACAAGAAAACAGGTGAAGTTATTGAAGTTGTTAAGGGTCTTGCAAAAGACTTCGAAATCGAAGGTGACTTCCCACGCTATGGTCAGGATGATGACCGTGCAGACGAAATCGCTGTATGGCTTCTGAAATCTTTCATGGCAAAGATTGAAAAACACCCAACATACCGCAACGCAGAACCATCTACATCAATCCTTACAATCACATCAAACGTTGTATACGGAAAAGCTACTGGTTCATTGCCTGACGGACGTAAAGCTGGAGAACCATTCTCACCAGGTGCTAACCCATCTTATGGTGCAGAAACAAACGGTCTTGTAGCTTCTTTGAACTCTGTTGCTAAAGTACCTTACAAATACGCTTTGGACGGTATTTCTAACACACAGACAATCAACCCATCTGCTCTCGGACACAACGATGAAGAAAGAGTAGCAAATCTGGTAAATGTACTTGACGGATACTTCTCTCAGGGATCACACCACTTGAACGTAAACGTTTTCGGTGTAGAAAAACTGAAAGACTGTCAGGCTCACCCAGAAAAACCAGAATATGCAAACTTCACAGTTCGCGTTTCTGGATATGCTGTACGCTTCATCAACCTGACAAAAGAACAGCAGGATGACGTTATCGCTCGTACTTGTCACGCTGTTCTGTAATCAGAATATAGTGCGACTCAAACCACAGTCTAGTTTACAAAATCTGTAATCTGGACTGAAAAGCGAAAGCTCCTTGAGATTTTCTCGAGGGGCTTTTTTATTGAAAATAGTTTCAAAGAAATCATAAAAAAGATATGGTCCTTTTCTGAAAAAGCACTTAAAGAAAAATGCAGAGATATTCCCGCATCCATGGCCTGTCAAAACCTTATTGATTGGGAAAAAGCACCTAGACTATTGGAAACACTTCATGAAATGATGAATAAAATGAAATAATCTGAAAGAAACGAGATGCCTGGATTGTATCTACCCAAGGCAGCTTTTTTTTGGTATATTTAAAGGAGAGAATCCTATTTAATGGAAGGAAATTATGGCTACAAAAGAATTTGAAGCTACAGTACTTGAAGCTTTGGATATGTTCCGCCCTACACTTCAGGCAGATGGCGGAGATATGGAATATCATGGAATAGATGATGAAAATCGCGTTCACCTTAAACTTACCGGAGCCTGCGGAAGTTGTCCAATGGCTGTTATGACACTCAAAATGGGTATTGAACGATATTTGAAAGATGCAGTTCCTGAAATTACTGAAGTAGTTCAGGATAAGGATGATGAAGAGTAGTAAATCACTGCTCATTTTAATAATTTAAAAGGATATAATATGAAAATTATTCAGGATACAGTAGTAAAAATCCACTACACTCTTAAAGATGATGAAGGAAAAGTTTTGGATTCATCAGAAGGACGTGAACCACTGGAATTCCTTTTTGGGCACAATATGCTGATTCCTGGCTTGGAAAAACAGCTTTTTGAAAAAGACGAAGGCGATAAATTCCATGCCGATATTGAACCAAAAGATGGCTATGGCATTTACGATGACCGCCTTGTTATTGATGTACCACGAGATCAGTTTGAAGTTGATTACGAAATTGCAGTTGGCATGCAATTCCAGGCTCAGACAGCTGCTGGTGTTTCCATTGTTCGTGTTGTCGAAGTAAATGCCGACAATATCAAAATTGATGGTAACCATGAACTTGCCGGTAAAAACCTTCACTTTGATGTAGAAGTTGTTGCTGTTCGTCCTGCAACTGAAGAAGAACTTCAGCCAAGAGGTGGCTGCGGTGGCGGTTGTGGTAGCTGTGGCGGTGGTTGCAGCGGATCTTGTGGAAATGGTTCTTGTGGTTGCGACGGCGGTTGCAACTAAAGTCCTATCGGAATAATTCGGGAGGAAAAATTATATGGTTATTTCTATTGCAATTTGTTTTCTCCCGATTATTGCAGGAGCTTTTGTACTTAAAACCTGCAATATAAAGCTTTCACACATCTTTCTTGCTATCCTTGCGGCACTTATAATTATTCTGCCTATCTCTCTTGTACAGTATTTTACAGGAAACATTTCGATTCCGGGGATTCTTCCCTTACTCAATGTGTTTTTAAAGTCATTTCTTGTATATGGTCTAATTGAAGAGTTACTTAAAACACTTACAATTGCTTTTTTTCCCAATACACTAAAAGACAAAAGCCTTTATTCTGAAAAACAGTGTGCATTGCTTGCGTTTTTCTTTGGTCTTTCACTGGGTTGTTTTGAAAGTGAAGTTTATTTCTTTTCGCATCTTATGCAGGCAAATTCCTGGGGTGCTACCCTGATGTACAAACCGATTCTTTTCCATATGATTACGACTGATTTGATTCACGGTTTATGTGCCGCAATTTCAGGCATTTACATATGGAAATGGCACAATAATGACCAGCATAACTTCTTTGTTCTTTCTCCAGTTATTATTCATACTTTGTATGACTTTTTTGTCGGATTTCAGACCACTATAAAGTTCTTCTCAGTCATTGTTGTGCTCTACGCACTGGCTAAATGCATTTCCCTTTTTGAAAAGCAGGAAAAAGATTCAAACTAATAATCTATCCCGTCAAACAGATTTCCCTGTTCTGCTTTTACATATTTATCTTCAAACTCTTCAAGATATTTGAATACTTTGTCCACATCACACATAATTCCATACTGCGCACAAACATTTCTAATTTTATACATTAGTTTAGCGGAGTTTGGACTAACCAGTTCATAGGAATTTCCGTATGTTTTCATGTAGTGTTCTTTCATTCCCGGAAAATACTGATCCAATTTGTAATAGAAGTATTCTCGATTCCCCTCCCTAAGCGTAAGTCCGATATTCCATAATATAATTCCCTTGACGCCAGCCTTAACCACATAATACATTATGCGATGAAGATTCTCTTCCGTATCATTGATAAAAGGCAGCAATGGTGTAATCCACACAACAGTTGGTATTCCACGGCGTTTAGCTTCCATGAGCACTTCTACACGACGAGTTGTATTGCATACGTTTGGTTCAATTATTTTGCATAACTCATCATCAGCTGTAGTAAGTGTCATTTGCAGCACAGCCTTTGTTCTACTGTTGATTTTTTCAAGAAGATCAAAATCACGGAGTACAAGATCACTTTTTGTATGAACCGTAACACCGAAACCATACCTGTCGATTACTTCAAGACATCTCCTTGTTACAAGCAGATTTTTTTCGGCCTGAATGTAAGGATCGCTCATACTTCCAGTACCTATCATAATTTTTGTCCGCTTTTTGGCAAGAGTTCTTTCAAGAAGTCCGATGGCGTTCTGTTTTACCTCCACATCTTCAAAAGGTTCAGGAGTATGATAACATTTGCTTCTGGCATCACAGTATATACATCCATGGGTACAACCGCGGAAAAGATTCATTCCACGACCATGATTTGATGACAATATTTCTTTTACCTCAACGAAATGCATCTTCTCTTTCCTAAACACTATACATTTTATTAGATATTATACATATTTTCACTTGCATTTCAAGTACTTTTACTATATATTTAATACATATGAATAGTATTTTTCTTGCTGTTGATCTGAAATCCTTCTATGCTTCAGTTGAATGTGTAGAACGCGGACTGGACCCACTTAACACGAATCTCTTGGTTGCCGACCCTACCCGTTCTGATTCTACAATCTGTCTTGCTGTTTCACCATCCCTGAAAGCTGTAGGAGTACCTGGCAGACCCCGTCTGTTTGAAGCAAAGCAGGCTGTTCAGCAGGAGAATACGAGGAGATTGCGTGCTACCGGTAAAGGTTTTCAAGGAAAATCAGTTTTTGCAAATGAACTTAAAGAAAATTTGGAACTGGAACTGGATTACATCACTGCACCTCCTAAAATGGCCTTGTATATAGAGTACAGTAGCCGTATCTACGAAACTTATCTCCACTTTGTTTCAAAAGATGACGTGCATGTGTACTCTATAGACGAGGTTTTCATCGATCTTACACCATACCTTAAGCTTTATGATATGACAGCTCATGAAATAGCAATGAATATGATTCATGCCGTTCTTCTAGAAACTGGAATTACAGCAACAGCAGGTATTGGCTCGAATCTGTATCTTGCGAAAATAGCCATGGATATAGAAGCCAAACATAAACCTGCCGACAAGGATGGGGTTCGTATTGCTGAGTTAAATGAACAAACCTATCGGGAAAAACTATGGACTCATGAACCCATTACTGATTTCTGGCGTATAGGACATGGTTATGCAAAAAGACTGAAAAAAATGTTCTGCTCAACCATGGGTGATATTGCACGACTTTCTATAACAGATCCAGAACGGATATACAAAGAATTTGGTGTAAACGCTGAGCTACTCATAGATCACGCATGGGGCTTTGAATCCTGTACCATGAAAGACATTAAGTCATATAAACCCAGCTTTACATCACATTCCTCAGGACAGGTGCTGCCGGCCCCTTATACATGGGAAAAAACCCGTCTGATTATACGGGAAATGACAGAAAATTATGTTTTTGAACTTATGGAAAAAGGCATTATGGTCAAACAAATAAGTCTGTGGATTGGTTATGACCGTATGACATTCGATCCTTCAAATCCTGCTTTTGAAAAAATCAAAGGGAGCCTAGATTTCGGACATGGAGCTTTCTGTACTGACGGATTTGGAAGGATTTTGCCAGCCCCGGTACATGGAGCAATCAATCTGAATGAATATACGAATTCTATAACGGTTCTTTCAGCAGCTACAGACAGAATTTTTACGGCTATTGCAAATCCATATTTCCTGGTAAGACGAATCAATCTTGGATCTGGATTAATAATGCAGGAAAAAGACGCGGCAAACGCAAAAATTCCAGAGCTGGATCTTTTTGATGACGGCAAAGTACGTCTATATCTGGAAAAGGAACAGAAAATGCAAAAATCTGTTTTCAACATCAAGCAGCGTTTTGGAAAAAATGCAATGCTCAAGGGAATGAATTTTCAGGAAGGAGCCATGCAAAAGGAACGAAATGCACAGATTGGAGGTCACAAAGCGTAAATCAGAATTTAAGAGAAATGGAGGTTTGTCATGATTGTGCAAAGTGTAAAAAAAAATTATGACGATATAATCAATCTGCCACATCCGGTTTCTAAAAAATACAGCCCGATGTCACGGAAAAATAGAGCTGCCCAATTTGCGCCTTTTGCTGCATTAAGCGGACTGGAAGAAAAAATTGGTAAAACAGCTTTGGAGACGGAAAATCAGTACTGTGAAGCAACAAGTCCCTTCATTGATGATTGGAACATATATGAATAGAGCGTCATAACCCAAAAAGAGGATAAATCAAAGAGATAAATACAAGTTTTATGGAATAATAAACTTTTCGATTTCTTTCTTTGGACTTATGATTTATTTATATACTTTCCTGGAGGAACAATGAATTATAAGAATTTCAAAACAGTTATGTACTGCGTTGCACAATGGGTTGATAATGTAACAGAAAATCAACTTAAAGAAGATATAGCTTTTTTCAAGAAATACTGTCCTGTGGATAAAATCTATCTTGAAACTTTCCGTGGAGGCTGGGCCCGAAAAGAACAGGTTGAAATGGTAAAACGTATCTGTGAGGAAAACGGCATCGAAGTAAGCGGAGGAATTACAACTGTAACACCAAATCTGGACGAAGAAGATTCAAAACGACAGCGTCTCTTTGAAACCTTCTGTTATTCCAACAAAAAAATGCGTGATGAACTTAAAAAAGTTTCAGAATATACAGCAAGTTTCTTTGATGAATACATAATTGATGATTTCTTCTTTACACAGTGCATGTGCGAAGACTGTCAGAAAGAAAAAGGTGATAAGACCTGGAGTCAATTCCGACTTGAAAAGATGATGGATGTTTCCAAAAATCTGATTCTTGGTCCGGCAAAAAAAGTGAATCCTAACTGCAAGGTTATCATCAAGTATCCGAACTGGCGGGAAAGCTATCATGAAACAGGTTACAATCCTAAAGAACAGCGCAAAATTTTTGACGCAATTTATACAGGAACAGAAACCCGTCATGGAGCACAACAAGATCAGCATTTACCACGCTACCTGAGTTACTCACTTCCAAGATATATGGAAAATGTACTTCCAGGAAAGAACGGTGGGGGATGGTTCGATCCATTTGAATGCGACAGAATTGATACTTACCTTGAACAGATGTACCTAACAGCTTTTTCAAAATGCAAAGAAATAATGTTCTTCTGCTGGCCGGCTCTTACAAATAACAAACGTATCACACCAGCTGGTTTCCAATTGAAAAAGATCGATAATATCTTAGGTAAAACTGGTACACCCAAAGGACTATCTGTCTATATCCCATTTGATTCTTATGGTGAAGATCACCTGGAAGATTTTCTTGGCATGATAGGCATTCCTTTTGAACCTACTCCTGATTTTAAGGAAGATGAGCCGGCAATTCTACTTTTGCAAAGTGCACTTTTTGATAAGGATATTGTGAAAAAACTTAAAGCCTATGTAAATAAAGGTGGTAAAGCCATTGTTACATCAGGATTCATGACTGGAGCTTTGGAAAAATACCCTGAAATTTCTGAATTAACAGGCATATCATACAGTGGAAAAATCCTTGATGCAGACGAATTTCAGGTTACGGTCAGCGGTCTTTACGGCAGAAATTACGTGAAATCAGCATATCCTGTATCGTTCCCACTTCTTGAACACCGTAATAATGCCAGCTGGTCAATTCTCAACGCAGGTCATGGAGAATATCACGAAAGCCTTATTATGTATGACACCTATGGAAAAGGAAAGTTCGAAGTACTTACACTACCATTTATGCCAAGTCGTATAAAAGATTTGCCTCAGGAAGTAATGAATGTTATAAGGCAGGAATTAATTGGTGATCAGAAAATCTGGATTGATGCACCTTATGGAGTATCATTGTTCACCTATGACAATAAAACCTTTGGACTTTACTGTTATACAAATGATGGTTGTGCGCCCATAGATTTTGATGTGCATATTCAGGACGACATAAATGAAATTGTGCCTATTCCTCAGGACGACAAACCTAATCCATGGCAGTCCAGACCAATTCCTGCAAAATACAAGGCAGATCTTTATCCTTCATACATGAAACGAAAAGAAAAAGAAAGTGTATTCCATCTCCGCATGATTCCAGGAGATTTTATTTTCTTTGAAGAAAAATAGGTCTACGAAAAAGCACTTCAATTTGGTGGACAGATTAGTTCATGTTTAATATGCAGAAAACTAATCTGTCACCAATTAATGAAGTTTTCTATGCATCAATTTCAGCTGCCAGATGATGAACCAGGAACTCACGGCGTTCAGGAGTATTTTTGCCCATATAGAACTCCAGAACCTCCGGAACATTCTTTAAAGACTGAATATTTACAGCAGTAAGATGCATACCTTTATCTTCGCTTTCCCCCTCTTTTCTTGGGGAGATAAACTGCTTGAACTCGTGTGGGCTGATTTCTCCAAGACCTTTAAATCGAGTTACTTCTACAGAAGCTCCAAGCTTCTTCATTTCCTTGTCACGACTTTCTTCTGTATAACAGTAAACTGTAGTTTTTTTATTTCTTACGCGGAAGAGAGGTGTTTCCAAAATGTAAACGTGGCCCCGGAGAACCAGTTCCTCAAAATAAAGAAGCAGATAAGTAAGAACCAGATTTCGAATATGATAACCATCGTTATCGGCATCGGTTGCAATTACAATTTTCTGATAGCGCAGGTTTTCAATATCTGACTGAATTCCAAGTGCAAAAGTAAGATTTTTAAGTTCTTCATTTTCAAAAATTGCAGATTTCTTACGACCGTACATATTTTCAGGTTTACCACGCAAGCTGAAAATTGCCTGATAACTTACATCACGGGAACCAATCATAGAACCAGTGGCTGAATCACCTTCAGTTATGAAAATCATCGAATTTTCACCTTTTTTACCATCCTGAAGATGATACTGGCAGTCATTCAATTTGTGGATTTTAAGTGAAACTGTTTTTTCTGCATCACGAACCTGTTTTGCAGTTACACTGTTGATTTCATCACGGGCTTTCTGGTTTTTGATGATTTTTTCTTCAATAGCACCGGCAATATCTGCATTATGACGAAGCCAGTCATCTACAACAGTTTGAACTTCCTTGATTACAGGTGCTCGAATTTCAACGTTACCAAGTTTATTCTTTGTCTGACTGGTAAACATAGGATTATCAAGACCGATTTTAAGTGCTACAAGAAGTCCACCTGTTACATCTTTAATATCATAATTTTTTTTGAAAAATTCATTTACGCCTTTTGTAAAACCATCCAGGAAAGCAGTAACATGAGTACCACCATCATCTGTGCTCTGGCCGTTTACAAACGAATAAACAAACTTATCAAGCTGAGTTGTATGTGTTATTACAAACTGAAGATTTTCACCCTGATAAGTAAATGGTGCATACAACGGTTTCTGTTTTCCCATCTCACGAATTAAAAGATCTTCAAGACCTTTTTCACTCATATAAGTTGTGCCGTTGCATACAAGCTGAAGTCCTGGATTCAGGTAAGCGTAGTTCCAAAGACGCTTTTCTACCATTTCCATATTGAATTCGTATTTTCCAAAAAGTTCTGTATCTGGAACAAATTCAAGATAGGTGCCATTTGGAACACCAGGTTTTGCAGCTCCCGTTTTGGAACTCTTCTTGTTTCCCCTTTCGAATTCAACAACAGCCACTTTTCCATCGCGCACTGATGCAGCACGGAAATACGATGAAAGAGCATTGGTTGCCTTAATACCAACACCGTTCATTCCTATGGCCTGTTTAAAAACAGAGTTATTATATTTTGCGCCTGTATTTACATTTGAAACACAGTCTTCAAGTTTTCCAAGTGGAATGCCACGACCATAATCCCTGATTTTTACGCGGCCATCTTTAATTTCAATATCGATCTTTTTTCCAAACCCCTGACTAAATTCATCAACAGAGTTATCAATGCCTTCTTTTAAGAGGATATAAATACCATCATTTTCGTTGGAACCATCACCTAATGACCCGATGTACATACCTGGTCGAAGTCGGATATGCTCCAGTCCTTCCAGGTGAATAATTGAATCGTCATCGTATGCGGCAAGTTCAGGTTTTGCTTTTGGTGCAGGAGCAGCTTTGGCTGCAGTTGATCTTGACGCAGTTTTCTTTACTACAGTTGTTTTTGTTGTTTCTTTTCCACCCATAAATAATATTATACATCTATTTAGTGGTGTTTTCAATCAAAACAAATGACAGGCATTTTCCAGAAGACATTTTACAGAAGAGGAGCAAACACCCGGAAAATATGACCTATAAGGCGTTTATACCATGGGATTTTCTTCCATTTTTCCATGGTGATTTCAGTACAATCCTTTAATGTTTCCTGAAAATCCTTTTCAATATCCAGAACTGCATCATTTTTTTCCATAAAGACGCCACATTCAAAATGGTGATATAGACTTCTGTAATCAAGATTTACTGATCCTACAGTTCCATGGCAATCGTCGGAAGTAAAGTTTTTTGCATGAATGAAACCAGGATTATATTCATACACTTTTACCCCGTGGGAAATCAGATTTTTGATGTATACCCTGCCAACACAGAAAGTAATAAAATGATCTGGTTTTGACGGAACAATAATGCTTACATCAACTCCGCGATTTGCTGCAAAGTAAAGTGCATCCATCATCGCATTATCTACAATCATATAAGGTGTCGTGATATGAACATATTTTTTTGCATTTGAAATGATGTACATATAAACATTTTCAGCTACATCTTCTCTGTTATATGCATCGTCGCCATAGGGAATCACAAGACCTTTTACTTCCTGTTTGCAAGAATCGTTTTCTGTAAAAAAATTATCAAAATTTTCTTTCTGTTTTTTTCTGTGACCTGTTATTGTCCAGTTTTCCAGAAATAGAGCTGTAAATGTTTTTACACAAGAGCCACTAAGTCTAACAGCAGAGTCTTTCCAGTAATCATATCGGGGATGGGTGAAGTTAAAGTACTCATCAGCAATATTGACACCACCTGTATAACAAATTTCATTATCAATAACAACAATTTTTCGGTGATCTCTATTATTCTGTGTTGTAGAAAAGAATGGTACAAGAGGGAAGAAGATTTCTGCTTTAATACCAAGGTTTCTAAGATACTTCAAATTTCGCTTTGTTGATAAACGGACTGACCCGATGGCATCGTACATAATGCGGACATCAACACCTTCCAGTGCTTTTAAATGGAGAATCTCCACCATACGCTCAAAACAGTCATCAGGTGCAATTATAAAGAACTCTAAAAATATAAACTTTTTGGCAGTCTGAATCTTTTCAAGAAAATCCTCAAAAAATTTCTCACCGCTTGGAAGATATTCCACGGAACAGTTTTCATACGAAGGATAATTACTTGTTTTTTTTAAATAATATTCCAGATCACTTATCTCAGCATAATCAGAAGACAAAGGCTGATTCAGATTGTCCTTTAAGTAAGTGATTGTTTTTCCTTGAGCCTGCTTCAGTTCTTTTTTCATCCATATTCCACCACCATTTGTATGAAAGAGGATGTACAGAATAATGCCCAAAATAGGGAAAAATATTACCGGTATCAGCCATGCAATTTTAAACTCATTTTTTCCGCCACAATTAGACAAGTAGCAGATAAAAATCATGTTGAGAACAACACTTCCACCCAAATACCACTGAATGTATGGTTTTAACCAAATAATAAGCGATACCAGTCCAAAAAACTGGAGCACAAGAAGAAGCGCTATAATAATAATTCGGTTATATACCAGTTTTGCAACGAATCTAGATCTTTTTTTACTTTTTTTTATCATATTCCCTCTTTATTTTATTTATTCTGTTGAGTTGATACATTTCGGCGGAATATATCAGCTACAACACTTAGAGCATCCATTGAAGGAACACTCTGACTCAATGGTTTTACAGGGCCTTCCGAAGCGGCAAGCCAGTAACGAACATCATCACTCTGACGGTCTGAAGCACTGCAGGAAGAATCTACTGGAGCAAGTCCTGTTTTTAATGAAAGACTGCTCTGTCTAGAGGAAGCAAGAAGATTAATTATACTTGTAATATTTTTGTCCTTACTCTGGGAAAGTGCACATACAGAAAGTGCCTGGAATTTTCTGTCGTTGTTCAAGTTTTTTCCAGGGAAATATACTGTTGAAAACACATTGGCCTTTTTATGTTCAATAAGTCGATGCTGAGAAAGACTATTTCCCATTGCACAGGTGTAAGCGCCCTCCATAAAGAAAACAAAATCTGTTTCATTCATGTAAAAAGAAGTTCCCGAAATTGATTTATCTGCAACCATTTTTCTGATTTCCTTAAAGGCTGGATTCAAAAGTCCTCCTTCGGAAATCATTTCCTCCGAAACCTGTGTAAGACTTGTGTATTTTGCATCATTTGCTTTGTAATCAGATTTGAATGCCTGGTAAAGTTTTGCTGCAGCATTTTCAAGAACGTCACTTCCATAAACTGCTTCGACATATCCGCCAATAAAATCTACCATTCCATCATCTTCTTTTCCAGGAAACATCAGCGGTGCATCTTTATTTTCTGAAGACCATTTTGCAAAATTCTTAAGATCGTCAATTACGCCTAAATATGAAAGACCTGACTGTTCAAACATTCCACGGTTAATATCAAGAATATAGAAATCATATAAAAGTGGAACTGCATAAACTCCTTTTTTTTCATTGATGAAAGCTTCTTTTGTTGTTGATGGTGTGTTTGCAATAATCGATTCCTTCTGAACTACCACCTTTGACGAGGTTTTTGCATATTCTTCCACATCAGAATCTAGAGCTGCAAAAACCAGTGATGCCTTCTTTAAAGCTTTCTGTGATGACATAGGAATCTGAGGATCAAGAACTTCATAAGTAAATTTAAATTCCTTTCCGTTCTCTTTTTTCATTGATGAAATTTCGCTTTTTAATGCATCAACGGTTTTCTCATCAAGCTTGTAAAAAACTACGGTTGGTTTATATGTTGCAATAGAAAGAATACCAAAAACTCCTGCAACAAGAACAACAAAAACGGCAACTGCAATAATAAAAAATTTCTTCATACTAATCCCCATCATATTTTCGATTGCTTTAATTCCCGACTTTACAGATTTGTTAAAAGAAAATAAGATTAAAGGGATTTTTAACTTGGAGGATCAAATGAGAATGACAAAGAGCCTTGAAGGATACATGAAAGGTGTAAATCTGGGAGGCTGGCTTTCACAGTGTAATCATACAAAAGAACGCTATGATACATTTATCACAAAGGAAGATTTTGCTGTTATTGCATCTTGGAAATGTGATCATGTTCGTATTCCTGTTGATTACAATGTTTTTATGAAAAAAGATGGAACCTTTATCCCTGAAGGTTTTAAATATATCGACAACGCAGTTTCCTGGTGCAAAGAATACGGATTAAACATGGTTTTAGATATTCACAAAACTGTAGGATTTCACTTTGACCCAAGCGAAAATGAGGTTGGATTTTTTGCCAATCCCGATTATCAGCAAATATTTAAGCACATGTGGAAAGAACTGGCCCACCGTTATGGAAATCTTGGAAACTCAGTGATTTTTGAACTGCTTAATGAGGTTACATCTCCATCTTTCAATGAAACCTGGAACCGTGTTGCCGTTGAAACAATTGCCGAAATCAGAAAAATTGCACCAAATGTAAAAATTCTGTTTGCCGGTTATTGGAATGGCTCCATTGATTCAGTAAAAGATCTGGTTCCACCTCCTGACGAAAATGTAGTTTATAATTTCCACTGCTACTCCCCTCTTATTTTTACTCATCAGGCTGCTCCTTGGATGGCTGGAATGCCTACAGACAATTATCACGTTCCATACCCTGTAACTTATGATGATGAAAATGTGCAGCGCGGAAAACCAGCCTACGAAATCATGTGTATTCCATGGCCAAAAGGAACTCTTGAAGAAGATTTTGAATCTGCCTGGGCAAACGGCATGAGTCACGCTGAAAAATACGGATCTCCTTTGTACTGCGGAGAATACGGTGTTATCGATCTTGCTGATCCAAAATCCACTTTGGCCTGGTACAAATCAATTCACGCTGCCTTCAAAAAAATGAACATTGGACATGCTTTGTGGAGTTATAAAAGCATGAATTTTGGAATCTCTGATGAGCATTATAAAGACATTTTAAAAGGTATTCTTGAATTAGACTAAACCTAACGGTCTGATCTTCATTACTGTGTAATACGTTTCTTTTGCCAGACTCCTGACATGTAACGTATTACACAAACAATCCCCGTAATGTACCAGGTAAGACCATTTGTCATCCAAGCCCCCCAATAACCTATAACGGCAATATTAGTAAGAAGTACGGCAAATCCAATTCGCCCGATTACTTCGGTAATTCCATTAATCATTGAGAAGCCTGTATCTCCAGCCCCATTCAAAAGACCTCGAGGAATATAAATCATACCCAGTCCAAAATATGCAAGAGATGTAATTCGCAGGGCTTTAGATGCAATATTGATTACTTCTGTTTCATCAACAAAGAATCGTGCAATTCCACGGCCAAGTGTATACATTACAACAAGCATCACTGCAGAATAAATGGCTACCATTACTACAGCGCGATGAAAACCTTTTTTTACCCGGTCAATTTTTCCAGCTCCAACATTCTGACCTGCATAAGTACTCATGGCCATCTGAAGTGAACCAAATCCCTGCTGAACAATTTGTTCAACTCGACCTGTAATCGTAAAGGCGGCAACAACAGTGGCACCAAAACGGTTTACTACACTCTGAAGAACAATACAGGAAACTGCAATCAGGGAATTCTGAAGTGCAATTGGAAGTCCAAGCCGTACAGACATAAAGATAATTTTTCGATGAGGCTTCAGTTCTGCTTTTGTAAGGCGGAAATATGGATTTTTATGAACTGCAAAAATAAAACAAGAAACTGCAGACACTAACTGTGAGATTACAGTAGCAAGTGCAACTCCAAATACGCCCATTCCAAGATTAATAACGAACACCAGATCCAGCACAACATTTACAATGGAGCTTACAATCAGAAAATACAACGGAGTTTTAGAATCACCTAAGGCACGCAGAATTGCAGAAATACCGTTATATGCAACTATAAAGATTATTCCAGAACAGGTTGTCCGCAAATAAATTGTAGAATAGCCGATGATTTCCGACGGAGTTTTCATGAACTGCAGAATATAAGGAGCAAAAATAACACCAATAAGGCTTACTAATACAGCTGCAAAGAAAAGCACATAAATAGAAGAAGAGATTGTTTTTTTTACGTTTGTGTCATCTCCTGCACCAAAATATTGGGCAACAATTACACCAATTCCAAGTGCCAGTCCGGAACTCAAAGAAAAAAACAGGAAGTTCAAAGAACCGCAGGCGCCAACGGAAGCAAGTGCATTACTGCCAACAAACTTACCTACGATGATAGAATCTACCATATTGTAGAACTGCTGAAATAAGTTTCCACATAAAAGAGGAAGTGCAAATTTAAGAAGATGCTTGGACGGACTTCCCACCGTCATATCAACTGTAGCCATAATTATAAATTATCGAAGTAGCATTGTTTGGTAAAGGACAATGCTATTGAAATCTTGTATAAAACTATTTGAAATCCTTACTGTTTTCTAGCATTCTTTTCCGTATATTGTAGAAAATTCTATAATTTACTATAATAAGTTTTCGGTGAATATTATGTCTGATAAAAAAGAAAACTTACCGAAAGGTTCTAAAGTACTTATCATTGGATCAGGTCCAATCATTATTGGTCAGGCTTGTGAGTTCGACTATTCAGGAACACAGGCTTGTAAGGCACTCCGCGAAAGAGGTTATAAAATTGTTCTGGTTAACTCTAACCCTGCAACAATTATGACTGACCCTGTTATGGCAGATGCCACTTACATCGAACCACTTAATGTGGAACGACTTACACAGATTATTGAAAAAGAAAGGCCGGATGCTTTGCTGCCAAACTTGGGTGGACAGACCGGCCTTAATCTTGCCAGCGCATTAAAAGCCGCCGGAGTTTTGGACAAATACAATGTTCAGGTTATTGGTGTAAACCTTGAAGCCATTGAAAAAGGTGAAGATCGTGAAGTTTTCAAGGCTACAATGCAGAAACTTGGCATTGATACACCTCGTTCAGGCATCTGTCACTCAATAGAAGAAGCTGAAAAAATCGTAGAAGAAATCGGATTCCCAGTTGTTGTTCGTCCAGCTTACACAATGGGTGGAGCCGGTGGTGGTTTCTGTTACAACATTGAAGAACTCCACACAATTTGTGGAAACGGTCTTGAACTTTCTATGACACATCAGTGTCTTATCGAAGAATCAATTCTTGGATGGGAAGAGCTTGAAGTTGAAGTTGTTCGTGATGCCAAGAACCAGATGATTGCAATCTGTACAATCGAAAACATCGATGCAGTTGGTGTTCACACTGGTGATTCATTCTGTGCCGCTCCTTTCATGACAATCGATCCTGAACTGGACAAACGACTCCAGCGCGATGCATTCCGCATTGTAGAAGAAATTGGTGTTATTGGTGGTACAAACGTTCAGTTCGCTCACAACCCAAAAACTGGTCGTGTAGTAATTATCGAAATCAACCCACGTACATCACGTTCATCTGCCCTTGCTTCAAAAGCTACTGGTTTCCCAATCGCTCTTATTTCAGCAAAGCTTGCAGCAGGTATGACACTTGACCAGATTCCTTACTGGCGGGATGGAACCCTTGACAAATATACAGCAGGTGGAGCTCCAGACGGTGATTACGTTGTTCTTAAATTCGCTCGCTGGGCTTTTGAAAAATTCCGCAACATCGAAGATTCTCTTGGAACACAGATGAAAGCCGTTGGTGAAGTAATGGCTATCGGTAAAACCTTCAAAGAAACATTCCAGAAAGCAATTCGCGGTCTTGAAAATGGTCGTGCAGGTCTTGGTTTTGCAAAAGATTTCAACAACAAAACACTTGATGAACTGTATGACATGCTTAAAACTGCTTCAAGTGAACGTTACTTCCAGCTTTACGAAGCACTCCGCAAAGGTGCCGATCTGGATAAACTTTTTGAAATCACTTACATAAAAAAATATTTCCTCCAGGAAATTAAAGACCTGGTTGAAGAAGAGGAAGCTCTTCTTAGATATGCAGGCCAGCTTCCACCTGATGAAATGCTTGTTCAGGCTAAAAAAGACGGATTCTCAGATAAATATCTTTCAAAAATCCTTGGAATCAAAGAAAAAGCAATCCGCACACGCCGCGAAGAACTGGGTTGTGTTGAAGGTTGGCTTGCTGTACCTGTATCAGGTGTTGAAAATGCAAACTACTACTACTCAACATACAATGATGTAGATAAAGCTCCTGCAACAGACAACAAAAAGAAGATCATGATTCTTGGTGGTGGTCCAAACAGAATTGGTCAGGGTATTGAATTCGACTACTGTTGTTGTCATGCCGCAATGCAGCTTAAACAGATGGGATACGAAACTATTCTTGTAAACTGTAACCCAGAAACTGTTTCTACAGACTACGATACATCAGACAAGCTTTACTTTGAACCAGTAACAATGGAAGATGTACTTCAGATTTACCGCAAGGAAAAACCAGCTGGAGTTATCGTACAGTTTGGTGGACAGACTCCTTTGAATATTGCCCGTGCACTTTCTGACGAAGGTGTTAAAATTTTGGGAACTTCAATTGATTCTATCGACACTGCCGAAGACCGTGACCTGTTCCGCAAAATGATGGACAATCTTGGTATTCCAATGCCAGAAAGTGGAATGGCCTCAACATTTGAAGAAGCTCGTGATGTAGCAAATTCAATCGGTTATCCAGTAATGATTCGTCCTTCCTTTGTTCTTGGTGGACGCGGTATGGAAGTAATTTACGACGAGAATATGCTCCGAGAATATGTAGCAAAAGCTGTTGGTGTTACACCAGATCGTCCTCTTCTTTTAGACCGCTTCCTCCACAATGCTTTGGAATGCGAAGCAGATGCTCTTTCAGATGGAAAAGAAGTTTACATTCCTGCAGTTATGGAACACGTTGAACTTGCTGGTATTCACTCAGGTGACTCAGCCTGTGTAATTCCTCCAGTTTCAATCCCAGAAGAAAACATCAAAACAATTAAAGAATACACAAGAAAAATTGCAGAAAGCCTTCACGTTTGCGGTCTTATGAATATGCAGTACGCCATTGAAAACGGAAAAGTATTTGTAATTGAAGCAAACCCTCGTGCATCAAGAACAGTTCCTCTTGTATCAAAAGTATGTAATACTCAGATGGCACGTCTTGCAACACGTCTTATGCTTGGTGAAAGCATTGCTGATCTTAAACTTACAGACAAGATTATTCCACACCACGGAACAAAAGAAGCTGTTCTTCCATTTGAAAAATTCCCTGGAGTAGATCCTGTTCTTGGACCAGAAATGCGATCAACTGGTGAAGTTCTTGGTCTTGCCGATAACTTCCCACTTGCTTTCTACAAAGCTGAAGAAGCTGCCAATGCAATTCTTCCAAGTGCTCCTGTTGCTGGTGAAAAGAAAACTGTTCTTATCTCACTTTCACAGAAAGACAATCAGAAAAAAGAAGCTTTGGACATGGCTCGTGCATTCTCTTACCTTGGATTTAATATTCTGGCTACAGAAGGTACAAACAAGTTCTTCAATGAAAATGGTATTAAATCTGAAGCAATTGCAAAGATTGGTGAAGGTCGTCCTAACGTTCTTGATGTTATCTTGAATAATGAAGTTTGCCTTGTTGTAAATACACCTGGTATCCGCAACGACAACCGTGCTCACGAAGGAACTATCCGTAAATCTGCTCTTAGATATAAGGTGCCTTACATTACAACATTGGCCGGAGCAAAAGCAGCAGTAGACGGTATTGGTACTGTTCGTAACGGTAAAGGCGATGTAAAATCTCTTCAGGATTATCACGCTCAGATTAATTAGGATTTTATGAAGCTTGATCCCGTCGACTTCGGGGTCCGGCTCCGCCTTCCGTAAGGGGCTGTCCAATAAGTCTGCATTACGTTCATTTAGTGTAGCTTTGGGACAGTCCCTTACAGCCTTCGGCTCCCTGCGTGCCGGGGCTATTTTTTAACCTCCAGGAATTTTATGAAACATTTTGAAACAGATGGCATTATTTTTGATGTTGATGGCACTTTATGGGATACAACTCCTGTAGTAGAAAAAGCATGGAACGATGCCATGGACAAATGCAATCTCTCATATGGTCATGTTACAGCCAATCAGTTAAAAGGACTTTTTGGTCTTCCTATGGAAATGATTATCGATAATATTTTTCCAAATGAAAGTGCTGAAGTAAAATCTCGTTTCCAGCCATTATGTTTTAAAAACGAACATGATTATCTTCTTCAAACTCCTGGAACGCTTTATCCAAAAATTAGAGAAACACTTTCTGAACTGTCTAAAACACACAAACTTTTTATTGTTTCAAACTGTCAGGCAGGCTATATTGAACTTTTTCTCGAAAAAACTGGTTTTACGCCTTACATAACAGATCATCTTTGCCCTGGAGATACTGGGGTTCATAAAGCCGAGAATATAAAACTTATCTGCCAGCGCAATAATCTAAAAAATGCCGTTTATGTTGGAGATACTCACATGGATCATGAGGCCTGTGAACAAGCTGGAGTCCCTTTTATTTTTGCAGCATATGGTTTTGGCAAAACAAAAAAAACTCCGGACGAAACTATCCGAAGTTTTGACGATTTATTGAAGTTGTTTTAGTCGCACCAGCTCAACTGTGTGTAGAATCCCATAAGATTATAAAGTCTGTCGCGTATTTCATAATTGCTGTTAATCTTTGAATAATTCATTGTGTATTCAACGGAGTACAGCTTCTTTTCTTTTTCACGATAAAGGAAAGCGGCAAAAGTGCAGCAGTCAATCTCAGGAACAGCAAGTTCTGGACCTACACCATAGGCAATAAGATACATATCCACTCCACTTTTGCTCAGACAACCTTCCAAATCAAGATTATAGATCACCCATGTATCTGGATACTTAGTTTCATAATACTCATTATTAATTGCTTTTTTTATACTGTTTTTATCAGAATCAACATTTTCCAATTCTTTAATATGGATCGAAAAAGAATTTGTTCCTCCACCATAAACAAAAAACTTATCTTTTTTATTTTCTTCTGAATCTCCATCAAATGAAGCAATTGCATAGTCATTTAGAGGAATACAGATACCAAATTCATCGTCAAAGGGATGATATTCAACAAAATCTGCAAGATTGATATTTTCATCATAAGTTGTATTAGCAAAAATATAACGAACAGTTTTAATTCCATTACTGTTAGTTTCCTCAACAGGTTCTGCAAATGCTCTTCTACAAAGTGCTTCCTGGAATGGAGTCATTTCCATACCTTCTTTCAAAGAAGCAGTAATCAAGTTGAACATCCTAGTTAGAAGTATTCGATTTTCACAACCAAGAAGAAAAGCTTCAGTAAGCATGGAAGTCATATCATCATTTCCAACCCAATGAAAAAGAATCTCACTTAATTCATCATCAGAAATCTGTATTTCAACATTTTCGATACTTTTCAGATAATTTAATGTATTGATATGCATACCAACTTCTTCATACGATGGTGTATAAAGAACAAAATCTCTAGGATTGAGAATATCAGGCCCATTCTGTTCAGAAGATTGTTTATCCTGAGGTGCCTTAGAAGCACATCCAACTAAAAACAAAGAAAGAAAAATAAATAAAGAGAATAACTTTTTCATATAAATTAGTATACAGAATTAAACATAAGATTTAAAGGATTCCACTATAAAAAAGAACAGCCCACACACAATTGTTAGCATCGAGAGAAAACAACCGCCACGGATCAGTCGGAATTAACCAAAAAAAGTTAAAAGAAAAAAGCCATTATCAATTATAGCCATAATCCTTAGAATGGTGTTTGACCAAAAATCCCATCGAAGGAGAAACATGAATGACAGAATTGATAATGACCGTAAACTGAGTTTACCACAGGCGCTTGAACTAATTAAGACCCGCGAAGGTGAATTTTTTTCAAAGGAGAAAGTTAATCTAGCTAAGCTTCAACGGCTGACCGGAATAACGCGTGGATAACTCCGGCGGCTGAAGAAGATACTTTTAATTGTGCAATGGACCGAATTTTTGATGATGTGATGATTTTCAATTTCTCAGATTTCAGCCAACGCGGACAAAAGCGAGAAGCATTCAACCTAACTACAAAAAAATGCAAACTGTTACTGACAGCATTCAGTAAATCGAAAAAAATTTGAATTGTGAGATGGGATTTTTGGTCATTTTCGTCTGACTAAAATTGGTGATTTTCTCTTGACTCGTAATGGTTAAATTCGCCCGACACTGACACAATATTTCATGCTATTATAGTCTTTTATAATTACTAATTTCTTTCTACGGGCTTTATGCGATTAACGGTCTAGGTTTCAGGCGAGGCTGCGCAGCTTAGCTGCTTGCCAAATCTGCTAAAAACAACCGTTCAGGCTGTTTTTACCCTTTCAGGGCCGCAGATATCTACTATCCCGCGCTCGCGGGAAAAGTAATACGGAAGCTGCTGGCTTTTTTTAAACAAAAAAAAGCCTTGAAAGCTTTACTAGTTTCTTTCCACGGGCTTTATGCGATTAATGGTCTAGGTTTCGTACGAGGCTGCGCAGCTTAGCTGCTTGCCAAATCTGCTAAAAACAACCGTTCAGGTTGTTTTTACCCTTACAGGGCCGCAGATATCTACTATCCCGCGCTCGCGGGAAAAGTGATACGGAAGCTGCTGACTTTTTTTTAAACAAAAAAAAGCCAGCAGCTTCCTACTTTCCCGCGTTAGC
>JAEDJA010000078.1 GCA_016296575.1 Treponema sp.
GAAAAACAGGCACGGATTGAGAGGGAGCAAGGACAAACTTTTGTTTATGGTGTGGCAAAAGACGGTAGTTTTAAGTTTAATACTTCCACACGCAATGTTGATGTTCGCTCCCTACAAGAGAGAGCAACACAAATCTCTCGATTTCTTTCTGCGAGGTCGTCTACAGTAACAGGCACAAAAGCAATCTATGAGCAATCATATCAGACATACAAGGAAAGCAATCCAGATTATGAGGGGAGTTTTACAGAGTGGGCTGAAAGTTTTTCATATGCCATACTTAATAACTTTAGGGAGCAGTATGGCTCGAAAGAGTATGAAAAACTGATGTTAAAAGCAAGAAAGTATAACATGAGCAATGATGAAATCGCAAATATGTTGTATGACGTTGGTTTCCGTGAGAATACTGACTATTACAAGGAAAACCCTGATAAACCTATCTCATTATCGGATATCTATGACAAGATGGAAGAATATAGGAAAGGAAACAGATAACCATGATACAGACGGCATCCGACTACACCCCCACATTCAGCGGAAAATGGTTCTGTGATAGCAAGCGGAAATCAAAGAGGAAGATTTTTTCAGAATTTGTTTCTCTTGACACCGAGACAAGCCACAACCACAACCACGAGAATCCTGCTGGATGGATTTATCAATGGTGTTTTGCTATCGGCGATGATGTTGTAGTCGGAAGAAAACCTTCTGAATTGGTGGACGCTCTCCAATGTGTGGCATCACACGTAGGTGCTAACGAACAAAATGTTATCCTGGTATATGTGCACAACCTATCTTATGATATGGCATATCTGAGACCTTTTCTGCTTGAGCGCTGGAGCAAAGCAAAAATGCTTGCGATTGCCAACCACAAATTCATAACCTATACGCTAGGGCCTTTTGAATTTCGTTGTTCTTACAAGCTGTCAAACCGCTCCCTTGAAAAATGGTGCTCCGACTTGGCAACAGAGCACCAGAAAATGGTGGGTGCTGTTGATTATGAAACTATCCATACGCAAGCAGAGACCCTGACAGATACAGATTGGGCATATCAGATAGAGGACGTATTGACGCTCCGAGAGTGTATCCAAAAACAGTTAAAACTGTATGGCGACACGTTGGCTACTGTACCGCTCACTTCAACCGGTTATGTTCGGAGAGAGTGCAAAAGGCACTATCGAGAAGACCGTAAAAACAGAAAGCGGTTTCTGAATGGGAAAATAAATGGTGAAATCTATACCATGCTGACACGTGCTTTTTCTGGGGGTCTTACACATGGCAACCGCTTTTATATGGAAAAGACGGTAATCGGAAACATAGCACATAGAGATTTTACAAGCCATTACCCTAGTTGCCAAAAATGTTATGATTTCCCTGTTGGTAGATTTTGCTTGTATTCCGAGAAAGGCATGACCGTTGAAGAGTTGCAATCACTTGAAAGTGAATATTGTTATCTGGCGGAGATTGTCATAAGAGACTGTTGTATTAAAAACAGAGACGTTGTTTTGCCTGTTATATCAGAAAGCAAAATACAATCTGGGCAAGTAAGCAGATGCGATATTGAAGCGGACAATGGCAGAGTGCTTGAATGTAAGGGAATCTTTTCTTTAGTGGTGACAGAATTGGATTTCTACTGGATAAACAGATTGTATGATTTTGGTGAAATCTTTATCGGAAAAGTGTATATATCCAAAAAAGGAAAGTTACCTAATTATCTGATTGATACTGTAGATGAATTCTTTTTTGCAAAGTCGGACATCAAAGAGAGGGAGAAAGCAGAGACCGACAAACAGAAGAAAATTGAATTGTTTATCGACTTGTTAAAATCGAAAAACAGTCTAAACGGAATCTACGGCATGACAGCCACAAAAATTGTCCGCGAATCGTATACGATTAACGATATGGGGGAGTGGATAAAACAGAAGCCTACAGATATAAATGGTGTGATAGAAGCATACTACAAAAACGAAAACAGCTTCATGCAATACCAATACGGCGTTTGGACAACAGCGCACGCACGTTATCAATTACTGTATTACATATATGATGTGATAATTGCCAATGGTGGGGAGTACCTCTATTGTGATACGGATAGTTGCTTTTATCTCACAAACGACGAGTGCGAAAAAGCCATTGAAGAAGAGAACGAAAAGCGGAGAAAAGAGGGTGACGAAAAAGGAAACTACATCACAACAGGAAACAAGAAAAAGGTCTACTATAACCAGTTTACGTTCGAAGAGTTCTCCGAAGAATTCCGTTTTCTTCACGCTAAATGTTACGCGTTTGTTACAAAAGGAGAGTTAAAGTGTGTCATCGCAGGA
Organism: Treponema sp.; assembly: GCA_016296575.1. Classification (GTDB taxonomy): domain Bacteria; phylum Spirochaetota; class Spirochaetia; order Treponematales; family Treponemataceae; genus Treponema_D. The sequence continues at coordinate 2,316 of JAEDJA010000078.1, forward strand.
GTAAGTGCCTACGAGGACAGCACCCGACAGTATAGCAGAGAGGATGAATTGGGGGAGATCGACAATTTGAAAGACGGTTTTGTGTTTAGACGTTGCGGAGGTGTCACCGTAAAATATGATGATACTTCCCCCATACGGACATATACATACCGAGGGGAAGAATTGGAAGTGGCAAGTGCTTGTATTATCGAAAAAGGCGAAAAGACCTTAAACAACGAAATGTCACTCTTTGACGAGTGGAAAGGATGGGAAGTGAATGGATAAAAGCTTATTTATTGACGGA
>JAEDJA010000079.1 GCA_016296575.1 Treponema sp.
TCATTTTCTGTCTTTGTTTTCTTAAATAAAGTAACCTTGAAAGTTCCTCTAAAATGAGATATTGTCAAATGCTGTGGATTGAAGTTTGAATCGGCAAAGGTTTAAGCGACTTCCTTCAACACAGTTTTTCAAATTTTATGTCTTTGGCCACAAGGTCAAGCTTTTCAAAGCCTTTCAATCGTCGCCAATTTTTTTCTGCCTGCCGGCAAAGTTTAAAAGCCATGGCTTCTGTGGCCTTTGCCGTTCCGCGATGAATGTTTCGATTGTCGGTGTCTTTCGGGCAAATGGTGGTAGAATTTTACTGACGAATTTCTCCGTAACTTTTCTGTCATCCACTGGTATAGATTGATTCAATCAGTTTGCGACTCTCTTCCCTGATTTTTTCTTCCAAAAAATCAAAGCATAGACTCTTTTCTTTTTCTGCAATTAACTGTAATATAGCCATAAGAGGTTTCCTTCGGTGTGTGTTTTTTTTGTCGAAAATCATTTTAACCGATTCAAACCTCTTTTTCTATTTGTATGCCTTTTTAGGCAATCCACAACTTTTGATTATAACTCGATGATAAGAAGAAAAGATTATGCAAATCAAAAATGAACTGATTGATGAATATAAGCCAGAGATAAATAAAAGATAGGAGTACGACTAAATGACCATACAAGAAGAAATCCAAAACGGTGAAAGCCGTACATTAGAATATAAAGCAACGCTTCCTCATGATTCACAAAAATGGATAAAGACAATTGTTGCTTTTGCAAACGGAGCAGGTGGCAAGTTTGTTCTTGGTGTAAATAATCAGCGGGAGTTTGTAGGGCTTGCAAAATCAATAGACCTGTTTGAACTAAAGGACAACATTGCAGATACAATCGGCCAGATGTGCGAACCGCAGATTATGTTCGACATTACAGCCGAGATGGTAGGTGATGCCCAGCTTTTGATTGTTAATGTATTTCCAGGAAACGCAACTCCTTATTTTATTAAATCCCTTGGAAAAGAAAATGGCACATTTATACGTCTTGGAGCGACAACCCGCAATGCAGACTGGACTGCTCTGGAAGAACTTTCTAACCGTGGTCGCCATGTTTATTATGATGAGTTTGCCTGTCCTAGTGTAAAGGTTGAGGATGAAGACATAAAATATCTTTGTAAGGATTTTTCTGAGCGTGCAGAACGTAAGATTACAAGAAAAGATTTGGAGAACCTGAATCTTATAATCGGCAATAAAAAAGATACCGCAACAAATGCTTATGCAATTCTTTTGGGTAAACATGATTATACTTCCCGCATCCAGTGTGCCAGATTCCGCGGAACAGAGCGTGTTGACTTTCTTGATAAGAAAGAATACGAAGGTCCTCTTTGTGAACAGATTGACGAAGCTTATAAGTTTGTTTTGAATTATCTGAGTATGGCTGTAGAAATTGACGGAATTGTTCACAAAGAAAAATATGAACTTCCACATAAAGCTATTCGAGAGTTGATTATCAATGCGGTAATACATCGTAATTATCAAATAACTTCTAGTGTACAAGTTGCAGTTTATGATGACCGTGTTGAAATTTCTTCGCCAGGTACTATTTATGGTTCTCTAACATTGGAAGAGGCAATGGAAGGTCGTTCATCAATTCGTAATAAAACTCTTGCTCGAACCTTAGAAAAAATAGATATTCTTGAAGGTTGGGGTTCTGGATTAAAACGCATTTTTTCACAATGTGAAGAGTATGGCATTCCTTATCCTGTATTTGTTGAAATTGGAGATATGCTTAGAGTCAATTTTTATCGTCCTTCATACAAAAATATCGGCGATAAATCGGCGATAAAACAAGATATCGGCGATAAATCGGCGACAAAACAAGATATCGGCGATAAATCGGCGACAAAACAAGATATCGGCGATAAATCGGCGATAAATTATAAAGAAAAAATTCTTGAATATTTAGCTGAGTATTCAGAAGCTCGTACACAAGATATTTCTTTATACATTGGTTTAAAGCTCTCTCGTACAAAAGATTATCTTTCTGAGCTTGTGGAAGAAGGGAATATTATTGCTAACGGTGCTAACAAGAATAGAACATATTCTTTGAAAAAGTAGGAAAAGATGGAATTTAACAGTATTGAAGAAACAATAAACTGTCGAAACAAACATTTGGACTTTACTTTTTTCACAAAATAAAGTCTGAAGAGTTTTTAAAAGTGTCAAAAAACACTCCAAAAGAAGATGATTATTACATTTTTACTACAGAAAACTCTTGGACTTTGACAGTCCTATTAAAGCGTGCAGCAGAATTGTATTCTTCATTACCTGATAATCCTCTTGAGCAATATAAGAAAAAACTAGAGACCATTTCAAATGCAGAAATCGAAAAAACAGAAGCAGAACGCCTCATAAGAGAACGTGTAGGACAAGATGTTTATCGAAATGTACTTATAAAATATTGGGATGGAGCTTGCTCTGTTACAGGGTGCACCTTAACGGCTACCTTGCGAACCAGTCATGCAAAACCTTGGAAAGATTGTACCAGTGATGCCGAACGATTAAATGAATCGGCTACACTAGAGTAGACAAAAAAATAAGGGGTCGCACAATGGAGGAAT
>JAEDJA010000018.1 GCA_016296575.1 Treponema sp.
CTAGTGTAATCAACTTAGAAAAATTTGTTTACGAGGCTAGAATTGACGGATACAACTGAGGTCAGGAAACTGGCCGGAAAGACGGAAATCAGAGTTGCTGTAATTGCTTCATTTGCAGGTGTTTCAAAAAGTACATGGCATGAATGGCAGACAAGAAAAGGTGTTGAGACAAAACATAATCACGACACGCCAAGACTCAACTGGTATACACCGCAAGAGCGACAGGCTGTTGTGCAATATGTTCTTGCCCACAAAAACTTCCTGTACGGCTACCGCTACCTTGCATGGCAGATGATAGACGAGAACGTGGCTTTTGTTCGGCCTGCAAGCGTCTACAACATCATGAAGGAATACGACCTGGTTCATAAATGGGCTAAAAACGAAGGAGAAGCAAAGAAAAAAGGATTTGACCAGCCTCCATCTCCGAACGAGCAGTGGCACACCGACATATCATACATCAAGGTTCTTGGTGTTTTTTATTATTTTATCAGCATAATGGACGGTTACAGCCGGAAGATTCTGGACTGGGAATTATGCAAAACAATGGAGGGAATAAACATAGAGCTTTTGGTTGCAAGAGTAAAGGAAAAATACCCGGAAGCTCACGCAAGAATCATCCACGACAATGGAAAGCAGTTCATATCGGAGGATTTCAAGGATTTGATTTCAGTGCTGGAACTTTATGAAACTTCAGCAAGAGTCTGCCATCCGCAGTCAAACGGAAAACTTGAAAGATTTCATTCAACGCTGAAAACCGAACATGTCCGCCAGACAGCGTATTTCAGTTATGAAGATGCAAAACAAAAAATGGCACAGTGGATAGATTTCTACAACAACGAACGCCTACACGGCGCGCTTCTTTATCTGACTCCGGAAGATTATTTTGCAGGAAGAAAAGAAGAAAGACTTGCAGACAGGAGAAATAAGCTTCATAATGCAGATATAAAAAGAAGACTTATTGGTTAGCTCAACAGGCTTAAACCACCTTATTAGCTTTTATAAAAAAGTCCAAGTTCACTTTGGGCAGAACAGTGGAATTGAAGAAATATTAGTTCATACGGGACAGCATTATGACTCTAACATGAGTGATGTTTTTTTTAAAGAAATGATGATTCCAGAGCCTGCATATAATTTGCATTTGGGAAGTGGAACTCATGGAAAAATGACAGGAGCAATGCTTTCTGGTATAGAAGACTTGCTTATGGAGCATAAACCTGACGCTCTTTTGGTATATGGTGATACTAATTCAACTTTAGCAGGGGCATTAGCGGCTAGTAAAATCCATATTCCTGTGGCTCACGTAGAAGCTGGTTTGCGATCTTATATGATGGCTATGCCTGAAGAACAGAATAGGCGGTTGACAGATCATCTTTCTACTTGGCTTATGTGTCCAACTCAAACTGCTGTTGATAATCTTTCACAAGAGGGAATAACAGATTGTGGATGTATGAAGCCTTCTGCAGATAACAAATCAGTTTCATTGACTGGTGATATCATGTATGAAGCAAGTTTATTCTATCGTAAAAATAATAAAGCAAAAATTTTGGAAGAGTTGGATGGTAAGGAATTTATTCTTCTTACAATTCATCGTGCAAAAAATACTGATGATCAAAAACGCCTTTCTTCAATAGTAGAAGCTATAAATAGATGTGCTGATAAACAATTTGTTTTTCCTGTTCATCCAAGAACACGTAATATACTTGCAAAATTGAACCTTTCTTTTTGTTCTCATGTAAAACTGATCGATCCAATTGGTTATTTTGAGATGCTTGCATATGAAGAAAAATGTTCCTGTATTTTAACTGATAGTGGCGGAGTGCAGAAAGAGGCTTTTTTCTTTGGAAAACCTTGTATAACAATGCGTGATTCTACCGAATGGGTTGAACTTGTGGATTCAGGATGGAATACACTTGTTGGTGCAAATAGTGATAAAATAACAGAAAAGGTGTATAATTTTAATGTTCCATCTGCTAGACCATTATTATATGGTGATGGAAACTGTGCCGAAAAGATAGTAAATATATTACGAGGTTAAATATGAAAATCAATGATATCTACGAAGGCTTAATTGCCGGTAAAGAAAAGCTTGCATTGGTAGGTCTTGGTTATGTAGGTATGCCAATTGCCGTTGAATTTGCAAAGCATGTGCCTGTAATTGGTTTTGATATTAATGAAAAGCGTGTAAATGAGTATAAAAACGGAATTGATTCAACAAATGAAGTAGGCGAGGCAATCAAAAATACTAAAGTAGAGTTTACTTTTGATCCAAAACGCTTGAGTGAAGCACGTTTTATAGTTGTAGCAGTTCCAACACCAGTAAATGATGACACAACTCCAGATTTGCGCCCGGTAGAAGGTGCAAGCCGTACAGTTGGTCAGAATATTAAGCCTGGAACAATCGTTTGTTTTGAATCTACTGTTTACCCAGGAGTTACAGAAGATATTTGTGTACCAATCATCGAAAAAGAATCTGGTCTTAAATGTGGCATTGACTGGAAAATTGCTTATTCTCCGGAACGTATTAATCCAGGTGACAGAGTTCACACACTTACAAGCATCAAAAAGATTGTATCTGGAATGGATGCAGAAACCTGTGCAGAAGTAAAGAAAGTTTATGATATCGTAATTAAAGCTGGAACTTTCCCAGTATCTACGATTAAAACAGCAGAAGCCGTAAAGGTAGTAGAAAACAGCCAACGTGACATCAACATTGCATTTGTAAATGAAGTAGCAATGATCTGTGACAAGATGGGAATTGATACAGATGAAGTAATTGCTGGCATGAATACAAAATGGAATGCTTTAGGATTTAAACCTGGTCTTGTTGGTGGTCACTGTATTGGTGTTGACCCTTATTACCTTACAAATGCTGCAGAAAAGCTTGGATATCACAGCCAGATAATTCTTAACGGCCGAAAAGTAAACGACAGTATGGGTGCATTTGTAGCAGACTGTGCAATCAAACAGATGATTGAAGCTGGAATGGCACCTAAAAAGGCAACGGTCGTAATTCTTGGCATTACCTTCAAAGAGAACTGTCCTGATACTCGCAACAGCAAAGTTGTTGATATCATTAAACGACTTAAAGAATATGATATTAATCCTGTTGTAACAGATATGTGGGCAGATGCAGCTGTTGCAAAGCACGAATATGGTGTTGATCTAGTAGATTTTGACAAGATTCCAAAAGCAGACTGTGTAATTGTTGCAGTAGGTCATAATGAATTCCGTTCAATGTCAATGATGCAGATGAAAGAGTTGTTTAAAGATAATCTTTCAGATGAAGAAAAAGTACTTATTGATGTAAAGAGCTTGTATCGTAAAGACGAATTGGTTGCTTCTGGAATGAAGTTCTGGAGATTGTAAAATGACTGGCTTTTATATATGTTCAGTTCCAGAAGGGCAAGCCGTAGGTATTTATAAAAAAATTATTTCTCAAAATGAGAAATTGACACAAGAAGTAGGGCATTGTACTTTAGTAAATTTACCGTATTTTAATCCAAGTTTTTCATTTCTAAAAAAAGTATTGTTTTATATTTGGTATTACTTCGTAAAACAATTTAGCCAGTTGAAGTGTATAGAAAAACAAGAGTTTGATTATTTATATATACGAAGGTTTGGCACATTTTCATCTAATGTTATTAAATTTTTACGCTCTTGTAAAAAACATAATCCCAATGCAAAAATTATATTAGAAATTCCAACATACCCATATTACAAGGAAATGATCGGTATTTCTGGGAAAGTATTATCTTGGATTGATAAAAAATACAGTAAATGTCTCTCGAAATATGTTGACAGAGTAGTTACATTCAGTGCTGATGGTGAAATCTTTGGTATTAAAACTATACCCATTACTAATGGAATTGATTGTTCATCAATAGTAGTTAGAAAATTAAGTTTGTCAAAACAGAGTATAAATTTAATTGCTGTTGCTCAGTTTGCTAAGTGGCATGGAATTGATCGTTTAATTTGTGGATTAGAAAAATATTATCAATCAAGCAATTCTGAAAAAGTTATTCTGCACATAGTCGGAGATGGGTCAGAATTAAAAAAGTACAAGCAAGCAGTCAATACTTCTGCAGTCTTACAAAACTCAGTTATTTTTTATGGAGAAAAATCGGGTAAAGAACTTGATGATATCTTTGATAATGTTGATATAGGGGTTTGTAGTTTAGGGTGTCACAGAAAAAATATTTATAAGTCTAGTGAGTTGAAAAGTAGAGAATATATGGCTAGGGGGATTCCGTTTATAGCATCGACACCCATAGATTCCGTACCTATCGATTATAAGTATTGTCTGTATGTCCCAGCTGACGAAAGTGATATAAATATAAATGATATTATCAATTTTTATAATAAATGTTACAAATCAAGTAATACTAGCAATTTGATATATGAAATGCGTTCATATGCTGAGTCTACATGTGATTTTTCCATTACAATGCAGCCTGTATTTCAATATATTAATGGCAAGATACAATGAATAAGTTAGCAATTTTTTCAGCCAATTATCTTCCAAACACTGGTGGTGTAGAGCGTTATACATATAATCTTTCAAAGGAACTCGCTTCTCGTGGACATAGGATTACGATAGTAACCTCTAATGTATTTAGTCTTGCCGAATATGAAAACATTTCAGAAAATATAGAAATATATCGACTTCCATGTATCAACCTGTTAAACGGACGTTTCCCTGTCTTGAAATTTTGGTCTAAAGACTTTGAAAGTCTTCATAGACAAATAAAAGAAAACATTTTTGATTTGACGATAGTAAATACTCGTTTCTATCTTCACTCTTTGTATGGAGCTATAATTGGGAGAAAATATTCTAAGAAAGTCATAGCTGTTGAGCATGGTTCAGCTCATTTAACAGTAAATAGCAAAATTTGGGACTTTTTAGGTCGTATTTTTGAACATTCTATTACTTGTATATTGAAGTTTTATGTTAAAGATTTTTATGGTGTATCAAAAGGATGTAATGAATGGTTGAAGCATTTTAGAATTAGTGCAAAAGACGTTTTATATAATGCTGTTGATATACAGAGTTTTGAGCTAGCAAGAAAAGAAGAAAATATAGATTGGTCAAATTATAGATTACCTGAAACAGCTAAGATAATTTCGTTTACTGGAAGGTTGGTTTATGAAAAAGGCGTATTAACATTAGTAGAGGCTTTTAAATTACTAAAGGAAAAATATAATAGAAACGATATTTATCTGTTTATGGCGGGTGATGGACCACTTTATGAGAATGTAAATTCTCAGAAAACTGATAATGTTATGTTACTGGGAAAATTGACCTTCAATCAGATTGTCAGTTTACTTGAAAAATCGACCCTTTTTGTATTTTCATCATTTTCCGAAGGATTTCCTACTTCATTGTTGGAAGCTGCCGTGTGTAATGCTTATATTATTACAACACCTGTTTCCGGTGTTTCAGAATTAATATTGAATGATACGTATGGAACTATAGTATCGGCATTACCTTCCCCTGAGGAAATTGCAAAATCCATAGTATCAATAATTGACGATGACGCTAAACAGAAAATTGCTTGTGAAAGATGTAAAAAACTCGTTGAAGAAAACTATACATGGACTAAGACTGCTGATAAAGTTGAATCGATATTAAATAATGTGTTATAATTTTTCTTATGCGAATATTAATCATAATCCCAGCCTACAACGAAAGTGAAAATATAGAGCGAGTTGTTAATAATCTAATTGAAAATTATCCACAGTATGATTATGTTGTCATCAATGATGGCTCAAAAGATAATACAGCTGCAATCTGTCGAAAAAACGGATATAACCTTATTGATCTTCCTGTAAATCTTGGACTCGCTGGTGCTTTTCAGACCGGCATGAAGTATGCGTGGCGTAATGGATATGATGCAGCAATTCAGTTTGATGGAGACGGCCAGCATCGTCCTGAATTTATTGCCGATATGCAGAAATGTATGGAAGAAACAGATGCCGATATTGTTGTTGGTTCAAGGTTTGTAACTGAAAAAAAGCCTTTTACTGCTCGAATGATGGGATCAAACCTTATTTCATTTCTTATAGCTATTACTACTTTTAAGCGTATAAAAGATCCAACATCGGGTATGCGCTTGTACAATCGAAAAATTCTTGATGAATATGCCAATAGAATTAACTATGGTCCAGAACCTGATACTTTAGCTTACCTTTTAAATAGAGGTTGCAAAGTAAAAGAAGTTCAGGTAAAAATGGATGAGCGTATTGCAGGTACATCATATTTAAGTTTTGTTGGTTCCATTCAGTATATGATAAAAATGACTGTCTCAATTGTATTTATTCAGTGGTTTAGAAAAAGAGGGTAGATATGTCTTTATATTTAAGATTAGTTTTGATTGTGGTATCACTGTTGTCTTTTATTTTTGTTGTAACCAACATTAGAAAATCCAAAGTAAAGATGGATACTACTTTTTTCTGGGTTGCTTTTTCAATCTTTGTATTATTGTTAAGTATCTTTCCTGGAATTGCAGATTGGGGGGCAAAAATGGTTGGTATTGCAGCTCCTCTTAATTTTGTTTTTTTGCTTATTATATTTTTGCTGCTTTATAAAACATTTACCCTTACAATTGAGATTTCAAGACTTCAGCAGAAAGTTGAAGAACTGGTCCAAAACTTGGCTGTAAAGGATAAAGAAGACGAATTGACAGAATAGTACGGGGGAAGAATATGAATAAAGGTTGTTTAATAAAATGGATTTCTTCTTTGAAAGGTTTTAGTTTTGAAAAAAAAATATTACTTGTCATTGGAGTAATAGTATATTTTTTTAGTGTTATTTTTATTGCCGATAAGATTACTTTTTCTCTGGTAGATAATAAAATATATGAATCTTCTGATTTTTCAGAGAAATCAATAAAAGTTTCTACCCAAACAGATTGTTATAATATAGTTATAAGAACTAATAATCTTACAAAACTTCATTTGTTTTATCGAAATGTTACGAATTCTTCAAAGCTTGATGTTCAATTTCCCGAATTGAAAAATGCTTCGTATACAATAAAGCAGCTGGAACATACAGATAGTATTTCCTATATTGAAGTCTCATTTAATCCTTCAATAAAAAAGCAGAATGGAAAAACTCTGAGCATCAAAGTAAATTCTGACGTACCGTTGCAGTTCCTTACTAGAGCAGATTCCAATGAAATTGTTCATAAACAATATGGATTTAGTCTTACAATAAGCCGTGTCATTTTTATTTTTGTTTTTCTTTTCTGTATATGTTTTGCACTTCTTATTATTTACCTTGTAAAAAAATGTAAAAGTCCGCATAAACTCTATTTTTTTATTGCTTTAATTTTTGGTGGAATAAACTTATTCGTCTCAACTCCTTTAGGACAACCTGATGCAGTTACTCATTATGAGTCAATCTATAACTTTTCAAATAAACTTTTAGGCATAGAATCACCTGATGGCTTTATTATGAAACGAAAATGCGATCTTGAATTACTGCCTGAGTATTATGACGAAAATATGCGGGTTGCAGGACATACCTGGGTAGGTACAATGAAATCTTTCGTGGTTAAAGTGGCTACAGAGTTTTCTATGTCTCCAGATTGTTCTCTTGTTCCTGTAGAACGGTATATGACAGTATCACCAAGACTAGAATACTTACCTCAGGCATTATTAATGACTTTGGGGCGATTATTAAAACTAAATCAGTTTCTTGTATATTTTCTAGTTGTCTTGGGAAATTATTTACTGATGATTTCCCTAATCAGTCTGGCAATAAAATATTCCAAAGATAATTACTTGCTGTTTGTTTTATTGGGGTTACATCCTGGAATTATTGGGATGATACAGTCTGTTACTTATGATCCTATAGTTTATAGTTTTTCTTTGTTGGTTATTTCTTTAGCTTTTTACAATTTTACAACAGAAAATGTAAGCAAAAAATTGAAAATTTTTTCTATTGTGACTGCTTTACTGTTGGCACCGATGAAAACTGTTTATTTTCCTATTAGCTTATTGTTGCTTATATCTTTGATTTACAGAGAATTTGACTATGAAAAAAATAAAAAAGTGTATAAATCTGCTTTGTTTGGGGTGTTACTACTTTTTATTTATCTAATTATTCGATATTCACAAAGATATACAGGTTTAAGTACCAATTATACTATCTCATTTATGTTGCATCATCCTGTAAAGGCTTTCTTCACTTTCTTAAGAACTTTAGTTAATGGTACAGATTGGTTTAATTATAGATCTTCATTATTGTTTACCAATTCAATTCTATTAAATACTTTGATGGTTTACGTTCTTTTGAATCCAGTTTCAGATAAGATGAATATAAAACAGATAGGGTTGTTCCTTTTAGCTTATATTTTAATATTTCTATTCTTGTTTTGTGTCGCATTTAGTTGGACTCCTAATAGTGAAAAAATAATTTATGGTTTGCAAAATAGATATTTCAGTCCAATAGCAGCTCTGTTTTTTGTAGCCTTTCAGCAAATGATTCCTTGTAAACTTATTATAAATAAGAAAATATCATTTTGTCTTATCATTCTTACTTGTTTTATTATGCTAATGATGAAAGTTAAATTGTAATTGGATTTCTTGAAAATCATTATATATTCAGATAATATAAAAACATATGAGCGACATTGCAATCAAGGCAGAAGGCCTTTCAAAATATTACAAACTCGGTGTTATCAACAACGGCACTTTTTTCAAAGATGTACAGACCTGGATGGCTCGAAAAACAGGAAAGGAAGATCCAAATGCAAAGATTGGTTCAAAATATGACCCAACTGCTGAAGGTTTCTGGGCTCTTAAAGATTTGAACTTCGAAATCAAGCAGGGTGACCGCGTTGGTATTATAGGAAAAAACGGGGCCGGAAAATCTACTCTCTTAAAAGTTTTGAGCCGTGTTACAGCTCCTACTGAAGGTGATGTAAAAATCAAAGGCCGCATTGCAAGTTTGCTTGAAGTTGGAACAGGTTTTCATCCTGAACTTACCGGGCGCGAAAATATCTACCTAAATGGTGCAATTCTTGGTATGAAACGCCGGGAGGTAGACCGAAAAATTGATGAAATTATCGCCTTTTCTGAAATCGAAAAACATATAGATACTCCTGTAAAACGCTATTCAAGCGGAATGTATGTACGTCTGGCTTTTGCTGTTGCAGCTCATCTTGATTCTGAAATTCTTATTGCAGATGAGGTTCTTGCTGTAGGTGACGCTGCTTTCCAGAAAAAAGCTCTTGGAAAGATGAATGAACTGAGTACAGGGCAGGGAAGAACAGTTTTGTTTGTAAGTCACAACATGAGCCAAGTAAAATCTTTATGTAACAAAGGTCTTGTTCTTGATCATGGCAGTATTGCATTTAAAGGTGATATTGAAGAAGCTAAAAATTATTATCTCGGCAATCACATTTATAATAAACAGATAATTGACTTCATGAAAATAAAGTCACCTGAATTGGATATTACATCAGTTAAAGTAAATAACAGTACAAGTAATGAAGTTATGGTTCCTTTGAATACAGAAAATATTGATATTGAAATAGAAGGTACTAGTTCTGTTTGTAAAATGGCAGACGTTATGCTTGTCTTCAAAAACTCGGATTATGTTCCTCTTGCTACATTCTCCCTTGGGCATTATAGAGGTAAGATGATTGAGATTCCAGAAGGAAATTTTAAATTAAAATATACTATAAATCTTCCTGAAAATGTGGGACGAGGTGAATGTTTTGCTTCTCTATATATTCATCGTCCAGGAATTGAGGGCATTGTTGATTTTGAGAATGCCCTTGTGTTTACTTTTGAAGGAAATCGTGCTGAATTTGGTAATGCTTTGGCGATTAATGAAAATGGCATGATAGGACTAGATGGAATAATCCGTAATTAGGAAGTATTTTGTTTGTTTTGCTGATTATTAATTCTAAAAAGGAATCCTAAAATGATTAAAAATAGTTATTTGCCTCTCATTTCTGTAATAGTACCAGTTTTTAATGTGGAAAAATATCTTGATGATTGCATTACATCTTTATTGAATCAAACCTATGAAAATATCGAAATCATTTTAGTTGACGATGGATCCACTGATTCTTCTCCGTCCATTTGTGAAAACTACGCGAAAAAAAGTAATAAAATTAAAATAATTCATAAAACCAATGGTGGACTGTCAGATGCTCGTAATGCTGGTTTAAAAGTAGCCAAAGGTGATTATATTGCATTTGTTGATAGTGATGATTATGTTCATCCAGAAATGTATACTTTTTTACTAAAAGCGATTCAAGAGTATGATTGTTCAATGGCTACTTGTAAATTTACTAGAAATGAGGAAAATTTTAGTAAACCTTTAGAGTATAAAGAAATAAGTAAAAAATACATTTCTAGTACAACTGCTATGAATGATATTGGTCTAGTCTGGGTTACGGCTTGGAATAAATTATACTCAAAAGAATTATTAGACTGTTTCAAATATAAAGTAAATTGTTATCATGAAGATGAATTTGCTATTCATGAACTACTTTATAAAGCTGAAACTATTATCACCCTTGATGCTCCGCTGTACTTTTATAGAGTAACTCCCAATTCTATTATAAATTCAAAAGATTATGATAAGCAGATAAAGAAAATAAAAGATAGTCAGGAAGCATTTAAGAGTCGCATTGATTTTATACTTGAAAAACAATGGTTAGAGACGTTGCCTTCTGCTGTTAGACGTTATTGCGATAATTCTATAGAAAAATATGAATTAGTAAAAAATGATTTGAATGGTAATAAAAAACTGATACAGGAAATCCAAAATAATACAAGAAAAGTATTAAGCAATTGTCCTGATTTAAGTGTTTCCCGAAGGTACAAAGTTTTTTCAAAAAATATTTTATTGTTTGAATTAGTAAAAGTGTTTGCAGGATTGCTTGCGTTTGTTAGAGCTAAAAAACGAAAAATTATTAATATTCTTAAACTCATTCTTAATCTTCCAACTTCTGATGTTGCATTGTTACGTAAACAGATAAATCTCAAAATAAAGTTTAACAGAATTCCACCTATAAAACGGGAAAAAAATGAAATCATTGTTTCTCTAACAACTTATGGAGACCGTTTTAAGGAAATAAAATATACTTTGTATTCTCTTTTTAAGCAGAAAACACTTCCCGACAAGATTATCTTATGGTTAGATGAGAAAGAATTTTCGGAAAAAGACATAGAATTAAATAAAACTCTACAGAAGTTCAAAAAAAAAGGTTTAATAATCCGTTATTGTCCGAACTATGGATCATATAAAAAAATAATTCCTTGTATCTCAGAATATCCCGATTCAAAAATTATTATTTGTGATGATGATGCATATTATGAAAAGCATTGGTTGGAAAAACTGTTGAGAGAAGAAAAAAAATATCCAGACTTTATTTTATGCCATTCAGCAAATTATCTGTTGATTAAAGAAAACAGAATTCAACCATATCAGACATGGAATGATTCTATAATTCCTGAAGAAGAAGTAAAAACTCTTCCAATTGGTGTTGGTGGGACTTTACTAAAATCATGTTTGCTTTATAAAGATTTTGCTAACTCAGAGCTTTTTATGAAGTTGGCTCCAAATGGTGATGATTTATGGATATGGGCACAAACTGTATTAAACAATAGACTTGTAAAACTAATAAACAATTGCAATAAGAATCCAATTGATATGGGCCAAGATAGAAATTGGCAGAAGTTATATGTTGAAAATGCTTTTGCAAGTCAGAATGATGTGAAAATTAATAATATTCTTGCGTATTATCCAGAGTTGCAAATGAAATTGGGAGTAAAGTTAAATAAAAATGAATAAGGAAATCTTTATTGCTTTTGATGGATTCTGGAAAACTTTTGATATCAATGATAATTTTTTATTAAATTCTCTTAAGTTTAAATATAAAGTATCAGTAATTGATGTTGCAAGTACCCCTGAGTTAAAGGATAAAGTTCAATATCTTTTTTATGGTGACTTTTCAAAGAATTACCTTACTTATTCATGTATTCGAATTTATTATACTGGAGAAAACTTAGTTCCTAATTTCAATTCTTGTGATTATGCAATCGGTTTTGATTATATTTCATTTAATGACCGATATCTAAGGTATCCGTTATATCTTTCTTGTTATAATAACGATTTACAACTTGCATTAACTAAGCATCTTGATATATCAGATAGCTTTTTAGATCGAAAATTTTGCTCGATGGTTGTTTCAAATAACTGGCATTGTTCTGAAGAAAGGGAATTGTTTTTTAAGAAACTGTCTAGTTATAAAAAAGTAGATTCTGGTGGTAGATTTTTAAATAATATAGATTTACCTAATGGTGTGTCGGATAAGAATGAATTTCAAAGACAGTATAAATTTTCTATTTGTTTCGAAAATAGTTCATCTGCAGGATATTGTACTGAAAAATTATTACAAGGATTTGCTGCTAAAACAGTTCCTATTTATTGGGGGGATTCAACTGTAACAAAGCAGTTTAATAAGAATGCTTTTATTAATTGCAATGACTTTTCATGTTTTGATGAAGTTATAGATTACATTATAAAGATTGATACTAATGATGATTTATATTTTGAGATGCTTTCTCAACCTGCCATTAGTTCAGATTATATTGACGGTCAAAATAATTGTTTAGATAGTTTTTTGAGTCATATATTTGATCAAGATTATTCTCTTGCATTCAGAAGAAAGCAATATGGTTATAATCTCCAGGTTGAGCAGCAATTATTGGAACTAGAAAAGTGCAGAGAAGATTATACTGTGTTTCTTTCTAGTAAAAGGCGATTATTAAAAGCTTTTTTTAAAAATACAAGATTTTATGCTTTTGCTAGTAGGATAAGAAGTAAATTTTATAGTTATAATCAATTAGATACACTAAGATCGAAATATCTATCTGCAAATAGGAAAAAACTTGTAAATACTGATTTTAGTATTATCGCAAGTAACTGTATTGGTGGAAATATATCTCATGATTTAGGAGTAAGATTTAACAGTCCATTCATCAATCTTTGGATTTGTCCAAAAGATTATATAAAGCTGTTATCTTCGTTAAAAACGTATTTAAACTATCCTTTAAAGTTTGTTGTTGAAAAAGATATTTCTTATCCTGTAGCATATTTAAATGATATTAAACTTTACTTCCAGCATTATGAAAACTGTGAAATAGCGGAACAGAAATGGAATGAAAGAGTTTCTCGAATTAATTATGACAATTTGTTTATTACTTTTACAGACAGAGATGGATGCACAGAAAAAGATTTAGAAGAATTTGATAGATTGCCTTATCAAAATAAAGTTGTCTTTACACACAAACCGTATACAAATATTAGTTCAGCATATTATATTAAAGGTTTTGAAAATGATTCCTCAGTAGGTATTCTTTCAAATTATGAATCTGAAGAAAGTATCGTAAAATACTATAATCAATTTGATTTTGTTAAGTGGTTAAATAAGGATTGTAAACGATAATCGCTAGTTTTTTTCTAGTATTTTTTTTCCAAGCTTCCATATAAAACTAGGGCACACTTTATAAAGCAGTCTTTTAAATGAATATTTACCCTTATTCTTCTTTCTGAAAAACTGCATCTGTTTTCCATATTCAATAGAATCAATTTTCAGGGTGTCAGGCCAAATAGTAACCTCATGGTCTATGCTTTCGTGAATTGTTTCTGCGTCATTAGTACCACAATGTACGCCAGTACCATCAAAGCCTACGTTTTTGCACAGCGATTTACATGGAGCTAGACAGAGGCCGTCTTTCAGGAAAATAGAGGCAAGCCAGTAGATAGCCCAGGTATTGATTTTTCCAGCTTTATTATCTAAAACCTGCTGCCAGTTTCCTGGTTCTGCACCGTTCATGTTAAAACGGTAAATCATTTCTTCATTTAGTGTATTGATAAGTTTGTCGGTGTTTTTTTCAAAATGCTGCCAGCGATCTGTCCATGTAGCCCAGCCCCAGCAATCCATATTAGGATAGAAAAAACTCCCGTTTGGATTTTTCGTTTTAATTTCAGGACGGAAGCCTGCAATGTGCATAACTTCCTTATTGTCACTGTAACGATCAAGAGCTTCGTTCATGAATTCAAGGAAATGTTTTCCAATAACAACATCATCTTCAAGAACAATGACCTTGCCATATTCATTTACTACATTTGTTACACCAGAAATTATATTTGCTGCAAGACCTTTGTTTTCTGTGCTTTCATTGACAGTTACTTTACCGCACCATTGTTTTTCTTTTATCAGATCTCTAGTTTCCTGTATTTTTGCAAGTGTCTCAGGGGTACAGTTTGCTTTTGGTCCGTCAGCAAATACAATCAGTTCAGATTTATCGGCTAAAACTGCATTTGAAAGTGCTTCCAGAGTTTGACGTGTATGATCTGGTCTATTATAAACAAATAAAATAATTGGTGCTAAGTCTGCCATTTTAATCCCTTGAAAATAAATCTCGAGTGTATACTTTTGATTTTACGTCGAATAAGTCGCTGTTCATTCGGTTTGCAATTATTACATCACAATTCTTTTTAAATTCATCGAGGTCACGAATAACCTTAGAATTGAAGAATGTATCTTCTTTCATAGCAGGTTCATAAATTACAATATCAATCCCTTTTGCCTTTATACGTTTCATGACACCCTGAATGGAACTCTGTCGGAAATTATCAGAATTGGTTTTCATTGTAAGACGGTAAATGCCAACTGTCTTTGGGTTTCTAGAAAGAATCTGATCTGCAATGAAATCCTTCCGGGTCGTATTAGATGCAACGATAGCACTGATAAGGTTTTCCGGAACATCGGCAAAATTGGCCTTGAGCTGTTTTGTATCTTTGGGTAAACAGTATCCGCCGTAGCCAAAACTTGGGTTATTGTAAAAGTCTCCAATGCGAGGATCAAGACTTACTCCCTTAATAATCTGTTTTGTATCAAGTCCTCGAAGTTCTGCATAGGTATCAAGTTCGTTAAAATATGCAACTCTCAGTGCAAGATAAGTATTTGCAAATAATTTTACAGCTTCTGCTTCTGTACAGTTTGTAATCAATGTTTCAATGTCTTCTTTAATGGCGCCCTGTTTCAAAAGATTGGCAAATGCTTCTGCTTTTTCTTTGAGATTGGAATCTTTTGGGTAGCTTACAATAATACGTGAAGGGTAAAGGTTGTCATAAAGAGCATGACCTTCGCGAAGAAATTCTGGAGAAAAAAGAAGATTGTCAAATCCAAGATCTTTACGTGTTTTTTCTGTATATCCAACAGGAATTGTTGATTTTATAACAATTGTAGTGTTTGGATTTACTTCTTTAACAACTTTTATTACAGATTCAATGGAAGAAGTGTCAAAATAATTTTTGTCAGGATCATAGTTTGTTGGAGTAGAAATGATAACAAAATCGGCATCTTTGTATGCTGCAGCACCATCAGTGGTAGCCTGAAGATTCAAGTTTTTTTCAGAAAGATATTCCTGTATCTCTTTATCGATAATAGGCGATTTTTTATTATTAATAAGATCTACTTTCTCTTTTACAAGGTCTACAGCAGATACTTCATTATGCTGAGCCAAAAGAATGGCATTTGAAAGTCCAACGTATCCTGTTCCTGCTACTGCTATTTTCATTTTTTGTTCTCCAACACTTATTATATAACAATTATAAAGTATAAATCAAATAACTATTCACTATTTGAAAAACAAGATATAATTATTTTATGACTATTTTTCAAAGTTCTGTATTCTTCAATGCATTTGGGATGAACCCTAAAAGCATTGTTGTTAATGATGAGAAATACTTCTATACGGTTTCTGGAAATCAGTGCTTTGTTCACTCAATTTTGTTGTCGTTGGATAAATATACTCAAGAAGAAATATGTAAACGGCTTTTTGAAAAAGAACGAATTCGAATTGTAAATTTTAGTAATTTTTTTAAGAAAGATACTTTTTTACAAGGAATCTGGAAAATCTCTGGTGATGATAATATAACAGAATTACCATCTTCGTTAGATGAATTCATTCAATCTTTAGGAAAAAAAACAAGACAGCATCTTAAATGGTATAAAAGACAACTTGAGAAAGATGGAATTCAAATCGATAAGCACATAACAAATAAGATTAATACTGATGAAGTATTTCGTGAAGTTTATCGATTAAATAATGAACGTTGTATCTCAAAGGGATTTGAAGGAGGAGCAAGACCAGAATGGTACAATGTAGTAAAAGAAGAAGGTGGGATTATTTATTATACATGTGAAGATGTGGTAATTGCCGGTTGTATATACACAATTTGTGGCGATACTTTATTTCTTCATACTATAGCCCATGATAATGATTTCAATTCTTATAATATTGGTAACTTAATATTATTAGATACAATTGAGTTTGCTATTCAATCAGGAGTTAAGAAATTTAATTTTTTATGGGTAGCATGTGAATATAAAAAACGTTTTAATGCTACAAATTATCCACTTTACTCACTTACTGTATATAAGTGGCTATTTCAGTATATCTTTGCAAAAATTCTTTTTGTTTCAAAATATGTTTTTTCCAAATTAAAAAGTGAGTTTATTGTATTATTGAAATTTATATATAGATGCTTAAAAAATGTATACAAACTAATTCGCGGTACATATCCTAAAGGTATTGTATATATGCTTCACCGTTGTGCTCCAGCAGATAGAAAATCTTTGTGGCCA
The DNA here is from genome assembly GCA_016296575.1 of Treponema sp. Classification (GTDB taxonomy): domain Bacteria; phylum Spirochaetota; class Spirochaetia; order Treponematales; family Treponemataceae; genus Treponema_D. Next base: position 16,680 of record JAEDJA010000018.1, read on the forward strand.
AACGAGAATATGAAGGTTTATCCTGATATTTTAGATAAACAGTTGGTTTATTGTAAAAAACATTATAATTGTATTGCTGCCAAAGATGTTTCTGCATATTGCAAGAAACCACATTTGAAGAAATTTGTTGCATTTACTTTTGATGATGGATATTTAGATAATTTTGAATATGCTCTTCCAATTTTCAAAAAGCACAATATACCATTTACAGTTTTCGTCGCTGCTAGTTTTCCGGATAAAACAAATATTATGTGGTGGTATGCTTTGGAAGAATTACTGTTATCTGTTGATAAAGTAACTCTGGCCAATGGTATGTCATATATTTGTAAGACCACAGAAGAAAAATGTAACGCTTTTTTAGAAATCCGATTGCAAATACTGCAATTGAATCAGAAAAACTTGGAAAATGAACTAAATAATCTTTTTGCTGCATATGAAATAGATTGGCATAAACCTGTTACCAATCTTTCAATGGAATGGAGTCAAATAGAAGAAATGGCAAAAGATCCATTAGTAACAATAGGCGGTCATACTTACAATCACTATAATTTAAAACAGTTGCCAGATTTGGTAGCAGTTAAGGATGATATAGAGAAAGGACTTATTACCCTTAAGCAGCATAATATTGAAACTGACATTTTTGCATATCCTTTTGGAACATCAAATGAAGTAAGCAATCGTGAGATAGAATATCTTAGCCATAACGAATTTGGCTTAAAGTGTGCATTTCTTGCGGATGGCGGAAGTACTACAAGAAGTAATAAAAAAAGATATGCACTACCAAGAGAATTCTTGTCAAATAAGACTAAGATGTAGAGATGTTTATGAAAATATTAATTATTAGTTATTCTGATAAAGGTGGTGGAGCTGCTGCTGGTGCAGTCAGGCTTTGTGAGGCTTTGAATAAGGCTGGTGTGACAGCTCATATTGGGGTGCCATATGTACGGTCTGATAATCCATATGTAGTCGAATTAGGAAGAAAACGAACTTTCTTTCTCCGTGTAAAAGATCGTCTTTCCAGAGATTACGAAAAGCTTGTTATGAGACGATTTAAGTCATCGAATACTATTCTTCATTCATTGAATCGATTTTCGCTTATTGATGTAGATCTGATTAACAATAGTGACTATGACTTAGTAAACCTTCACTGGATTTGTGGTAATACATTGTCTGCTCGTGATATAGCTAGAATCAAAAAGCCTGTTGTATGGACAATGCATGATTCATGGCCTGCATGTGGTGCTGAACATCACCCAAATGTTCTTGAAGGTGATGAAAGGTACAAAAGTATCTATACTAGGAAAAACAAACCTGTTTCAACAAAAGGACCTGATATTTGTAGAAAAGTGTGGAGAAATAAATACAAATATCTTCATGATTATCCAATAAACTTTTCAGCTCCATCGAATTGGGAAGCTCAGATTCTTCGGGATTCCAGTCTTTTTGGTCATAGAGAATGTCGAGCTATTCCCAATTTGATAGATTCAAGTATATTTAAACCTCTTGCTTTTCAGGAGAAGAATTTCTTAAGAACTTTATATGGGCTGTCGGAGTCTAAAACTACTCTTTGCTTTGGCGCCGCTGATGATTTTACAAATAAGAACTCTATAAAAGGAGCTTATTATCTAATTGAGGTTTTGAAACTTCTTCAAAATAAAGACCAGTTTCAGCTTATAGTGTTTGGCAGTGCAAGTAATGATTTTGAAAAAGAAGTGGGTATAAAAACATTGTTTACAGGGTTTCAGACAAATCCTTTTGTACTGAGCAATTTTTATGCAATGAGTGATATATTCCTTTGTCCTTCCATTGTTGAGAATCTACCGTTTACTTGTCTTGAAAGTATTTGTTGTGGTCTTGCTGTGGTTGCTTTTAATCAGGGGGGAGTACCGGATATCATCGAGCATAAAAGAAATGGTTATCTTGCTGAATGTTATAGCATAGAAGATTTTATGCATGGAATAGAATATTGTGTAAATAATCTTTCGGCATTGCAGTCTTATTCCCACAGTAAGGCAATAAGAGACTTTGATTCAGAAGAAACAGTAAAGAAATATATTGATTATTTTGAAGAAGTAATAGGAAAAACTAAGTAGCATGCCCCCAATCTCCGTAATCATCCCAGTGTACAAAGTTGAACAATTCCTGGGAGACTGCATAAAATCTCTTCTTTCTCAGACCTTTAGCGATTATGAAATTATTCTGGTAGATGACGGTTCTCCAGACAATTCAGGCTCCCTTTGCGATAAGTACGCTGCCTCAGATTCCAGAATTAAGGTTTTTCATAAGGAAAATGGGGGAGTAAGTTCTGCAAGAAACAAGGGAATTGAGGTTTCGGAAGGTGAGTGGATCTGTTTTGTGGATAGCGACGACTGGGTAGAACCTGAATATCTTGAGTTATTGTATCAGACTGCTGTTGAAAATAAGGCCGATGTTTCTGTCTGCGGATTTGTGGGTGCAGAAAAAATAAAACTAAAAACATTTACCGGGACTGATGCCTGTGTTTCTGTGTTCAGTCAGAAAGGATTTGGCGGATATTCACCTTTAAAACTAATCAGGGCCGATCTATTAAAATGTGGGGAGCAGCTTCGTTATAATGAAAAATACCGCTATCTTGAAGATTCTGAGTTTTTTCTCCGTTTATTCAAAAAATGCCGTAAAGTAGTATGGAATAATTATCCGCTTTATCATTATCGGGAAAACACTTCCAGCGTTACTCAGCAAAAAACGAACATGGAACTTGTGAATCATGCCTTTGATGTAATGCGAAATATTCTGGAAGTTGAACCAAACCGTAAAATTAGAACTGCAGTGCGCATGGAATACTTAAATTTTGAATTCGGGCTGATTCTTGCAGATTACAGAAGCGGGGAATTTTCTGCCGATTTTCATGTGTGGCTTTCCGATCTCAAAAAAAATCTTTTTCCAATCTTGCTTAATTCTGGCGTAAAGTCAAAGCGAAAACTAGCTGTTCTTCTTATGGTGATTTGTCCAAAACTTCTTATCCGAATGTAGTTTTTTACCCAAAAAGGCATTATAATATCATTATGTTTTCTATTGTAATACCTACTTATAAGCGCGATGAAGATTTGGAAGAATGTCTTAAGTCAATCCGCGAAAATTCAACCGACAAAAATATTGAAGTGATTGTTCTTCATGGTGGGTTTGACTCAACTGCTGCTGTCTGTGAAAAATACGGGGCCCTTTCTGTTCTTGATCATGCCCGGGAAAATGGAAAACGAGTAAAAAGTCTTTGGGCCATTATCAATGACGGCATTAAAATGGCAAAAAGCCAGTATGTTCTTTATCTGAACGACGACTGCCTTGTAATGCCAGGCTGGGACACCATCTGTGCAAAATACTTCGAAGATAAAAAAACTGGCCTTCTTGTATGCCGTGCAAAAGGAATTGGCCAGGATCCAAATTTCCGTATCATCAGAACATTTTTTTTTGATTATCCTTGTGCAAACTATGCCATAATAAATAAAGAAACCGGTATTTTATTTGATGAACATTATAACTGGTATTGTGCTGATGCTGATTATCCTCTTGAACTTGCATATCGTACCGATTACAGAATTGTTGAATCAACAGAAGATTTGGTTATTCATAATCACAAAATTGATGAGAACCGTTTAGAGCATGATTCTTCTCCACATGTTCGTCTTGATGAAAACTATCATTTTAAGAAGTGGGCATATTTTAAGAGAGTAAATAATCGGGTTGTAAAAATGAATGTTGTAGAAATGTTCATTAAGATTGTAAAATCATGTATAAAAAAAGTACTCCGACCTTTTTATCGAATTGCAAAAAAAATCCCTGATAGCGTTATTTATCTTCGTGATATGATCAGATACCCTTTTGAAAAACGTATTACTTATAATGTTTATGGGTATTCAGCAAATAAGGATTATGTAAAAAATTATATATTTCTTGATTTCTTTCCAATTGATAGAAAAAATTTTGTTCTTTCCACTTTTCATCCAAAAATCCAGTTTTTTGAACCATCCTCTAATAATTTAAAACTCATAAAACGAAAAACCAATCAGATGAAAATCTTTATTACAGGTGAATGCCTTCATTCGTCTGTTGTTCCTACAGCTAAACTCTATGAAGGAAATATGATTGACGATGTAGATATTTCTCTTGGATTCGATTTTATTTCAGCAGATAACTATATCCGATATCCTTTTTGGTTATGGACTTGTTTTTCTCCTACAAGAGATAAAAGTGTAATCAAGTCAAAAGTTGATCTGTTTAATTCTCGATCTTTCAATAAAACTAAGTTATGCGCTTTGATTTCCTCCCATGATAAAAGTGGAATAAGGGGAAAACTAATGAATCATATTACCTCACTTGGGATTCCTGTAGATTCTGCTGGACGTTATGCCCATAATGATGACTCGCTTTCTACTGAGTTTTCTGACTCAAAAGAAAAATATCTTCAGCAGTATAAATTTAATCTTTGCCCCGAAAATGATGCTTATGAAGGATATGTAACAGAAAAAATCTTTGATTCACTATGGAGCGGCTGTATTCCAATTTATCATGGAGGCGAAAAAACTCCAGAACCAATGGTACTGAATGAAGAGGCTTACATATTTTTTGATACCTTAAATCCATCCCCAGCTCTTGAATTGATAAAAGAACTTGCAAATGATGATGAGGCATACGCGAAATTTGTTTCAGCTCCAAAGCTGAAGGAAAGTGCCACTGATTACATTTATGACATCATGGACAGAACTTATCTATTATTTGAAAAAGTATTTTATAAATATTTTCCTGAGTTCAAGGGGAGAGAATAATGATATCCATTATAATTCCTGTTTATAATGATGAAAAATATATAAATCAGTGCTTGGATAGTGTTCTTAATCAGACATACACCGATTTTGAAGTTTTGTGTATGGATGATGGTTCTACGGATAATACTGTAGCATTAATAAAGGATTATTTAGCAAGAGATAAACGAATAAAACTATTTCAAAACAGCCACATGGGGCCTGGTTGGCAGCGTAATTATGGAATAGAAAGCTGTACTGGGGACTATGTTACATTTATGGATCACGATGATTTTGTAGATCCTACATGGCTTGAAAAACTCTACAAAACATTAACAGAGAATAATGTTGATGTAGCATATTGTTGTAATCGTGAGTATTTTGAAGAAGAAAATCGGTTCCATAATTATTCATGGCCAGAAGAATTTACGACACCATTGATAGTAGACCTGAAAACAATACCCGAAGACTTGGTAAGTTATTGGTTTGCTCCATGGAGACGACTGGTAAGACGAGATTTTCTTATTGAACATGAAATCAGATTTGCTGTTGGGAAATTTAAGTTTGATGATGTTCTTTTTACTGAAGAGCTGTTACTAAATGCAAAATCCTTAGCTTTTTGTAATGAAGTTTTGTATACGCATAGAATGTTCCGCAGTTCAATTACCGGAACTGGAATGGTGAATAAAGATATTTATTTTGAACATTTTGATACCATAGACGAATTGTTAAAGTATTGCAAATTACATGATCTTGATCCTAAACCGATTTTAGTGAAAATGTTTAAATTTTTTAGTTTTTACCTAGGTTACGTCTCCTCAACCTACGAGTTTTACAAGCGATTAAAAGCTATGGTGTACGAGAATCACTTGCCTTCTTCAATAAAACGAAAGTTATTTATTCAGAGATTAAAAATATTTAAACGAAAACTATATTCGGTAATCAGGAAGGTAAAATGACAATTCTTACATCAACCGGTTACGGATGTTCTGGTTCTAGTGCCGCTACAGATTTTTTCTCAGAATTTAACAATGTTCAGGTAGTGCCAAACAGTTTTGAATGTACCTTTCTTCATGAAACTGACGGGCTTTATGATCTTGAAAAAGCAGTGGAAGAAGGGCACCGGCTTAAAGTGGATCTTGCTGTAAAACGCTTTATTGCACTTTCTAAAGATTTTCAGAAAAGTAAGCATGCGGTGTATTTTGACGGACATTTTCTGGAATACACATATCAATTTCTTGAAAAAGCCATAGGATGTAAATGGAACGGCTGGTGGCACAGGGCTTTTGAAACTTCACCATTGTCAAAAAAACAGACTCTTGTTGCCGAAATTACAGCAAAAAAATACGACGCCCGTGTAAAATCTTCTTCCTATGCACTTTTTGAAAATGATTCCTGGATGCCTTCTTATCTTCCACCTGTGGATCAGTACTATGAATGTGACCTTGAAAACTTTCGAAAAGAGGCAAAGACCTATGTAATGAGCCTTATGAATCTTCTAAATAAAGAAAATAAGGATTTCCTTCTGGTAGACCAGTTGCTTCCACCAATTCATGCAGACCATTATTTTCATTATTTTGACAGCATTAAGGTGGTGGTGGTTGACCGTGATCCCCGGGATTATTATCTTTGTAACAATCTTTTCTGGGTATCGCGTTTTATTCCGACAGAAGATCTTTCCACTTATATTTCCTGGTACAAAAAAACAAGAGAAGCTACAGTGGAAAGTCAGGGGGTGAAAAGGGTTTATCTTGAAGAGCTCATCTATAATTATGAAAAAACAACGGCAGACCTCAGGGCATTTGCAGGATTAAAGGAAATCAATCAGACTGAAAAAGGTGAGCATCTTGTGCCGGAAAAAAGCCGACGCAATACAAGACTGTTTGAAAAATATACGGATTACAAAGAAGATGTGGAAACAATTGCATGTCAGCTTTCACCATGGCTCTATGATTATTCCACGGCAGATTCTTCCCTTATGGAAAAACTTAATTCACCTGTAGAAATTCCGCGAGCAATGGATATTCTTTTGGAATGCGATGAATATTATCGTAAGCAAAAAATCAGTCTGTCCTTATTGATTTTGGCATTTAAAAAGAAAATCTATAAAATACTTCGTCCCGTTTACAGAAAGGTAAAAAAGATATGCCAAAATATTCGTTAATAATTCCAGTTTACAATGCAGAAAAATATTTGACCTCTCTTTTTATTCAGCTTGATTCAATTTCTTATGCTGATAAGGAGATTATTTTTGTTAATGACGGTTCCACCGACAATTCAAAAGAACTTCTGGAAAAATACGCAGAAGGTAAAAATGTAAAGGTTATAACTAAAGAAAACGGTGGCCCTGGTCTTGCAAGAAACACTGGCTTTGAAAATGCGTCAGGTGATTATATCTGGTTTATTGATGCTGATGACAAAATTAATCCAGTTACCTTTACAGAATATGAACAAATAATTTCAGAATACCCAGATGTAGAAATACTCTGCCACAAATTTCTTTCTTTTAGTAATCCTGATAATTTTTCTTTCCCTGTTCAGGAGCATCCTGCCTGGCGAAAAATCTCGAATCGTTTTGCAATGCATAATACTTCTTTTGCTCCATGGACCAGAGTCTATAAACGGGGCTTTCTTTATGAAAACAGTTTTTCTTTTCCAAAGTCTTCTTTTGCAGAAGATGTAGCAGTAACTGTTGAAATGTGCTGCAAGGCAAAATGCATCGTATATTCAGATTTGATTTCATATGGATATTACCTGAACCCAAAAAGCATTTCTAATTCAAAAGTTGATCGTTACGAAAAAGATATGCTGATTTCGACACAGCGAATGAAGGATGTAATGGCTCAAAATCCTCTTTACCATGATGACATTGAATGGATAATGTACTATCACACAAGAGATTTTCTGAAAAAACTTCAGAATACTGGAAAAACCAGCCAGGAGCTTCAGAAAATTATAGATGAAGTGTCCCTTGATTATAATGTTTACGGTCGTATGGCTCAGAGTTACGAGAACAGCCGCTGGTATAAGCTTGGAGAAAAACTGCGCAGAATTATAAAACGTATTCATTAAATCAACAAAAAGTAATATACTGAAAAACAGGAACAATTGATGGGAAGAAGTGATTATTCCAGAAAAAACATTTTTACAGGACTCGTTAGCCGCGTTGGTATTTTGGTACTGACCTTTCTGGAACGAACTGTTCTTATTTACACACTTGGTATTGAATACACCGGGCTTTTCAATCTTTTTACTTCAGTTCTTACTCTTCTTGGATTTGCTGATCTTGGAATTGGTACGGCCCTTACTTATTACATGTACAAACCTATTGCTCAGAAGGATGATGCAAAGGTTCGTGCCATTGTTGCCTTGTTCCGAAAGAGTTACATTATTATCGGATTTGTGACTTTTGCTATAGGTTTGTGCTGTCTGCCTTTTCTTCCATACCTTGTAAAAGACAATACTGTTACCGATATCAATCTTTATGTTCTTTTCCTGATTTATCTTTTCAGAGCTGCAAGTAACTTGATGTTCGGTACCTATAACATTGGTATTCTTACAGCTACACAACGTCTTGATATTTACAATAATATAATGATTGTTGTAAATGTCGTTGGAAAAACTCTGGATGTTATTATCCTGCTTTTCTTAAGAAACTATTATCTTTATATTCTTATTCTTCCTATTACAACACTTACCATTAACGGTTTTTGTATTCTGGCTTCAAAACGGGAATTTCCTCAGTATTATCCGGAAGGAAAACTTGAAAAATCTGATATCAATGAAATAAAAAGAAAGGTTGGTGGGGTAGTATTTCAGAAGCTTGGAACCCTGGTTATTTATTACACAGATTCAATCATTATTTCTATATTCCTTGGCATTAAAGTCCTTGGTATTTACGGTGGCTACAATTATATCATTACAGCTTTGTATACAATTGTTACCATGGTAATTACTTCTATAACTCCTTCCATTGGAAATAGCGTAGTTTTGGAAAGCTCCGAAAAGAATCTTCGTGATCTTAAAAAATTTCAGTTCCTTTATGCATGGATTGTTGGCTGGTGTTTTGTTTGCCTTTTGTGTCTGTTTCAGCCGTTCATTGCACTTTGGCAGGGGGAAGAAAATATCTTTTCCAATGGCGTAATGGTTGCTCTTTGTTTCTCATTTTATTTTTCAAAAATTGGGGAGCTTGTCTGGGGATACAGTGATGCAACCGGCCTTTGGTGGGAAACAAAATTTGTCCTTTTACTTTCAGCAATTTCAAAATTGGCAATTATGATTGTTTCTGTCCGTTTCTGGGGAATATATGGTGTTATTATATCTACCATTGCAACATTTATTCTGGTCAACATACCAATGTCTTCATACATTGTAATAAAAAAGCATTTTGGTACTACAAAGGACTGGATAATGTATCTGATAAAAAATATTTTCTACCTTGTAGTAACACTTGCAGCAAGTGCTCTTACTTACTGGATTACAACATATGTTCCTTTCAAAGGACTTATTCAGCTGGCAGTAAACCTTTTGATTTGCTTTGTTGTACCGAATATAATCTTCCTTCTTTGTTTCTTTAAGACAAAGGATTTTAAAAATGCTCTTGATTTTGTATTAAATCATCTGCCTTTTAGAAAATAAATGCCCCAATTTCCAGAACTATTTACCGGTGAACTTGTTCAGTCTCGTAGAATCATTTATCAGCCTTCCCAGTTTGCGGTGGAGAATCTTGTTTACCTTCAGGAAACTGGAAATCTTACTGCAGTAAAACCCCACGTTTCTTCCCGAAAAGGACTGGCCTCTTATCTTTTTTTCATTGTAACAGAAGGTGAAGGAAAACTTTCTTATGAGGGCGTGAATTATCAGCTAAAAAAAGGTGACTGTGCTTTTATTGACTGCCGGGTTCCTTATTCCCAGGGGTCTTCCAAAGAACACTTATGGAGCCTTAAATGGGTTCATTTTGATGGGAAGAACATGCCGGGAATTTACGAAAAATACAGGGAAAGAGGTGGTGCTCCGGTAATTGGTAGTGGTGATAAAGAGAAACTGGAAAATCTTTTGGATAAGCTTTTTGAAACAGCTTCATCTTCGTCCTATGTGCGGGATATGAAAATCAATTCTGTGCTATGTGAACTTTTGTGTGCAATTATGGAAGTGTCCTGGAATCCCGATTCAATCAAAAAGGGCAGTACAAAGTCCCTGGATACACGGGTCGTAAAAAATTATATCGATTCCAATTTTACAAAGCAGATCAGTCTTGAGTCTGTTGCCAAAGAATTCAATGTGAATAAATCTTATCTGGTGCGTTCCTTTAAGGAAGATTTTGGAATTACCGTGAATAATTATATTTTGCAGCAACGCATTTTAATGGCCAAAAACGAACTTCGCTTCACTGGCAAAATCCTTGACCTGATTGCCGAAGAATGCGGCTTTTCCGACTCCAATTATTTCATCAGAATGTTCAAAAAAATAGAAGGAATAACCCCAGGAGAATATAGGAAAACTTGGTAGTTAATAAATGAATAATGAATGGTGAATGGTGAATGGTGAATAATGAATAGTGAATAATGAATAATGAATGGTGAATGGTGAATGGTGAATGGTGAATGGTGAATGGTGAATTTGGGGGTTGGCGATTTGGGGTGGTGATTGCTATATTTACTATTATGAGAGAGAATATTTTAGCTGTTAAATCTGAAGAGTTTGCTTTACGGATTATTGAAATTTATAGGTATTTACAAGATTCTAGGCGTGAGTTTATTATGAGCAAGCAATTGCTTAGAAGTGGTACTAGTATTGGTGCAAATATTGCTGAATCAGTTTATGCTCAATCTAGACCTGATTTTGTAACAAAATTAAGTATAGCCCTAAAAGAAGCAAATGAAACAAAGTACTGGCTTTCACTGCTTAAACGTTCTGAATATCTTACGCAAGAAAATGTGTTTTCATTGGAATGTGATTGCACAGTATTAATACGGATGCTTACCTCAAGTATAAAAACTACAAGAAAATCCATATAATCTTAGTTTAAAAAGTCAATATTGTGCTATTTTTGTCCTATATAGTATAATGTATTGCAGTGGATTCCAATATATAATTCTCTATATAATCACGAGCAAAGCAAGTGAAATTATTCACTATTCATTATTAATTATTAATTTTTTTTACGGAGTAAAAAATGAACAACGTTGCACTTATTACTGGTATTACAGGTCAGGACGGATCTTACCTGGCAGAATTTCTTTTGGAAAAAGGTTATGAAGTTCACGGTATTATCCGCCGATCTTCAAGTTTCAATACTGGACGCATTGAACATCTTTATATCGATGATCTTATTGAAGATATGCACAAGGACCGTAAAGTTCATCTTCACTATGGTGACCTTACTGATTCAGAAAGCATGATCCGCCTTATCCGCGAAATTAAACCTACAGAAATCTACAACCTTGGTGCTCAGAGCCACGTTCAGGTTTCTTTTGAAGTACCAGAATATACTGCTGACTGTGTAGGAACTGGTGTTCTTCGTATTCTTGAAGCAGTTCACTTTTTGGGAATGGAAAAGACCTGTAAAATCTACCAGGCTTCTACATCAGAACTTTTTGGTCTTGTTCAGGAGGTTCCACAGAAAGAAACTACTCCTTTTTACCCACGTTCACCATACGCTGTTGCAAAAATGTACGGTTTCTGGATTATGAAAAACTACCGTGAATCATATGGCATGTTCTGTGCAAACGGAATTCTTTTTAACCACGAATCTGAACGCCGCGGTGAAACTTTTGTTACACGTAAAATCACTCTGGCTGCCAGTCGTATTGCCAAGGGTTACCAGAAAACACTTTACTTGGGTAATCTTAATTCTCTCCGCGACTGGGGTTATGCAAAAGATTATGTTGAATGTATGTGGCTTATTCTTCAGCAGGAAAAACCAGATGATTTTGTAATTGCCACAGGTGAACAGCACTCAGTTCGTGAATTCTGTCAGCTGGCTTTTAAAGAAGCAGGCATTGATATTGAATTCAAAGGTGAAGGTGTTGATGAAAAAGGCTATGACAAAGCAACTGGAAAAGTTGTAATTGAAGTTGATCCAAAATACTTCCGTCCTGCCGAAGTAGAAACACTTTTGGGCGATCCTACAAAAGCCAAAAAGACACTTGGATGGAATCCTACAAAAACTTCATTCCCGGAACTTGTTCATATTATGATGGAACACGATATGAAATACGTAGAAGGGGAACGATTGCTTCGCAATCGTTAATGAAAAATTAAAAATGAATAATGAATAATGGTGGGGACATTGCTTCGCTCGTCCTGAATGAAGGGACGTCGCTGCGCTTGTCCGTTTTTAGGGGACATTGCTTCGCTCGTCCAGAGAATGAAGGGACATTGCTTCGCTCGTCCAGAGAATGAAGGGACATCGCTTCGCTTGTCCTGGATGAAAGGACGTCGCTTCGCTCGTCCTTAGGGGCTTGTCATGTCGAGCGTAGTCGAGACATCTTTATTTGGTAGGTTATTTATGGAAAAGAATGCTAAAATTTATGTAGCAGGACACAGAGGACTGGTTGGTTCTGCTATTGTACGAAATCTTGAAGCAAAAGGTTATACAAATATTGTTACTCGGACACATAAGGAACTGGATCTTTTGAATCAGGCTCAGGTGGATGCTTTTTTTGCATCGGAAAAACCTGAATATGTTTTCCTTGCTGCTGCCCATGTTGGTGGAATCGGTGCAAACTCTACTTATCCTGCTGATTTTATCTATCAGAATATGATGATTGGATTTAATGTTGTGGAAGCTTCCCGAAAATATGGTGTAAAAAAACTGATGAACCTTGGTTCAACCTGTATTTATCCAAAAATGGCAGAACAGCCTATCAAAGAGGAAAGTCTTCTTACAGGACCACTTGAACCAACAAACGATGCTTATGCTCTTGCAAAAATCAGTGTAATCAAGCTTTGTACAAGCTACAATAAACAGTTTGGAACAGATTTCCTTTCTGTAATGCCAACAAATCTTTATGGAATTGGTGACAACTATGAAGCCTTTGGAAGTCACGTTCTTCCAGCCATGATCCGCAAATTCCACGAAGCAAAAGAGTCTAAAAAAGATGAAGTTGAACTTTGGGGCGACGGATCTCCACTGCGCGAATTCCTTATTTCCGATGACCTTGCCGAAGCCGTAGTATTCCTTATGGAAAATAAACATGCCCAGGATCTACGTACTCCAACAGGTGATTTTGTTAATGTAGGATCTGGAAAGGAACTTACTATTAAAGAACTTGCCGAAACTGTTCGGGATATTGTTTACGAAGGAAGTGGCCGTACCTGTAAATTAAACTGGGACAGCTCAAAACCTAACGGCACCCCACGCAAACTCTGCGACATAACAAGACTATTGAACCTAGGCTGGAAACCAAAAGTAGAACTCAAAGACGGCATTAAAATTGCCTACGAAGATTTTAAGTTAATGAATAGTGATTAATGAATAGTGATTAATGAATGATGAATAGTGATTAATGAATAGTTATAAACTAACTTGATAAATTATTCATTATTCATTTTTCATTTTTTCGGAGAAAAAATGAAAATATTTCCTGTAATTCTTTCTGGTGGGGCTGGAACTCGACTTTGGCCACTTTCTGTTCCTGAATGCCCAAAACAGTTTCTTCCTCTGGTTTCTGACCGCACTATGATTCAGGAGACCCTTCTGCGCCTTGAAGGTCTTGAAACTGCAAATCCTATTGTTATTTGTAATGAATCTCACCGATTTTTGGTGGCAGAACAGCTGAGAGGTTTTGGCAAGCCTTCCATTCTTCTGGAGCCTCTTCCGCGAAATACTGCTCCGGCTATTGCAGTTGGGGCCTGGCAGGCTTTAAAATCAGACGAAAATGCAGTTATGGTTGTACTTTCCAGCGATCACGTTATTGAAAATAAGGCTGTATTTCAAAAAGCAGTTTTGGATGCCGTAAAAGAAGCCGAAAAGGGCAGTCTTGTTACCTTTGGTATTGTACCAACCTGTCCACATACAGGTTACGGTTATATTAAGGCTGGAAAAGCGGAATCTGATGCACAGGTTTCTTATCCTATTGAAGCTTTTGTAGAAAAACCAGATCTTGAAACTGCAAAAAGATATCTTGCAGAGGGCTCTTATTCCTGGAACAGCGGAATGTTTGTATTCAAGGCTAAAGCCTTCCTTGATGAACTTGCCGCCATGGAACCAGAAATGGCCCAGCTTTCCAGAAAAGCTTTTGAGAATGCAGCTGTTGATCCAGATTTTATTCGTATCAACCATGAAGCCTTTGAAAAAATCAAGGGAAACTCCATTGATTATGCTGTTATGGAACGTACAAAAAAGGGCCGTGTAATCAAGCTTGACGCAGGCTGGAATGATGTAGGTTCATGGCAGGCTCTTTGGGAAATTTCTGAAAAAGATGAGAACGGAATCGCATCAAAAAACAAGACTGTACTTTTGAATTCAAAAAATTCCTACTTCAACGCAAAGAAAACCGTAGCTGCCATTGGAGTGGAGGACCTGGTGGTGGTAGAAAGTGACAGCACCATCCTAATTTGCAAAAGAGACCACTGCCAGGATGTAAAAAAGATTGCAGATATGATATAAAATAGTTATGGAAAAAAATAACTGCGTTTCTATTATTATGGCCTGCTACAATGGCGAAAAGTTTTTGTCAGCGGCCATAGAATCGGTTTTAGCTCAAACATATAAGACTTGGGAACTTTTAGTTTGTGATGACTGTTCCACCGACAATTCAGCTTTAATAGCTAAATCTTATGCTGAAAAAGATAATAGAATAAAATATCTTTGTATGGAAACGAATTCAGGTTCACCAGCTCTTCCACGCAATATGGGAATTGAAAGTGCATCTGGGCGGTACATTGCAATTCTGGATTGTGATGATATTTGGCTTCCAGCAAAACTAGAAAAGCAGATTCCTTTGTTTGAAAAGGAAAATGTTGGTGTTGTATATTCAGATTATGAAGTTATAGATATTGACGGAAAACCTATAAACAAAGTAATTCATGCTCCATTAAAAACCAATTACAGTAAAAATCTTCATGGAAATGTTATTGGAAATTTAACAGGTGTTTTCGATACTGAAAAATGTGGAAAGGTATATCAGCAAAAAATTGGTGCAGAAGATTATCTTTTTTGGCTTGAAATTTTAAGAACTGGAGTAAAAGCTGTTAACGCCGGAGAAGTTTTAGCTCAGTATAGAGAAGCCAATCTTTCACTTTCTGGAAATAAAGCCCGATCAGCTATGTGGACATGGAATATTTATAGAAAATCACTTAAACTTTCTATTATAAAATGCGTATGGTGCTTTTGCTTTTATGTATTTAAGGCAGTTCTTAAGCATATCTAAGGTGATTTAATGGGCGATTCAGTTTTATACAACGATTTTTCCTACACGGCAGTTATTCGCACTTTGGGGAAGGCGGGGGAAAAATATCAGACTTTGCTTGATACTCTTTGCGCCCAAAGTTTGCCGCCACAAAAAATTCTTGTTTTTATTGCTGAAGGTTATGATCTTCCAAAAGAAACCTGCGGTAGGGAAGAGTACGTTGTTTGCGAAAAAGGAATGATTCATCAGCGTTCAATGGATTTTAATCAGGTTGAAACCCCATGGATTCTTTTCTGTGATGATGATCTTTCTTTTGAAAAAGACAGTGTTGAACGCCTTGTAAAAGCTCTTTTGAAATCAGCAGAAAACGGGATGGAGTCAAGTGTTATTTCTCCAAATACCTTTTCAAATCATCTTGCTTCTAAAAAAACAAAACTTAAAAATATTCTTTCCATGGTGCTGCCAACTGCCTCAAAAAAATATGCCTTCCGTCTTAGAAAAAGCGGCTTTTATACTTACTGCAATCACCCTGAATCCGTTATGCCAACCCAGACCTTTGCCGGCCCATGCTGCTTTATAAAAAAATCATCTTATCAAAAGCTTAATTTCCAGAACGAGCGTTTTTTGGACAGTTTCCATTATCCTTTGGGGGAAGACACTTTATTTTCTTATAAATGCTTTCTTTTAGGTTTTAATCCCCTTGTTCATTATGAAAGCGGGATTATTCATCTGGATGCCTCTTCCGGTCATGTTCAAAATCCAGGACAGATGATTCAAATGCAAAATGCATCCCGTTACTGTGTGTGGTACCGTGCTGTTTATCAAGTGCAGAAAAACAGCTGGAATAGGTTTATAGCAAAGCTTTGTTTCCATGCCGCCTGCAGTCAGATTTGCACATATCTTTTGTTTACAGGCTTTTTGAAACGAAATCTTACAAATTTTGTTAATTTTAAAAAGGGCATTAAGATGGGAAAAAATTACACAAAAACTGAAGAATATAAAAAGATTCCGATGTTTTGGGGAGGTGAAAAATGATTCCCAAAAAAATTCATTACTGCTGGTTTGGCGGAAAACCTCTTCCACCCCTTGCTGAAAAATGCATTGAATCCTGGAAAAAATACATGCCCCACTGGGAAATTGTTCGCTGGGATGAATCCAATTTTGATGTAAATTCCATTCCATATACAGCCCAGGCTTACGAAGCAAAAAAATATGCTTTTGTAAGTGATTATGCCCGTTTTGATATTCTTTACCGCGAAGGTGGTCTTTATTTTGATACTGATGTGGAAATTATTAAGGATCTTTCTCCAATCGTTGAAAAAGGAGCTTTTTTGGGCCTTGAAGGACCTTCTCTTGTAAATGCAGGATTGGGTATGGGGTGTGAAGCCAAAAATGCCTTCGTAAAAGAAGTCCTTGATTCTTATCAGGGTGACAGTTTTATTTTGCCCGATGGAAAACTGAACCTTAATACAGTGGTTACCCGCGTCTCAGATCTTTTGAAATGCTATGGTATGACAGAAAAAGATGAAATTCAGAATGTGTCAGATTTTACCGTTTACCCAATCCGCTTTTTCTGTCCAAAAGATACAAAATCTGCTATAATCACAATAACTGACGATACATATACCATTCACCATTACGACGGAAGCTGGACTACCGACGGACAGAAATTATTTGAAAGGAGACGTGCAAAGCTTTATTCCATATTGCCGTCATCACTTGCAAAACTGCTTTCGGTTTTCCCTTTTTGCGCATGGCAGATTACCGACAACGGGTGGGGTGGATTTATGAAAAAAGTGGCAGGTAAGATTTTTAAATGATGGACAGACTGACTTATTTAATTTGCATGGCAGTTTCTTTTCTCTTTATGTATTCCGTTTGCGGCGTAAGTTCAGACGGACATTACAAGAAGCTTTCCCTCCGTGCAATGAATTTCTTCCTTGTTTTTCTTTGCCTTTATTGGTCGCTTATAATTGGTCTTCAAAATGATACTGGATCTGATTATCCTACATATTTTAAAATGTTTCAGGATGGTATTTCGGGATCATACTTTCGTGCACACGAAGCAGGCTTTTACTTAATCTGTGACCGTCTTGCTGTTCATTTTCATCCTCAGGTTTCATTTTTTGTTCTTGCCCTTATACAGTCCGTACTTTTCTGCATTTTTCTGAAATACGGCCGATTTGAAAGACCAGACTTGTTTGTTCTTGTTTATTTTTCTTGTGCAACAGCTTTTATAAATTCAACCAATGGTCTTCGTCAGTTTACGGCCATGTATATTTTCCTGGTGGGAATTCTGTTTCTTCGGGATAAAAAATATATTGCCTATATTCTGACAATTCTTGTAGCCTATACATTTCATATCAGTGCAATTTATCTTCTTGCTATTCTTGTAGGAAGATTCTGGTTTACTTTTAAAAATAAATGGATTTTGATTGTTGAACTGGCAGTTTCAATTGTCATCTGCTTTGTTGGAATGGATGATTTGATGAATTTTGTTGCACAGTTTACTCCGTACAAAAGTTATATTGGATCTAGTTATGCTACTACAGGTAACAGAGTTGATTTCATCAATATTGCTACAAAATTGATTTATGTACCATTCTACATACATCTGCTTTTCCTTGAATATGATGAAACTGATTACGATTCCCGTTTTTTCATCAACCTTGGATTTTTCTGTTTCTGCATTAAGCTTATGGGAATGTCCAGTTATTATATCTGTCGTTTCGCCTACTATTTTGATATCCTTGCTTATCTTCCTTTCTATTACTATGTTCTGTGGGTTCGCAGGACCAGTATTAAAAAAGAATGGAAACTGCTTCTTTATTTTGTAACTCTGTGCGTTATGATAGGCCCATTTGTTGCAAAAACCTGTTTTTTCCCAGTGAGAGAATATGATTATCACAGTATTTTGTCACCATTTTTCAGTTATTAGGGACTAGAAATGACTTTTGAAATAGAAATATCTACAATGCATAAATCTCAGGAACAGTGTATTGATATGCTTTCCCGCATGAATATTCACTGTGACTGTATGATTATAAATCAGTGCGATATAGAAAAGTATGAAGAACTTTATCTTCCTGTAGCTGACGGATTAAAGCAGCGTGTTCGTATTTTTTACACAACAACCCGAGGTCTTTCCAACAGCCGCAATATAGCCCTTGAAAACTGCTGTGCCGATATTCTTGGTGTTGCTGATGACGATCTTGAATATTATGATGATTTTCATAAAACCATTATTGAAGGGTGGGAAGAAAACAAAAAAGCTGATGTGCTGATTTTTAATATGGATTCTTTCAATAAGGTTTATCCAGATCACGGATTCAGATGTCATTATTTCAACCTTTTTGGTTTCTGTAGTGTTCTTGTAACTTTCCGAACAAGTTCCCTTCGCAAAGCAAGATTCTCTGACGGTAGACTTTTACGTTTTAATCCTGTTTTTGGAACTGGAAGCAAATATTTCAAAAGTGGTGAAGAAAATATCTTTTTGTCTGACTGTTACAATGCAGGACTTAAGGTTTATTATACGCCAAGAAAGATTTTGAAAAGGCCTGAAAGTGAAAGTTCCTGGTTCCACGGTTTTACACATGATTTCTTTGTAGACAGAGGTGCTGTTTTTTATCAGATGAATTCAGCATTATTTTATTTCCTTATGTACCAGTTTTCCATCAGAAAAGCCAAAGAAGCAGCTGATATTCCTTTTCGGGACAGAATCAACTACATGAAAAAAGGAAAAAATAGTCTACTTAAAATCCGTGAAGAACTTAATTTAGAGGAACAGAAGAAAAAACAGGAGATTATGAAAAATCTTCCTCCCCTCAACCTCACCGACCTTCATAACACACTATTAAAGATTCAGGATTACATCCATCAAACTTGTCAGAAAAATGGGGTGAATTATCTTCTTTCGGCAGGATCAGTTCTTGGGGCAGTGCGCCATAAAGATTTTATTCCCTGGGATGATGACCTTGATATTATGGTTCTGCGCGAAGACTTTGAACGATTTGGACAGGTTTTTCTTCACGACCCAAATCCAAACTTTGTTTATCAGGAAGCACTCGTTGATTATCCACTCTATTTTTCAAAAGTACGTATGAACAACACAGCCTTTATTGAAAGGGGTGGGTGGAGAAAGCGCTGGACATATATCCACCAGGGAGCCTATATTGATGTATTCCCAATGGACTACGCTGCAAAATCTAATTTCCGCTTCAAAATGCAGTACGTTATTTCACGTCTCCTTACAGCTCAAAGTCTGAATATCCGGGGTTATAAAAATGCGTCTTTTAAAAAGAAAGTGGTTATGAAAGTGTCCATGCTTTTCTATCCTTTCAGAAAATTATTGCATGAATATGTAATAAGTGTAAAAAAAGAAGATGCCCGGGGACTCTGCGATTTCTATGGAACTGGAAAACAGCTTTTTGCTCTTGATATTTTTGATGAACCGGTTAATCTGCCATTTGGTGAAAAAGTATACCCATGTCCAAAAAATCCAGAAGCTTATCTTAAAGCTATGTACGGAAACTGGCAGGAGCTTCCCCCAGAAGAGGCTCGAGAATACAAAATTCACGCTCAATTTTTCTCTTCCACCACAGATTATCGAGATTTGATTAATTAATCAGATCTTTTATAATTTCGCCGGCAATAATTAATCCTGCTGTAGAAGGAACAAATGCGTTGCTTCCAGGTGCCAAAGATTTGCCCTTTAATTCAGCTTCTTCTGTATATTTTGGTACAATAGCTTTTTCTTTAGAATAAACCACTTTTACTTTTGTAATTCCACGCTTTTTGCATTCCTGCCGCATTACACGGGCTAAAGGACAAACGCTTGTTTTTGAAATATCAGCAACTTCAAATTGAGTGGGATCCATTTTGTTTCCAGCTCCCATAGCGCATATGATTTTAGTTTTTGCTTCTTTTGCCTGGATAATCAGCTGGATTTTAGCTGTAACTGTATCAATAGCATCTACAACATAATCATATTTTGTAAAATCAAACAGATTTTTTGTTTCTGGTAAATAAAAACACTTGAAAACGTTTACTTCTGCATTAGGATTAATGTCCAGGATTCGTTCTTTCATTACATCAACTTTATATTTTCCGATAGAAGATTGAGTTGCAATAATCTGGCGATTTAAATTTGTAAGGCTAACCGTGTCGTTGTCTATTAAATCAATATGCTGAATTCCGGAGCGAACAAGGGCTTCTACAACATATCCACCAACTCCTCCAATTCCAAAAACTGCAATGTGAGCTTTGTTTAAAGTTTTCATTGCCTCTTTTCCAATCAGTAATTCTGTACGTGAAAATTGATTTAACATAGGAACA
Organism: Treponema sp.; assembly: GCA_016296575.1. Classification (GTDB taxonomy): domain Bacteria; phylum Spirochaetota; class Spirochaetia; order Treponematales; family Treponemataceae; genus Treponema_D. The sequence goes on from JAEDJA010000018.1 coordinate 37,147, forward strand.
AGTATAACAGAAAATGCAAAGTAATTTTATATATTCATGGTGTTTTTATTGAGTTTTAGCGATTACTGCTTTTACAATTTCTACGCAAACCTTGGCATCATCCAAAGCACGGTGGGACTGACCTGGGTCAACTCCAAGAACTTGTGCCATATGGGGGAGTCTGTGGCATGTTTCTTCTTTCCAATACATGCGTGAAAATTTTACTGTATCAAGAACTGAATTTTCCAGATGACCATAACCAAGGCGGTCACTTTCGGCATTAATAAAACTGACATCAAAACCGGCATTGTGTGCTACAAGAACAGTTCCTTTTACAAAATCAAGAAATTCTGGAATTACCCTGGCTGGAACCGGAGCATATTCAATCATGTCATTGGTAATGTGCGTCAGGTTTGTAATGAAGGGGGATATACAGACTCTTGGATTTACCAGTGTCTGGAAGGTTTCTATAACACCTTGGGAAGAAAATTTTACAGCCCCGATTTCAATCACACGGTCGTTGTTGCTGGATACGCCCGTAGTTTCCGTATCGAAGGCCGTAAAAACAGCCCCGCATTCCCAAAGTTTGCGGAGCAGTTTAGCGTCTTTTACCTGCTTATTTTGAAGCTTCATCCAAAATAGCCTTAATGTCTTTTTCAATTCCGTCACAAAGGGCAGCGGCACTAGTTTTTGCAGAGGCAAGGTCACCACCGGCTACAGGTGTTACAGAGTTGATGTAGAACTTGATTTTTGGTTCAGTTCCAGATGGACGTGCAGAAACGATTGTTCCACCATCCAGGAAGAACTGAAGAACGTTTGATTTTGGAAGTCCATATGGAGTTTTTTCTGCTGGTTTTGCAGGATCGAATTCAACGGACTGCTGAACATCACGGATTTTAAGAACTGTTTTTCCACCAAGAGTTTTAAGGCCTTCTGTGCGGAGTTTTGTCATAATTCCTTTCATTGTTTCAACACCAGTTGAACCCAGGAATTCCTGAGAAATTGAACGGTCTTCAAAATATCCGTGTTCTTTGTAAAGGTCGTCAAGGCGTTCAAGAATTGATTTACCCTGGCTTGCCCAGTACATTGTCATTTCGGCACACATTGCAGCGGCTGAAACACCGTCTTTATCCATAACGTCTTTTTCTACTTTGTATCCGTAAGATTCTTCAAGACCGAATACATAACTGTGTGTTCCTTTTGCTTCAAAATCAGCTTCCATAGCAGCAATCCATTTGAAACCTGTAAGACATTCCATCATTTCGGCACCGTATTTTTTACAGATATAGTCACCGAATGGAGATGTTACGATTGAGCGGATTACAGCTGGATTCTTAGGCATTGTTCCAAGTTCTTTTCTAGAAAGGAGGATGTAATCCATAAGAAGTGCACCCATCTGGTTTCCTGAAAGAAGAACCCAGTTTCCGTCTTTGTCTGGGAAAGCTGTTCCGAAGCGGTCTGCATCTGGGTCTGTAGCCATAACACAAGAAGCATTTTCTTTTTTAGCAAGTTCAACTGCCAGTGTAAGAGCTGGTTTTTCCTCTGGATTTGGTTTTACAACTGTTGGGAAATTTCCATCTGGCTGAGCCTGTTCTGGAACTGTAATAACATTAAGTCCAAGATCCCCAAGAACTTTTGTTACATGCATTCCACCTGTTCCGTGCAGTGGTGTGTAAACAATTTTTACGTCTTTTGCGCGTTCTTTAATAAGATCTGGACGGAAAAGTTCTTTCTTACACATTTCCCAGAATGGTTCATCAATTACACTGTCGATTACTTCAAGTTTACCTGTTGCAATGGCTTCAACACGAGTCATTGTTTTTACAGAAGTTACTTTGTTTACTTCTTCGATGATTCCAACATCATGTGGTTCAATAACCTGAGCACCATCGTTCCAGTAAGCTTTGTAACCGTTGTACATGCGTGGGTTGTGGGATGCTGTAACTACAACACCAGTGTCTGCCTTAAGCTTTCGGATGGCAAAAGAAAGTTCAGGAGTAGGGCGAAGGCTTGAGAAAAGGTAAGCTTTGATGCCGTTTGCCGCAAAAATAAGGGCAGTTGCTTCACCAAAAACGTCTGAGTTCAAACGTGAGTCGTAAGCAACAACAGCACTCAATGTTCCAGCCTTTGCTTTTTCAGGACAAGCTTTAATAAGGTAGTTTGCAAGTCCCTGTGTAGCCAGGTTGATTTCAAGAGTGTTCATGCGGTTTGTTCCGCCACCCATAATACCGCGTAGTCCACCTGTTCCGAATTCCAAAGTGCGGTAGAAACGGTCTTCCAATTCTTTATAATCTTCTTTTGCAATAAGATCTTTTACTTCTTTTGCAAAGCGTTCATCTTTTTCCTGTGCAATGTAGTCCTGTGCACGTTTCAGGATTTCTTCGTTTGTCATTTATATCCTCCATAATTTGAATGAATAATGAATAGTGAATAATGAATAATCATTCACCATTCATTTCTCCATTATTCACTATTAATTATTAATTATTCATTGATTTTTTGTCTACGACAAAAGTGATGTTTCCCATTCTAGCAGTTCTTTTTCCATTTGTATATTATCACCTTTTACGTCACACATAACACGGAAAACAGGTTCTGTACCAGAGCCACGCATCCAGATAAAAGCACAAGGTTTGTCCTCTTTGTCGTAAAAAATCACCTTTAATCCGCCTTTTCCGCTTAAACTCCAGTCAGTGGCATTTCTGGTTTCTTTTGTTCCGTTGGTAAGAACCCCTTCATATCTTGTAAAACCGTATTTTTTTACAAGAGGACTGGTTTTCCATTCTTTTTCAAAGTTTTTCTGGAATGCACTTTTCAGTTTTGCATGATCCATTTCCCTTACTTTAAGAACAGCACGGCTTTCACTTACCCCTGTAGTTGTGTACTTTGGTAATGTTTCAAGAATATCAGAAAGAGTGTAATTTGGATTGTATGAAACTCCACGTTTTTTGCACCACATTTCAAAAAGTCCAGATTCTTTCATAACCAGAAGCTTGATGATTGCAAAAAGTGTGTTCAATGGATCTCGTACACTTGCAGGATAGGTTATTGTACCACCGTTGGAACCTTCTCCAAGAATGCGCACGTTCCATCCTTCAGCTCGTTTTTCACGAGCAAGATTTACTACATTTGCTTCTCCAACTTCACCGCGGAAAACTGATGCACCAAGGCATTCTGCAATTTCTTCAATTCTCATAGAGGTGGGGCAGTTTACGCAAACAGCTGGTTTGAATCCTTCTTCTCCCTGATGGCACCAGATGGAAAATGTAAGTTCAGCAAGAACAGAAAGACTGAATACTTCCTGAGCTTTTAAGATTACTGCTTTATTTTGTTTTTCATCCCAGTAAACAATATTGCCACGGTCTCCGTCACAGTCTGGCATATAACCAAGTACTGCATCCTTTTGACCTGCAGCCTGGAGCCGTTCCATTTCTTCTGCAACGTATACCAGGTTTTCACTTTCCGGAATGATTTCATGAACAATTTCACCTGGATTTCCATTCATAGCATAAAAATTCATATGGTGATTGTTCAAAAAGTTTTTATCGATACAAAGTGTTCTGGAGCTTCCGTTAAAATCACATAGGATTCCCATAGGCTTTTTGTCCAGCTCTCCATGGATAATCTGGAAAAAATCTTCCTGATGTGCCGGATTTGCAGAATCGCTTACTGTTTCTTTTACAAAGTCTTCGTAGGCTTTAAGGCTGTTGTGTTTTGCAGCTTTTTCTCCGCTTAAAACACTTTCCATTTTATTTAAAGGACAGCTTTTGATTCTTTCCAGGGCTTTTTCTTCAGCACCATCTTCTGAAAGTCTTTTTAAAAATTCTGCCGTGATTTTTGCATTTTCCTGTGCGTTTACAACACCACCGTCATTGATGCCGAATTTAATACCGTTATGTCCAATAGGGTTGTGGCTTGCTGAAATATAGATGAATCCATCCAGTTTTTTTGCGTAAGCCATAATCTCTGGAGCACTGGAAATGCCTGTATATTGAATTACACAGTCTTTTTTTGCCAGAACATGGAGCATGGCAAGAGCAATTTCCTTTCCAGTTGGCCTGGTGTCCATTCCAAGTGCAATCACAGGACATGGAGTTTTGGCCACATCACATAAATAATCAAAAAATACTTCAGCTGCAATTGCAGAAAGTGCTTTGTCAGAATTTGTAATTTCAGGTGATTTATCCTGTTCATTTCCCGAAGCAGCAAATACTTTTCGCCATCCTGAAGCAGACAAAATCATGTTATGTTCCATAATCTCCATTTTATCACAAATTTGGAGAATCTGCACAAAAATTGCTTTTTTTTACTTTTCTTTTTATAATTAAAAGACAATGTTTTTACAGAACAAGTGCTCTGTTCCGGGCTGTAATCATATTTCACTTTCCTCATTCAATGAAAATGGAGAAATCCAGGAGCTGCGTACTTACTGTCTGGACCACATTCCAAATCCTGGTAAGGCCAAGGATGATATCTGCCGTTATATTCAGGAGCATGACACAATTGTAGGATTAAATGCATCCTGGTTAAATTTTTCCGACATGGATTTTACCGGTAAAAAATTCTACGGCTGTGATTTTTCCCACTGTACTTTTACAAATATCCAGGGACCGGAATTTCGAAGCCGGCTCAGCATTTTTGATTACGCGGTTTTTTCGGACTGCCAGTTTTTGAACAGCCATATTATGTTTTCATCTTTTTCCGGCTGTAACTTGTATCACACAATCCTTACATCTTCCGAAATCATCCAGACAAATTTCAACGGATTAAAGGCTTTTCAGTGTTCTTTTGATGATTCTGACCTTTTCAATTCCCGCTTTATCCGTGCAAGTCTTACTGATACTTCTTTCAGAAACTGCAATCTTAAAAAAGTTGATTTTATTGAAATTGAGCGCATCAACGTCTCTTTCAAAATGTCCAATACCCGTGAAGCCGTTTTCAACCGTGATGGAAGCGCTTTGTTTACAGGTGAGGAGGCTGAAGAATGAAAGTTTATTTCCATTTTAATCTGGGCGGTTCCTCAAACTGTTATATTGTGGTCAATGAAGCACATGGTGAAGCAATTATCGTAGATCCTGCAAAGGTTACGGAAGAAATCATCAGTCAGATTGAAGATAACGGCCTTAAACTTACTGGAATTCTTGTTACCCATAACCATGGAAGTCATGTTCACGGTTTGTCTACGCTTACAAAAATCTACAATCCTGTAATTCTTGGTGCCGACTGGGAAGTTTCCGGAAATACCACCACTGTTATTACTGGTGATGGAAAAATCCGGATTGGAAATACGCTTGTTCACTACATGTCCGTTCCAGGCCACACTTCAGATTCCATGGTTTATAAAGTTGGAAACGTTATGTTTACAGGAGATGTTCTTTCCGCTGGTACAATCGGTTCTACATCTTCAAGGCACTCATCTGTGGTTTTAAAAAACAACATCGAAAAGAAAATATTTTCACAAACTGACGGCGTAATCCTTTTGCCAGGGCATGGTCCTCCTACAACAGTTGCCGCCGCAAGGGAGTTCAACATTGACATCGATTAAGGCTTTTCTCAAAAAGGAAATCGTTCTGGTAGTGGCTGTTCTGCTGGCTTTATTGTCAACCATTTTCTGTGGTCCTTCCGTATATACTTATTCTTCAATAGATTTAAATACACTGCTTCTGCTGTTTTCACTTATGTGTGTAATGCAGGCTTTTTCTAAAATAGGATTTTTTGAAAACTGTGGAAAAAAGCTTTTGGCTCTTGTTAAGGGAGATAAAGGTCTTCTTCTTGTTCTGGTTCTTCTGCCATTTTTCTTTGGCATGTTCATTACAAACGATGTAGCCCTTATTACCTTCGTTCCCTTTGCTGTGATTGTTCTGAAAATGGCCGGAAAGGAAAAGCTTTTAGTAAAGGTTATTGTTCTTCAGACTATAGCTGCTAACCTTGGTAGTATGATGCTTCCTATGGGAAATCCTCAGAATCTTTACCTTTATAATATTTCGGGACTTACATTAGGTGATTTTGTAATTACAATGCTTCCTTACACGGTTGTCGCCCTTCTTCTGCTGGTAATCTGCGTACTTTGCATGAAGGGAAGCGGAAAAATTGATGAAAAATCTGTTTGTACTGATGAAAAATCTTCTTCCGAAAAAGATTCTTCTGCCATCAGTAGTGCTGCCGTAAAGTCAAATCCTCTCTCACTTTCAAAAAGCAGTTCTTATATTGCATTTACGCTGCTTTTTATTTTCTGTCTTCTTGCCGTTTTAAAAATGTTCTCTGTCCCAAAAGCTTTTGCCGTTACACTGGTATTCTTTTTGATTTTTGACCGCAGTATTCTTTTAAAAGTTGATTATTCCCTTCTCCTCACCTTTGTAGGATTTTTCGTTTTTGTTGGAAACCTAAAAAGACTTGATAGCTTCAGTAGCTTTTTGGGCTCCATTCTTGCTGGAAACGAAATTCTTCTTTCTGTAGGCTTAAGTCAGATTATTTCCAATGTGCCGGCAGCTCTCCTTCTTTCGGGCTTTACTGAAAATTATAAAGACATCCTTATCGGTGTAAATATTGGTGGACTTGGAACACTTATTGCATCCATGGCAAGCCTTATTTCCTGGAAACAGGTGGAAAAAGACAAGGGAAAGTATCTTCTTACCTTTACATTGATGGGACTTATGTTCCTGGCAGTACTTGTGGTATTGAACGTTATCCTCAATTCTGCTGGTGTGTAAGTAAACGGGTGTAAATTATGACGGATTTTTTGTTTGTTGATTCAGGAACAGGCGGTCTTCCTTATCTGGAACATCTGAAAAAGGTGTGTCCAGCTGCATCCTGTGTTTACATTGCCGACAACAAAAACTTTCCTTATGGAACAAAAAGTCATGCTCAGATTGTAGAATGCATTACCGGAACTCTTGAAAAATATATTCCCCTTTATGAGCCTCGTGCAGTGGTTGTTGCCTGCAATACTATTTCGGTAAATGCCCTGGAAGACCTTCGTGCACATTTTAAGGACCTGCCTTTTGTTGGTACAGTGCCTGCCATAAAAGTTGCTGCTTCACTTACCAAAACCAGGCGGATTGGTCTTCTTGCTACAAAGGCTACTGTAGAAAATCCTTATGTTACTGCCCTTAAAGAAAAATTTGCTTCAGATTGTGAACTGATCCTCCGTGATGACACTGACCTTATTGATTACATCGAAAAAAAATCCTTTACAGCTGCAGAAAATGAAAATGATAAAGCCTGTCTTCCTGCCGTAAACTTTTTTCTTGAAAAACAGGTTGATGCCATCATTCTTGGATGTACACACTTTTTGAATCTTAAAGAAAATTTTCAGCGGGTAGCAAAAGATAAGGCGGTCATTGTTGATTCAAGGGAAGGGGTAGTAAAGCGGGCACTTTCCGTTGTGAATATGAATTGTAAGGCGGAAAATTTCAGTGAAACTCCCTCCAGACTTATTATTACCGGTGATAAAAAAGATTATGTGGAAGTTTGCAAAAGATATAATCTGGTATTATAATTACATCTTATGAAAATTAATTTAAAAAATGATTCCACATATCGTGATTTTTATGTTGTTGATGTAAATTATGTTCCTGATTATGACTGTAATTCAGTTCTTTTGCGCCACAGATCAACAGGGCTTGAAGTACTTCATCTTGTAAATGATGATGAAGAAAATCTTTTTTCATTCCTTTTCCGAACTCCTGTATATGATTCCAAAGGTCTTCCTCATATGATTGAACATTCGGTTCTCTGTGGATCTGAAAAATATCCTACAAAAGAGCCTTTCAATGTTCTTGCAACAACTTCCGTAAAGACATTTGTAAATGCATGTACCTGGAATGATTTTACCGGATATCCTGCTTCTTCCATTGTAGAAAAAGACTACTTTAATATGATGGACGTTTATGCCGATGCCTGTTTTTTTCCTCTTTTAAAGGAATCTACTTTCCGCCAGGAAGGACACCGTTTTGAAATTGAAAAAGACGGTTCCCTTTCTGTTCAGGGCGTTGTTTATAATGAGATGAAGGCCAATGTTACAAATTTTTACCGCTGCTATTCAGAAGAAATGAGCAAGGCGATTCATCCATATCCTGGAGAAAAGCACAATTCTGGCGGTGACCCACTGGAAATAATTAATTCAACTTACGAAGAATTCTGTCAGTTCCACAATACCAATTATCGTCCGTCAAACTGTCTGGTTTTTCTTTATGGCAATATTCCTACGGAAAAACAGCTGGACTACCTGGCTGATAATCTTATTCCTCGTCTTGAAAATAAATTTGGAAAGCTTTCTCTAACTGAAGAACAGCTGAAAAGCAAAAAATCTCTTGTTCCAGAAAAATATACAGATTACTACTGCAAGGCTCATCCTTTTGTTAAAGGTAATTTCCGCGGTAAAGGTCTTTCTACCGGCGTAAATGGAAATGTTGTAAGTGTAAACTGGAGTGTCGGTAAAGAAGGAATGGATCAGTATTACCTGTTCGAATACCTTCTTGGAGAAGATTCAAGTCCGCTGAATAAGCTGCTCAAAGAATCAAAGCTTGGTGAAGATATCGCTCCTATGGCTGGTTCTCACAATGCAAACCTGGACGGAATTTTTTCAATTGGCCTTAAAGGTGTTCAGGCAGAAAACGAAAAGAAAGTTATTGATTTTATAACTGAAGCCGTAAAGAAAATTGCTGAAGCTCCTGTTGATATGGATGACGTTTATACTGCCGTAAACAAGATTGATTTTAATATCCGTCAGGAATACCGCAATATGGGAGCACCTTATTCCTTTACTATAATGGAAAAATGTGCCGTAGCATGGAAATACGGTATGGATCCACGGGAACGTCTTACACCAATCACTTCATTTGAAGAGGTTAAGAAAAATCTAAAGGAAGATCCTGAATACACAAACAAGTTGATTAAGAAATATCTTGCCGAAAATTCAGAATTTGCCACTTTTGTACTTGAACCTTCCGATGATTACATTCCCAACCGTGAAAAAATCGAAAAAGATTACATTGAAAAAAATCAGAAAACAATGGATTTGAAGGCCCTTAAAAAAATCAATGATGAATTGCATGAGTATCAGGAAAAGGAAGAAACTCCTGAAGAACTGGCCTGTATTCCTCATCTTGAAGTTTCTGATCTTACAGGAAAACGAAATCTCGGTGTTACAAAAATCGAAAAAATCAAGAATCACCAGGGGGATGATATTCTTCTTTTCAAGAATATTGAAAATACAAAAGGTATTGTATATTTTGACATTCTGTTCCCAACTGATGAACTGGACAAAGAATTTTATCCATACCTTTCCAGACTTGCAGAAGTTGCCGTGGATTTAGGATGGAACGGCCTAAAGTGGGATGAAGCATTCCGTGTTGATCTTAAGGATATTCCAAATCTTTATGCCAGTATCGTCGTAGGTGAAGTAAATCCTTCGGAAAAAGCTGAAGCCTTTGTAAAGGAAAATAAGGAGCTTGATTTTACCGGCCGTACCTGGTTCCGTTTTACCATGAATATTCTGGCCGACAAAATGGAAACTGCTTTTGAAAAACTGGCCGTTATTATCAATACAATTGATTTTAAAGACAAAGACCATCTTGCTACCATGTTTAAGGAAAATATTTCCAACCGTAAGCAGAATTTTGTGAATTCTTCACTGAATTACGCCCTTAAGCGACTTGCTTCAGGAGCTTCGGCTTCAGGTGCCCTTCAGGAAGTGCTTTGGGGTATTACTGGTTATGAAAATACAGTGAACCTTACAGAAGATAAAGCTGAAGACTGCCTTAAATTATTTGAAAAAATGTATAATCAGATTAAAAAAGGCGGAGCTTTGGTTCATTATGTTACTGATGAGAAAACTGCTATTAATCTTGATCCTGTAATCGAAAAATTTGTAAAAGACGCCAGAATCATGCCGCTGTGTAAATCAAAACATGCCGTTGTGGAGGATTTTGCTCCATTCATCATTCAAAAAACTGATGATAAAGTTGAAACCTTGAAGATTGACAGTCAGGTTGGATATGCCACAATGCAGTTTCCAAGCTCAAGATACGGAACCCGTGAATTTATGGCAGAAGATGTGTTTGTTACCTGGTTTGCAGGACACGTTCTTTGGGATAAAATCCGTATTGTAAATGGTGCATACGGGGCCGGTATGTTTATTGATTCTTCTATAAGTTCTACCTATTTTTATTCTTACCGTGATCCTCGTCCGGAAAATTCAATTCAAACTGTAATAGATGCTCTGGAAGATTTTATTAAAGACGGAATTACCCAGGAAGAAGTGGATACATCAATTTTAAATATCTATGGTGATATGACCTGTCCTATGATTTCCAGGGATAAAGGAAATGAAAGCTTTAACCGAACTCTTTATGCTCAGACAAATGAACAGCTGGAAGAAAGCCTTGAATATCTTAAAACAATGAAGGCTGAAGATGTAACTGCCGCTGCCAGAAGGATTCTTGAAAATCTGAAAAAACGTAAAGAGCTTCTGATAATCCAAATGAATGGAAAAGGTAGTGGAAATTTATTAAAGGTTACTGTATAATTTAGAGATAATTAAGATTTAAAGGGGAAGCCTTATGGATAAAAAGACAAAAGAATGTGTAAAACTTCTTCGTGAACTGGTATCAGATGTTCAGGGTGCTCCATACCCAGGAGATGAAATTCGTTCAGAATTGTATTCTATTTGGTATGAGCATGCCCAGAGAGCTGCTGTAAATTGTTTTGAATTTCTTGATGAAAACTTCCCGAAAGAACAGCTGGAACTGGATAAAACAATTGATAAATTGTTTAAATAATTTTGAAAAATAGCACATATACCTATTGAACAAAAAAGTTTAATGTGTTATATTATTCAAACCAACGGGATGTAGCGCAGCTGGTAGCGCGTCTGGTTTGGGACCAGGATGTCGCAGGTTCAAATCCTGTC
>JAEDJA010000080.1 GCA_016296575.1 Treponema sp.
GGTTCGGAAGTTAACATGGCATTGGATGCTGCAAAACTTGTTTCTGGCAAAAAAATCCGTGTCGTTTCTGTAACAGATTTAACTTTGTTTGGAAAACAGGACAAGGCTTTCCAGGAAAAAATCATTGGCGGCGCAAAGCGTGTTGTTACTGCTGAAGCAGGAATCAGCATGGGCTGGGATCGTTTTGCAACAAGTCATGAAGATATTTTCTGCATTGACCGTTTTGGCGAGTCAGGACCTGCAGAAAAAGTTGCTGAATATCTTGGCTTTACGGCAGAAAAACTTGCTGAGCTTTTGAAAAAGTAATTTTTAGGCTTTTGTCTTGAAAGAGGACTGGCTTTTCTGTTTTGCAGGAAGTGGTCCTCTTTTTTTTATGGGCCATTTTTGCTGACGCAAAAACCAGGCTTTCCGCAACTACGGCTTTCGCCTACGGTGGCTGTCCCAAAAGTAAAGTTCATAGTGTTATTCAGAATATACAGTGCAGATGCTGAAATAAGATTCAGCATGACAAACTGATTTGACAGCCACTGCCTTCGGCATTGCTCCAATCCTTTGTCCAGAAAATGCATCGGAAAATCTTACAGACGTAGCGGAAGTCTGTTGACTTATTCAAACTGAACCTACACGGCATGGAATCATGGCAATCCGCCGAATGTGAGTGATGGCACGTTGGTTTGAAATTTCATGTACCACTAAAAAAATAAAGCGTAAAAAAATTGCGGGCAAAAAAAATCCCCTGTTCATGCAAGGCAGACAGGGGAAATGTTGAAAAAGGTGGAAATTAATATTCGTCGGCGTATTCGTTTTCGGGAACTGACAGAATTTCTTCCTGAATGATTGCTTCGATTTTGTCTTCGTCCAAAGCATTGACAAGGGCTGTAAACTGTTTTTTTGTCATGAAGAATGTCATTCGTGGGGAACCGTCGCCAGGTTCAACATCAACTCCAGGTGCAAATGGTTCTGCTTCTGCAGGCCAAAGGGTAATGCAGAAATACGGTGAATTTTTAAAGAACCTGTAACCAAGAGTTGTTTTTGGTTTGGTAATAGTTGCCGTTCCTATCATGCCCTGCCGATATTCTGTGATTGTAGAACCGTACACGTTGTAAGTTTTTCTGGCAGTTTTTGACAGCAGATGCTTTTCAAAATCGGAAAAATACTGTTTATAGGCATTTCTGAATGCTTCGCGGCTACTTGCGTCAAGGTAAATGTAGGATTTTGCAACAAGAGAAACAATTTCAACGACTACAGCTTTTGCCTTCGGATAGTAATGGTATCTTACGGCGCTTTGCTTTATGTCTGTACCGAATGTATTGTATTCAAAGAGTGAACCTTCACCTATTCCAATTGGCTTGTCGCCGTGCAGCAGTGAAGTTGTGGCCTCTGCCAGAGATTTAGACAGGGATGAAGAGGATTTTTTATTTATATTGGCTTCTTCATAGGTGTCTGGGGATTCTTGTGCATAAATCATTGCAAAGCAAGAAATTAAACTTGCAAGAATTAATGTGGCAATCTTGTTTGATGTAGTAATTTTCATAATGTTCATAATACCTTAATAACAAATCAAAAGACAAGTGGTTACTCAGGGCAAACGCATTTTAAAGACTTTAAAAATAAATACTTAACAAAGTATAGTATTTAAAAATCTAAAAAAGCATTAGAATTCTTTCGGGAGAAAAAAATGACATTGAAAGAATCACTAATGACAATAAAAGATTTCAGAATTGACAGATGCAAGAAGCATAACCTGTGCGATATTTTAATGATTGTGCTGATAGGATATTTGACAGGCTGTAAAGATATGGAAGAAATACATTTCAGTGCAGAAGTTAGCGAAGAAATGCTCAGAAAATATCTCGAACTTCCAAACGGAATTCCAAGTACAGATACAATTCTTAGAGTTCTTGCCGGCATTGATGGAAAAGAACTCGAGAAAGTTCTTGCGGATTATGCACGAGAAACTTTTGGTTCCCGAATCCCAGAGAAAGAAGTTATTGCTATAGATGGTAAAACAATCAGAAGATCTGAATATAGTAATCATAATGATGAATCTAAATCACATAAAGCGGCTCATGTAGTTTCTGCATTTGCAAGTTCGATGGAAATATGCTTTGGACAAGTCAAAACTGAAGAAAAATCAAACGAAATAACTGCAATCCCAGAACTTTTGGAGCTATTAGAGCTAAAAGGACTCATAGTTACCATTGATGCAATGGGCTGCCAGAAGAAAATCGCAGAAAAGATTGTTGAAAAGAAAGCAGATTACCTTTTTTCACTAAAAGGTAACCAGGAAAAACTCCATGAAGATGTAAAAGACTTCTTCAATCACGAACTCGATGAAAAATATTGTGAGCGATACAAGATTCAAAAACTTTCCTGTGCTGTCGAGAAAGACCATGGGCGTATTGAAAAGCGGGATTATTATCTTTGCACAAACCTGAAATGGCTTGCGGAAAAAGATGAGTGGAAGA
>JAEDJA010000081.1 GCA_016296575.1 Treponema sp.
TAGCGGATTCCGACTTCCATGGCCACCGTCCTGCTGTCTAGATGAACCAACACCTTTTGTGGTGTCTAAATGAGCGTGTATTCCGGCACTTTAACCCCACGATCGGTTCATCCCGCATCGCCAGTTCTGCTTACCAAAAATGGCCCACTAGAAACTCTCATTCAAATGCCCAAGTTCAAAATTAAGTAACTTAAGCTTCTTACATATTTAAAGTTTGAGAATAGGTTAAGACTGTTTCAGTCCTAAGACCTCTAATCATTCGCTTTACCTCATAAAACTGATTGAGTTTCTGCTATCCTGAGGGAAACTTCGGAGGGAACCAGCTACTAGATGGTTCGATTAGTCTTTCGCCCCTATACCCAAATTTGACGATCGATTTGCACGTCAGAACCGCTACGAGCCTCCATCAGAGTTTCCTCTGACTTCACCCTATTCAGGCATAGTTCACCATCTTTCGGGTCCCAACAAATATGCTTAGACTCAGATCCTTCATAAAAAAATCCTGACCGGTTGATGGTGCATCGAAAATCCCACCAAAATCACTTTCATTACGCATATGAGTTTTCCACTCAAATACTCGCATATTTGTTAGACTCCTTGGTCCGTGTTTCAAGACGGGTCGTTTAAAACCATTTTGTCAACATCCTAAGCGTAGGTAAAATAGCATAAGCGAGTAAGCTACAAAGACTAATCATAGTCAACAAGTTGTCTATAAAAAGCTATAACTTAGCACAAATGTTATCTAACCCCGAAGAGTCTACGCTGCAGACCTCAGTCTCTCCGATTGCAGGGATCAAAGGCTATAAACACTTTCTCCGAAAAGAAAGCCACCTTCCAATGACCTTTTTACAACAAAAGAAACTGATGTTGACTTGTTAAACGAAAAGTGCATTAAAAATGACATGAAAAAGAGTGAAGCAAGCTGTTAAGGTCAATACAACACAAAATCAAGCCATTTTTAATTGATTTTCGAGAAAACAACACTGGTGTCAAACGCTTCCCTTTTGACAATTTCACGTACTGTTTAACTCTCTTTTCAAAGTTCTTTTCATCTTTCCCTCACGGTACTTGTTCGCTATCGGTCTCTCGCCAATATTTAGCTTTAGATGAAATTTACCACCCATTTTGGACTGCATTCCCAAACAATCCGACTCTTTGAAAGTGTATCACAAAGCTGAAAATAACGGTCAAATACGGGATTCTCACCCTCTATGATGTCCTATTCCAAAGAACTTTTACCGAAACTTCAACAGAAAACACTTCTTTAAACTACAATTCGTCAAGGTAAAACCTTGAAGATTTCAAATTTGAGCTCTTCCCGCTTCACTCGCCGTTACTAAGGGAATCCTTGTTAGTTTCTTTTCCTCCGCTTATTGATATGCTTAAGTTCAGCGGGTACTCTTATCTGATTTGAGATCAAGTTATTTTTAGTTAAAATTTTCCTTTTATTTTTTGGATCTTCTAAAATTAATTTAAAATTGTTTAGGTTATTCCTTTTTTACAGGGAAAATTTTATCCAATTTTATTTTAAAATTAGAAAAATTCAAATTTTAAAAAAAAATTTAAAGTGAAACAACTTGTTATCGTTGTAAAACACTCATAACCATAAAAAAAAAAAAAAAAATAAATTTTTTTATGAGAATATTTTACTGATACTCAAACAGACATACTTTTTTAGTAAACTAAAAAAGTGCAATATGCGTTCGAAGATTCGATGATTCACGTATTCTGCAATTCACACTACTTATCGCATTTTGCTGCGTTCTTCATCGTTGCGAGAACCAAGAGATCCATTGTCAAAAGTTGTTTTTATATTAATAAAAATAATTTTTAGACAAATGAATACAAAAAGTTTAATTTAAAAAAAAAGTCTTTTTTAGAAAAAACTACTGACCATCCCCTTGTGAATCCAAAAAAAAAAAAAACTTGACTAAAATAGCCAAAATATTTCCAAATTCAACAAGGGAAAGACAATCAATAATTTTTTCAAAAAAAAAAAAAATTATTTCAATACAAACAAATTCACATAGGGTAAGGATGATTAAGTTGCTCCAAAAAACCGGAGCCATTTATTAATGATCCTTCCGCAGGTTCACCTACGGAAACCTTGTTACGACTTTTACTTCCTCTAAATGACCAAGTTTGCCCAACTTTTCAGCGATTAAATTCTGTTGCCAGAAAAAAAAGCCAATCCGAAGGATTCACTAAGCCATTCAATCGGTAGTAGCGACGGGCGGTGTGTACAAAGGGCAGGGACGTAATCAACGCGAGTTGATGACTCACGCTTACTAGGAATTCCTCGTTTAAGTCCAAAAATTGCAAGGGACTATCCCCAGCACGATGAAGTTTCAAAAGATTACCCGGACCTTCCGATCAAGGATGAAAACTCGTTGACTTCATCAGTGTAGCGCGCGTGCGGCCCAGAACATCTAAGGGCATCACAGACCTGTTA
>JAEDJA010000040.1 GCA_016296575.1 Treponema sp.
CAGGCTCAGGATACCACCCTTCGACAGGCTCAGGGACCGTAAACTCAACCACCGTCACCGTAATGCAAACTTATTGGACAACCCCTTTATGTTTTAGTTTTTCTTGAATACCGGAATGTTTTCGATTGGTGTTGCAACTTCAACTGTCTGCCCACCGTCGTAATCTTTTCCGTCCCGAATGTCTGTCCACTTTCCGGCAGGAAGATAAACTTTACGTGTTTTCATGCCAGCTTTAAGAACCGGTGCAACAAGATAATCACTTCCGAACATGTACTGGTCACAAAGATCCCAGCATTTTTCATCTTCAGGGAATTCGTAGAACATGGCACGCATTACAGGAGCTCCGGTTTTTGCAGCTTCTTTTGAAAGCTTTGAGATATAAGGAACCAGGCTCTGGCGCAATTTAATCTGTGCTTCAAGAATTTCCTGGGCTTTTTCACCATAACTCCAGATTTCGTTTGGACGACCAGTGTAAAGGTAGCCTCCGCCGTAATCCTGCTGAGGATCTTTACAAAGTGGTGGAGTGTCGTGTGGATCGCGGTCGCCATGGAGACGCATAATCGGACTGAATACAGCAAACTGAGCCCAGCGTTCCAGAAGCTCAACAAAATCAGGATCTTCAGGGTTACCGTACATGAATCCACCAATGTCTGTGTTCCACCAAGGGAAGCCAGAAAGTCCCATGCTTATACCCTGAGCGATGGAATCTTGAAGACATTCCCAAGTTGACTGAACATCACCGTTCCACAAAACAGCACCATATTTCTGGCTTCCAAACCATCCGGATCGTGTCAGATTTACAATGCTCTTTTTACCCATTTCAACCATACCTTCATAGAAAGCCTGGTTGTAGCATTTTGGATAAATATTTGTGCAGGCCAAAGCTGGTCCCATATGATAGCGGTAATTTTCCCAATCGTAAATGTTGTAGTCAGGTTCAGCATTGTCCAGCCAGAACATGTCGATTCCGTAGTCTACGTAGTTTTTCTTTGCTACTTCCCAAATATATTTACGGGCTTCTGGGTTTGTGGCATCAAATGTAATACAGTCACCCATAAAGTCATAAGTCTGATTTGTTCCTCGCTCTGT
This sequence comes from Treponema sp., assembly GCA_016296575.1. GTDB lineage: Bacteria > Spirochaetota > Spirochaetia > Treponematales > Treponemataceae > Treponema_D. The sequence goes on from JAEDJA010000040.1 coordinate 1,090, forward strand.
ACGAACAAGAAGTCCTTTATCCAGCATGTCGTAGTAGTGAACAGATTTCTTATCAACGCTAGGCCAGATTGAAATCATTACTTTTGTGCCCATGGCGTGGAGTTCGTCGCACATTGCTTTTGGATCAGGCCAGTATTCAGGGTCGAAGCCCCAGTCTCCCTGTCGGATCCAGTGGAAGAAGTCGATAACAATTACATCCAGGTGAATACCCATTTCCTTGTATTTACGGGCAACTGTAAGCACTTCTTCCTGTGTTCGGTAGCGGAGTTTACACTGCCAGAAGCCCAGGTAATCATCTGTGAGAACAGGAGCACGTCCAACAACACTTGTGTATTTTTCAACTATTTCGGCAGGTGTATCACCGGCAACAACCCAATAGTCCATTTCTTTGGTGCTTTCACAAAGCCATTCAGTCATGTTTTTACCAAAGCTAGCTCGGCCAACCCCAGGATTATTCCACATGAAGCCGTAACCCAATGAAGAAACTGCAAATGGAACGGAAATCTGTCCGTTACGCTGAGCAAGCTCCAGCTGGCAGCCTTTTACATCCAGGTAAGGCATCTGGTACTGTCCCATACCGTAGAGTTTTTCTCCGTCATTTGGTTCAAATCGCACTGTAAGCTTATAGTCGTAACCGCCACGCAAACCTTTCCATTCACGTGCTACAATTTTTGTACAGCAGGTTTCTTTGCTTGCCTGAGGATCATAGGCACGGAAATATTCATGTAAGATTCGTTCTCCATCTTTAAAAATAGAAATAACACCGTTTCCCGAAATACAAGCCTTGATTTTTCCGTTTTCGATGCATCCGCCGGTCTGATTAATATCGATTTTAACCTTTACTTTAGCCGGTTTTTCTGTAAGTCCCCAACAATTTCCTGTAAAAGCTGGTTCCATAGTTGCTCGCACGCGGAGGGCGTCTTTTCCCCATGCTTCAATTCGCAAAGTTTCATTTCCCTTTTTAAAAATAAGGGCATTTTCTTCCTGTAAAATCATGTAAGTTACCTCGTACTATCACTATAAAATGGATTTTTAAAAATAGATATAACAATTATTCAAAGAAATAGTAAAAAATTTGGATAAAAATCTATAAAAGAGAAAGGGGCTGTCCAATAAGTTTACATTACGGTGGTTGAGTTTATCGAAACCACCACATTTAGTGTAGCGCTCATTACTTTTAGGACAGCCCCTCAAATTTAATATGATGAAAATGTAAGAGAATTTATTGCACTTCTTCCAGATAAAGAATACCAACCTTATTTGATTCCAGATTGTAGAAGATGAAGGAATCACCTTTTTCAATTTTAACAAAGGTTTCATTAATTGCATCATCAGAAATCTTTTTGCTTTTCAAATAATCCCGCAGCTGATATTCATTAAGGCTCGTCTTTTTTTCGTAAACATTTTTGTAGGCACTTGTTGACCATAATTCTTTTGCTGCTTTCATCTGGGAAAAATTTTTACCTTCATAAGCGGTTTCATAATCACTTTTAGTAATTGTAATCCATTCCAGATTATAATATTTTCCGCTATATCCGCCGCCAATGTAAATGGCACAGCTTGTTGATGTCATTACCATAAGGATTTAAAGGGCAGCGAATAATTTCCAGATTTTTTTCAGCATAATTGTTCCTCTTATTGTATAGTCTTTATTTTTGTAACAATTCTTATAACGCTTGGTTACAGATTCATTTTTACACTGACTTCACCGCTGTCTAAGATTCTTGTAGTGCCGTCAGATAGTTTTACTTTTAAAAGTGCATTGTCCGTTATGTCGGTTACAACTGCCTCGTAAATGCCTTCCGAAGAATTAATCACCGGGCTTACAGATACTGTTTTTCCAAGAAGATTTGAACGTGCCTTGTATTCTGCCATGGAATCTGCCACCCTGGAAGTTGAGTTTTTAGCTGCTGATTCTTTTTCATCAACAATATTCAAAAATTCTTCAAAGACGGTCTTCGGAATATCAGTATAGCTTTCCTCTTTAAGTTCTGCTGTATTTTTTAAGACCCGTCCAGCCCGGTCTTTAATCTCTTTGGGAAAATTTGATGTAACGAGATTGATGCCAATCCCTACAACAAATGCGCTGACACAACCACGGGAAGTATCAACGCGACCTTCGGTAAGGATTCCGCATACTTTTTTATCTTCAATGTAAATGTCGTTTACCCATTTTATAAAGCATTTTACACCGAACATTTTTTCAAGAACCCGGCAAACGCATACACCGGCAGTTGCAGTGTAAACAGCTGGTGAAAAATTAATCGCATTCCCATTTTTTTCATCACTGTTTTTGGGAACATAAATCATGGAAAAATAAATACCTGTTTTTTCCGGTGAATAAAAAGGACGGTTCATTCTGCCACGGCCCGCAGTCTGTTCCTTTGCAACAAATAATCTTTTGTGAAGCGATTGCAGTTCTTCCTGGGAAGAAGCGCTGTCTATAAGGCGAAGAGCATGAGAATTGGTGGAATCAATGGTTTCAAATATGGTGATGTTCATAATTGCGCAGGTCCGGCCAGTTTTTTATTTTCCAAGAATGGTAAAATTTTCTGCCGGTGTAGTAAATACGATGCCACTCCCTTTTTTGCTCAGACAAGGAAGATTTTGAATTGCATCAGATATTTCACTGGCCTTGTTTGATGGAACCAGAATCATCAGAAGATCTTTTTCTGGAACAATTTCCATACCAAAAAATGTGGCGTCACCTTCCTTTGCGGTACCACGGGCACCAATAATGGTTCCTCCACCGGCACCTGCTTTTCTTGCGGCGGCCATAGCATCTTCTGCATAGCCTTTGTTTACGATGGCTGTAATCAGCTGGTAGTCTGCGTTCATATTTGTATCTCCTGTAGAGTCAGAGTTAGTCTTTGAAAAATGGGTAACACGGGTTGAAAAAAGTACACCAAAATGAGGTTTTTTTTCGGCGACTTTTTTTACTGCATCAATCACACTGGAACAGATTTCGTCATCAACAATATTAAGGGAAATGTCCTTGGCACTATCTCCAAATCCTAAAAGCTGCAGGATGCTGTTTGATGCAGTGCCTTTTCCCATAAGAACGGAACCACCTCCGGCCCCAGCTTCATTTGCAGTATGAGTGATAAGCTCACCGCAATTTTTGGGAACAATGGAATAAATTAACGAATAACTCATTTCCCACCTCCTGTTTTGTTTTTATAGATAATCCCCAGAATCTGAATAACGATTAAAGGAGTCATGGCAACAAGTGAAATAACACCAAAAACGTCGTTTCCATTTCCAGAGCAGCTTGCGGCACCTAAAGTAAACGACAAAACAAATGTTGATGTAATTGGACCTGATGCAACTCCACCTGAGTCAAAGGCAATGGCAGTGAACAGCTTTGGAGAAAAAATCATCAGGATAAGAGCAATAGCGTAACCTGGAATTAAAATCCAGCGCAGTGAAAAGCCTTGTACACCACGCCACAATGCAAGGGCAATTGCCAGCGCAGCACCCGTACTTAAAAAGAGAAGAAGAATTTTTCGTTTGATAGTACCGCCTGTTATGCTTTCAACCTGGTCCGTAAGAACCCAGACTGCAGGTTCAGCGCAAACAACTACTGCTCCAATAAGAAGACCAGTAACAATCAAAAGAATGAACCACCAGCCACCACTCTGTGCCTGATGTCCAAGGAAAGTTCCAAGCATTCGGCCGGCTTCCATAAATCCACCGTTTACACCAACCAGAAAAACAGAAAGTCCCAAAAAACTGTAGATAAAACCAATGGAGATTCGAATTACCTGACGCATTGTCATGTGCATCAGGAAAATCTGAAAAACTGCAAAAAGTACAATCAATGGTAAAAGTGAAAGGGCCGCTTCTTTTGCAATGCTAAGAATAATACTTGTAAAAGGTGAAAAAAAACCGGCGGAAGCAAAACCACCAGATGCAAATCCACCAGAAGCAGCTGCACTTTCCGAAATATTTACCGAAATGCTTTCTGTTACGACTGGATCTGCAATTACTTTTCTGAGTACCAGCGAATAAATAAAAACCGCCATAACTGGGCCAACAGAAGTAACACCTGTAAGTCCAAAGCTGTCATCTTTTTCTGCACGAACCGAGCTTATACCAAGACCAAGAGCCAGAATAAATGGAACGGTCATTGGACCAGTGGTGGCACCGCCTGAATCAAAAGCAACTCCCCCAAAGGAAGACGGGCAGATGAACATTAGGGCAAACAGAATAAGGTAAAAAATAAGAAGAAGGATTTTCAAATTCCAGTGAAGCACCGACCGAAGAAGTCCTGTCAAAAGAAAAATGCCTACACCAAAAGCAATTGCCAGCACCACGGTCAGTTTATTCACCATTGTGTAATAACCTTTTACCTGTGCTGCAAACACCTGAATATCTGGTTCGGCAATGGTCACTAAAAATCCAATCAAAAATGCTGAAATAAGCAGCAAAGTAAGATTACGTTTTTCTGTAAGTGCAGCCCCGGCTCGTTCACCAAAAGGCTGAATTCCCAGATCAACACCCAGAAGAAAAACTGTAAGTCCAAGAATCAAAAGAACTCCACCAAAAACAAAACGGCCTAGAACCAGAGCAGGCATTTTTGCCGCAAAGTATCCTAAGCCTAAAACAATGAACATAACAGGGAGAACCGAAATAGCCGTTTCCTTGAACTTTTCAAAAATATTCATTAAATGCCTCTGATAACTTCCATAAGGAATTTACCGCTTAATGTTGCTGCACTTTCCTCGTTGAACTGATACGTTGGTGTTGATTCATCGGCCATGTCGCTTACACAACGCAGGATAAGGAAAGGAACTTTATTCAGATAGCAAGTCTGTGCAATTGAAGCACCTTCCATCTCGCAGCAGACTGGATTGAAATTTGTTCTGATAAAATCTTTCTGTGATTTTTCACTGATGAACTGGTCTCCGGAAGCAACGAGTCCTGAAACTACCTTGTGTTCTTTGGAAATATCGCTGGCACTAAATGCTTTTAAGGCAACATCGGCCATAGTTTTATCTGCCGGGAAGATTTTTACATCAATTCCAGGCACGTGTCCAAGCTCATAACCAAAAACACGTACATCCACGTCGTGATGAACAGCACCTGTTGAAACTACAAAATCAAAAACACCAAGACCGGCACCCAAGGCTCCGGCAATTCCTGTGTTGATTACGCGGTCTGCACCAAATTCCGTAATAACTCCCTGTGCACAAAGAGCAGCATTAATCTTTCCAACTCCGCACTGAACCACAACAACTTCTTTTCCAAAAAGAAGACCTTTATGATAGGTACGTCCGCCTTTCTCGATTTTTTCTGCTTTTTCCAGGGAAGCAACAATTTCTGCCACTTCCACACTCATTGCACCAATAATTCCAATCATTTTGCAGCTCCCTTATTAGAACCACTTTTTTTTGATTTTTTTTTAGGCAGCGGCTGTCCTTTGTTCAAAGCATCAATTTCTTCGTCCAAAAAATAGTGAGTCATAACATCGTCTGACAGTTTTTTATACCAGCCTGTCTTAGCAACAATAAGCCGGATAAGACGTTTGTAAATCATGAATCCAAGAACCAGTCCACCACCCATTACAATAACCATGAAAACAGTGAAGAATGAACCTACAGTTTCGCTTGTAAGTCCCATAACTTTGAATGCAAAAACGGCTACCAGTATAATCAGGGCGAGAATTACCAAAACTGTTACAGCAATCTGTAAAAGGCAGGCAAAAGCAAGGAAAGTGTTTGAAGATTTTTTCACGATTCTTGCTTTAATTTTGGCTTCTCTAATTTCTGCTTCTTTAGCATTTACTTCATATTCTTCGTTCATTATTACCTCGATTTATTTTATAAAATTTGATTTGTCAGTTATTTATTTTCAGTTTTTTTTGCTTTTTCATCCTGGACAGTCATAATGATGAATGAAAGCAAAAGCAGGATTCCGCAAACAACAACAGCAGAGTCTGCAACATTAAAAGTAGGCCATCTTTCAAGCCCGAAAAGTCCGTAGAATTTTACGTCGATAAAATCAACTACACCTTCTGCTCGGAAAAAACGGTCAATCAGATTTCCAATTCCACCACCAACAATACCACAGATGCACCATCGCTGAAGCTTGTTGAAATCCTTGTTACGGAAATAAACCAGCATGACAATGGTAAGAACAATTACCGGAATAAAAGCAAACAGGAATCGGCGTGCAGTTTCACCCCAGGTAGCTCCAAAACTAAAGGCCACACCCGTGTTTGAAACATGAATCAGTCTTAAAAAATCACCAAAATATGAAGCTCCGATTGTGTAATAAGGAATGTAGCGTACTACAAGCATTTTTGTTACCTGGTCAAGGATTACCACAACGAAGGTAAGCACAAGAGGCAGAAGTTTTGATTTGATATCTTTTTCCATATTATAAATATAATGAAAATCCAGCATTAGGTAAACGCAAAAGAAGGGGGCTGTTCCAAAAGTAATGAGTGTAGCGCTCATTGAGCTCGTCGAAATGACTGCTACACTAAATGTGGTGGTTTCGACCCTTCGACAGGCTCAGGATACCACCCTTCGACATGGCTCAGGGACCGTAAACTCAACCACCGTAATGCAAACTTATTGGGACAGCCCCTTTTTGCGCATACGCTGTCACAAAACAGCCATTCAGGCTGTTACATTAAGTCATCCAGCATTATGCCTTGGAATTATAAACTGGTTTTTGAATTGTTAAGGGTAAACTTCCTTCGGAAGTTTTCTGTCTGCGCATACGCTGTCACAAAACAGCCATTCAGGCTGTTTCTATCACCATTCACTAGGGGCGGGGATTTCGAAACGCATTTTTTCTTTTGTTACAGGGTGAATGAATTCCAGGAGGCGGGCGTGAAGACACAGGCGGTTAAAAGGATTTGTGCGGCAGCGGTAATTTTCATCACCTGCAATTGGATATCCTATTGAAGAAAGATGTGCACGTATCTGGTTTTTGCGGCCGGTTTCCAGATTCAGTTCAAAAAGAGTGTGGGTCTTCCCGGTTCTTAATACAGTGTAATGAGTTACCGCACTTACCATTCCCCTTTTTTCTTTTGGAGAAAGCCTTGAAAGATCTCGTGGAACATAAGTCTGGTGATAAGCATTGAAGGCCAGCGGTGAATCGATGGTTCCTTCTGATGGAAGAGCCGGTCCTTTGTGATGTCCATTTTCTGCAAGTGCCACATAAGTTCGTGCCGTTACTATTTTCTGCCAGTTGTCCATAATTTTCTGCTGAACTGATTTTGTAAGTGCAAACATGAGTACACCGGAAGTTTCTCTGTCCAGACGGTGAACTGCCGACGGATGATGGTTTTTCGAAAAGCGGCCTGTTTTTCTCATATAGTCTTCAAGTGAAGAAAGTGCTGTTCGTCCTCCGCGGCCATTTCCTGCAGGCACCGAAAGCATTCCAAAAGGCTTGTACACAACGGCAATAACGTCATCAATATAGAGAACAGTGAATTTCTGGTAGTTAATTTCGTTCATTAAATTTTCCGATTAGTAGTGAGGTGGTTTTCTGTTAGGAATATCACCAGGCATATTTTCGGCAACATCCTTTAGTTTTTGGGAAAGAACCTTGTTGTCGTGTTTTAATTTTTCAATTTCTTTTGCCTGTTTTACGGTTTCTTCCTGAAGCTGATTCAAAAAATCTTCAATAAATGACAGCTTGATTTCAAGATTTGTAAGTCGTTCTTCCATGGCACAGATTCTACCACCAATAACAAAAAATTACAGTAATTATAACAATTAGTTTTAGTCACATTTTGTACATTTCTGCTATCTTAGTATTATGAAAAAGATTGTAAGTTATCTGGCAGCCGGCCTGCTGATTCTGCCGCTTTATGCACAGAATGTTTCGGTTATCACACTTTTACAAGGTTATCTGGAAAATGATTCAGAAGTTCAGGATTCTGCACTTAAGCTTCAAAAAACCAAACTCAATGTTCAAAAAACAAAAATTGATCAGGGTTTTGATGTAACACTTTCTTCCGGACAAATGACATTTACTTTTATCGAGGACGATTCTTCCTTTAAAATTACCCCAAAGATTGATGCAAAAATACCTCAGGTTCAAAATCTGAGTGCAAGTATCAGTACAAATATTTCTTCATCATCAAAAGATGATAAGACCTCCGTTACCGATACTACTTTTTCAGTGGGCATTGATTTGATTTCGGAAAATGCGGCCAATCAGAAAATTACTTCCATAAAAAATGACCGCCAGATTCTTGAAGCAGAACGCTCTCTTTCACAGCGGCTTCTTGCTACCGAAAAACAGTTTTACAACGAACTGAAAAGTCTTTTGAGTTCAGCGCAATCTATTACCACCAGCAAAAATGATCTTTATTCAGATACAATCAAGTTTGAACAGACAAAAACCAAAGGGTACGCAGAAACATCCACCACTTTCCGTACAAATCAGATGAAAGTTCTTTCTGATGAACATGATGTAGGTACCAAGACCAGAAAATTCATGCATTCTCTTAAAGTTTTCTATTCAAAGTGCGGTATTGAACTGGATATTCCTGAAGAAGACAATCTTGATTACTTTGCATACATTCCTGTAGATTTTCCGGAATTCCTCCTTCTTGATATTGAAGATTTTGATAAATCCACATACAAGGAAATTGAAACAGCTCTTTACAACAACAAGATTGCCCAGCTGGAACAGGACGCCAAAAAAAATCTCACACTTACAGCCGGCGCTTCATACACACTAGCCGGTGAATCTGGTGCATCAACAACAACCATGATGGGTAATTCCAATAAAAAAGCTCCTGATAAGGTTGGTTTAAATCTTTCATCAACTTATTCAGGTCTTTCCATTTCCGGTGGACTTTCATTCCCAGTTGAAGAAAATGCAAAGCCTACGGTTACAGCTTCCATCACCCTTAAACCAAATACTTTCATAAAGAAAAACATCGAAAATCAGATTACAGATCTGGACAATGAAAGCCGTACTCTTACTCTAAAAAAAGCTGAAAGTAATTATGAAGTGAGTGTAGCCGATTACAGTCAGACAAAAAAAGATCTTCTTTGGTCTGAATCTGTCATTGCAGAAAATCTTTCAATGTATCAGTCAGTAGAACAGGATATGAAGGCTTACTACGAGTCTGGTCTTATCAGTGAAAGTGAATATCTGACTTCAAAAAATAACCGCCAGCGTTATGAAATTGAAAAAATTTCAAACATCATAGATAAAATAATCTACAACAACTCAGTAACAAGCTTGTTTTACGAAAACTAAAATAATGCAGGAAAAATAGGAGAATACAATGAAAAAGAAAACCAGAGTATTTGTGATCATTTTGGTGATTTTAGCCTGTGCCGCAGGAGCACTTTTCTTCATGAAAAAGAAGAATGGAAAATCTGCTAAGACAGGTGAAAATACATACAGAGCATCAAAGGAAACCTACGAAAGTGTAATCGAGATTTCCGGTACAATTGATGCAGCAGAACAGCAGACACTTCAGGCACTTGGTAAAGGTACAGTTATGGCTGTATTCAAGAAAGCTGGTGACCGTGTTAAAAAAGGTGATGTAATTGTTCAGCTGGATGATTCAACTCAGGTTTACAATCTAGAAAAGCATGACCTAAATATTGCTACCTCCAGAATTAACGGTTCTGCCAGGGAAATCGATCTTATGGAAACCGAACGTGCCTCTCTTGTTCAGAAAGTGAATGAACAGCAGATTGTTGCAACTTTTGACGGTGTTATCGCTGATCTTAATGTAAAGGTAGGTCAGTCTCTGGAAGCTAAGGACTCCATTGGTACTCTTGTAAATATTGATTATCTTACCTGTGAAGTTGAAATTGCCGAAACCGACGTTGCAAAATTAAAGGTGGGACAGCGCGTTGAATTTGTTTTCTCTGCCTTGAAAAATGAAACAGTTTATGGTCACGTAACAGGATGGCCAGCAATCGGCAGCATTACAAACCGTGGTGCTTCCGTAGTTAAAGCCAAAATCCAGATTGATGAATATCCTGAAGAAATTCTGCCAAACTATTCTTTTACTGGAAAAATCGTTCTTAAAGAGCCGGAAACTTACGTAATTGTAGACAGATATGCTGTTGGCCGCGAAGAAGACGGATCAAACTATGTTGTTGAATTAAGAAGCGGTGAAAAAATCAAAGTAACTGCAACTCCATACAGTCAGGATTATTACAAGATTACAGAAGGTCTTTTGGGTGGCGAAATACTGAAAGAAGTAGAGCAGCCAAAACAGTCCGGCTGGAACAAGAACAGCAAAAATTTCACCAGAGAAGAAAACAACCAGAATTCCAGAAACAATCGTAATGGCGGTGGTGGAATGCCTGGTGGTGCTATGCCTGGTGGTGGAATGCCATTCTAAGAAAATTAATCTGATAATAATTTAGGAACCAAAATATGGCTGAAACAGTAATTTCTTTGGAGAACGTAACCCGTGTTTATAAAATGGGTGACACCGAAGTACACGCCCTCCGTGGAGTAAGTTTCGAAATTACTCAGGGTGAAGAAGTTGCAATCATGGGTCCATCAGGAAGTGGAAAATCTACCTGTATGAATATGATTGGCTGTCTTGACCGTCCAAGTGGTGGAATTGTAAAAATCGGTGGAAAAGAAACTGCCAAAATGACAGAAAATGAACTGGCAGAACTCAGAAACTTTACGGTTGGTTTTGTTTTCCAGCAATATCATCTTATAAATTCTCTCAATGTTCTTGAAAATGTAATGTTGCCTTTGCGTTATCAGCATATCGAAAAATCCAAACGGTTAAAGCTGGCAAAAGAAGCCCTGGAAAAAGTTGGCATGGGAGAACGTCTTAAACATAAACCTCATGAGCTTTCCGGTGGTCAGAAACAGCGTGTTGCCATTGCCAGAGCTCTTGTTACCAATCCAAAAATCATTCTTGCTGATGAACCAACGGGAGCCTTGGATAGTGAAACTGGTAAACAGGTAATGGAACTATTCCGTGAAATAAACGCAAAGGGCGTAACTGTAGTAATTGTAACCCACGATCCTAGAATCGGAGCCAGCTGCCGTCGCTGCATCAAAATTTTTGACGGACTTATTGAAGATGACGGACTTGGAAACAAGAAAGAACCGCAGACTTCAGAAGGAGGTTCGGAATAAATGTTAGAAGATTTTATAAATGCTTTTCAAAATTTTGCCAGAAATAAATTAAGAACCGTTCTTTCGCTTTTGGGTGTAATTATTGGTGTTGCTTCAGTAATTACCATCACCAGTCTTGGTTCTTCTGTTACAGCGCAGATTACCGGAACCTTTGGAAATGCTGGTCTTGATATGATCAGTGTAAGCTCAGGATTTATGCAGCGTCGTTCCAGAAACGGTAGCGTCACTTTTAATGACACTTTCCGCACCAATCTTTTTGACAATGTGGAGAACATCAAGAAAGTCTGGTACAAAAACAGCATGAGCACAACTCTTTCCATAGATGATCTGAGTTCAAGTACATCCTGTTCTGCCATTGAAACCGGTTATCTTGAAGCTTATAACTTTGAACTGGAAGACGGGGAATTCTTTAATGTAACCGATAACGTGGAAGGTACCCAAAAGATTATTTTGAGTCATAGCACTGCAGAATCCCTTTTCCCAAATGGTGGAGCAGTTGGATCACATATAATTCTTGTTTCCGGAAATATTACCTTTGCCTTTACGGTAACTGGTGTACTTAAGGAGACAAATGCAAGTATTGAAAATGGATCTGCCTATGTACCACGAGGATTTTATTCAAAAAAAATCAGGCCTAATCCTACAGCCGATACAGTTATGGTTCAGTGTGTAAATGAGGATATCACTTCTTCTGTTACAACCAAAATAAAAGAGTACTGCACACAGATTTCAGGTTCTGAATATGCAGTAAATGTAATGTCCATGCAAAGTATGATTGAGCAGATTAATGAGATTACAGGCCTTCTGAGTATTTTCCTTGCATGTATTGCCGGTATTTCACTTCTTGTTGGTGGGATTGGTATTATGAACATTATGATTGTAACTGTTACAGAACGTAAGCAGGAGATTGGTATTCGAAAAGCACTTGGAGCACGACCTTTTGATATTAAACGACAGTTCCTAGTTGAAAGTGCCAGTATCACTCTTATTGGTGGACTTATTGGGATTGGATTTGGTGGTGTTATAAGTCTGATTATCGAAAAGCTTCAGGATTATACACTGATGATAAATATAAATGCCTGTATCATTGCCTTTGTTTTCTCTGTATTTGTAGGAGTTTTCTTCGGTTATAACCCTGCAAAACGTGCTGCAAAGCTTGATCCAGTGCTCGCACTTGCTGGTGAATAAAAAAAATGAAAAAAAATGTGAATTTTTTCAAAAAAAGTTTAAATTCATGTTGACACTTTTTTTCATAAGATATATATTAGTCTTCACCGTCGCACAAGAGCGACACGATGTTTGACACAACAGGGAAGGAAAGAAAGA